>CABPCG010000001.1 GCA_902405995.1 uncultured Collinsella sp.
TTCAAATTATCCTGAATGTAAGTTTACTTTAGCTGAACATTTTAGAAAGAAAAATGTTGACCATTTGACGGAGAGATACGCAAAAACACGCACATACACGCGTATTTGTGCGAATATAGAGCTGTCAGAAAAAAGACTTTTCACGACGCAGGAGGCACATAATGGCAGATTCTAAACAGGTTCCACTCGACTCCGCGGCAGCCGCTAAAGCAGCGTTCGCTTCGGTCCAGGATCAGCCGTTCCCCGACGACATTTTTACGGCTCCTGAGCTTCGCTGGGCTGTGATCGGTTGCGGCGTTATCGCCAACCAAATGGCCCAGTCCCTCGCTCTGGCCGGCCGCAAGCTTGCGGGCGTCGCCAACCGCACGCTGTCCAAGGCCCAGGCTTTTGCTGAGCAGTATGGCATCGAGAAGGTCTATGAAACGGTTGAGGACCTCTACGCCGATCCGGATATCGACGCCGTCTATATCACAACGCCGCACAACACGCATATCACCTATCTGCGTGCTGCTCTGGCCGCCGGCAAGCACGTGCTCTGCGAGAAGGCCATTACCCTCAACTCTGCCGAACTCGACGAGGCCCGTGCCATCGCCGACGAGCATAACGTCGTCCTTATGGACGCCACCACGGTGCTCCACATGCCGTTGTATCAGGAGCTGCGCCGTCGCATGGATGCGGGCGACTTTGGGCGCATGAACCTCGCCCAGCTCAACTTTGGCAGCTATAAGGAGTACGGCGACCTGACTAACCGCTTCTACAACCGTAGTCTTGCCGGCGGCGCCATGCTCGACATTGGCGTGTATGCCCTGTCCGTCATGCGCCTGTTTATGGCAAGCCAGCCCGCCGAGGTCGTGTCTCTGGGCAATACCTGCGAGACTGGCGTCGACGTTGCGGGCGGTATCGTATGCCGCAATGCCGAGCAGCAGCTGGGTATTGTGAGCCTTACGCTCCACTCCAAGCAGCCCAAGCGCTCGGTCATCAGCTTCGATAAGTGCTACATCGAGGTCAACGAATATCCGCGTGCCGATCACGCGACCATCGTGTGGACTGCGGACGGCCACCGCGAGGAGGTCCACGCCGGCACCGAGGCTTACGCCCTTTGCTATGAGATGGCCGATCTTGAGAAGGCTGTTGCCGGCGACGACTCTAAGCGTGAGCTGCTGGATTATGCTTCTGATGTTATGGAGCTGATGACCAAGCTACGCGCCGACTGGGGAGTCGTGTACCCCGAGGAGGAGTAAGCGATGCTAGCGGAAGATAGGCTCAACGCGATCGTGTCGATGGTTCAGCAGACCGGCTCGGTTACCGTGCCGGAGCTTGCCGAAGCCCTGGGCGTGACGGCGTCTACCATTCGGCGCGACCTGCAGACGCTCAATCGCGCACACCGTATCGCCAAGGTGCACGGTGGGGCGACGAGCCTTGAGCGCGCGCACGTGACGCGCGACCTAACGCTTAATGAGCGCAGCGATCTCCATAACGACGACAAGGAACGTATCTGCGCCCGTGCGGCGGCACTTGTGGAGCCCGAGAGCTTTGTATACATCGACTCGGGTTCGACGACGCTCAGGCTCATCGAGCATCTTCCACACCTTGAAGATGTCACCTATGTGACTGATTCCGTGCTCCATGCTCAGCATCTCGCTTTGCGCGGCATGCGTACCGTGGTGCTGGGCGGCGAGCTCAAACCCGAGACCGAGGCGCTCGTTGGCCCCGATGCCTTGGCAACTCTAGACCGCTACAACTTCAACTGCGGCTTTTGGGGTTCCAACGGCATTGCCGCCGAGCAGGGCTTTACGACGCCCGATATCGAGGAGGCACAGGTCAAGCGCATCTCGATGCGCCATACGGCCAAACGCTTCGTAATCTCGGATGCCAGCAAATTTGGCATGGTGGCGCCCGTCAAGTTCGCGGACTTCCGCGACGCAACGATTATTACCGCAGGCGAGGTCCCCGCCAAGTACCGGGCGATGGAAAACGTCATCACGGTCTAGCGAGCGGGGGCAGGCTAAGGCCAATGCCATTTAGTTTTCTCAGTAGAAAAGCGGCAACGTCCATCCCGGGCGTTGCCGCATTCGTTGTCTACCGGTTTGTCTAAGTCTGTAACAACTGGACCGTTAAAAGTGGGCTAGGTGTTACAGTGCGAGATACTTCCGAACCGCGTCGTCCCTTTTTCTCAATCTGTAACATCTGGGGTGAATTTTGCCGAGTTACTGTTACAGATTGAGGTTTTCCCTTAAGGGGGATTCGAATGTCTCGATCTGTAACAGATAGACCGGAAAACGGGCTCTAACTGTTACAGATCCAGACGTTTTGGGACCGCGGCTGAGCCATTGCGGCAAAACCACCACAAAGATGCCTGTCCCCTTTGTGGTGGTTTAGGGCTCCCAGGGGCAGGGGGCTTCGATGTGAATGCGCTCGCCGGTTACGGGGTGCGTGAAGGACACGCTGTGGGCGTGGAGCATGAGGCCGCAGGGACGCGGCGTGCCGTAGAGCTCGTCGCCTACCAGGGGATGACGCTCGCTCGCCAGATGCACGCGGATCTGGTGCTTGCGGCCGGTGAGCAGCTCGACATCGATATACGAACGCGTGGGCAGGCCGCGGCGGCTCTTAAGGCGCTTGAGCACCTTGACGCGCGTTTGAGACGGCTTGCCGCTGGCGCCGACGCGCATCTTGCGGCTGTCGTGACGGTCGCGGGCGATGGGCTTGTCGATGAGCTTTTCGTTCCAGTCGATCTTGCCCTCGGCGAGCGCCAGGTAGTGCTTTTCGAACGCGTGGTCGATGATCATCTGGTCAAAGGCGGGCTGCGTCTGCTTGTCGAGTGAGAACAGCACCACGCCGGTGGTGTCGCGGTCCAAGCGGTTGAGCGGCTGCATGTCGGTCGCGGCAAAGCCGTCGCCCATCGCCAGCAGCAGGTCGCTGGCGTAGTCGGTGAGCGTACGCTCGCCGGTGCCATCGCCGTGGACGATCATGCCGGCAGGCTTGTCGATGGCCATGAGCCAGGCGTCGCAGTAGAGGACTTGAGGTTCTTCGTTCACGTGTAAGCCTTTCGGTTAGCTAATTCCCACAAACATGCAGCCCGAGGTCGCCCCGCGTAGGCGGGCGGCGGGCTTGCGGCCGGCCTGCGCTGCTTCGACGGCGCGACGGACGCGGGCGACGGCACGGCCCACCTCATCCGTCTCGAGCAGCGTTCCGTCCACCATAAGACGACGCACGCCGGCATCGAGCAGCTGAGGAACCTGCGGCGTGAGGTCGATGGGGTAGGCATCGTACAGGCGAGAGCGGCCGTGGATGTCGGTGCGGACGGGCATGACCTTTCCGTCGATATTCTTGAGCGACAGCTTGCGGGCACGCAGACGGCAGTTGGCGCAATCGTGGATGCAGCCGTTGGCCACCTGCAGGATGCAGTGCTCGCTTGTCATGACGCGCGGCCGGCCAAAGACGGTGATGCCCAGAGCCGCGGGCGCGTCGGCGCCGAGTGAGACGATCTCGTCGAGCGTGATCTCGGGCGAGAGCCAAAACGCACCGGCTCCGCGCTTGGCAAGTGCCTCCATGCAAGGCGTGTTGTGCACGGGCAGGCAAGAGCGAATCTCGGCCGTGGCGCCAACCTGGGCGGCCAGGGCAAGCTCGGAGATATTGCCGACGGCGACGGTGGCTCCGGCATTGATCCAGGGATCGACGCGCTCGTGGTCGGCGGCGCGGCAGACCTCGTCGAGTACGGGCACGATACCCTGCTCAAATGCATCGGCAGGGGAGAGCTCGGCCGCATCGAGTGCGTCGGTGGTCATGTAGATGCGCGTGGCGCCCTCGGCACGAGCGGCCTCGGCGGCGTCGAGCGACGTGACGGTGGCGCAGATCTGCGGCTCATCGCGGTAGTGCTCGGGCATGGGGCGCGTACATTTGTCGAGCACCGGCAACTCGAGCGTTTTCGCGCGCTCCTCGTAGGGTGCCAGAATGGCCTCTTCCAGCGCCTTGCAAGCGGCGGCGCGCACCTTATGCACGGCGGAGAAGCCCATGCCGCAGCCGGCGTCGAGCGAAACGTCAAAGCTCGCTGCCTCAAAGGGCGAGGAGCCCATGCGGCCCACATGCTCAACCAGGTCTGCCGCCTCGACGGCGCGGGTCTTGGCGGCCTCGACGGTGAAGCCCGTGGCGGTGGCGGTGAGCGCGGGGTTGTCACAGCAGGTGAGTGTGACAGTAAACGGCGCTCCCAGGCGCGCCACGACAGATACATCAATAGCTCGGCGGCGCAGCACGTCGCGCTTGAGCGCGGCACCGGCGGCATCGATGGCGCGCTGGCTGCGGATGACGCGTACGCGGCAGCCCTCGGGCATGCTTCGGGGCACGCGGCACTCGATGATGTCACCGGCGGCGGCATCATCGGCAGCGATAGTGGTTAGGAACTGATCGAACTCATCATCGTGGCGAAGCTCCAACAGATCGCCCTTGCCCACGGGCTCAAACAACTCAATGCGGGCGATGGCGGCGCGGCGACGACGGTCGTCGGGCTTGAGCCCGCGCACGTCGCGGTTGGCCAGACGGCTGCCCAGCACCGTGCCCACAATCTGGCCGCGGTTGTTGGAGCGCTCGTAACTCATCATCTCGTCGCCCGAGGTGCCGTCCTGATAGGCGTGCGTAAAGTCGCGGTTAAAGCAGCGCTTGAGTTGACGCTGGCGAGCGGCGTCCTCGTGCTTATCAACGGCGACCCCGGCCAGCATGTCATCGATTTGATGACGATACACATCGACGATGGAGTACACGTAATCGGGCGCCTTCATGCGGCCCTCGAGCTTGAGCGATGCGGCGCCGGCGTCATACAGACGGCGAACGAGCTGCGAAGTGTTGGTGTCACGCGGGCATAGAGCGCGCTCGCGACCGGCAGGGGAGAGCGTACGTCCGTTCTCGTCGATCAGCTCGTAGGGCAGGCGGCAGGGCTGGGCGCACATGCCACGGTTGGCCGATCGTCCCGCCATGGCAAAGCTCGAAAGCAGGCACAGGCCCGAGTAGCAAAAGCAGATGGCGCCATGGCTAAAGACCTCAAGGTCCACATCCGGCGCGGCATCGTGAATGGCGGCAATCTCGTCGATGGAAAGCTCGCGCGAGAGAGTCACGCGGTCGGCGCCCTGCTCGCGGCACCAAAGGGTTCCGCGGTCGTCGTGGATGTTTGCTTGGGTTGAGATGTGCGTCTCGATGCCGGGCATCGTGCGCTTGACCTCAAAGAACAGGCCCCAGTCTTGGATGATGAAGGCGTCGGCGCCCAACGTGGAGCAGCGGTGGATGAGTTGCAACGCATCGCCCATCTCGGACTGCTTGATGACGATGTTGACCGTGACGTAGACGCGCGACCCGGCTAGATGCGCGGCGCGGCAGGCTTGCTCAAAGGCCTCGTCAGTAAAGTTGGTGGCCTTGCGGCGGGCGTTGAAGCTGCCCATACCGCAGTAGATGGCGTCTGCCCCGGCGGCGAGTGCGGCGGCAAAGGGCTCGGGCCCTCCGGCGGGCGCCAAAAGCTCGGGTCTGCGGTTGGTGGTTCGACTGGCGGTTGCGGTCATATCCTGCCTTTCAAAATGCTCAGATACTCAAAAGTATAGTGGTGCTGTCGCGGCGGACGAGCCCTGTGGCCCAAGCAGGATAAAGTCTTCAGCAGCCCTTGCAGCAAAAATGATCCGTTTCCCTCCGTCCCCTATGGATCACCTGATCCGCTGGGGACGGAGGAAAACGGACCATTTTGAGCTTCACCGTCCGGTCGTGCCGTTCAGCAGCCGACAGACGCCGTTGGGCGATAAAATATTATTGCAATCTGATAATTATCTTGCATCGGGCAAAATCATCCCCTACTATCCCAATCAAGCGCGGTGTTCAGACCGAACTGTGCCTCCCGGTGTGAACGCCGCGCTCACGCTTTCTCAACTGATCGTAAGGAGATAAACATGAGCAAGACCGTCGTGTCTTCCGATAACGCACCCGCAGCCATCGGACCGTATTCCCCCGGCATCCAGGCCGGCAACATGGTGTTCCTGTCCGGCCAGCTGGGCATCGATCCCGCGACCGGCAAGATGCCCGAGGGCGTCGAGGCCCAGGCCAAGCAGTCCCTCGCCAACGTCGAGGCTCTGCTGACCGCTGCCGGCGCCACCTTTGCCGATGTCGTCAAGACCACGGTCTACCTGGCCGACATCGCCGACTTTGCCGCCGTGAACGAGATTTACGCCTCCAAGTTCGAGGCTCCGTTCCCCGCGCGCAGCGCTTTCCAGGTTGCCGCCCTTCCGGCTGGCGGTCTGGTCGAGATCGAGGTTGTCGCCGCTCTCTAAGGTGTTGGTAACAACTAAACATGACATGCAAAAAGACCCTGCAGCGCGTGCGAGCTGCAGGGTCTTTTGTCAAGCGATGCGACAAAAATGATCCGTTTCCCTTCGTCCCCAAGGGATCACGTTTAGCCCTCCTTGCGGACTTTTTGCAGGTAGCGGTACACGCTGGGCTCCGAGATGCCCAACGCGGTGGCAGCGCAGGCCACGGCGCCCTTGAGCATGAACACCCCGTTGCCGTTGAGGTGGCGAATGACGTCCACGCGGTCGCTCTGACCAAGCGACGCTACATCCAGCCCGCGCGCGCTCAGCAACTCGGCAATGCTGCGATCGATGAGCTCCTGGGTGGACTCCGAAAGGCTTTCGACCTCGATAGGGGCGGGCTCCGTGCGCGTCGGCGCTGCGTCGAAGCACGCCATGAGTTGCTGCGCCATGGCGTTGATGGAGCGTACGGTCGAGAGGTCGGTGTTGACGCAGAGCATACCGACGATTTCGCCATCCTCGCGGATAAAGAACGTCGCGGACTCCAGCGTCTTGCCACCGGCACCGCGCCCCTCGTAGCCCGTAATAAACGGCAGGTCGCGATACTTGGGGTCGTGCATGATCTTGAGCGCCAGATCGGTGGCGGGACCGCCGACTTTACGGCCGCTCACGATGCCGTTGCGAATATCGACGATGGCGTGGTCGGGATCCGAGAAATCGTGCAGGACGATCTCGCTGTTCTTACCGAGTATCTGCTCCAGGAAATCGACCATCGGCAAAAAGCGACGTACGGTCTCGTTCACGGGCAACTCCTTTGGGTGAAATCGGAAGGTTCATAACAATTTTTTCTCATGGTAACACGCTACTCTTCATCTCGTATATCCGCAGGTACATTGCGTAATACAGACGAACGGTAGGAATTTGGCGGTAAACGGTTGACCAAAAGAAAAGTTAGATGTTATTTTGACCAGACACTTTCCTGACCTGCGGAAATGCATTATCTCAGCTGAAGAATAGTCTGATAACAAAAAATTATTATTGAGAATGAGAATCATCTTTAATACGATATGCAACGAAGGCACAACCTCAACCCCGCACTGCGTCACAATAGAGCGTTAGATGCGAAACAACTATTTCGAGGATTGGTGGTCAAATGACCCAGGAGACGGTTACGAACGGCACTGAAGCCCTGTTCACTCGTGAAGGCATGCCTCCCGTTAAGGAAATGATCCCGTGTGCCCTTCAGCACGTACTGGCTTCGTTTGCCGGTATCATCACCCCGGCTGTCATCATGGCCGGCGTCTACGGCTTTAATAGCCAGCAGAGCACCGACATCATTCAGGTTGCGCTCATTCTTTCGGCGATCGATACGGCCCTTCAGGCCTTCGCTCCCTTCCGTCGCATCGGCGGCGGCCTGCCCATCGTCATGGGCGTTTCGTTCGCGTTCCTGCCGGCCCTGCAGGCCATGGGTGCCTCGGGCTTTAGCTTTGGTGCTCTGCTGGGCGGCGAGATCGTCGGCGGCGCCGTCGCGGTCCTCTTTGGTCTGGCCTACAGCAAGATTAAGTGGCTGTTCCCGCCCGTCGTGACCGGTACGGTCATCTTCTCCATTGGCGTCTCACTCTATCCCACGGCCGTCAAGTATATGGCCGGCGGTATGGGCACGCCGCTGTGGGGCACTCCGCAGGCCTGGTGCGTCGCTCTTATCACCTTCGCCGTGGTCTTTGCGCTCGCCAACTTTGGCAAGGGCACGCTCAAGCTGGGATCCGTGTTCTTTGGCATGATCGTTGGCATGATCGTTTCGATCCCCTTTGGCATGATCGACTTCTCCAGCGTCGCCACCGCTCAAGTCTTTGCCCTCCCCAAGCTCATGCCCTACGCGCTCGAGTTTGATCCCGAGGTCTGCATTACCCTCGCCGTCGTGTTCCCCATGGTTGCCATCCAGGTTATCGGTGACGTCTCCGCCGCCTGCCTGGGCTCCATCGACCGTATGCCCACCGAGCGCGAGCTCTCCGGCGCTATCGTGTCCCAGGGCCTCACCTCTATGGTCGGCGGCCTGCTGGGCGGTCTTCCCACCAGCGCCCTTGGCCAGAACGTGGGCATCATCTGCTCCAACAAGGTCGTCAACAAGTGGGTCTTTGTGATCATCGCGGCCGTATTTGCCATCGCCGGTCTGTTCCCGCAGCTCTCTGCCGTCCTTTCCGCTATTCCGCAGCCCGTCATCGGCGGCGCGACCGTCGGCGTCTTTGGCACCATCACCATGAACGGCGTGCGCATGTTCACCCGCGAGGGCCTCACGCAGCGCACTACCACCATCGTCGGTACCTCCGTCGTCTTTGGCCTGGGTATCTGGATGGCCAGCGGCTGCCTTGCCGGCGAGGGTATGCCCGCCTGGGTGTCCACCGTCATCGGCTCCAATGCCGTAACCCCCACCGCCATCATGGCCATTGTCCTTAACCTGATCCTTCCGCAGACGCCGGTCGTGGCTCAGCACATCGATGCTGCCAAGGACGCTGCCGTGGATCTGGTCTTGCCCGAGAGCAAGAAGTAACCAATTCGGTGCTATTCGTCGGCGGACGCATCGCCTCGTCCGCCGACGTCATGCGGCGTCAAGCCGCACTTCAAAGGGTTTGTCCCTTTGGTGAAGCGTTGACGGGAGAGGGCCCGTTTCCGGTGTAGGCCGGCGCTTCGCACTCCGCCATGTCAGAGGTGTCAAACCCCGCCTCTGATGTCGAAGGGAGCATCCATGCTTCTGGTCGCTAACGGTTCCGTCTTTACCCGCAACGCTCAGGCCCCGTTCATCCCCAACGGTGCAGTCGCCATTGACGGAGATACGATCGTCGAAGTGGGCCCCGAGTGCGAGCTCAAGGTCAAGTACCCGGATGCCGAGTACGTCGACGCCCGGGGCAACCTCATCATGCCCGGACTCATTAACTGCCACACCCACATCTACTCGGGTCTGGCCCGCGGCCTTGCCATTAAGGGCTGCAACCCCACCAACTTCCTGGAGAATCTTGAGCAGCAGTGGTGGAAGATCGACGACAACCTGACGCTCGACGGCACCAAGGCCAGCGCCTATGCCACGATTCTTGACTCCATCCGCGATGGCGTCACCACAATCTTCGATCACCACGCGAGCTTCTGCGAGATCCCAGGCAGTCTCTTTACCATTAAGGATGCAGCTCAGGAGCTGGGCATGCGTTCGTGCCTGTGCTACGAGGTCTCCGACCGCCGCGGCCAGGAAAAATGCGACCAGGCCATTGCCGAGAACGCCGAGTTTGCCCAGTGGGCCGCCAAGGAGCGTCGCGATAACGACAACCACATGATCGCCGCCATGTTTGGCGGTCACGCCACCTTTACGCTGTCGGACGAGACCATGGATAAGATGGCCGAGGCCAACAACGGCCTGACCGGCTTCCACATCCATGTGTGCGAGGGCATGAATGACGTGTGGGACTCCCGCCTCAACCGCGGTGGCATCAGCCCCGTCGAGCGCCTGCTGCAGCACAATCTGCTGGGTCCCGACACCATGCTCGGCCACTGCATCCACGTGACGCCCGCCGAGATGGATATCGTCAAGGAGTCCGGTACCTGGCTCGTCAACAACCCCGAATCCAATATGGGCAACGCCGTGGGCTGCGCCCCCGTGCTCGAGTTCTTCCGCCGCGGTATCCCCGTGTGCATGGGCACCGACGCCTACACCCACGATATGCTCGAGAGCCTTAAGGTCTTCCTGATCATTCAGCGCCACAACGCCGCCATGCCCAACGTGGGCTGGTGCGAGGCCATGACGATGCTGTTCGAGAACAACGCCAAGATGGCGAGCAAGTACTTCGATCGCAAACTCGGTGTGCTCGAGGCCGGCGCTGCCGCCGACGTCATCGTCATGGACTACAAGCCCTTTACGCCGCTGAGCGAGGAGAACATCGACGGCCACATGCTCTTTGGCATGATGGGCAAAAACTGCCGCACCACCATCATCAACGGCCGCGTCCTGTACAAGGATCGCGAGTTCGTTGGCATTGATGAGGACAAGATCAACGCGTGGACCATGGCCGAGTCCAAGAAGCTCTGGAGCACGCTCAACGATCGCACGTACTAATTACAAGTAGATTCACGCGCGTCGGATGTTTCGCCGCATCCGACGCGCGTATAGGCGACCTCCGCGGGGTCGCCGGCGCTGTGCTAGCGCTACGCCGTATTTGCGCCCGCCGCGCGGTCTCGCCGGGCGTTACAGAGAGGAGCTCACTATGAGCGACATCATGAGGCCGATCCCGTTTTCGCAGCTGATGAACTGGATCATCGAGGAGCACAAGACCCAGGACGCCATCTTTGGCGTGCGCAAGATGGTCACGACCAACCAGGAGGGCGCGCTTCCCATTTTTGACGAGCGCATCGAGACTCCGTTTGGCCCGGCTGCCGGCCCCAACACGCAGCTGGCCCAGAACATCGTGGCATCCTACGTTGCCGGTTCCCGCTTCTTTGAGCTCAAGACCGTTCAGGTTATGGACGGCGAGGAGCTCTCCAAGTGTGTGAACAAGCCCTGCATTGTGGCGCAGGACGAGTGCTACAACTGCGAGTGGTCGACCGAGCTCGAGGTTCCGCAGGCCTTTGCCGAGTACGTGAAGGCATGGTTCGCCTGCCACCTGATCGCTCGCGAGTACGGCCTGGGCAGCCCGGACGGCTTTGTCTTCAACATGTCCGTGGGCTATGACCTCGAGGGTATTAAGAGCCCCAAGGTCGACGCCTACATCGAGGGCATGAAGGACGCCAGCGGCTCCGAGGTTTGGAACGAGTGCCGCACATGGGCGCTTGCCAACCTGGACAAGTTTGAGCATGTCGATGCCGCGTTTGTCGAGTCCATCCCGGCGCGCGTCTCCAACTCCATCACCGAGTCTACCCTGCACGGCTGCCCGCCGGCGGAGATCGAGCGCATCGCGACCTATCTGATCACCGAGAAGGGCCTCAACACCTACATCAAGTGCAACCCCACGCTGCTGGGCTATGAGTTTGCCCGTCAGCGCCTGAACGAGCTGGGCTTTGACTACATCGTCTTCGACGATACACACTTCCGCGAGGACCTGCAGTGGGCCGACGCCGTGCCCATGTTCGAGCGCCTGATTGCCCTGTGCGCCGAGCGCGGCCTGGAGTTTGGCGTCAAGCTGACCAACACGTTCCCCGTCGACGTGACGAGGAACGAGCTGCCCTCCACCGAGATGTACATGTCGGGCCGTTCGCTGTTCTCGCTGACCATCGAGGCCGCCCGTCGCATTACCGAGCAGTTCGATGGCAAGCTGCGCATCAGCTACTCCGGCGGTGCCACGGTCTACAACATCCGCGCTCTGTACGATGCCGGTATTTGGCCCGTTACCCTGGCGACCGACGTGCTCAAGCCCGGTGGCTACGAGCGCTTTAGCCAGATGGCCGGCGAGTTTACCGACCTGGATGGCAAGCCGTTCGCGGGCGTCTCTCTCGAGGCCGTGACCGCGATCCAGACCGACTCGCTCACCAACCCGCTCTATAAGAAGCCGCTGCGCCCGCTGCCCGACCGCAAGGTCGCCGGCAAGAGCCCGCTTTCCGACTGCTTTACCACGCCGTGCCGCACGAGCTGTCCCATCCAGCAGGATATTCCTGCCTACCTGACGGCTGTTGACGAGGGCCGCTACGAGGACGCACTCAACATCATCATCGAACGCAACGCCCTGCCGTTCATTACCGGCACCATCTGCCCGCATCCCTGCGGCCGTGCCTGCGAGCGTGCATTTTACGAGCCCGAGGGCGCCCAGATTCGCGCCAGCAAGCTCAAGGCCGCCCGCGAGGCCATGACCGCCGTGCTGCCCAAGCTGTGCGCCCAGGCTATCGCCAACGACGGTGAGCGCAACGTTGCCGTTATCGGCGGCGGCCCGGCCGGCCTGGCGACGGCGTTCTTCCTGACGCGTGCCGGCGTGCCCGTCACCATCTTTGAGGCCCGCGATTCGCTCGGCGGCGTGGTCCGTCACGTGATCCCCGAGTTCCGCATCTCGAGCGACGATATCTCCCACGATGCCGAGCTCTGCCTGGCCTTTGGCGCCAAGGTTCAGCTTAACGCCCGCGTGGAGTCCATTGACGAGCTCAAGGCCCAGGGCTTTACCGACGTGGTCGTGGCCACCGGTGCCTGGATGCCCGGTTCCGCTGGTTTGGGCGAGGGTGCCGAGCTCGACGTGTTGGAGTTCCTCGAGGCCGCCAAGAAGGGCGAGAAGCTCGAGCTGGGCAAGGACGTCGTGGTCATTGGCGCCGGCAATACCGCCATGGACGCGGCCCGCGTGGCCAAGCGCCTGGCTGGCGTGAAGAACGTGCGCCTGGTGTATCGCCGTACCAAGAAGCAGATGCCCGCCGACGAGGAAGAGCTCGATCTTGCTCTTGCCGACGGCGTTGAGTTCTGCGAGCTGCTGGCGCCCAAGGCGCTCAACGGCGCCGTGCTGACCTGCGACGTCATGGAACTTGGCGAGCTGGATGCAAGCGGCCGTCGTAGCCCCGTCGCCACGGGCGAGATCGTCGAGCTTCCTGCCACCACGGTGATTTGCGCCGTGGGCGAGGGCATCGATGCCAGCCTGTACGACGCCGCGGGCGTCGAGCACGACCGTCGCGGCCGCCTTGCCGCCACCTCCACCGGCGTCGAGGGCGTCTGGGCTGCAGGTGACTGCCGTCGTGGTCCGGCCACCGTGGTCGAGGCTATCGCCGATGCCGCCGAGGTCGCCCGTGCCATCGCTGGCGTGGACTTTAACAAGTACGCCGACTGCAACGAGCAGGCCGGTCGCGAGGACGCCTGCTACGAGCGCAAGGGGTCGCTGTGCCGTGACAAACGCAACTGCACCAAGACTCGCTGCCTGGGCTGCGGCTCGGTGTGCGAGGTCTGCTGCGACGTGTGCCCCAACCGCGCCAACGTGGCAATTAAGGTGCCGGGCCTGGCCAAGCACCAGGTCGTCCATGTCGACGGCATGTGCAACGAGTGCGGCAACTGCGCCGTGTTCTGCCCCTACCAGGAGGGTCGTCCCTACAAGGACAAGCTCACCCTGTTCTGGAGCGAGCAGGACATGGAGAACTCCGAGAACGAGGGCTTCCTGGCTGTGGACGAGGACCACTTTAAAGTCCGCGTCGCCGGCACGGTCCGCACCGTCTCGGTCGATGCCGTCAACACCGGTCTGCCCGAGGCTGTCCGCCTGACCATCAAGGCCGTGCGCGACAGCTATCCGTATCTCCTTAAGAAATAGGCGAGTCTCTTATGGCCAAATCCATTCAACATAACGTGGCCTACGTTGCCTGCGGAAGCGGTTGCGCCTCCGCAGGCGGCGACGCCCGCTGCAGCGAAGGCTGCATTGGCTGTGGCGCCTGCGTCACGGCCTGCCCCCACGGCGCCATTGCGCTGGTCGATGGTGTCGCCCGCGTTGATCGCTCCAAGTGCACGGGTTGCGGACTGTGTGGCATGGCGTGCCCGCAGCGCGTGATTGCCTTCGTTCCCGGCTACCAGAACATTCTGGTGCGCTGCAACAACACCGATAAGGGCGCCATTGCGCGCAAGATCTGCGACACGAGCTGCATCGGTTGCGGCATGTGCGCCAAAAAGTGCCCTGCCGGCGCTATCCGCATCGAGGACAACTGCGCCCATATCGACGGCGCGGACTGCCTGTCGTGCGGCATGTGCGCCGTCGTCTGCCCGCATGGCGCCATTCACGACCGCACCGGCATCGCCGCCGGCGTGTAGAAGGGAATCACCATGGCACAGGAATTCACTTTTACCGTTAACGGCGTGGAGCGCACAACGACTCAGAACAAGCCGCTGCTGCGCTACCTGCGCGACGACCTGCACATCCATTCCGCCAAGGACGGCTGCTCCGAGGGCGCCTGCGGTACCTGCACCATCCATGTGGACGGCGCGGCCGTCAAAGCCTGCGTACTGACCACCGCCCTTGCCGCCGGCCGCAACATCGTGACCGTCGAGGGCCTGCCCGAGGACGTGCGCGAGGCCTTTGTGTACGCCTTTGGCGCCGTGGGCGCCGTGCAGTGCGGTTTTTGCATCCCCGGCATGGTCATGGCGGGTGCGGCGCTGATCGCCGAGGACCCCGAGCCCACCGAGGAGCAGATTAAGTACGCCATCCGCGGCAACGTCTGCCGCTGCACCGGCTACAAGAAGATTATCGAGGGCATCTCGCTGGCAGCTGCGGTGCTCCGCGGCGAAAAGCAGATTGACGAGGATCTGGAGCGCGGCGACGACTACGGCGTGGGCAAGCGCGCCTTCCGTATCGACGTGCGCAAGAAGGTGCTCGGCGAGGGCAAGTACCCCGACGACATCGACGAGCTCGATCAGCCGGGCCTGGCCTACGCCAGCGCCGTGCGCTCCAAGTATCCGCGCGCCCGCGTGCTCTCCATCGATACCTCCAAGGCCGAGGCCCTGCCCGGTGTGGTGGGCATCCTGCGCGCCGAGGACGTGCCGGTCAACCAGGTCGGCCACCTTATCCAGGACTGGGACGTCATGATCGCGGCGGGCGATATCACCCGCTGCGTGGGTGACGCCATCGTGCTGGTGGTTGCCGAGGATGAGGCGACGCTCGAGAAGGCCAAGAAGCTCGTAAAGATCGATTACGAGCCGCTGGAGCCCGTGCGTAACATTGTCGAGGCCAGGGCTGCCGACGCCCCGCGCCTGCACGACAGCTTCTTTGCCTTTGGCAACACGGTGGAGCTCAAGGACAACGTGTGCCAGAGCCGCCATGTGACGCGCGGCGACGCCGCCAAGGCGCTGGCAGAGAGCGCGTTTACCGTGACGCAGCGCTTTACCACGCCCTTTACCGAGCATGCCTTCTTGGAGCCCGAGTGCGCCGTCGCCTTCCCGTACAAGAACGGCGTCAAGGTGCAGTCGACCGACCAAGGTGCCTACGACACGCGCAAAGAGTGTGCCCACATGTTTGGCTGGGATAACGAACCCGAGCGTGTGGTCGTCGAGACCATGCTCGTGGGTGGCGGCTTTGGCGGTAAGGAGGACGTGTCCATCCAGCACTTGGCCGCGCTCGCCGCATATAAGTTCCAGCGTCCTGTGAAGTGCAAGCTCACGCGCGCTGAGTCGCTTGCGTTCCATCCCAAGCGTCATGCCATGGACGGCACCTTTACGCTGGGCTGCGACGCCGAGGGCAACTTTACCGGCCTGGACTGCGAGATCAACTTTGACACCGGCGCCTACGCGTCGCTGTGCGGCCCGGTGCTCGAGCGCGCCTGCACGCATGCCGTGGGCCCCTACAAGTACCAGAACACCGACATTCGCGGCTTTGGCTACTACACCAACAACCCGCCCGCCGGCGCGTACCGCGGCTTTGGCGTGTGCCAGTCCGAGTTTGCACTCGAGAGCCTGATTGACTTGCTGGCCGAGAAGGTCGGCCTGGATCCGTGGGAGATTCGTTACCGTAATGCCATCGAGCCGGGCGAGGTTTTGCCCAACGGCCAGATTGCCGACTGCTCCACGGCGCTTAAGGAGACGCTGCTCGAGGTCAAGGATGCCTACTATGCACATCCCGGACACGCCGGTATCGCCTGCGCCATGAAGAACGCCGGCGTGGGCGTGGGCCTGCCCGATGCCGGTCGCTGCAAGATTCGCATCGAGGACGGCGTGGCTGTGGTCTATGCCGCCACGTCCGACATCGGCCAGGGCTGCAACACCGTCTTTTTGCAGGACGTTGCCGAGGCGTGCGGTCTGCCGCTGAGCTGCATCGCCAACGGCGAGTGCTCTACCGAGAACGCTCCCGACTCCGGCACCACGTCTGGCTCGCGTCAGACGGTCGTGACCGGCGAAGCCGTGCGCGGCGCTGCCTTCCTGCTGCGCGATGCCATGGTTGGCATCGAGGCTGGCAAGCCTGCGCCTACCGCCCCGGTGAGCGCCCATGGTGATGGCGTCAAGATCGAGTACGACGACGGTCGCGCCTATCAGCTGCGCACGCAGGAGCTCGTCGCCGGCCAGGGCATGCATCCTCAGGATCCCGCGACCGCCATCAAGGCGCTCGAGGGATGCGAGTTTGGCTACGTGTATCTGGAGCCGACCGACAAGCTGGGTGCCGACGTTCCCAACCCCAAGAGCCACATCTGCTACGGCTTTGCCACGCATGTGGCCATTTTGGACGACGACGGCCGCGTGAGCGAGGTCTATGCCGCGCACGATTCCGGCAAGGTGGTCAACCCCATCTCCATCCAGGGTCAGATCGAAGGCGGCGTGCTCATGGGTATGGGCTATGCACTTACCGAGGACTGGCCGCTTAAGGACTGCGTACCCCAGGCAAGGTACGGTACGCTCGGACTGTTCCGTGCACCCGAGATCCCGGATATCCACGCTATCTACGTGGAGAAGGACGAGCTGCTGCCCGTGGCATACGGCGGCAAGGGCATCGGCGAGATCGCAACGATTCCCACGGCGCCCGCCGTGCAGAACGCCTATCGCGCGTTTGACGGCAAGCTGCGTCCGGATCTGCCCATGGTGGATACGCCGTACAGCCGCGCCCGTCACCGCGGGTAGGGTAGAGCGCGGGCGGCATTACTGACGGGCTGTCCGCGCTCACCATCAACTGCATATGCTGCGCCTTTGGCCCCGGCTCCATCGCGAGCCGGGGCCCTTTGCTTGGAGCGGAAATTGCGTCTCGGAATTGGCGCTCAGAATGGGATTCGTTTTCCGAATCGGCCCTCCAGCGGAAAGCGTGTCCCGGAATTCGGCTCCAGAGTGGGATGCGTTTTCCGGCTGAAGCCTCAGGCGGAAACGGCGTCCCGGAATTCGGTCTCAGAACGGGATGAACTTTCCCAACGGGGCCGCATGCGGAAGCTGTGTCCCGGAATCATGCCTCAGAATGGGATGCGTTTTCCGCTGGCCGGTCGTTTGGAAAGCGCATCCCAGTTTGAGTGTTTATTCCGGGATGCGGTTTCCGCTGAAGGACTCAACCGGAAAGCCTGTCCAGCTCTGAGACGGGATTCCGGGACACGCTTTCCGCCAGGCCCGCCATCCGGAAAGTGCATCCCGTTTTGAGCGTCCAGGCTAGGACGCACTTTCCGTTGGCGTGGTCGTTGGGAAAACGCGGCCCAGATAGGGGGATGCGATCTGGCGATGCGTGGCCTAGCAGCTCCTACAGGTCTACCTCGTTGAGCCATGTCGGCAGCGCGGTCTGCCGGATGCCTGCCGTCTGCAGCTTATTCGCGAGCATTCCTGCCGAGCGGACCTCGTTCATGGTAAAACGCAGCAGAGGGTGACCGTAGAGCGACAAGTGCGCCTCTCGCTGTCGTTCGGCAACGAGCGCCTCGGCGGTGGTGCGTCCGGCCAGCATGGTCTGGTCGGTATATTTGATGAGCCCGTCGAGCTCGCCCAGCGTGAGCTCCCGCGCCTGGCGCTCCCAGGCAAAGTCCGTTCGTATGGGCTTGGCCGAATCGAAGGGGTCCGTCAACTCGTATTGAAGCCAGTCGGGCGCAAAGCCCGTCTCGATCATGACGGCTCGGGCGACCGATTCCCCGCCGCTCTCGGCGCGGGCGTCGGCATATCGAAGCGTTGTGAGGGCGGTGCGAATCGCGCGACCATTGCGGGCAGTCGCTCGTTGCTCAACGGCCTCCATCAGCTGTTCCCGTGCAAGGCCGAGCTTTAAGATCGCCGAATCGGCAATGGGCATGCCGTCGGCAAAACCAGTTTGCAGCAGGCAATCTGTGACCGTTTGGATGGGCGGCGTTACCGATATGCCGGCTCTGCGTATTGCTCCGGCCGGCTCAATCTGGTGCCGCTGAATATGTGCGCCCGGACGAGCCGACGGCTTTGTCGAGCTGCAAACATGCACGACGTTCAGGTGTCGCCACGAGACCTCGAGCCCAAGCAGACAGGCGGCCGAAAACGAGCAGAACGTCCAATCGGGGTGGATGATCGCAAGGGTGCGGATAATCTCGCAATGACGTTGCGCTCGGTTGAGTTCATCCCAGCGCATTTTGCGTGCGAACAGTCCCGGCATGGGCGAGACGATCGCGCTGCCGATGCGCCGAAGGAGCGCTTTTCGGATCGCCGCGCTTGGGGGAATCAGACAACGCCCCTCTTGTTCGGCTTGAGTGAGCAGTTGGTCGATGAGTTGGTCATTGCAATGGGTCATGAGCTACCGCCTCCTTTTGGGTAGCAAAAACGTATCAGCTGGAACTTGCCGCTCAGCTGACCAAAAGCTGACCAAAATCTAACCATGCAGGTAGATGGCCTGTTTTCGGCGACATTTTTACATTCGAATCGGTGGGCGGTAATCGGCGACCGTGAACGGTAGCTAGATATGAAACCTTGGTAAGTTTAGGGACGTGTACTTTTTTGAAAAAGAGCATTCTATCTGCTGTTTTATGTTTCTGGATCGCATATTTGAAGGCATGTGATAAGGGCTGCGGACTGTCGCCTTGTATCTGCGGAAACTGTGACCCGGAATTGCCACTCGGAATGGGACGTGCTTTCCGGATCGCCCTTCAAGCGGAAACTACATCCCAGATTTCGGCTCCAAACCGGGATGCGCTTTCCCGGCGGAGTCTCTGGCGGAAATTGCACCCCGGAATGAGCGCTCAGAGTGGGACATGCTTTCCTAACGAGGCCGCATGCGGAAACTACGTCCCGGATTCGATGCTCAGGACGGGATGCCGTTTCCGATAGAGGCATGGGGTGGAAAGCCTCCCAGTTCTAATGTTCAAGAAATGGGAGGCAGCTCATCGCGAGCCGGGGCCTTTTGCTTGGAGCGGAGGCAGCATCCCGGAATTCAGGCAATCCGGTGGTCAGGGGTTGAGCGAGCGTTGCGCTAAGGATGCCAAGCGTAAAACCTTCAATGAACATAGCGTAAAAACTACATCCGCAACGGCGTAAAAACTACATTGGAAGTAGCGTAAAATCCGCATTGAGAATGGCGTAATTTCGTATATCGCATGATCGCCCGAGCTTGCACACGGCCTTTTGCGAGCTCTTGCCATGAACGAGAGCCAGGCTGTCACGTACAAGACGCTCATGAAGGATGCCTCGTACGGCGAGGCGGGTCCCGACGAGAGGACCATCGCTGCGTACCTGGACCTCTTCAACAGGCTCAAGCTGACCGAGGACCTGTGCGGATGGGAGCCGCCCATGCGCTCGAAGGCCCGCGTTCGCGTGCGCCCCAAGCGCTACTTCTGCGACCCGTTACTTGCGGCGACGTTGCTGGGGGCTACCCCTGAGCGGCTGCTTGGCGATATGCAAACGTTTGGGATGCTCTTTGAGAACCTCGTTCTGCGCGACGTGCGCGTGTTCCTTTCCACCTACGGCGGTGTCGACAACAGTGTCCATTATTTCCGAGATGAGAAGGGCCTTGAGGTCGATCTGATCGTTGAGCACGACGGGCGCTGGGGAGCCATCGAGGTCAAGCTGAGCGATGCGAAAGCAGACGATGGAGCGAGAAATCTCAAGGCGCTGGAGAGGAAAGTGCTCTCCAATCCTGCCGCCCAGAATGCCGCGCCGGCGTTTTTGGCGGTCGTGGTTGGAAAGGGGAGCATTGCCTACACACGCGACGACGGCGTGGCGGTGATCCCCATGGCGGCACTTGGGGCGTAGTGGTTTTGCGGGCGTGCCGTGCTTCCATTACCGAAAATCCATTTGTTAGACCTGGCGTCCGCGGGTAAAATAAAGTCGACGGCAGCCCAAGTAGTGAAGAGCTGGGCGGCGCCGTTACTTCGATTAAGGGGTCAATGCCTTAGAGGCGTCGACCCCTCTTTTTCTGCTTCGTACGCTGCTTGAGTGCCTCGGTAAGTCCGATAAGCGCCGTGAGGAGCGAGACCAAAGCGGTCAGGAGCTTCACAAAATCAGTCAGATCGGTCATGGGCATCACCTCCCGTCGCATGGAGGGCGCTGCCCGGCACATGGAACTGCCGTCAACAACAACCAGTCTATCAAACTGCAGCCATAAATACGAATATATGTTCGACAATAACAGCGACGTAACCATCTCATAGCGCAGCTTTACGCAAGGATGCCGGAAAGCTGCACTGTGCGATTTCATGTCCGCACGGACACTTATCCTTACGGCAATGTAGCTGCCTGTGAAACAGGCGGCAGTTGACGGAGAAAGGCCCTCACCGTGCCAGACAAAAAGATGCCGGGTATCTCGGCTATCGATACGACGAACTTTGCGCGCCAGATTGTGCTGGACTTTGAGTTTGCGCCGGTGCCAAAGCAGCGCCAGCGCCGTGGACTGCGCAACGAGATTATCGAGGTCGGCGCCGTCAAGCTCGATTACCACGGCAACGTTATGGGCGAGTTCTCGCAGTTTGTGCAGACGGAATTTACCGAAGGTGTTGCGTTTCCCGTCCGCGAGCTCACAGGGATATCGGCTGTGGACACCGCGATGGCCGATCCGCTCTATGTGGTGATCAAAAGGCTCAGCGATTGGATCGGTCGCTACTCCGCCCAGATAGTTTGCTGGAGCGGGACGGATCGTCGACAGCTTTTGACCGAGCGCCAGGCAAAGCGCATCGACCTTTCCGTATTTCCTACGGACTGGGCCGACCCGCAGGCGTTTTATACCTCGATCATGGACGTGGGCAGCCACGGGTGCGTCTCTTTGAGTGACGCGGCAACGTGGTTTGGCATCGAGTTCGACGAGTCGACGGGTCACGCCCATAGCGCCTTAGCCGATGCGCGCGTAACCGCCAAGTTGCTCAAGCAGGTGATGGAGGGGGACTATCACGTGAATCCGCACGCCCAGGAGATCCGCCAGCGGTGGGGGATGATCGAGCGACCCCAGACGCGCCTTTCCAGCAAGTGCCCCGAGCTGGGCGACCTGCTGCTGAGGCTGAAAGCGGAGGGGAGATAAGAGGCATCCTCCGCCCATGCTGGTGCGGCGCCTTACTGCCTGGCAGTTCCTGACGTCGGCAGGTGGCTGCCGCAGTGGCCTATCACGATCAGCTTCGCCTCGTCATCAAAACAAAAGTGCAGGCGGAATGGGTCGCGGCGGTTGCGACCGTTGCCCTTAATGTGCGGCAGGATGCAAACCTGCTTACCGTTGTAAGTGCGTTGGCGGAGCCGCATGAGCTCGGTGTCGTTTTTAGTCAGCTTGGTCTCGGTTGGGGCGGCGTCAAACGAGGTCTGATTCCTATACTCGCTATAGAGGTCACCGGCCGTCGGGCGCTCCCCAAACTTGAGCTGCCACATGACGGTCGCTACGGATTTAAGGATCTGCCATTCCTCGTCAAGATCGGCAAAATCATAGCGGCGTGCCGAGTCGTATGCCTCGGGCAAAACGAAAATGCGCGAGGGCCAGAGATTCGCAGCAAACTTAAGCTCGTCTTCAAGGGTGCGCGGAAATGCCTCGAGCCCCTCGACAAAGCATGCTTCCGCTCTGAGTGCGGCTACCTGCTTTTCCGAGTGGTCGGCTCGCTCCAGAGCCTCTTGGAGTCGATACTTTAAGTTGGCGATCGTGTTCTCGGATTCATCCAGCTCGAGCAGGCTGTTTTCCAGTTGCTCAATACGCTGCTCATACGCGGCGTTGCTGTCGGCGTAATCGTTGGCCAGCCCCTCCCAGAGCTGCCTGTCGGCAGTCTCTTTTGACAACAACTCTTTAAGGTTGTCCATGGCCTCTTGGCTGTACGAGGCGGCAAGCGCTTTGGTGCGTTTTGCCTCGGCTACGGTTTCATTCTCTGCGTGGCGTTTCATCTCTGCCATGCGGCTGCGTAGCGCCCCAATTGATTGACGTGATTTGTACCAGGCAATATCGCTCGTGTCTACAATATCGCCCCTGCCGCGCAAGAACGAGCGCCCTAGGCTCCGGTTAAGTATCGTGGATGTCTTGTTGCCGTACTCGCTCAGCCTATCGCGCCTGATGCAGAGGTGTCGACGGGCGTCTTCTTCGTCAGACAGATTGATGTTCGGTTGGTAAATACGAAGTGACGACTTGGGGCAGTTGTAACGATAGGCAGGCGTATCGTAGAGAAAAAGATTGAACAGTTTTGATTTGAGCCGACCATCAGATTCGTCGGCGGTAAACACGTTGGCTAGGCCCATAAGGTTATTGGCGAGCTTGCCGGGATCTTTGACGGGATATCGACCGGTATCATCGCTGGTTATTAGAATCAGAGGGAGCTCGCGCTGGCTGCTCAGAAGGTTGTCGGAGAACTCGACGTCAAAGTTCTCAAACGTCAGGCGCGTGCACGATGTGTTGACGACTGTTTCTCCAACGCATGCCTGATGATTGGGAAGCGAAAACAGAACCTTTGCGATGCGGGGAATATTGAGGTCCGGTTCTGGCAGTGGCCAGCCCACATAATCGGGCAGGGTCGCATAGGTGACTTTGATATTGACCAGACATGAGTCGTCCTCAGCGGTCTCGAGACCAATACAGGTGTGCCAGTGACGAAACGGATAGTGACTGTCGGGCTCGTCATATTCAAAGGCCCAGGCGACGGGAATCCTGCCTCGCTTGTCATCAAAGGCTGCGCGAGTGCAAATACTCACGCGGCTGCCCGTGGTCATGCCTCCAGAATAGCCAACGGGATGGCTGAGGTTTCCAAATATAAAATCGGAGGCAATGTTTTTATTGCTCGACAAAAACTCAAAGGCACTCTGCTCATGACGTTTGCGTTGCTCTTTATCGCGCACCCAGGCGTAGATCTGACGATATGCATCGACGATTGAGGGTGTGGTGGTCGTATAGGGCGAAAGCCTGAACTTTGCTCGGTAATGAATCTGTTCGTTTTCGGACCGCATATTAGCCTCACTTGCCTGGTGGCGTAATTGACCTGCAATGCTCAAGTGTAGGCGTTTGAGTAAAGGGCGCGCATCGAACAACGGGCGTTAGGTTCCAAAGCGTCTGTAAGCGTGCTAAATGGCATCAGCGACGCGGAGCGATCATAAGGCATCCACGTCATTCGCAGCATTGTTGAACAACAGACCATGCGAGGTAAAAAGGGTTCATTTACAGAAAAGGCGATGACATCGCAGGCCTATTGCAAGACAATGGGAATCGATTTTTTACTAACAATGTATTGCATATCGCAAACATGGGGATGGTCAACATGGGTTATGCCGACTTGCTGCGCAAAGATGCAAGCGCCACGGATATTCGCGAGTTTCTCGTGAGTGGCGAACAGACCGCAATAACCGTGCGCATCCCCGATACGTTGCGTGACGCCGCTAAGGAAGCCGCTTCTCTGAAGGGCACAAGCTTAAGTGCATACGTTCGCGAATGTTTAATCAAGGAGCTTACGAATGACAGGTAATGAACGACAGAAGTACAGTCTCTCCTTTACGAGCATTGGCGCCCGAAGGCTCGAGACCGCTGAGGTCGCGAGGGCTTTTGTTGAGACTTCTGATTGGGCAGAGGTTAGGCGTCGCATTGTCGAGGACGACATTATCAGCCTCAACAAAGAGAGCACTCGCAAGCGTGTCGGTGCCGAGATCATTAAGCGACTCAAGATGCTTGACACAGATGAACTGGCATTTTTGGCCGATGCCGTCGATGACGACCAGCTTGCCATGACATGGCTCGCCATTTGCCGAACCTATCAGGTGCTCTATTCGTTCTCGACTGACGTCGTTGCCGCGCGCTTTTCTAATATGGTGCCCGATGTGCCCCGAACGGCATGGGCCGCTTTTGTAGATGAGCAGTCTGTCGATCATCCCGAACTTGCACGCCTCACCGAAAAGTCGCTCAAACAACTCGAGTCCAGAGCATTCGGGATGCTCCGCGAGTGCCGCCTCCTTGACAACGCGGGCAACATCACCCCGCTCTATCCCTCGGCGCGTTTTGCGGACCTCATTCGCGAGCGCGCTCCGCAGGATATCGAGCTGTTTCCGAAGGCAGGTGTTTTGCTGTGACCAAAAAGTTCAAACACATCGGATCGCCCGAAGCGCGTGCTTTCATTGTTGAGCGTCTCTCCGACGACGCGCTACTCGGCCGCAAGGGCTATACGATGCGACAGTCGACGTATGTTTTGCCGTATCCCCCCGCGCAGAGGTCGTATGCTCGAGATCTCGTGGCTGCTATCTGCTCCGATGACCTGCCAAATAGGGGCGTCCGCGCTGTACGGGTGAACCTTTACGACGTCGTTCTCGACTATCTGGATTCCGAGGATATGTGGGAGCCTCTTTGTGAGGCCGAGCAAACCGCCACGCGCGACGAGCTCATCATGATGCTTCAGGACACCATTAGCGTTAGCGGTGTCATCAAGCCTGTCGTCGAGGCAGCTATCGACGATTCCGGGTGCGACATTGCGTTCATCACGGGCGTTGGAGAGACGTTTCCCTTTGTCCGCACACATACACTGCTCGGCGAAATCGAGACGGATAAACCCGTCGTGTTGGTGTTCCCTGGCGAATATCGCCAGAACGCCGACGGCTCGACCTCGCTGGACATATTGAACATTCCGTCCGAAGCAAATGGCGGCTACTACCGCGCGACGAACGTGTTTGACCTTTAGGGGGCAACTCTATGAAATACGAGTATATGTACGAAAAGCCGATCGACAGACCGATCGATGCCGTTGTGAAGGCCTCTAGCGTTGAGCATCTTGCTAATGAACTCGACGAGTACGTGATTACTCCCGAACTTGCCGGTCACCTTAACCGTTTCTTTGATGAGTACAACGATTCCGATGCCACTGGTAATGGCGCATGGATTGCGGGCTTCTTCGGCAGTGGCAAATCTCACATGCTCAAGATTCTCGCGGTGCTTTTGGAGGACCAAGAGGTCGCCGGCAAACATGCAGTTGACTACATCCTGCCTAAGCTCGAGGACGACCCTGCCCTGCGGGGCGCCATGGAAGTGGCCCGCACCCGCCATCCGAGCGAGTCGATCCTCTTCAACATCGACATCATCGCGCCCAACCAGGGCCGCACCGAGGCGGGAGGTCTCCTTGCCGCCTTCATCAAGGTATTCAACCACCATTGCGGTTACTTTGACGGCGACCAGCAGCATATCGCCAAAATGGAATATGACCTCGATCGAGAGGGATTGCTGGACGCATTCAAGGCGAGGATCGAGGCGGCAACCGAAAAACCGTGGGAAGACGTCCGCAAGGCGGCGCTCCTTTACGGTACCAAGATCACCGCGGCTTTCGACGAGGTGTGCGGAAATGAGCCCGGAACCAACGGCAACGTCGTAAGCTACTACCAGCAGACCTACAAGCCTGATATCCACGCCTTCGCGCTGCGCGTAAAAGAATACATCGACGCGCACGGACCCGGGTTCCGCTTGAACTTCTTCGTCGACGAGGCCGGCCAGTACATCGCCAAGGATTCAAACTTGATGACCAATCTGCAATCCGTTGCAGAGGAACTCGCCACCGTGTGCGACGGCGCTTCATGGGTGGTTGTCACCAGCCAGGAGAACATGGAGGACACCATCGGCCAGATGACCGACAGGTCCGCCAACGACTTCTCTAAGATCCAGGCGCGGTTCAAGGTCAAGATGCAGCTCACGTCCAAGGACGCCAAGGAGGTCATCAAGCAGCGTCTTCTGGCCAAGAGCCGCGATGCCCTCCCCGCCCTGGGCGCAATGTACGACAGGTACAAGGACGACTTCCCGGTGCTCTTTGACTTCGCCGACGGTTCGAAGCGCTATGTGGGCTATAGGGATGAGGACGATTTCGTAGGCACGTATCCCTTCGTGCCCTATCAGTTTGACCTGTTCATCACTGCAATGCGTGGTCTTTCCGACTACAACGCCTTCACGGGCAAGCACCATTCTACGGGAGCCCGCTCCATGCTCGGCGTGTTTCAGGAGGTCGGCGTCGAACTTAACCGCGGTGACGGCTCGACGGAGGGCCAGAATCTGGCAACGTTCGACTCAATGTTCGAAGGGCTGCGCAACTCGTTAAAGAGCGAGGTCTATGGTGCCATCAGCATCGCCGAGACAAACCTTGCTGACATGCCCATGGCAATCCGCGTCCTCAAGGCGCTGCTGCTCGTCAAATACTGCAAGGACTTCAAGGCAACCCCGGGAAACCTGCGCGTGCTCCTGTATGGCTCTTTCAGGCAGAACACGGCAACGCTCGAGCAGGAAATTAAGGATGCGCTTGCCGAGCTTGAGCGTCAGCTCTACATACGTCGTAATCCTAACTCGAACATCTATGAGTACCTTACCGACGATGAGAAAGAGATCGAGACGGAAATCCGTACGACGGAGATTCAGACCTCGGATGTACGCGACAAGATTGGCGATGCGTTTAAGGATATCGTTGGCGCCTCGCGCGCAAGCTACGAGAATGGTTCCTTCTCGCATGCCTTCCCATACAATCTTAAGGTGAACGGCGACGCCATCGGACGTTCGGGTAACGACCTGACTGTTGACATTGTGACCGATGCTCCATCCGGTGGTATCGTGGATGTTCCAACCTCTGGCCCCAAGACGCTCACGGTTGTGTTGCACGATCCCAATGCGTTTCTCAACGATGTCGCCTTGTTTGTAAAGACAAATAAGTACGTAAACCAGGCGAGTGGTTCGAACGAGATTCGCAACGCGATAATCGCTGACAAGAGGGCGGTACTCAACGCGCAGTCGCGTAAACTCCGCGCCGATTTAGATGAGCTGATCGGAGAGGCGCGCTTCTATGTTTCTGGAGTCAACATTACCGACTCTGTGAGTGGTTCGGGCAAGGTCGCCATCGAGTGTGCTGTGGGCGAACTTGTGCGGCGCAGCTACACGGGCTTGCAACAAATTGTGCAGAACTACACCGACAGAGACGTTTACAACAGCTGTCTGCCGGCCCAATCGATGATTGACCTTCCTCTTCCCGAGTATGCCCAGACGGTACTTAGCTGGATCGGCATCATGGGTTCGGGCTGCGCGGTAACCGTCGGCGGCGATGGCACGTCGAGTCTGATTGCGCACTTTACGAAGGACGAGTACGGATGGCCCGACGTTGCCGTTCGCAATGCGGTGGCGACGCTCTACGCCGCCGGTCGCGTCGAGATTCGTAAGGCGGGATCGCTCCTCGAGGGCACCGCTCTCGCGCAGGCGCTCAAAGTTGGTCGCGATATGGATAAACTTGTCGTTGCCAAGGTCGAGGCCGTGTCTCCCGAGCGTCTTGCATCGATTAAGAGCTCGTTTAGAAAGCTCGTGGGCACCAATCCCGTTGGCGGCGATGCCAAGTCCATCGCAGGCGAGATGGTGACCTATCTCGAGCAGGAAGTTCCAGCGTTCCGCGCTGCCGAGGGACGAGCCTCGACTTATCCATTCGCCACCGAATTTACCGGGAAGCTTAACAAGCTTAACGCTGCGCTTGGCGCGGTGAATGCTGATTGGAAATGGCTCGTCGACCAGTTTCCCGAGAAGGCTGACGCCCTCGCGGAGGACAAGGTAGACCTGTCGAGTATGAAGCAGTTTATTGAAGGCTCGCCGCTCGCTGTTAAGTGGAATGAGGTCAAGGGGTTCGGTGAAACCGGCCTTGCCGAGATGCGTGACCTCGGCATCGACATTACCTCCGACCTTGAGGGGGCGTTTGCGGTCGTGAACGACCCTCAGTGTTATAAATCGCGCGATATCCCTCGCGCTGCGAGTGATGTCAGGCGGGCGAAGAGCGAGATTGACCGTGCTAGGGAGAGCTTAAGGTCCGACGTTGCTAAGGAACTCGACGAATATCGCGCTTCGTTTGAGAGCGCGTATGACATGGATGCGGTGCCAGAGGAAGCGCGTCTCTCGCTTGCAGAGATTTTCGATCAAGCAGCGGCGAGACTCGCCGAAGAGCAGTCATCGCTGCGCATACGGACTTTCCTTGAGTCGTTTAAGGATACCAAGGCGGCAAGCATAGTTTCCCTGCTCAATCCACCTGCGGCCGCTTCTGCGCACACGCAAGAAAACGACGAGTCTGACGGGGAGGCCGCTGGGTCGCAGCCCGAGCCCGCCCGGACCCAAGCGCCCATGACCTGTGCGCTGAGCTCGCTACGTGCGGGGGCTTATGGTAAACCGACCATCAAGAGTAGGCAGGATGTCGACGACTATCTCGAGGCGCTGCGCGCTGAGCTCGAGGCCAAGGTCGACGACGGAATCATCGTTACGAGGTAGGAACTGTGGACATCGACGTTCATGAAATCGAGGACAGGATCAAGGGCCAGTTCAGCCTTGGTCATGCGACGTTGTTCTGGGAGGACGAGTCCGGCGAGTACGCCGAGACTGTCGCCTCTTTAGATTTGGACGGCGGCGCTATCCTCGACGCGACCGGTGCGGAACTTGCATGCAAGCGGACGATCCTTCGCGAGCGACCTGCCCATAATCTTGTTGTTTATCGTTCGGGTGCAAAGCCGCGTTTTCAGGATGACTTTCTATACGACATAAAGCTCGCTGCCACGCCCTTCACTTGCAAGATGGAAGGTATCTGGGCGAGCGAATGCGGCGTTCCTATGGCCCTTGCCGACGCACTCGCCGAACATGGACGCTTCTTCAACTCAAAGGAGCGTCGCAAGGCCCTCGCAGCAAGCGTGCTAAGTAAGAGTGACGACCGTTCTCTTCGTTTGGCGATGCTCGCCGCGTGCGTAGGATCGAGGGCGGAGATTCCTCGCGATGCCGTGCGTGATGTGGTGAAGAAGCTCCTCGCCGAGCTTGGGCGCGGGCAGGATAGGACGTTGCGAGCCATTTACGAGTGCGGGCTTGTCACAACGCTTTGGTCTGAGATCTTTGAAGTTGTGGGATATGCCGCACCCACGGGTGAAGACCCGACCCTCGAAGACCTTGCTCTTAAGATGCTCAAGGCACGCTGTGCTGATCTCATTTGTGACAGTGTGTCGCTCAAGGCGGATGCCGCGCGAATACTCGCTGACCTTGCCGCTAGCAGCCGCACCAGCGATTCATATGACTCGCTGGCACGCGAATACTCCGACGCTGTCGTTTCATCGGTGGGCACTGACAAGCGTTCAATGGAGTCTATCGGCACTAACGATGCTCTGGCAGTCTTCGATGACTGGATTATCACAGATATGCTTGGACGTGCTCTCGACGGCACGCTGCACGCGGCTGATGCCCAAAACGAGCTAAACGTACGCCTGCATACTCACTGGTTTGAAGACTATGTCCACCAGTATGAGGCTCTGGCTGTTGCAGTCACGACGCTCGAGGGAATCGAGGCATATAAGACGGAATGCACCGCAGCGACAACCGAGAAGGATATCTTCGACGCGTACTGCGCCAATTGGTACCGCATCGACGAGGGATACCGTTGCTTTGTGAATGCCATGCGCAATACGACCGCCCAGTTTAGGAGGAGGGCCAACGAGCTTGTGTCCAAGGTTGATGCTGCCTATGGCAAGTTTCTCGTTGACCTGACCGATCGCTGGCAACTGCATCTTATGGATTCGGGGGCCTATCCGCCCTCGTCTATTCCTCCGCAGTCGGGATTCTTCTGCGAGAAAGTCGAGAAAGAACTCCCGATGGCCGAGAAGGGCAAGCGTCTGGGCGTTATCGTTTCCGATGCGATGCGCTACGAGGTTGGTGCCGACCTTTCGACTCGTATCGCCGGCGGAGCCTTGTCTTCGGGACGTACCCTCGTGAGTGCGAGCTGCGAGGGAATGGCCTGCATGCTGCCGAGTTATACCCAGCTGGGTATGGCGGCACTACTTCCTGAAGGGACTATGGAGGTCGACTTGGCCACGGCAAACGTGTTGAAGGGCGGCGATGCTACCGATGGGCTCGCCAATCGTCAAAAGGTCGTAGAGGCAGCGATTCCCGGTGCCATGCTCATCCAGGCGTCAAAAGTCCTTGAAGAGGGTTTGCCCAATGTCGAGGGCGCTCCGCTCGTGATGGTCTACCATAACGCGATTGACAAGCGCGGTGACTCTCGCGACACCGAGGGCGAGGTCTTCGCAGCATGCGAAGATGCAATCACCCAGGTGATGAAGATTGCCGGTGAGCTTCTGCGCGCGGGATGCGGTAAGGTCCTCGTGACCGCCGATCACGGTTTCCTCTATCAAGATGGCCAAGTCGAAGAGTATAACTTTGCCGCGGCGGACGGTCTTACCGATCTTGCCCATGCTTCCGGTCACAATCTTAGCCACGGCAGAAGATATGCCATGGGCTTGACGCTGCCAGAGAGCGACGTTCTAATTGAATACTCTTCAGCGCAACTTTCGCTTGGTGGCGAGGGGCGGTTCGCCTTCCCTCGAGGTATTACACGCTTGCGTTTGCGCAGCAGTGGCGCGCGCTATGTCCACGGCGGTGTTTCTCCGCAAGAGAATGTCGTTCCGGTGGTAACCATAAAACGAGTCGACGCTCGTCAGACGGCGGAGTGCACGGGGGTTCAGGGCTTCCTTTGCGGAAGGCCCGCCATTACCGGCTCAACGGTGACCCTCGACGTATACCAAACGGAGCCGTGCTCCGAGAAGGTGAATCCGCTGACCGTGCGCGTTGGCCTCTACGACTCTGATGATGCGAGCCGCCTCCTTTGCGCCGAGGAACAGACGCTTGAGCTCGCAAGTGCGGCTCAGGGCTCCGAGGAGCGTAAGACCCGCGTCACGCTCCACGTGACCGACGACGTGGACGACTGCGCCGCCGCAATTCTCAGGATAAGCGCGCGCGTGGGAAACACCAACCAGTTCGACGCCGAGTGGGAGCAGCGGCTCTCCGTGAACCGCGCGTTCGGCAACGACTTCGACTTCTAGGACGGCAGACATGGACTCCAACAAGATAAAGAACCTGGCCTTCGGCGCCCGCGACGCATTGCGCGCCGAGGTTGCCGCGAGGATCGACGCCGTCCTGGAGCCCGGCAGCCCCGAGCGGCTCGACCTGCCCGAGAAGGTCAGGGGGCTCGAGACCGCCATCGACGACAAGGGTATGGACGCCGTCGTCGAGTCGACGGCGTACACCTGGTTCAACCGTCTGTGTGCGCTGCGCTTCATGGACGCGAAGGGCTACACGCCCGTTCCCGTGGTGACGCCGCGTCCGGGTACGACTCAGCCTGCGATTCTTACCGATGCCGCCCAGGGCATCTTCGACCCAGATTGGGGCTTTTCTCGCCTTGTGCGCGACCGCGTGCAGAGCGTCCTCGCCGGCGGCAGCGGCTCCGGCGCGAACCGCACCGAGGCGGCCTACGGCGAGCTGCTGGTGGCGGTGTGCGACCGCTACGCCGCGGCGATGCCCTACCTGTTCGGTGAGGCGGCGGCGTCGAGCCTCGTCATGCCGCAGGGGCTCCTCGCCGAGGGCTCGATCCTGCGCCGCATCGTCGAGGACATGGACGATGAGGAGTGCGAGACCGTCGAGGTGCTGGGCTGGCTCTACCAGTTCTACGTGGCGGAGCGCAAGGCGGAGTTCAACGGCAGCGACCGCAAGGCGACCGCGGACGACATCGCGCCCGCCACGCAGCTGTTCACGCCCGACTGGATCGTGAAGTATCTCGTGGAGAACTCCCTCGGGCGCCTCTGGATGCTCAACAACCCGGGCTCGGCGCTCGCCAACAAGATGGACTACTACATAGCACCCGAGGGCGAGACCGAGGATTTCATCAGGGTCTACTCGCCCGAGGAGCTGACGCTGTGCGACCCGGCGTGCGGATCGGGCCACATCCTCGTGTACGCCTTCGACCTGCTCTTCGAGATCTACCAGGAGGAGGGCTACTTCCCGGAGGACGTCCCGGCGCTCGTCCTGCAGAACAACCTCTTCGGCATGGAGATCGACGGCCGCGCCGCCGAGATCGCCAAGTTCGCGTTGGAGATGAAGGCGCGCGAGAAGGACCCCGATTTCTTCGAGAAGCATATCGACGCGAACGTGACGGTGCTCGAGCCCGTTGTGTTCGAACCCGGCGCTCTCTCGGGCGCGGGCCCGATCGCTGGTGCGACCGAGCTTCTCGACGCATTCGAGCACATGACCGAGGTGGGCAGCCTCTATGTGCCCGCGCCCGGTGACATGGCCGCCGTGGACAACGCCATCGCGAGCTTCAGCGAGGATGACCTGATCGGGACGGGCATGCTCAAGAGGCTTCGCGCGATGAAGAGTGTGCTCGAGGCGTTGTCGCGCAGGGTTGACTGCGTGGTCGCAAATCCTCCGTATTTGACGAGAGGTCATTTTAATAGCTATATGAGCACCTGGACAAAGAATAAGTATCCAGATGAGAAAAATGATTTATGCACCTGTTTTATCAAACGAGGATTTAGCCTAGCCAAGACATGCGGTTATTCGAGCATGGTTACGATGCACTCATGGCTAACTCAACGTACCTATAAGGCGATGAGGCGACTTGTAATTGATACCAAGGATATTGTCGCTTTGGTGGATTTGGGAGCTGGGGCTTTCGAACAAATTGCTGGGGATGTTGTTCAGGTCTGTGCGACGGTATTGTTTAGCGGGCATCCATTATTTACCGGTGTTTATATTGATCTGCAGGAATATAAGACGAGTTCTGCCAAAAGAGGTGCTTTAACGAGCGCAATAAAAGGCGATGAGCAGAAGTTCATCTACCATAAGAGCCTGAGTGATTTTGCAAGTCTGCCTGACTGCACTATTTCATACGGGCTTACGCCAGCAATGTGCAATGCGTTTTCCGGCAATGCGCTTCTCGGTGATTATGCTCCTGGGTCTGTAGGTATTCAGACGGGGAATAACACGAAGTTTATTAAAGCTTGGTGGGAAGTCGCATATGGAAATATTGGTTTTGGCCTGTCTTCAGTAAACGATCTGACGTTTGCTCCGCAAACTTGGTACCCACTTAATAAAGGCGGAGACTACCGAAAATGGTACGGGAATGATTTTGAAGTAATAAACTGGAAGAATGACGGGGAAAACGTTAAGCGTTTGCTTCCTAAAGAAACGCGACACGTTCAAGATTATAGGCCAGAATATAAGTTTTCCGAGGTTGTTACTTGGTCAAAAATTGGCGGAGGTGCTTTTCGATTTAAGCCAAAGGGCTTCCTTTCCGACATGGCTGGAATCGGAATTTACCCTCTCCGACATGCCAAGGCTATTCTTGGTCTACTCAACTCAAGTGTTGGGGATGAGTTTCTGAAAAAGATTTCACCAACCATTACTAAATCAGTCGGTGAAGTAAGGAAGGTTCCGCTAAGCGAGGCGGTTCTTACCGATGAGTTGGACGCAGCCGTTGAACGGCTCATCGATTTGTCTCGAATAGACTGGGATGCCTTCGAGATTTCCTGGCACCTCGACTACCATCCGCTTGCGCCTTCTGCGCGCGAACGCGCCGAGCAGCTTTCCTACGGTGTTTACTCTGATGCCCGCGCTGCCTCTGTCTCACTAATTTCGGAGAGGTTCAAGCGTTGGAGCGCCGATTGCGACGACCGCTTCAACGAACTCAAGTCCAACGAGGAGGAGCTCAATCGCATATTTGCGCGCATCTACGGCATGGAGGGTGAGGTGCCCATCGAGGTGCCAGAAGACAAGGTCTCGGTGCGCCGCGCTGACCTTGTACGTGATGTGAAGTCTCTCGTCTCCTATGGTGTTGGCTGCATCATGGGCCGCTACTCCACCTTCTCACCCGGGTTGATTCTGGCCGACGTGCAGCAGACGGTGGATGACTTCAAGGCAAAAGTTCCCAATGCCGAGTTCCTGCCCGATGAGGATGCCATCCTCCCCGTGCTTGACGGGGAGTGGTTCGGCGACGACATCGTGACTCAGTTCCGCAAGTGGCTCGAGGTGACCTATGGCGCCGAGACGCTTGACGAAAACATCAGGTTCATCGAGGACGCCCTGGGCAAGGACCTGCGCAAGTACTTCGTGAAGGAATTCTACAAGGACCACTGTGCGACCTATCAGGTGACGGGCGGCGGCAAGCGGCCCATCTATTGGATGTTCGCAAGCCCCAAGGGCAGCTTCCAAGTGCTTGTTTACATGCATCGTTACACGCCGAGCACGGCCGGCCAGATTCTGACCAAGTACCTGCGCGAGTACGTCGAGAAGCTCAACGCGAAGATCGGCCAGCTGGAGCAGAGTGACCGCGCCGCCGACAACCGCCAGGCGGACAAGTACCGCGCGGCGGTGCGCGAACTCACCGACTGGGAGCGCAACGTTATCTACCCGCTGGCGAACGAGCGCGTGGACATCGACCTGGACGATGGCGTGAAGAAGAACTACAACAAGTTCCCGCACGCCTTGGCCAAGGTCGCGGGATTGAGCACTTGGAGATAGGACTGCGCATGGACGCATTGGATAAAAAACTGAACGACGTATTTACGGGTTATGTAGTCCGTAAGGACCTCGTCAAGCTCGTGAAGGGCAATGCGGCGGTTCCCAGCTACGTGCTTGAGTACCTGCTGGGGCAGAATTGCGCCACCGATGACGAAGGCCAGATTGAGGCGGGCGTGGAGCGCGTGCGCAGCATCCTTGCCAAGCACTACGTGCAACGTGCCGAGGCTGGCGCTATACGTTCTGATATTAAGCAAATTGGCCAGAAGCGTATCATCGACAAGGTTTCCGTCACGCTCAACGAGAAGCGCGATGCCTATGAGGCGTCCTTTGAGAACCTGGGTGTATCCAAGGTCCTCGTGAGCTCCGACACAGTTAAGAAGAATCGTCGTCTGCTCGTTTCGGGTGTGTGGTGCATCGCCGATTTATCCTATGAGGCAAATGAGGCGCGCGATGAATCCCCCTATGTGCTCAATTCGCTTAAGCCTATTCAGATGTCACGTTTCGACTTTGAGGGCTTCGTTGCACGCCGTTCGCAATTTTCTGAGGACGAGTGGATTGACGTACTCATCCGCTCGATTGGCTTGGATCCTAATCAACTGGGTCGCCGTGCCAAATTGTTCCAGCTGACGCGCCTCGTGACCTATTGTGAGCGTAACTACAACTTGGTTGAGCTGGGTCCCAAGGGCACTGGCAAAAGCCATGTGTTCAGTGAGTTCAGCCCGCACGGTATCCTCATCTCGGGCGGCGAGGTGACGCCGGCAAAGCTATTCGTGAACAACTCCACGGGCAAGATCGGTTTGGTTGGCTACTGGGATTGTGTGGCCTTCGACGAGTTCGCGGGCAAGAATAAAAAGCCCAAGGCCGATATCGTTGACATCATGAAGAACTATATGGCCAACAAGAGCTTTAGTCGCGGTATTGAACAGGTGACGGCAGAGGCGTCTATGGTGTTCGTGGGCAATACCAGCCACGATGTGAGCTATATGATCAACAAGACGGACCTGCTCGAGGATTTGCCTCCCGTCTATCATGACCCCGCGTTTATTGATCGCTTGCATGCCTATATCCCTGGCTGGGAGATGGGTATCATCCGTGGCGACATGTTCTGCAGTGATTTTGGCTTTATCGTTGACTACCTTGCCGAGGCCTTGCGTGCTATGCGTCCTATGGACTATTCGGGTGAGGTCGATCGGTTCTTCGAGCTTTCGAGCAGTATCTCGACGCGCGACCGTGACGGCGTGGTAAAGACGTGCGCGGGCCTGATGAAAATTCTGTTCCCCGGGCGCAATGAGACCGCTGAGGAGGCCGCTGAGATCGTCGAGTTCGCTTTGGAGCTGCGCAAGCGCGTGAAGGACACGCTCATTCGCATTGACGAGACCTTCGAGCGTGTTGACTTTGCCTATCGCCCCAAGGGGGGAGGCGCCTGGAAACAGGTGGCAACGCTCGAGGAGCTTGACTATCCCGCGACGTATCACTCGCTGGACAAGGTACCTTGGGAGGGCGACAAGAGCGGAATACTCGCGAACGACGAGCTCGAGATGTCTGTTCAAGCCGATAGACACGCCGCCGAGGCGCCCGTTGATGCGTCTGTCGTGCCTGCTGAGGTTGAAACTGCTCCCGCCGCGCAGTCTCAGCCGAAGCCAGCGGTGCGCAAGCCTGGAGCTGGGCACATTGCCCTGCGCGAGAACCAACGTGGCGTTTCCTACGAGAAGCTCTTTGGTGCCTACTTGGATGGGGCGCAGAACGTTGAGATTATTGATCCGTACGTGCGCACGTTCCACCAGTGTCGCAACGTAATGGAGCTGCTTGAAGTGGTCGTGCGTCATTGCAAGTTTGACGTGACTTCGGTAAAGGTGCATCTGATCACAGCTCCCGACGAATATTCCGATTCCAAGCAGGAGGAATACCTGGAGCAAATCAGGGAGTCCATGTCTCCCTTGGGCCTTGATTTTACTTGGAAGATTGATCGTAGCGGTGCGCTTCATGCGCGACATCTCAAGATTGATAGCAAGTGGGACATCCTGCTCGATCGTGGGTTGGATATTTGGCAACGCTTCGATAGCGGCAACGCTTTTAGCATCGAGAACCGCCTACCCGAAATGCGTCGCGTGAAGGCATTTGAGCTTACGTACATGAAGGTGAGCGAACAATAGGGTAGTATGCGCCGTCCATTTTGAAGGGGGGACCCAATGTATTCTTATCAAGTTCCTGACGGTTTTGATCGGCGTGTCGAACAGTATCTAGTGGCCATTGCCCCGAATACAAAGGTTCTTACGGACTTGCGACGTTGCCATTACGATTTTGAAGATCTCGGTAACGCTTATTATGCGGGTATTAGACCGTCCCCCTGGGATTCAAATGCTATGGACGTAACCCTGCTTGGCCCATCAGCGTCCATAGATCGCTTACGTGAAATGAAGGCCGCCCTTAGTACGGCTGTTTCCAAAGCGTTGAATACGTCTGCAACCGGCCTTCTGTTGAGTGAGCTGTTCTTGATTGAGGACGTCGTGCCGCTTTCCGCTTCTTTTACCTCTGATCAGGACAGGTTCGTTGATGATGTTAGAAATGCCCAGGTTATCAAAGAGGAAATTGTAAGAATTGGGGAGAACTTAAGTAAAAATATCCTGTATACAGACGACATTTCCGAGGATTCCATCAACGACTTCTTTCGTGATTTCTTAGAACGGCTGGATTGCTTTGAGGTCAAAGACCAGACCAGGCATGGGCTTTCTTCAAATGGCTCGGCGGCCGGGGAAGTTGATATCCTCTTGCAAAAAGATGGGCGCGAGGCAGCAATTATTGAAGGGCTTAAACTTTCGTGTGTGAATACTAGCTATATTGGCGAGCATATAAGGAAGGCAACAATTAATTACAATCCGCTCGGAACTCCAGTATTTATTCTCGCGTATGTATCGACAAACGATTTTGAAAAGTTTTGGCTGCATTGTTTGGAGTTTTTAAAAGGCTACTCCTTTGATGCGCGAGTGGAAAAGTCAATACTCTCTGAAGCTACTCCGAATGCTGCCTGTAGGCTGGCGTCGGCTGTCCTCTCGCGTGATGGCTTCTCCTTCCCGTTTTTCTTTATTGCGTTCAAGCTCATTAAATGAGTTAAATAGGCTAGCTCAATTATTAGAGGTAATCCGGCAATACCAGCGAGGCACCTTTTCGTTCGTGTATATCTATCCGGCAATCTCTTTCATAGAAAGGTGACTTATGATTCAACAGGTTGCTTTCGAGGTCCCTACGGAAATTGCGTTGGGCTTAGCTACTGGCAAGTATGTCCAATGGGGTGGAGTCGTGCGTGACGGTGCTGGACATATTGTCAAGCACCTTAAGCCTGCAGATGTTCAAAATGGAGCCAACAAGGCATTGCAGATAGCTGACCAGGCGGCTCAGCTCGCGAAGCAGAACAAGAAGGTTGCTATAGCCGCGCTTGTGGTTGCGGGCGTAGCTGCGGTCGGCGGCGGCATCTATGCGGGAATGACTCATGTGCGTCACAGCAAAGAAGATGCGATGCGAAGGAAGCAGATGGCAGACTTTAACACCGCATTCTCGGAATACCTTAAGGCTTTGGGGGATGGCGAACTCACAATCGAGATGATTGACAGATTGGAGGGCGCCATAACTGCTCTTAATGACGGCAAGGAGGGCTTCACGGTCGAAATCAAGGGCGAACAGTTTGAGGATATTGTTAAGTCCGTGCGCGACTACACAGAGCGTCTTTCGAAGGCGAATGGCGAGAAGGCACCTAACGTCATTCTTGGGCTGTTCGAAAAGAAGCCGAATGACATTGAGGGCCTGAAGGAATGCCTCAACACCCAGCGAGGAATACTCCTGCGAGCAGCATAGATGAACCGCTATATTCGGGATGCGGGTTTTGCGCTCTTTCGCACCAAGCATTCGGCCACTTTGCAGCTCTCCATGGTCGTGTATCGCTCGTGATATCGACTCGGAAGATTCTGAACGCCGACACTTTGGCAATCAGATTGCGGAGGGCGGGCCCATCAAGATCGGTGAACCAGCGGACGTTGGGCATGGCGGTGTGGTTGCCAAGCCTATAGCTGAGACGGGAAACGTCTTCGGGCGCAAGGATAATAACAGGCCCCGCGTTCCCTGAGGGACGTGGGGCTTTTGAGGACTACAGTTTTAATTGTTATTAGAGATAGCTATTCAGCCAATCGGGCATACTGGGATCGTCAATACTCCATGAATCCTCTTCATGTTCGCTTTCCTCCCAGCTGCTTTCGTCCCCATCGAAGAACTTGTGCCTATTGCACTTGTACTTGACAACCGTGTCTCCTTCACGGCGGTACTCGTTCCAGTAGTAGTTCTGCTTTCCGTATCCGTCCCACTCCTGAGTCCTGTATATGACCATGAGGCCTCCTTTCGTCTACGTGCGTTGGGCACGCGACACATTGGGTTTGACTACTGGGCCATGATTTGTGCGATGCGAGATTTTTTGGCATCGATGTTCGTCAATTCTTCTGTAGAAAAGACATATGGGACAACTGCTTCATCCCATTCGATATTTGAGAAGGTATGACCGGCGCGCGTGACCTTGACCGTTTCTTTCCCAAAGAGCTTGCCGACCTCCGTGAGCTTATAGCCCCAAGGCTCTTTTGTCATCATTCCGCTGGAGACGAGACGCTTGTTAACTTCCTGATTTGATAAAAGCAAGTCGTGTCCGAGCCCCGTTGCGGTCTTCTCGACTCCGGTAAGGTTGACCTCTGGCAGAGGGGTCTTTGCGGCTGCCTCAATAATCGCGGCAGCACTCTTGCCTGCGGTGTTGCCATTTGTTTTGATTTTAGTCGCATGGTCCGTTTTTGCGGCTATCGCGATGCCAACGATTGAGCCGAGCGCGACGAATGCGCCGATGCCAATCTGGACTTTATGATGTTTGAGCCATGCGATGCCTTCGTTCTCCTCGGGCAGATTAGTATCATCCAACTCCATTTTTCTATACCTCATTTCTTGATCGATTTAGCGAGTTGGTACGCGAGAGAGCTCAATGCCGGAATCAATGCCGATGAGGCGGGGATTAGGGCAGCAGTGAGGGCGGTTGCTCCGACTATGGCGCTCTGCTTGGCGATGGCTTCTTGTTTTGTCCCTCCCTTACTTTCTTCCTTAAGGGTTATCTGCATCTTCTCTAGCTCTGCTGCTACTGGTTGATCGACGAACAACTGGATAATTTTTGCTAGATCCTCGTTTCCATTAACGGCGATTTCGTTGTTGAACACTGCTCTGATGGCGAGATAGTGCATCTTCGTCATCTGTGTTTTACCTGTCTCGAGGCTGCTGACGGTTTGCTTCGTTATGCCCAGTTCGTTCGCGAGGCGCTCGCCACTCCAACCCGCTGCCTTGCGAATGGTTGACAGGTGAGCTTGGAGCCTGCTGACTAGTTCTTCATCCGGTGAAGTCATTTATGCCTCACAAATAGTAAATATTCCTTACTCTTGTCAAATATTATATATCAAATCAGAAATTCATCAATTACTAAGTGAGTCATAGTTTATACGGCCGGCTCCTGAATTCCCTCAGTTTTCAACTGAACCGAAAACGGAGCTGATGCGCGGCGCTCAGCAGCTCGCACTCCCTCCGGCTCCACTGGCGCAGCTCGGCCGCGTGCACGGTGTCGCGACACAGGTCCAGGAACACCTCGGCGTTCTCGCAGAAGCACTCGTGGGCAAAGGCGCCCGAGCCGCTTGCGATGCACACGCTGTCGGCGAAGAGCTATCGGCTAGTCGATTCGCGCGGGCAGCGGCTAAAGCGGGCGTGTGATAAATTGATAATTGATGAGAACGAACACGTGTTCGTTTATATGGTAAGATATATGCCAGCGGGAGCGATTTCATTCGATATCGTTCTTGCCGGTACTTTTTACTTCCGCATGCTGTCGGCGCGGACTTCGAATTCAGAGAGGGTGATTGCAATGCTATACGAATTTAAATAGATCTCTAATGCTTGATTAAGACCATGTCTATGTCAAAAGACATACAAAAGTGTTAGTCTTTTGACATGAAACACTTTGATGAAATATTCGAACTGGCGGCAGATGGCTACGGCATCGTGACTGCTGCGCAGGCACGCGAGATTGGCGTAACCACTGGAGAACTGAGCCGATGGTGTGCCACTGGGAAATTGATGCGCCGAGGACATGGGGTGTACAAGCTCACCCAATGGGTTCCGACGCCCCGTGATGTCTTTGCGGAGGCAGTGGCTCTTGTTGGTGACGAGGGTTTCCTGTGGGGCGAATCAGTGCTGTCTATGCACGCACTTGCACTTGTTGATCCTCGTGCCGTGACCGTGGCAACACCAAAGCGTATTCGCCGCAAACTGCCAGCTTGGGTAAAAACAGTGCCCGCTCCAGAGAATGCGAAAACGACGTTCTATGAAGGAATCCCTTCTCAATGCGTTGCCGATGCGATTGAGGCTTGTAAGGGGTCCGTTATGACCGAACGCCTCATCGAGGCAACCAAGCACGCTCAAGCCGAGGGTCTTATTACCTCCAATGAGCATGAGAGACTGATGAAGGAGCTGTCGTGAAGGAAGTCAAGAAGCCAACAAGCAGACGTAACCTTGACATAGCGATAGACCGATTCTGCGCTGATTTGGACGAAGAACCGGGCCGCATTAAAAGGCTCATTGCGGCCGTTGTTGTTGGGCAGATGCTACCCGATGGAGCCGCAAAGGGTGGAAATGCCCTGAAGATTCGCTTTGGGAAGGATGTCACGCGGTTCTCGCGCGACCTCGATACCGCCAGGGCATCCTCACTGAACGATTACATGACGAAGCTTGAAGATTCGCTCACTATAGGCTGGAACGGATTCTCGGGTGCCATTGTTCCGAGGGAGCCCGCATCTCCGAAGGGAATTCCAACTCCTTACGTCATGCGTCCGTTCGAAATCAAGATTGCCTACAATGGTAAATCGTGGATGACGCTGCCGCTTGAGGTCGGTCATAACGAAATCGGCGACGCCGACGATCCCGATATGGTTTCCTCGCCTGAAGCTGCGGCAATATTGAAAGGTCTCGGGTTTCCCGAACCGGGGCCGGTTCCGTGCATGAGGCTCGAGCATCAGATTGCCCAAAAACTTCATGCTGCGAGCAGCCCCGGCAGCGAGCGCGCCCATGATCTGATAGATCTCCAGATTGCAATTTCCAACGGGGAAATTGATTACCTAAAAACTCGAGAGGTCTGTATCAGACTCTTTGCGTATCGTGCGGAGCAGGAGTGGCCTCCAATGATCTCGAGGGGAGTGGGCTGGGACTCACTGTATTTCTCTCAGGCAGAAGGACTAAACGTTTTGCCGACTGTCGATGATGCCGTGGCATGGGCGAACGACTTGATTGCAAAAATCGATTCTGCTCGTTAGTGACACTGCTGAGATCTCTCGCTTACGCCATAGCAACCCCACGCGCAGCACTCAGCAGCTCGTACTCCCTTTGACTCCAATGGCGCAGCTCGGCAGCCTCGACGGCATCTCGGCATAGGTCCAAAAACACCTCGGCCCCATCGCAGAAGCACTCGCGGGCAAAGTCACCCGAGCCGTTCGCGATGCACGTGCCGTCTGCAAACAGCTTCCAACTCGACGGTTCGCGCAGGTTATCCCCGGACAGCTTGATCTGCAGCACATGCGGATTGCCGGCAGCACAGAGCTCTTCCTCGAGCTTCTGTACCGTAAAGCGCATCTGGTGGGAGAGGCTGCTCTTGACCATGGCCGAGGTGTAGCCGTTCGGCTTGTCCAGAAGATGCATGCGTTTTGGCTGTGCGACCAGGTTGTGGAAGTTGCGCTCGCGGCGCACGGAGAAATTGTCCATACGGACTCCTTTCATCGATGTTGGCAGGGCCACCGTGCCTCTTGGCCGGTTGGCGTCGGGATCGTGGAGCCAACTCTCTACCCCGACTCTGGATAAAACGCGCCCGCTCCTTGCGGGCAAGAGGAAGTCTATCAACGTGTACGGACAGAAATCAAGCGCCGCCTGCGAAATGACGCGTGAACGGCGTTGGTTTCCCAAGTGATTATTCGGCTTTCATCCAGAAAAGTGTCGAAATCAGCCGTGTAAAAGTACGGAAAAGTGTCGAAATAGGCACCTTAAAACTTCGGAAAAGTGTAGCTGGATGACAAAACAGCACTTAGAAGCCGGTGTTGGATGCGGGATCCTGCGGCCGCCTTCAGCCCTCGCTACTCATCGTCCCCGTCGTTGGGGTCACCCTTGAGGGTGTTGATGTCCAGATACTCGTCATCGTCCTCTTTTTGCTGGGTCTCCGACTCCGCTTGGGTGGGGCCGGAGAACAGCCGGAATCCCTCAAACGCAATGACGCCGAGCAGGGCAATGACAATGGCGATAAAGGCAACCTTGACTGCCTGCGGAAATTCCGAAAAACGCAGCGCCTTTTCCTCGGCGTAATAATCGGCGAAGCGCTCTTCGCCCGTGCTTTTGGTATACGCCGGTGCGGACGCGGCCTCCGGGTCATATTCCGGTGCAGGCGTGGCAGCGTACGGATCGTTGAGATAATCGCTCGATGTGGTGCCATAATCCTCGGTCTCGATGCGACCGGCGTCAGCATGGCCATCGGAATAATCGGAATATGCCGCACCGCCCTCATAGCCCGCGGCGCTCGTGTTGGCGGCAAAAAGCGGGTTAACTGGAACGTCGAGCGCCGGCATGCCGGTAGAGGTCTCATCCAGATCGGCTGCAGCCCAGGAATCGTAGGCAACCTGATGGGCAACGGGCTCATCGAGCCTTGTGACCGGAGGCTTGCGTGCCGCAGGAACAGGCAACTGCTGGGCGCTGTACATAACGGTGCTGTCGGCCGATTTGCCCTGCGTCGCTGCAGCGAGAAATGCCGCCGTCTCGGACGGGTCGCTTGCGGGGCGGGGAGTGGGTGTGGGCGCAGACGCGGGCGTCGAAACAGGCGACTGCGCAGGAGCCGGCGCAGATGCGGGCTTAGGCGCAAGTGCGGGATTGGGGCTTGACGGGCGAGCCCCACCGCCCATGAGTTCGTCGGCGGTCCACGGGCGATCATCCATCACGTCGTCAAGGCTCAGCGAAAACAGGTCGTCTTCACCCTCATCGAACATGCGGTGCACATGTCCACCAATTGCCGGAATCAATCCGCGACCGGTGCATGATGCCTTGCTCAACGCCATTCTGTTCCACCCTTTCGAAATACTAATGACATCGATTATATGGAACTTTCCAAGCGGCTCGGTCTTGGATTCATGCTTTCCAGAACTCGCGCCCAAAAGGGGAGGGGCAATCCAGGCGAGTGCCTACTTGTCGCCTGTTGCCGCCTTGGCCTCATTGAGGTAGCTATAGAAGCTGTACTTGGAGATGCCAAAGAACTCGCAGGCGCGCTCGCTCGACTTGGAAATGAGGAAGGCGCCGCGACGGTCGAGGTAGCCAATGGCACGAATGCGCTCGTCTTTGGTCATGAGTGCCGCGGGCTTGCCCACAAACTGTTCGCACTCGTGCAGCAGGTCCTCGAGCAGGTCGCCGATGTTCTTGGTAATGGGCTCGGGCTCGGTGTAGCCCGTGCCGCCGGTGCCGGTAAAGGCGTCGAGCGAACGCTCAAAAGCCTTCATAAGCGTAATGTCAAAGTTGATGCCCAAAATGCCGACGGGCTTGCCCTCATCGTTGCGGATAAAGATGGTCGAGGACTTGAGCAGCTTGCCATCGGCGGTTTTGGTGAGGTACGGCTCGCGGTCGTGCACGTCGGCGGTGCCCTCGTGCATGGATTCAAGCACAATATGGCTGGGGCCGTCACCCAGTTTGCGCCCGCTGACGTGGCCGTTTTCGATCACTACGATGGAGCGGTCCACGTCCTCGGTCTCCAGGTCGTGGACGACGACTTCGCAGTTGGGACCAAATTGGAGCGCCAGACCGTGTGCGAGGCGCTTGTAAAACTCAATCTGTGCGGGGGTCATGGGTGCCTTCCTAAAAATTAGTTTGGGCATACTTTGCCATAAACCACACCTGTTCGCAAATAACGAAAGCGTCGCTGCGTTATGTAACCGTTCGGCGGCGAAAAGGTACCGATTACGGCAACAAACAATTTGTTAGGTTTTCCAATCAAAAAGTGTGATAGAACAGTGCTAACAAACTTTTTGTTTGGCATCCACATAAAAGTTCAGCCGTGTGAATGGGATCGGGCTGAAACGCGTATGCGGGGGCCGGCAAGAGAGAACTTAAGGAGTTCACCGTATGGCCGATAAGATCCAGTGGGCGGGCAACACGATGCCCAAGAGCGATGACAAGCACTTGGGAATCATGAGCCTCGACCACGTGAAGAAGGCCCGCGCCTTCCACCAGTCGTTCCCCCAGTACACCGTCACTCCGCTTGCCCGCCTGGATGGCCAGGCCGCGCGCCTGGGCCTGTCCAACCTGTGCGTTAAGGACGAGAGCTATCGCTTTGGCCTCAACGCCTTTAAGGTCCTGGGCGGTTCGTTTGCCATGGCCAACTACATTGCCGACGAGACCGGCAAGGACGTTGCCGAGTGCACCTTCGATTACCTGACCTCCGATCAGCTTGCCAAGGACTTTGGCCAGGCCACCTTCTTTACCGCCACCGACGGCAACCATGGCCGCGGCGTGGCATGGGCTGCCAACAAGCTGGGCCAGAAGGCCGTCGTGCACATGCCCAAGGGTTCCACCAAGCCCCGCTTCGATAACATCGCCGCCGAGGGCGCCACGGTGACCATCGAAGAGGTCAACTACGACGAGTGCGTGCGCATGGCCGCCGCCGAGGCCGATGCCTGCGAGCGCGGCGTCATCGTTCAGGACACCGCCTGGGAGGGCTACGAGAAGATCCCGTCCTGGATCATGGAGGGCTACGGCACCATGGCTTCCGAGGCTGCCGAGCAGCTGCGCGAGATGGCCATCAACCGCCCGACGCACGTGTTTGTCCAGGCTGGCGTGGGTTCGCTCGCCGGCGCCGTGGTGGGCTACTTCACCAACCTGTATCCCGATAACCCGCCCACCTTCGTCGTGGTCGAGTGCGCGCCTGCCGCCTGCCTGTACAAGGGCGCTGCCGCCGGCGACGGCGACCCGCGCATCGTGGACGGCGACATGCCCTCCATCATGGCCGGCCTGTGCTGCGGCGAGCCCAACATCTTGGGCTGGGATATCCTGCGCAACCACACCACCGCCTTCGTGTCCTGCCCCGACTGGGTCACCGCTCGCGGAATGCGCACCCTGGGCGCTCCCGAGAAGGGCGACCCGCGCGTCATCTCCGGCGAGTCCGGCGCTGTGACCACCGGCCTGGTCGAGACTCTCATGCTCGATCCCGAGTACGCCGAGCTCAAGGAACTCATCGGCCTGGACAAGACGAGCTCCGTGCTCTGCTTCTCCACGGAAGGTGACACGGACCCCGACCAGTATCGTCGAATTGTTTGGGAAGGCGAATATCCCACTTGCTAATCGTTGGGGCGGAGTAAATAGGTATCGCTCCGCCACCTCACAGGTAGATTCCTTCGTTTGAAAGGTTATGAACAATGGCTAAAGAACTCGATTACGACGCTATCAAGGCTGCTGCGGAGTCCCATCGTGCTGATATGACTCGCTTCCTGCGCGCTATGATCTCCCATCCCTCTGAGTCCTGCGAGGAGGGTGAGGTTGTTGCCTGCATCAAGGCCGAGATGGAGAACCTTGGCTATGACGAGGTCAAGGTCGACGGCCTTGGCAACGTTATGGGCTTTATGGGCGAGGGCGACAAGATCATCGCCATCGACTCCCACATCGACACCGTCGGCATCGGCAACATCGAGAACTGGGATGCCGATCCCTATGAGGGCTACGAGACCGACGAGATCATCTACGGCCGCGGTGGCTCCGACCAGGAGGGTGGCATGGCTTCTGCTACCTACGCTGCCAAGATGATGAAGGACATGGGCCTCATCCCCGAGGGCTACAAGATCATGGTCGTCGGCACCGTCCAGGAAGAGGACTGCGACGGCATGTGCTGGCAGTACATCTACAACAAGGACGGCATTAAGCCCGAGTTCGTCATTTCCACCGAGCCCACCGATGGCGGCATCTATCGCGGTCACCGCGGCCGCATGGAAATCCGCGTCGACGTTCACGGCACCTCCTGCCACGGTTCCGCTCCCGACCGCGGCGATAACGCCATCTACAAGATGGCCGACATCATCGCCGACGTCCGCGCCCTCAACAACAACGGCTGCGACGAGTCGACCGACATCAAGGGCCTCGTCAAGATGCTCGACCCCAAGTACAACCCCGAGCACTTCGAGGATGCCCGCTTCCTGGGCCGCGGCACCTGCACCGTCAGCCAGATCTTCTACACCAGCCCCAGCCGTTGCGCCGTGGCTGACTCCTGCGCCATCTCCATCGACCGTCGCATGACCGCCGGTGAGACCTGGGAGTCCTGCCTAGACGAGATCCGCAACCTGCCGGCTGCCAAGAAGTACGGCGACGACGTGAAGGTCTCCATGTACATGTACGACCGTCCGTCCTGGACCGGCGAGGTCTACGAGACCGAGGCTTACTTCCCCACGTGGATCAACAAGGAGACCGCTCCGCACGTCAAGGCCCTCGTCGACGCCCACAAGGCCATGTTCGGTGACGAGCGCATCGGCTGCGAGCCCAGCATGGACAAGCGCACCGGTCGTCCGCTGTGCGACAAGTGGACCTTCTCCACGAACTGCGTTTCCATCCAGGGCCGCTATGGCATCCCCTGCGTCGGCTTCGGCCCGGGTGCCGAGTCTCAGGCTCACGCTCCCAACGAGGTCACCTACAAGGACGACCTGGTCACCGCTGCCGCCATGTATGTGGCTGCCCTGAACCTCTACGATCCGAGCCAGGCCGATGGCGACGCCACCGTGTTCCGCGCCGGTCTGACCAACAACAAGATCGATTAGTCCCATTCCTCGATCTTGTTGAGCCGGGGACAGCTCGTGTCCCCGGCACCCCCTGTTGACTTGGGGCCCGCGGTCGTTATCTCCCATGCTTCCTCAACGGTAGCGGGTCCTCGTCATAGTGCTCTGCATGTTCTAGCCACACGCGCATGCCGGAGCACATCTACTCATTGCGATCGTTTCATCTTTGGAAAGGACATTTACATGGACGCCAAGTTTACCGAGCTCGTCGAGCAGCTGAACGGCCTCGATTTTAAGGGCATGTACGGCAGCGACTTCCTGCACACCTGGGATAAGACCACCGATGAGCTCAAGGCGCTCTACATCGTCGCCGACGCCCTGCGCGAGCTGCGCGAGAACAACGTTTCGTCCAAGATCTTCGATTCGGGTCTGGCCGTCTCCCTGTTCCGTGACAACTCCACCCGTACGCGCTTCTCCTTCTCTAAGGCAGCCAACCTGCTCGGTCTTGAGCTGCAGGACCTGGACGAGAAGAAGTCCCAGATCGCTCACGGCGAGACCGTCCGCGAGACCGCTACCATGATCTCCTTCATGGCCGACGTCATCGGCATCCGCGACGACATGTACATCGGCAAGGGCGACGCCTACATGGCCGAGGTCTCCGAGTCTGTCCAGCAGGCCTACGAGGACGGCGTTCTGGATCACCGTCCCACGCTCATCTCCCTGCAGTCCGACTCCGATCACCCCACGCAGTCCTCTGCCGACATGCTCTACCTCATCAACGAGTTTGGCGGTCTTGAGAACCTCAAGGGCAAAAAGGTTGCCGTCACCTGGGCCTACTCGCCCTCTTACGGCAAGCCGCTGTCCTGCCCGCAGTCGCTGATCAGCCTGCTGCCCCGTTTTGGCATGGACGTCACCTTGGCCCACCCCGAGGGCTACGACCTCATGCCCGAGGTCGTCGAGCGCGCCAAGGGTTATGCCGCCGAGTCCGGCACCACCTTTAAGCAGGTCAACACCATGGCCGAGGCCTTCGAGGGCGCCGATATCGTGATCCCGAAGAGCTGGGCTCCGTTTGCCGCCATGGAGAAGCGCACCAACCTGTACGCCGAGGGCGACGACGCCGGCATCGCTGCACTCGAGAAGGAGCTGCTCGCTCAGAACGCCACGCATCAGGATTGGTGCTCCACGACCGAGCTCATGGAGAAGACCGCCAACGGCCAGGACACCATCTTTATGCATCCGCTGCCCGCCGACATCTCCGGTGTCTCTTGCGAGCACGGCGAGGTCAACGCCGACGTCTTCGACATGCACCGCGTGGGTATGTACAAGGAGGCCAGCTACAAGCCGTACGCCATCGCAGCCATGATGTTCCTGCAGAAGGTTGCCGATCCCGCCGCTACCCTCAAGGCCCTCGACGAGCGCAACACCGCCCGTTGGTTCCAGGCCTAAAGCTGGGTTGAGGTAAGCCATGTAAAGGGGGCGCTCTGCCAACCGGCGGGGTGCCCCTTTTTGCATCGTGGGCGTGCGGGATAAGCGCTTTCGATGTAGATGCCCCGCGACGCGAGTTATGGGTACGATGGTTCCAGGGGAGGTATCGCCATGAAACTTGGTTGCGTCATTATGGCTTCGGGCGAGGGCAAGCGATTTGGCTCTAACAAGATGCTCGCCGATATCTATGGCGAGCCGCTGATTGCCCGGACCATTGATTCGGTTCCCCGGGGCTTTGACGTTGTGGTTTCGACGCGTTGGCCCGAGGTCGCTCAGATTTGTGATGACAAGCATTGCCCGTGCGTGCTGCACGATGGCGAGCTGCGCAGCGAAAGCGTCCGTGCGGGCCTTTCGTGGGGAGTCGAACGCAACTGGAAAGGTTGCCTCTTTTTGCCGGGCGACCAGCCGCTCGTGAGTTCGGATTCTTTTGAGGCTATGGTTCGTGCATTTGACGAGCGTGGCCGCAAGCATCCGGTGCGTCTTGCGTGCAACGGTGAGCCTTCGAGCCCGGTGCTCTTTCCGGCGGAACTGTTCGATGCACTTATGTGTCTTGAGGGTAAGGACGGCGGCGGTTCGATCCTCAAGGACCGTACCGACGTGGTGCTGGTCGAGGCGCGTGCCTACGAGCTGTGGGACGTCGATACCGTCAAGGGACAGCGACGCATAACGGAGCATATCGCCGCCTGCTCGTATTTTGATCGCGTGGCCAACTGCATCAATCAATAAGGAGCAATTATGATCATCATCAAAAACGGCGCACTCGTGACGCCCCAGGGGCTTCGCCGCGCCGATCTTGCCATGGATGGCGATAAGATCGTGCGGATTGCCGCGGCGATTGAGCCGGCCGAGGGCGATACCGTCGAGGATGCTGCGGGCTGCTGGGTGTTCCCGGGCTTTATCGATGGGCACACGCACATGCAGTGCTGGACCGGCATGGATTGGACAGCCGATAGCTTTGAGACCGGCACGCGCGCGGCTGCCTGCGGCGGCACGACGACCATTGTGGACTACGCGACGGCCGATCGCGGCGTGACCATGCCCGATGCCTTGGTCGAGTGGCGTCATCGCGCCGACGGCACCTGCACCGCCAACTATGCCTTCCATATGGCGCTTGCCGAGTGGAATGAGCGCAACCGCGCCGATCTTTCGGCCATGCGCGAGGCGGGCGTGTCGTCGTTTAAGACCTACTTTGCCTACGACCATCTGCGCCTGGACGATGCCGAGACGCTCGAGGTGCTGGAGGAGCTCAAGCGCGTGGGCGGTATCCTGTGCGTGCATTGCGAGAACGGCACGTTGGTCAACGCGCTGCAGAAGCGCGTGTTTGAGCAGGGTATCCACGGGCCCGAGGGCCATGCGCTCAGCCGTCCGGACGTGTGTGAGGCCGAGGCCGTGAGCCGCCTGCTGTATCTGGCGCACTTGGCCGGGGACGCTCCGGTCAACGTGGTGCACCTTTCGACCAAGCTGGGGCTCGAGGCCATTCGCGCTGCCAAAGCGCGCGGGCAGAAGAACATCTATGTCGAGACATGCCCTCAGTATCTGATGCTCGACGACACCTGCTATCTGGAGCAGGGCGAGGACGGCTTTGCGGGCGCCAAGTACGTGATGAGCCCGCCGCTGCGCCATGCCGGTGACCGTGCCGCGCTGCGCGAGGCGCTTGTGGCTGGCGAGATCGATACTATTGCCACCGACCACTGCAGCTTTAATCTGCACGGGCAAAAGGACCGAGGACGCGATGATTTCCGCGCGATTCCCAACGGCGGGCCCGGCGTGGAGCATCGTCCCGTTGCGATTGCCACGAGCTTTGAGGGACAGCTGGGTCCCGAGGATCTGTGCCGCTTGATGAGCGAGAACCCGGCGCGCGTTTTTGGCATGTATCCGCGCAAGGGCTGTCTTGCCGAGGGCGCCGATGCCGACGTGTGCGTGTGGGATCCGTGCGCGCGTTGGACGATCAGCGCCGCGACGCAGCATCAGGCCGTGGACTACACGCCGCTCGAGGGCTTTGGGGCACATGGCCGCGCCAAGGCCGTGTTTGTGAACGGCGTGCTGGCGGCACGCGACGGCGAGCCCACCGGAGCCCAACCCGGCCGCTACGTGCCCCGCTAACAGGAAGACCGCCGGGGTAGCTAATTTGGGAGATGATTTTTCGGGACGGGGTAGCAAAAAGAGCCCCGTCCCAAATTTGCTACCCCTGGAGGCTGGTGGCGATGAGGGGGCGGTTGAGGGCTGCCTCGAAGCGATCTGCCATTGTTGGGTCGGCAAGCGTGTCGGCTTGGTTGAGCATGACGCGTGCGGTGCTGAGTCCCAGCGCCTGCATCTCGGCATTGAGCACCTGGGCGACGCGCTCGGGCGTGGCGATGTCGGTAGGCTCGCAGCCGCAGCGCTCGCAGAAGAGCTCGGGGCGGTGGACGGCTTCGTTGATGGGCTTGCCGAGCCCCGAGGCGCCGATGAGCCAGATGACGTTGACCGTCCCGGCGGGAACGACCGGCTCCCACGGGGCGTGCGCCTTGAGCGGGAGCCGCTTGCTGCCGTCCGCCTCGGCCAGGACGTAGTCAAAGCGCTGCGCCAGCTCGTTGGGCGGCTCGGCGGGGGCGGAGAGCTTGCCTGTCTCCGGGTCCAAAATACCCGCCTGGCAGATGCTTCCGCGGCTCATGCCAGCGCATGCCTCGCAGGTGCAGCCGGGAACATGCGGGGCACCCGGTTTCCAGGGTGCGGCGTCCAGGCGACGATTCGACCCGTCCCACGGGACGCCGGCGACGGGAAACATGTGCGTGGTGGTGCAGAGGAGCACGCGGCCGCCCGCGCGCATAAGCTCAAGGCCGAGCGTCTTCAGCAACGTCGACTTGCCGCCGCTGCCGATAATCGCGGTAATGCCCGGCTCGATCCTGAGCGCCGAGACAAGATTGCCGCTAACCGTTTCCATCTGTTCACCGCCGTATAATACTGTGATAATAAATAATCATCAGAGTAGCGGTCGAACCGCTTTTGCTCTGCTCAAACCGTAGCACAGGGAGGTGTCCCGGGAATGCTCGTTTATGTTCGCGGCGCCGGCGATATCGCCACGGGTGTCGCTGCCCGTTTGGTGCGCGCCGGCGTGTCGGTCGTTATGGCAGATATCGCGGTTCCCACGTGCATCCGTCGCACAATCTGTTTTTGCGAGGCCATTCGCCTGGGCGAGGTCGAGGTCGAGGGCATTCGCGCCCGCTTGGCGCAGACGTCGGCCGAGGCGCTTGAGATTACCGAGGCGGGGGATGTCGCCGTGGTGGTGGACCCCCAGGCCAAGATGCTCGACGAACTGAAGCCCGCGGCTGTGGTCGACGCGATTCTGGCCAAGCGCAACCTGGGTACCACGCGCGACATGGCGCCTGCCGTTATTGCCGTGGGACCGGGCTTTACCGCGCCGGTTGACTGCGACGCCGTGGTCGAGACCATGCGCGGGCATTTTTTGGGCCGTGTCATTACCCAAGGTTCGCCCCAGCCCAACACGGGCGTGCCGGGCATTATCGCCGGCTATGGCAAAGAGCGCGTTATCCACAGCCCCGCCGCCGGCGTGTTCCGGTCCGACCGTGCAATCGGCGACATCGTGAGCGTCGGAGATGTGATTGGCTACGCGGGCGATACGCCCATGTGCACGCAGATCGATGGCTGTCTGCGCGGGCTTTTGGCGAACGGCGTGCAGGTGACTGAGGGCTTTAAATGCGCCGATGTCGATCCGCGCGGCGATGCCAGCTATATCAACTACATTTCGGACAAGGCGACGTCGGTCGGCGGCGGCGTGCTCGAGGCACTCGCTATGCTCACCGATATCTTTAGAGGATAGAAGGCGGCAATGGAAAAGCTCGATGTTGTGAATGCGGCGCTTGTCGCCCTGCGTGCTGGCGAGACGTGCGAGCTCGTGGTCGTGGCCGGCACGGTAGGGTCGTCACCGCGCGGCGTGGGCGCCTGGATGGCCGTCTTTGCCGACGGTAGCCAGGCGGGCACTATCGGCGGCGGCAAGATTGAGCTCTTTGCGCTGGACGAGGCACGCGAGCTGCTGGCCGGGGGTAAATCGCGTCTGGTCCGCTACACCATGGGCGGAGAGAACTCCGATACCGGCATGATCTGCGGCGGAGCCATCTGCCTGTGCTACCTGCATCTGGATGCGACCCAGGCACCGTTGCTCCAGTCGGTTGCCGACGTCTTGGCGTATCGACGCATCGGCGACTTCACCATCGATTTTGAGCCGTTTATCGCAAACGCGCTCGAAGGCGATGTTGCCGAATACCATGGCGAGGAATCGCGCCGCACCATTGCGGGCTGCCCCGGGCTTTCGCTGGTGGAGGAGGGGAGTAAGGTCACCTATACCAACGCTGCCTCCGAGATTCCCGTGGCGCACATCGAGACGCTCTGCCCCGAGGGTCTGACCTACATCTTTGGCTGCGGGCACGTGGGCGCCGCGACGGCACGCGTGCTCACGGCGGCGGGCTTTGCCGTCGTGGCGTGCGATGACCGCCCCGGCACGCTGACGCCCGAATGGGTGCCCGGTGTCTACGATCGTCGTCTGGTCGACTACAAGAACCTTGCTGAGCAGTGCCCCATCGGCCCGCGCGACTTGGTGGTCGTGGCAACAGCAGGCCACAAGTCCGATATCGATGTGGTGATTCAGGCCATGCGCGCCAAGCCTGCCTATCTGGGTTGCTTGGGTTCGCGCCGCAAGACGGCCTTTGTGCGGGCCCGCTTGGAGCAGGAGGGCTTTGCGCAGGACCAGATCGACGAGCTGCACCTGCCGATCGGTGTCGCCATCGAAGCCGAGGACCCCGAGGAGATCGCCATCTCCATAGCCGCCGAAATGATCCACCTACGCCGCACCAAGCTCGTCCCCCGCAAGCGCTAATCGCATCCCCACCAATAAGTTGCGGTGAAATACGGATTGTTTAAGCCTGTTAGGCCGCCCAACAGTCCCTATTTCACCGCAACTGCTTTTTGGGACCCATTTGTGCGGGGGAGTTGTGGAGTTGTGCAGGCAGACGAGGTTTTTCTGGAAATACGCTCCCGATGCGCGTATAGTACCGATTGTTTTGTCGGCTCCTGCTGCGTCGAGTCCAAACCGCGAAATGCCATGAGCGGCACGGATGCAGCCAGGAGGCACGAGGACAACCCATCGTGGCCACGCCCCGTGCTTAAAACCCCAAGAAGGAGTGAACAATGGCAGAAGAGAAGTATGTGCCGCGTCTGAAGACCAAGTACAACAACGAGGTCAAGCAGCAGCTTCAGGACAAGTTCCAGTACGAGAACGTCATGATGATCCCCAAGTTTGAGAAGATCGTCGTGAACATGGGTGTCGGCGAGGCCGCTACTGATTCCAAGGCCATCGACGGTGCCGTGCGCGACCTGCGCGCCATCACCGGCCAGCAGCCGATGATCACCCGCGCCCGCAAGTCCATCGCTACCTTCCGCCTGCGCGCTGGTATGCCGATCGGCTGCAAGGTTACCCTGCGTGGCGACCGTATGTGGGAGTTCTTCGATCGTCTGACCTCCGTCGCGATCCCCCGTATCCGCGACTTCCGCGGCATCTCCGCCAAGAGCTTCGACGGCCGTGGTAACTTCTCCATGGGCGTCACCGAGCAGCTCATCTTCCCCGAGATCGACTTCGACTCCGTCGATCACCAGCGTGGTATGGACATCACTTTCGTGACCACCGCCAACACCGATGAGGAGGCCAAGGCCCTTCTGGACGCCTTCGGTTTCCCGTTCAAGAAATAGGTTCACCTGCCCTATAAGCGCCGTTCCCACAAGGGGGCGGCGCTTGGGGCGAACAATACTCTATGTGAGGAGGATATAAGTGGCTAAGACATCGATGATCGTCAAGTGCAATCGCAAGCAGAAGTTCTCTACTCGTGAGTACACGCGCTGCCAGCGCTGCGGCCGTCCGCACTCTGTGTACCGCAAGTTCGGCCTGTGCCGTGTCTGCTTCCGCGAGCTTGCACTCAAGGGCGAGCTTCCCGGCGTTAAGAAGGCCAGCTGGTAAGTCACTACCAGCGTTTCAAGCATCCGTTTGGAACAGGGAAAACGCGCTAGTTAGGCTTTGCCGTTAAGGGCGGCGAAGAACCAAGAGCACGTGTTCATCAAGAACGAAGGAGAATCTGTATGAACCTTACAGACCCGATCGCAGATATGCTTACGCGCATCCGTAACGCTAACTCTGTGAACAAGGCCACGGTCTCCATGCCGAGCAGCAAGAAGCTCGTCGAGATCGCTCGTGTTCTGCACGAGGAGGGCTACATCGAGGGCTACGATGTCGAGGACACCGTTCCCCAGAAGACTCTGCACATCACGCTTAAGTATGGTCCCAAGAAGGCTAAGGTCATCAACGGCATCCGCCGCATTTCCAAGCCGGGCCTGCGTAAGTACACCGGCGTTGCCGACATGCCCCGCGTCCGCGGTGGCCTTGGTACCGCCATTATTTCCACCAGCCATGGCGTCATGACCGACCGCGATGCTCGCAAGCACAACGTCGGCGGCGAGATCATCGCTTACGTCTGGTAAATCGCTCGGTAGGTAGAAGGAAAGGAGATCACCGTGTCTCGTATCGGTAATAAGCCTGTCCAGATTCCCGCCGGAGTCGAAGTGGCAGTCAACGGCAACAACGTTGTCGTCAAGGGCCCCAAGGGCCAGCTCGAGCTCGATGTCTTTGAGAAGCTCGCTATCAACGTCGAGGACAACGTCCTCACCGTTTCCCGTCCCGACGACGAGCGTGAGACCCGTGCCCGCCACGGCCTCACCCGCGCCCTCATCCACAACATGGTTGTTGGCGTTTCCGAGGGCTTCGAGAAGAAGCTCGAGCTCGCCGGCGTCGGTTACCGCGTGCAGCAGAAGGGCAAGAACCTCGAGTTCTCCCTGGGCTTCTCGCACCCCGTGATCGTCGAGGCTCCCGAGGGCATCACCTTCGAGGTTCCCGACAACACCCACGTGAACGTCAAGGGTATCAATAAGCAGCAGGTCGGTCAGATCGCCGCTGAGATCCGCGGCCATCGTCCTCCCGAGCCTTACAAGGGCAAGGGTATCCACTACGTTGGCGAGCACATCCGCCGCAAGCTGGGTAAGGCCGCCAAGTAGTCGTAACCGACTCACTCGCATAAGACCAGCACCCCGTCAGGTGCTGGCAAGATCAACCTTTTTAGGAGTTTACGTATGAACAAGCATAAGGCGAAGCTGGAAGGCCTCAAGCGTCGTCAGCGTCGTGTTCGCGGCAAGGTCTCGGGTACCTCCGAGCGTCCGCGTCTTCGCGTGACCCGTACTAACGCCAACATCTATGCCCAGATCATCGACGACAGCAAGGGCTCCAGCCTGACGCTCGTCTCTGCCTCGACCCTCGAGGCCGAGTTCAAGGGCACCCACACCTCGAACAAGGAGGCTGCGGAGAAGGTCGGTCAGCTCGTTGGCAAGCGTGCCATCGAGGCCGGCATCACCAAGGTCGCCTTCGATCGCGGTGGCCGTATCTACCATGGCCGCGTCAAGGCCCTCGCCGACGGTGCTCGTGCCGCCGGTCTCGAGTTCTAGGAGGTATGTAGCACATGGCTCGTAATCAGAAGCAGCAGCGCGAGGCCTCCGAGTTCGAGGAGCGCGTCGTTTACATCAACCGCGTGTCGAAGACCGTCAAGGGTGGTCGTCGCATGAGCCTCGTCGCTCTCGTCGTCGTTGGCGACGGCAAGGGCAACGTCGGCGTTGGCATGGGCAAGTCCGCTGAGGTGCCCCTGGCCATCTCCAAGGCGTCTCTCGATGCCAAGAAGAACATGTTCCACGTGCCGGTGACCGAGCAGGGCACCATCCCGCACGAGGTTCTCGGCCACTTTGGTGCCGGCCGCATCATCATCAAGCCCGCTGTCGAGGGTACCGGCGTTATCGCCGGCGGCGCTGTGCGTCCCCTCTTCGAGCTTGCTGGCATCAAGAACGTCCTGTCCAAGTCCCTCGGTACCGACAACGGCCTCAACATCATCAAGGCTGCCGTCGAGGGCCTCAAGGAGCTCTCCAGCCCTGAGGACGTCGCGGCTCGCCGTGGCCTGACGGTCTCCGAGATGTTCGTCGGTAAGGAGAACTAAGCATGGCTGACACCATCAAGATCAAGCAGGTCCGCAGCACCAACGGTTGCAAGCAGGACCAGGTCCGTACTGTCCGTGCCCTCGGTCTCCACAGGATCCGCGAGGTTCGCGAGATTGCTGACAACGAGTCCGTCCGCGGCATGATCTTCAAGGTCAAGCACCTTGTCGAGATTGTAGAGGAGTAGCAAATGCAGCTTCACGATCTTACTCCCGCGCCCGGTTCCACCAAGAACCGTAAGCGCGTCGGCCGTGGCAATTCTTCGGGTCACGGCACCACTTCTGGCCGCGGCCAGAAGGGCCAGGGTTCCCGCTCTGGCGGCACCAAGGGTGCCGGCTTCGAGGGTGGCCAGACTCCGCTGGCTATGCGCCTGCCCAAGCTTCCGGGCTTCCGCAACCCCCGTCGTATCGAGTACACCGCTGTTAACGTTGAGCGTCTCGAGCGTAAGTTCGAGGATGGCGCTGTGATCGACGGTGCCGCTCTTAAGGCCGCTCGCATCACCAAGAGCGAGTTCGAGCCCGTCAAGGTGCTCGGCAATGGTGAGCTCACCAAGAAGTTCACGGTCAAGGTCGACAAGGTCAGCGCTTCTGCGCAGGCCAAGATCGAGGCCGCCGGCGGAAAGGTCGAGCTGCCGTGCTAAATGGTCTTAAGAATGCTTTCCGCATCAAAGAATTGCGCGAAAAGATTCTTTTTACCATAGCTATGCTCGTCGTGTACCGCATTGGTGCGCACGTTCCTGTGCCCGGCATTCCCTTCCAGGGGATGCTGGGCCTTTTCTCGACCGATAACAATTCGGTCGCCGCAGGTGCTATGGCCCTCCTGAATCTTTTCTCTGGCGGCGCGTTGAGCTATGTGTCGGTGTTTTCGCTGGGCATCATGCCTTACATCACCAGCTCGATCATCCTCCAGATGCTCCAGGCCGTCGTGCCTTCCCTGCATGAGCTTGCCCGCGAGGGCGAGGTCGGTCAGACCAAGATTACGCAGTATTCGCGTTACCTCACCTTGGCTCTGGCAATCCTCAACTCCGTGGGTTACCTCTTCCTCTTTAAGAGCTTCGGCATCAGCTTTAATGGCGCCGGCGCTCCCGAGATCATCTTCGACCTCATGGTCGTCGGCACGCTCACTGCGGGCGCCATGCTGATCATGTGGATTGGTGAGCTCATCACCCAGCGCGGTATCGGCAATGGCATGTCGCTGATCATCTTTGCGAACATCATGGCCGGCCTTCCGCAGGCGATCTTCTCCAGCACCGAGGGTAATGCCGGTGGCATCATCACCATGGTGATCATCTGCGCCATCATCCTGCTGGTTATCCCGCTGATTGTTTTCCTTGAGCGCGGCCAGCGCCGCATCCCGGTCTCCTATGCCAAGCGCGTCGTGGGCCGTCGCATGATGGGTGGTCAGACCACCTACCTGCCCATCAAGGTCAACACCGCGGGCGTCGTGCCGATCATCTTTGCCTCGGCGCTGCTGTACTTCCCGGCTCAGATTGCCGTGTTCTTCCCCGGCATCGGCTGGATTCAGGCAGTTGCCTCTGCGCTTTCGACCGGTTGGCTCAACTGGGTGCTTAACGTTGTCCTCATCGTGTTCTTCGCGTACTTCTACACCTCCATGGTGTTCAACCCCGATGACACGGCCGACAACCTTAAGAAGCAGGGTGGCTTTATTCCGGGCGTCCGTCCGGGTAGGGCTACCGCGGCCTACATCAAGAACGCGCTCAACAAGATCACGCTTCCCAGCGCTGTCTTTTTGGCGCTCATCGCCATCGTGCCTTCGATCATCTTCTCCTTCACGGGTAACCATCTGATCCAGGCATTTGGCGGCACGTCCATCCTCATCATGGTCGGCGTCGTGCTCGACACGGTCGATAAGCTCGAAGGCCAGATCAAGATGTATGATTACGATGGATTCTTTAAATAGGCTAGAGGAGGATTGCTCATGAACCTCGTATTGCTCGGAGCTCCGGGTGCCGGTAAGGGCACCGTCGCACAGGAGCTCGTCGCCGAGTTTGGCGTCGCTCACATTTCCACGGGCGACCTGCTGCGTGCTGCCGTCAAGGGTGGCACCGAGCTTGGTATTCAGGCTAAGAAGTACATGGACGCTGGCGAGCTCGTTCCCGACCAGCTCGTGATCGACCTTGTCAAGGAGCGCCTTGCTGCCGATGACGCCCAGCAGGGCTTCATCCTCGACGGCTTCCCGCGCAACACCGCCCAGGCTGTGACGCTCGATTCCGAGCTCTCCGCCATGGGTCGCGAGATCGACTGCGCCCTTCTGGTCGACGTGGCCCCCGAGGTCATCATCGCTCGTCTGTCTTCGCGTCGCACTTGCCGCGCCTGCGGTTACACCGGCACCGCTGCCGATGCTACCTGCCCCAAGTGCGCCGGCGAGATGTATCAGCGCGACGACGACAAGCCCGAGACCATCAAGAACCGTCTCGACGTCTACGAGAAGTCCACGAGCCCGCTCGTCGACTACTATCGTGGCCAGGGTCTGCTCAAGTCGGTCAACGGTGACCAGGCTCGCGAGACCGTGTACGGGGATGTCAAAGAGGCTCTCGGTCTATGATCAAGATTAAGTCTGCAACGCAAATCGAGCAGATGAAGAAGGCAGGAGCGCTATCTAAGATGGCGCTCCGCCACGTTGGAGCCATGGTGCGCCCTGGTGTTTCGACTTTTGAGCTCGATCAGCTCGCGGAGCAGATTATCCGCATGCATGGCGGCACCCCTGCCTTTAAGGGTTACGGCGGGTTCCCGGGGACCATTTGCGCATCGATCAACGATGCCGTGGTTCACGGTATTCCCAACCCTGACATGATCCTGCGCGATGGCGATATCATCTCCATCGATACGGGAGCCGTTGTCGACGGTTGGGTCGGCGATAACGCATGGACGTTTTTCGTCGGCACCCCCACGCCCGAAGCCAAGGCTTTGTGCGAGGTCACGCGCGATTGCCTTAAGGCTGCCATCGAGCAGGCTGTTCCCGGTAACCATATCGGGGACGTCGGTTATGCCGTTCAGTCCCTCGCCGAGTCTCACGGTTACGGCGTGCTTCGTGATTATGTGGGTCATGGCATTGGCCGCGTGATGCACGAGGACCCCAACGTTCCTAACTATGGAAAGAAGGGGAGGGGCGTTCGCCTCCAGGCCGGCATGGTCATTGCCATCGAGCCGATGGTTACGATGGGTTCCAACCATGTGAGCACGGGCTCCGACGGTTGGATTGTTACGACCAACGACCACCTGCCCGCCGCGCACTACGAGAACACCGTCGCCATTACCAATGACGGTCCGGTGATTCTCACCACGGATGCCCAAGGTGCTTGGTGTTCCTTGCAAGGCGGTGAAATGTAAAAGTCGCCGCCCCCTGATGCCCAACCTCGCCTTTCAATTTCGAAGGCATGACCCCAAGGTCTATGCCTTCTCATTTCAAGGCGATCTTGGGCATCAGGGAACGGCTTTGTTTTACATTTCTCAAATGTAACAAGTTCCGCTTAGTTGTGGAGCCATTACGAAGATACTACGATACGTGCATGCGTATTGTAGAATACTCAATCGCTGTCGTTTTCTAGAGAAAGATGATTGCTTGTGAAGAAGGAAGACGCAATTGAGCTCGAGGGTACGGTAAAGGAACCGTTGCCCAATGCCATGTTTAAGGTCGAGCTCGAGAACGGTCATTCGGTTCTGTGCAACATTTCTGGCAAGATCCGAATGAATTACATCCGTATTCTCCCCGGTGACAGGGTTGTCGTGGAGCTTTCCCCGTACGACCTGACCCGCGGCCGCATCACCTATCGCTACAAATAGCGGCACGCATACACGCACTCCATTTCCGGCTGCAGGCTTAGCTCAACCTACGGTCGGATTGTGTGTGAAGACCAGCCATAGTTTTAAACGCCTGCGGCTGGGCGAGTAGATAGTAGGGAAGTAGTTTGAGCGCTACCGAAAGGAAGAACGATGAAGGTACGTCCTTCGGTCAAGAAGATGTGCGATAAGTGCAAAATCATTAGGCGCCATGGCAAGGTCCTCGTCATTTGCGAGAACCCCCGTCATAAGCAGCGTCAGGGTTAAGAGAGGAGACTACGTTGGCCCGTATTAATGGTGTCGACCTCCCGCGTGAGAAGCGCGTTGAGATCGGTCTGACCTACATTTACGGCATCGGCCGCACCACTGCGACGAAGATCTGCGTCGAGTGCAACGTTAACGTGGATACGCGCGTTAAGGACCTCACCGAGGATGAGGTTAACGCCATCCGTGATTATATCGATAAGAACCAGATCATGGTTGAGGGCGACCTCCGCCGTGAGCGCAACCAGAACGTCAAGCGCCTTATGGACATCGGCTGCAACCGCGGCCTTCGTCACCGCAAGGGCCTCCCGGTCCGCGGCCAGCGCACCCACACTAACGCTCGTACCCGCAAGGGCCCGAAGCGTCAGATCGGTGCTAAGAAGAAGAAATAAGGAGCGCTAGATAGATGGCTACTGCTAAGAAGAACGTTCGCGCTGCCCGTCTGAAGCGCGCGGACCGTAAGAACATTTCCGTGGGCCAGGCTCACATTCGTTCTACGTTCAACAACACGATCGTTTCGATCACCGATCCCCAGGGCAACGTCATTTCCTGGAAGTCGGCTGGCCAGGTGGGCTTCAAGGGCTCCCGTAAGTCCACGCCGTTCGCTGCCCAGATGGCTGCCGAGGCTGCTGCCAAGCAGGCCATGGAGCACGGTATGAAGAAGGTTTCCGTCTTCGTCAAGGGCCCCGGCTCCGGTCGTGAGACCGCCATCCGCTCCCTCCAGGCTGCTGGCCTCGAGGTCTCGAGCATCCAGGACAAGACCCCCATTCCGCACAACGGCTGCCGCCCCAAGAAGCGTCGCCGCGTGTAACTGAAAGGATCGTATCAATATGGCAATCGACAGGACTCCTGTTCTTAAGCGCTGCCGTCAGCTCGGGATCGATCCCGCTGAGCTCGGTTACAGCAGCAAGAAGGAATCTATCCGTCAGCCCAAGCGCCGTCGCAAGGAATCTGAGTACGGCATGCAGCTGCGCGAGAAGCAGAAGGTCAAGTTCATCTATGGCGTTCTGGAGAAGCAGTTCCACGGCTACTTCAACAAGGCCCGTAAGATGAACGGCGTCACCGGTGAGAACCTCATGATCATCCTTGAGTCTCGCCTCGACAACGTCGTCTTCCGTCTTGGCTTCGCCCGCACCCGCAAAGAGGCTCGTCAGTCCGTCCGTCACGGTCACTTCACCGTGAACGGCAAGCGCGTGGACATCCCGTCCTACCGCGTCAAGGCCGGCGACGTCGTCGCTGTCGGCGAGAAGTTCCGTGACCTCCTCCCCATCAAGGAGGCCCTGATTTCCTCCGAGCGCTTTGAGGTCCCTGGCTGGCTCGAGGTCGATATCGAGAAGCTGTCTGGTAACGTGCTCGCTCTGCCGACGCGTGAGCAGATCAGCGGTGATATCAACGAGCAGCTCATCGTCGAGCTCTACTCTAAGTAGTCCATCCGGGCTGCTGAGGCTGGAGGTAATACATGTCAGAATTCATTAGGCCTCAGGTTCAGGTCGAAGAGATCAACGAGACGTCTGCTCGTGTCTCCGTCGAGCCGCTCGAGCGTGGTTACGGCGATACGCTGGGTAACTCCCTTCGTCGCGTTCTTCTGTCCTCGCTCGAGGGTGCCGCCGTCGAGGCTATTCAGATCGATGGTGCGCAGCACGAGTTCATGACCATCCCTAACATGGTCGAGGATGTCACCGACATCGTCCTGAATGTCAAGGGTCTTGTCTTCAGGGCTCTCGGCACGACCGACGAGGCGACCGCCACCATCTCGGTTGACGGCCCCTGCGAGGTCACCGGTGCGGACTTCTTTATTCCGTCCGAGTTTGAGCTGGTCAACCCCGAGCAGCACATCGCTACGCTCACCGAGGGCGGCCATCTCACCATGAGCATGCGCATCGGCTATGGCCGCGGCTATGTCTCTGGCGAGGCTAACAAGCGCGACAACGATCCCATCGGTGTGATCCACGTCGACTCGCTGTACTCGCCGGTGTCCCGTTGCGCCAAGCTCGTTGAGGCTTGCCGTGTCGGTCAGCACACCGACTACGACCGCCTTGTCCTCGAGATCGAGACCAACGGCTCCATCGCTCCGCGCGACGCCGTGGTCCAGGCTGCCAATATCATCAACCAGCATATGGCTGCCTTTATGAACCTTGCCGAGACCCCCGAGGTCGAGGAGGAGGCTTCGATCTTCGCTCCCGAGGTCACCAACGACAACGCCGAGCTGGACAAGCAGATCGAGGATCTGGACCTTTCTGTCCGTTCCTACAACTGCCTTAAGCGCGCCAGCATTCACTCGGTCCGTCAGCTCGTTGAGTTCTCGGAGAACGATCTGCTCAACATCCGTAACTTCGGTGTTAAGTCGATCGAGGAAGTGAAGGACAAGCTTGAGTCCATGGGCCTGAGCCTGAAGGCTTAATGCTTCGCATATTTGAGGAGAAACTAGACCATGCGTCACAACGTTAAGAAGGGCCTGAAGCTCGGCACCGATGCGAGCCACACCAAGGCCATGAAGAAGAGCCTTGCTAAGGCCCTCTTCGAGAACGACCGCATCAAGACCACCGAGACCCGCGCTAAGGCGCTGCGTTCGGTCGTCGACCCGATCATCACTTGGGCCAAGAAAGGCGACCTGCACTCTCGTCGTCTGGCTATCGCCAAGCTCGGCGATAAGCAGCTCGTTGCCGAGATCTTCGACAAGGCTGCCCAGGGCATGTGGCAGGACCGCAACGGCGGTTACACCCGCATCATGAAGCTCGGCAACCGCAAGGGCGACAACGCTCCCATCGTTATCATGGAGCTCGTCACCGAGCCTTGCACGCCTAAGGCCAAGAAGGCTGCTCCGGCCCCCAAGAAGGCCGCTGCTCCCAAGAAGGTCGAGGCCGTCGAGGAGGCTCCTGCTGAGGAGACCGCTGAGTAGACTTTCCGTCTGCATAGGCTATATTCGAGGGGTACGTTCGCGTACCCCTCTTTTTTGTCGCGATACCGTTGCTTGTTTGTTGGGAGCGCCCATGACTGCGCCGTCTGATTTCAATTCGATTTCCGAGCTTGACGCCACACTCGTATTTCGTGTGGCCTATGATGGCTCGTCGTATAGCGGATTTGCCGAGCAGCCGGGACAGACGACGGTTGCTGGTGAGCTACGTCGAGCCATCGAGACGCTGCTTCGCCGCCCGATCGATCTGACGTGCGCGGGGCGTACCGATGCCGGCGTGCATGCCGTGGCTCAGTACATCAGCGTGCCCGTTACGGACGCTGAGCTCGCTTGTACGCGCCGTAGGTGGCTGCGGGCCATGGATGCCCTGCTGCCCAAAGATATCGCCATAAACGAGGTCTACAGGGCCCGTAAAGGCTTTTCTGCACGCTTTGACGCGCATTCCCGTACGTATACATACCGTATTGCCGATCGCGATGCGCGCCCCGTGCTGTCCCGCGGTGCCGTGTGGTGGCATCGCTATCCCTTGGATGTTGAGGCTATGTCTTCTGCCTGCCCCGCGCTGCTGGGCGAGCAGGACTTTAAAAGCTTTTGCAAGGTTGCCTCGGCCGTTGGCAAACCCACGCATCGCTGCGTGATGCGTGCCGAATTTGGCCATGAGGTTGCGTTTGGCGAGGACATCCTGACGTTTACCATCGAGGGCAATGCGTTTCTGCATTCGATGGTCCGTACGATCGTGGGCACGCTTGTCGAGATTGGCATGCATCGCCGTGAACCCGAGTGGATGCGCGAGGTTATCGATGCTTGCGACCGTACCGCTGCGGGCCCCACGGCTCCTGCCTGCGGCCTTGCGTTTATGGGCGTGGATTACGATCCCGCCGAGCTTGTCGTGCTCGACTAGGGGAGGGCTCGACGTGTCGTGCGTCGACACCTGTCATCTGTGGGCTGCGCGTGTGCAACATCTGTTCTTGGCGTGCAATGCAACCGGTGTCTCATTGCTTTTATTGCCGGGGTGTACCATGAACCACGGTTTGATTCATTGCTGTCGAGAGGACGGATAATTTGGTTCGACGTGGTTCGCATCCGCGACTTTCGGTGATCCTTGTGGTAGAAGGTTCGCCCAGCTATGCGATGCGTGCGCTCGAGAGTATCCAGAACCAAGACCTCTACGATTTGCAGATTGTCGTTGTCTGCCGCGATGCTGCGCCCGGTGTGCGCCATTCGCTTCAAGTTGCTGCCGACAGGGACATCCATATTGATTTGATTGACGTCGAGGACGCGAAGCGCGGCGCTTGTCTTCGTGCCGGTTTTGATGCCTCGCGCGGCTCTCAAATCATCGCCATGAACGCCGATGAGTGGTTTGCTCCGCAGGCCCTTTCCAAGATGGTCGATATCGCGTGCGATACTGCGGCAGACATTGTGCTCCCCTCGGTGTCGCTCGATCGATACGATGCGCATCGCGAGCGTCATTCGCGCGTCTTGGATGCTGCCTCTATTGCCATAGAAGACGAGTCTTCTATGGTGACTGGGCTGCCCCAGTTGATTTTGGGCGGCCTAGTCGCTCAGACCTCTGGCGTGATGTATAGCCGTCCGCTGTTTGAGGCATGCCTGTCGCGCGGCAAGGCGTACCGTACGGTTGAGTTTATGGCTTATGCGCTCTCGCAGGCACGATTCGTGTCCGGCTGCGGCGACGCTTGTTTCCACGCGGCGGCACCTAAGCTTACAGATGCCTTTGATCCCACCATGTATGCCAGGATATCCGATGACACTCGAGCGCTCGACGAGCTTGCGGACTCACTCTCGGAAGCAGATAGCGGTGGTCGGCTCAAGCTGGCAAGCCAAAAGTTCTACTTTGCCGGACTGGTCGCCTGCATCGAGAATTTGTGTCTGAGCCCGCATGGGGTGTCGTCAATCGAGCGTTCCGCCCGCATGCGTGATATGCTCGAGGCGCCTCGAACCCGTCAGATGGTCGCCGCGCTCAAGGATAACCATCGGGGACTCGGTCTGTTGTTTGGGCCGATCGCCAGCGCCAAGCCCGCGCGCTGCGTGATGTGTACGCATCTGGCAGCTTTTCTTAACCGGACGGGCGCAAAAACCGCCTAAACGGCTCATTACGAAACAAACTTGCATAGAATTGTTTCGAAATGCGTTCTTATACACAAAAGCCTTCAAATAGCGTTAAACTATTCAATCACTGATTGATTGTCTCCGCCATCTTTTGGAGAGAGGGTTTGTATGGCTAAAAAACGCAATGGGCGCCAGGATGCCATTAGAGATATTGTGCGCAATAAGGATGTCCGCACGCAGCGCGTGCTGGTCGATGAGCTCCGTGCTATGGGCTTTGATTGCACGCAGGCGACTGTCTCTCGCGATATTGCCGATATGGGGCTGCGTAAGCTCCCTGAGGGCATCTATGTTCTGGCAGAGGACCTGCACCTGCAGCGTATGGTTTCCGAGCTCGTAACGGGCGTTCTGCGTACTGATAATCTGGTTATGATCAAGGCTCAGCCTGGCACGGCTTCCGGCATCGCCGCCGCCGTTGATGCGGCAGAGTTACCCGATGTGCTTGGCTCGCTTGCCGGCAACGATACGATTTTGGTTATTGCCCAGACGGCCGAGGACGGCGAGCGTCTCGAGGCGCTGATCAATAAGTTGAGCAATTCTCGCAAGTAGGTGTGCGGGTCGTGCGCTCGGCATTGTGTGCGCTGACATAGTGGCTTGTAAGGGGCATCGACGTTGGTCGGTACCCCTTTTTGTTTGCCGGTATAAAGACCGCCCACCAGGTCGCTTCAAACTAAAAGGCCCCGAGCAGTTCAATAAGCTGCTCGGGGCCTTGTTGGCTTTAGTCGCGTACTTCTTAGCCGACCGTATCGTCAGGCGTGGGCGAGGGGTCGGGAGTGGGCGTAGGCGTAGGCGTAGGCGTAGGCGTGCCGCCATCGCCGCCGGTCGAACCACCAGTGGAGCCACCCGTCGAGCCACCGGTCGTACCGGTGCCGCCGGTGGTGTCGCCGCCCGTGGTCTCGGTGGTCGTGGTCGTCGTGGTAGTCGTTGTGGTGGTTTCCTCTTCCTCTTCGTCCTTGTCCTTGTCGTCGTTCTCCGACTTCTTGGTGTTGTTGGTGCCGTAGAACTTCCAGACGCTGTTGTTCTTGTAGGTGGGCGCCGTTCCGGTCGCAAACTCCTCGCGCTCGGTACCGGTCAGAACGGTGTTCATAAACCGCTTAAAGACAGGCAGGTTGGTGCTGTCGCCCAGCAGGTCCGTGCCGTACTTTTGGATGGGGATCTCGCCCGCGGAATAGCCGGTCCACAGGGCGCACGCCAGCTGCGGGGTATAGCCGCAGAACCACAGGTTGGTGGTGTTGTCGGTGGTGCCCGTCTTGCCGGCATAGGGCTGGTTGACGCTTAGGGCACCGGCAGCGCCCGTACCGCCGCCCTGCATGACGCCGGACAGAACATCGGTGACCGCGGCGGCCTCGCCCTCGGTAAGCACCTGTGAGGGATTGTCAGTGTGCTGGTACAGCACCGAGCCGGTACGAGAGTCAATCTCGGTGATGGCGATCGGCTGGCGATAGTAGCCGCCATTGGCAAACGTTGCGTAGGCGGCGGCCATCTCGAGCGGCGAGATCGAGCCGGTGCCGAGCGTCATGACGGGAACGTCCTCGATGTTGTCCTTGGCGGGATCGATGCCGAGCTTTTTGACGAGCGAGATGATCTTGCTGTTGCCGACGGCTTCCGCCACCTGGATGTAGCCGGTGTTGGAGGAGTATGCCGTCGCCTGCTTAAGCGTGATGTTGCCGTAGCTATGGTTGGCGTAGTTTTGGACCTCGGTCGTGGTGCCCTTGGCCTTGAGCGGCGAGTTGCAGTTGAGGGTGACGTTGGGGTTCATGCCGTTTTGGATGGCAGTTGCCAGCGTAAAGGCCTTAAAGGTGGAGCCGACGGGACGCTTGGCCGTGGCATGGTTTACGTGGTTCTCGTCGGCGTTGTAGTCGTAGCCGCCCACCATGCACTTGATGTAGCCGGTCTTGGGGTCGACGACGACCATGCCCATGTCCAGGCCGTCGAGCGAGAGCGTGTCGAGCTGCTCGCGAACGGCATTCTCTGCCACCTGCTGCATCGTGGGATCGATGGTGGTCTTGACGGTCAGACCGCCCTTAAAGAGCACGTCGGTCGAGAACTCCTGCTCCAGCAGCTGCTTAACATAGGCGACAAAGTAGGGCTGCGAGTATACGTCGACGCCGCTGCCCGAAATCTCGGTCACGTTGAGGGTGATGGGCTCGGCCTGTGCGGCATCGTGCTCCTCCTGCGTGATGTGGCCCAGGCGCAACATGTTGTCGAGGACCTTGTTGCGACGGGACAGCGCCAGGTCGGGGTTGACCGTGGGGTCGTACTGCGAGGGCGAGTTGGGAAGGCCGATCAACAGCGCGGCTTCGCTCAGGGTGAGGTCGGCGGCGCTCTTGGATAGGTAGGTCTCGGCGGCGGCCTCGATACCGTAGGCGCCGTGGCCGTAATAGATGGTGTTGAGGTACATCATGAGGATCTCGTCTTTGGAGTACATATCCTCCATCTTGACGGCGATGTAAGCCTCGCGCACCTTACGCTCGATGGTCGAGTCGAACTGCTCCTCCTGCAGGATGGTGTTGCGCACCAGCTGCTGGGTGATAGTCGAGGCGCCTTCGTGACCGCCGCCGAGGGTTGCCACCGCAGCGCGCGCGATACCCCACAGGTCGATACCGCCGTGCTCGTAGAAGCGCTCGTCCTCGACGTCAACGGTGCCCTGCAGCACGTAGGGGGAGACCTCGTCCTTGGTGATAGACTTGCGGTTTTGCGTGTAGAAGCTCGCAATCTTGTTGCCGTTGCAGTCGACGATCTCGGTGGGCTCGCTCACCAGATACGCGTTGGCGTCGGTGTAGTCGGGCAGATCGGACAGCCAGCGGTTGACGTTGCCGACCATGCCGATGCCAAATGCCACGCCCGCGATAAGCAAAAAGCCCAAAAACGAGAGCAGGATTATGGGCAGAGCATGCGTCTTTGAACGGCTGCGTCCCTGTCGTTGGCGAGGACCCATATATTGACCTCCAGGTATGTCGTGCCGGACGGTGGATGTGCCGTCGGGGCAGGATGGACATAAGTTATTACACGATAAACCAAACGGGGCGCGCGAGGCCTCGTGTATGCTGGAAGACGGCATTTTTCAGAGTGAATGCATACCTTGGTAAGGAGTTTGTCGATGGCGATTCGGACGATGGGGCCGAGCGGACAATACGAGACTGGATTGGATGCTGCCGGTGCGGCGCTGCCCGAGCTGCTGGCGCCGGCGGGCGGGCTCGACCAGATGCTTGCGGCCATCGCCGCGGGTGCCGATGCCATCTATGCGGGGTTGGGCGGCTTTAACGCCCGTGTGAGTGCGCACGGTTTTACCGACGACGAGTTTGCACGCGGCTGCGCCGTGGCGCATGCCCATGGCGTGCGTGTGTACGTAACGCTCAACGTGTTCGTATTTGACGACGAGTTGTCCGACGCGGTGGCGTTGGGAGCTCATGCACTAGAGCTGGGCGCCGATGCTCTGATTGTCGCCGATGCCGGGTTGGCCTGCGCGCTGCGCGCGGCGATTCCCGGGGTCGAGATTCACCTGTCCACGCAGGCGGGCGCTCATAGCGAAGGCGCCGTGCGGCTTGCCGCCGATGAGCTGGGGGTCGAACGCGTGACGACGGCACGCGAGCTGACGGTCGACGAGATTGCCTCCTTGTGCGGTACGGGCGTGCCTATCGAGGTGTTCTGCCACGGGGCCATCTGCATTGGCTACTCGGGTGCTTGTGAGTTCTCAGCCCTGAGACGCGGGCGCTCGGCGATGCGCGGGGAATGCACACAGCCGTGCCGTCTGGCGTACGACCTGGTGGACGAGGCGGGACAGAGCGTTGTCGCCGTCGAGGGAGATCGCCTGCTGTGCCCGCGCGACTATCTGGGTATTGCGCATCTGCCCGAGCTTGTAGATGCCGGCGTGGCGTCGCTCAAGATCGAGGGGCGCATGAAGAATCCCGACTACGTCTTTAACGTGGTGCGGGTGTGGCGCCGGGCGCTCGATATGCTGTGCGACGGCGCGTGGGACCCCGGTGCCGTGGAAGAGCTTGAACGCGAGCTGGGCCGGTCGTTCAACCGCGGGTTTACCGACGCGTATCTGCGGGGGCGTTCGGGCGCCGAGCTTATGAGCTTTGAGCGTGCGATCAACCAAGGTGTGCGCGTGGGACGCCTGGTGGCCGTTGGCCACGAGGAAGTGACCGTCGAGCTCGATGCCGCCGTGGCGGCGGGTGACACGCTCGAGATTCGGTTCTATCCAGGTGCCGACGCGCGTCCCGATGTGCCCAAGCGCTGGCCGCAGGTGCCCTGCCCGGTGGATGCCGCAGCGGGGAAGCGCGTCGTCGTGCATTGCAAGCGTAAGGTGGACGCGGGCTGCGAGGTGTACCTGATTCGCAGTGCCGGCGTGCTGGGGCAAACGGCAACGGTGTTGGAGCGCATGCGGGCCGAGGCAGATGCGATTGCGCCCGTTGCACGTGCCGTTGAGGTACTGCCCTTTGAGGACGTTGCGGTGGATGGCGGTGCGTCGACGGAGTTGGTGGAGTGCACGGCTCCCGCTCGCATGGTTTTTGCTTGGCAGCTGATGGATGCCGACCCGCGCGGAGAACTCGATTTGTCCGACGCCGCTGTGGTGCTTGACGAGGTGTGCCGCACGGGTGACGCTGACCGGACCCGCTCACTGACACAGCGTGCCGGGCGCGTCGTCTGCCGCAACCTAGGACAGGTGGTGATCGCTCGCGAGCTGGGCGTGACGTTTGACGTGGCGGCGCCGGTGTTCTGCGCGAATCGGGCCACGCTTGCCTGGCTGCGCGAACTCGGTGCGGGGCGGGTGTACTTGCCGGCCGAGTTGCTCGGCAATGATGCGGAGCGTATTGCCGAACTGGCTGCTGAACCCGGCGTCTGGGGTCCGGTCGACGCCGATCGTCCCGAGCTTATGGTGTGCGAGCACTGCCTGCTGACCGCCGAGGGCGTCTGCGCTACCGATGCGACGGGACAGGTCCGTTGCCGCGACTGCTTGCGTCGTCGGCAGGTACGCTATCTGGTCGAGCGTGACGGTACACGTCTGCCGGTCGCCGTTGACGCGTGCGGCAGGACGAGGATTTTCCTGTCGTAGGTGCCGCGTCGCGTCAGTTTGTTATCATATGAGAGTTTATGGACTTCCAGCACCGCCGTATCCGGTGAGGGTGCTATAGCAAAAGGAGGATACCCAATGCTGTCTGTTGACGAGCAAATGCGTATCATCACCTCGGGCGCTGCGAAGATCGTCCCCGAGGCCGACCTTCGTAAGAAGCTTGAGAAGGGCGAGCCCCTCAACATCAAGCTCGGCGTCGACCCCACCAGCCCCGACCTGCACCTGGGCCATGCCGTGCCGCTGCGCAAGATGCGCCAGTTCCAGGACCTGGGCCACAACGTCACCCTTATCATCGGCAACGGCACCGCGCTGATCGGCGACCCCTCGGGCAAGAACTCCACCCGCCCGCAGCTTTCGCAGGAGCAGATCGAGGCCAATGCCGAGACCTACGTGAGCCAGGCCATGAAGATCCTGGACCCCGAGAAGACCACCATCGTGCACAACGGTGACTGGATTCTGTCGATGGATCTGGCCGGTCTGCTGCAGGTGTGCTCCAAGTTCACCGTTGCCCGCATCCTTGAGCGCGACGACTTTACCAAGCGCTACCAGTCTCAGACGCCGATCGCCCTGCATGAGTTCCTGTATCCCGTGATGCAGGCCTTCGACTCTGTGCAGATCAAGGCCGACGTGGAGATGGGTGGCACCGATCAGCTCTTCAACCTGCTCGCCGGCCGCGAGCTCATGGAGAAGATGGGCATGGAGCCCCAGATCGCGCTCACCATGCCGCTGCTCGAGGGCACCGATGGCGTTCGTAAGATGTCCAAGTCCTATGGCAACTACATCGGCCTGACCGACGCCCCCAAGGATATGTTCGGCAAGACCATGTCCATCCCCGACGAGATGATCGGCAAGTACTATCGTCTGGCCAGCTCGCTCACCCCGGCCGAGGTCGACAAGATCGATGCCGCTTTGGCCGATGGCTCTGCCGACCCCTATGAGCTCAAGCGTGCCCTGGGCCGCGACCTGTGCGACACCTACCACGGCGCCGGTGCCGGCGACGAGGCTCAGGCCGAGTTCGACCGCGTGTTCAAGGAAGGCCAGCTCGCCGACTTCCCCGAGAAGCATGTCGAGCTGACCGTCAACGACGAGGGTCAGATCTACCTCGCCGGCCTGCTCAAGGATCTGGGACTTTCGGCCAGCGCCGGCCAGGCCCGTCGCGATATCGACGGCGGCGGCGTCAAGATTAATGGCGAGGCCGTGGCTCCCAAGAGCTACAACATCGACCCCAGCGCGCTCAAGCTGGGCGACACCCTCTCCGTGGGCAAGCGCAAGGGCTTCAAGTTGATTTAGTTCCGCCGTTCTAACGAACGGCGGACCGGCCGACGCTGCGCGGGCCGCATTTGGACAATCTGACGTTCAACTTCAAGGGCGCGACCAGAAGGTCAGCGCCCTTTCGTTTCGCGTCACCTTGCCTCAAATGCGGCCCGCTCGCTGGCGTTGCCAAAATATCGGCGCTGCCGTTGTTGGCACTTTGGGACACTCCTTGTCATTGGTGCAAAGCAACCTGTCTCCATTGCGCCAAGCGGCGTGTGCCGTTAAGCGGAGAGGCGTATTGTTGACCCATCGTTTGGGCATACAATGGCTATTGGTTTGCTGCGGTGAAGGTCTGTCCGCCCCGCAGCTTTTTTCTACGGTTAAAGGAGTATGTATGTCCGTTGAGGTCATGAGGTCTGTGATCGACGCTGCCGAGGGTCGCGTGCCCGTCGACACGCTGTTTACCAATGCGCAGATTGTCGACGTATATGGCCAGCGCGTGGCGTCCGGTAGCGTTGCCGTCAAGGATGGCGTAATCGTCGGCGTGCTCTACGACGGTCGCGATGACGCTGCTGGCACCTACGAGGCGGCTGAAGTCATCGACTGCCAGGGCCGCTATCTTGCCCCCGGTTTTATCGACGGGCACTTGCATATCGAATCTTCGAACATCCGCCCTGCTGAGTATGCGCGCATGGCGGCGACGCGCGGCACCACCACTGCCATTGCCGACAGCCACGAGATTGCCAACGTTTCCGGCCTGGACGGCCTGCGCTTTATGATCGAGGACGGCCGTCGCGCGCCCATTTCCATCAAGTACATGATGCCCTCGTGCGTGCCCGCGCTGCCCGATGAGCAGGCCGGTGCCGTCATTACCGCCGCCGATATGCAGGCGTTTTTTGCCGAGTATCCGGGCGATGTCTTCGGTCTGGGTGAGATGATGAACCTGCCGGGCGTCTTTATGGGCGACCCCGAGACCTGTGCTCGCATCGATGCTGCCAACCAGACGCCGTCCAAGCAGGTTGACGGCCACGCGCCGCTCGTTGCCGGAAAGGACCTCAACGCCTATGCCGCGGCGGGCATTATCGCCGACCACGAGTCGACGATTCCCGAGGAGGCACTCGACAAGCTGTCCCGCGGCATGTATGTGATGCTGCGCGAGGGTACGTGCAGCCATGACCTGGCCAACTTGTCGCCGATGCTGCTGGAAAACCCCGCCCGTGCCCGCCGCTGCTGCTTTGCGACCGACGACCGTGCTCCCTCCGACGCGCTTTCGACCGGTATGATCGACAACGCCTGCCGTGTGGCTATCGAGGCCGGCATTGACCCCGTGGTTGCCATCTCTATGGCGTCCCTCTCCACGGCCGAGGCGTTTGGCCTGGATCACGGCTGCCGCGACCCGTACGAGCTACGCGGTGCGATTGCCCCGGGCAAGCGTGCCGACCTGCTGGTGCTCAATGATCTGACGTTTGCCACGGCTCCGCATCGCGTATATGCCGCCGGTGCCCTGGTGGCGCAGGACGGCACCTTTGTGGGCGAGATTGCACCCGAGATGGCCGAGGTTGCGGCCCTTGCCGATGAGCTGCGTGCCTCCGTTAAGCTGCCGAAGCTTTCGCTCGATGTGTTCGACTATGCCTTTAAGCCGGGCGAGGCCGTTATCGATGTGATCCCGGGCATGGCTATCACGGGCATGATTCGCCCCGAGACTGACGAGGACTTGCGCCGCATTATGCTGATTGAGCGCCATGGCCGTGGCGTGTCGTTGCAGGTCGAGGGTGTCGACGGCGACGGCCCCGCCGGTCTGGGCTTGGTCGGCAAGCATATCGGTCGCGGTTGGGTGCGCGGTTTCACCATCACCGGTGGTGCCATTGCCTCCACGATCGGCCACGATTCGCATAACGTGTGCGTGGTGGGCGACAATGCGGCGGATATGATGGCTGCCGTTGAGGCCGTGGGCCAGGGCGGCCACGTGCTGGTGCGCAACGGCGAGGTCGTGGCGCGCATTCCGCTGGCGCTCGGTGGCCTTATGAGCGAGGGTACGGCCGAGGACGTTGCCGCGCAGCACGACGACTTTATGGTCAAGGCGCGCGCCATGGGTATTGAGCCGCCGCTCGACCCCATCATGGGCATCATTTTCCTGCCCCTGCCGGTGATCCCGACGCTCCGCATCCGCCCCGAGGGCATGTTCGACGTTACAACCTTCACCTACGCCGACTAGTCATCGGGGACGTTCTTAAACGACTAGTCGTTGGGGACACTCTTTGGCGTGTCGCCTGACGCCGCGACCGTGAGACCTCTGGCATGTGTGAGCTATTTGCCAGGTCCTTGTAACGTTTACGCCCGCGGAGTCTTATTTGAGCTCCCTTTGGGTACGTTGGAATCGGATACACGTTCGATTCCAACAAGCCCGAAGGGAGCTTTTCTATGTTTAAACTGATTGCATCCGATATGGACGGCACGTTGCTTGACGAAAACGGCCAGGTGCCTCCCGAGACCTACGAACTGATTCTGGCGCTACGCGAGCATGGCGTGCATTTCGCCGCATCGTCAGGTCGTCGCTACGATCGCCTGTGCGAGTTCTTTGCGCCCGTTCGCGACAAGATGGACTTTGTCGCCGCTAACGGTGCCCAGGTCTTCGCCGACGGCAAGATGGTAGACCGTGAGGTGTATTCGCACCTGGCGATTCGAAGGCTCGCCCAAGCCGTCGCGACGTTTCCCAATCTGCATCTTGCGCTTTTTGACCGAACCAAGTCCTTCTTGCTCGATGACGAGTGCAAGTTCGTGCGTGAGGTCGATAAGGACCTTCCCAATGCCGAGCGTATTTGGGAGCTGCCCGATCCCAGCGTAAATATCATCAAGGCGAGTATCTTTTGCGATGACGGTGCCGTTATGGACAGCGCTTACGTACTGCAGCGTGAACTCGGTCAGCTCTTTACTTTTGCGCCTTCGGGCAACGCGTGGATCGATGCCATGCAGCCCGGTGTGTCGAAGGCCTCGGGCATCGCACAGCTCATGGAGCACTATGGCGTCGAACGCGACGAGGTCATGGCGTTTGGCGACTCGATGAACGACTACGAGATCATTCGCTTTGTCGGTACGGGCTGTGCGATGGGAAACGCGCGCCCCGCGCTCAAGGCGGTGGCCGATCGCGTGGTGGGTTGTAATCGCGACCACGCCGTCCAGCAGGAGCTCCGTCGCGTGCTGGAGAGTCTCGCTTAATCCGGCAGATGGGGACGTTCCTTTTCTGCCGGCAGTGGGGGACAGTCCTTGCAGCTTTTTCGCGAAGACTGTCCCCAACGACTAGTCATTCAAGAACGTCCCCAGTGACTGGCCAATGACTAGGCGAGGGCGGCCATGATGGTGCGGGCGACGCCGTCGTGGTCGTTGTCGAACTCGGTGATGGCGTCGGCGGCGTCGCGGTCTTCGGGCTCGCCGTTGACCATGGCCATGCCGTGGCCTGCTGCCTGCAGCATGGGAATGTCGTTGATGTTGTCGCCGAACGCCCAGGCGTCGGCGAGACGCTCGCCCAAGTGCTCGCATAGCCACGTGAGGGCCGTTCCCTTGGTGGCGCCCTCGCCCATGACCTCGATATTCATGGCGTACGAACGTGTGACCTCAATGCCTCCGAGCGTGTCGAGCTCCGCCGCGATGGCGTCGCGATCGGCCGGGTCGTGCCAGTACATGGCGATGCGTTCGAGCGTCTCGACCTCGTCGATCTTGCTGTCGATATTCATGTCGATCGGTGTTCGTGTGCGCTTGAGCGAAGCCGCGATGTGGGGGTCGCCGCCGCAGAATTCGTCCAGGCGCGTGTAGAGCGAGCGGGGGAGGAAGCACTGCCCGTCCGCGAAGATATCGAAGGTCACATCGTGGCCGGCGGCAATGCGATGGATGCGGTGGGCAATGCCACGGTCGAGCGGACGGCTCAAGATGCACGTGGCGCGCGAGGCGTCGGTGGGCGTATCCTCGTCGAGCTGCCAGACGCTGGCGCCGTTGGCACAGACCGCGTAGTGCACGGCGGGATGGGCGAGAATGGGCTCAAAGATGCCCGACAGTGGACGTCCCGTGCAGGGAACAAACTCGATGCCACGATGTGCGAGCTCGTCGAGCATCGCCCAGGTGGCATCGCTCATTTGCTTATCGCTCGTCAGCAGCGTCCCATCCATATCGGAAAACACAATCATTTGATGCGGTCCTTTCTACTGGCATAAAAAGCGTGGCCGAGGGCTTGGGTCCCTGGCCACGCTCGAGTTCTATAACGGTCCGCGTCCTAGCGGTCGGCGAGCGGCTTGTACTCCAGCGGCTCGATCACCGGACGATAGGCGGGGCGGATGATACGGTGCGCGCAGAAGAGCTCTTCCATGCGGTGTGCCGACCAGCCGGCCATGCGGGCGACGGCGAATAGCGGCGTAAAGAGCGTTTCGGGCACGCCGAGCATCTTGTAGATAAAGCCTGTGTACAGGTCGATGTTGGCGCAGATGGGCTTGGTCATGCCGTGGTCGCGCATCACCTGCGGTGCCAGGCGCTCGATGCGCTCGATGAGTGCGAACTCTTCGCCCAAGTCCTTCTTGGCTGCCAGTGAGCGCGCGTAACGGCGGCAAACCTCGGCACGCGGGTCGCTCAGCGTGTAGACGGCGTGGCCCATACCGTAGATGAGACCCGTGCCGTCGAAGGCCTGCTTGTCGAGAATCTTGCCCAGGTAGGCTGCAACCTCGTCCTCGTCCTCCCAGTTGGAGACATGCGCGCGGATGTCCTCGTGCATAGACACGACCTTGGCATTGGCACCGCCGTGGCGCGGGCCCTTGAGCGAGCCGATAGCCGCGGCGTAAGCGGAATACGGGTCGGTTGCCGAAGAGGACAGCACGCGGCAGGCGAAGGTGGAGTTGTTGCCGCCGCCGTGCTCGGCATGCAGCATGAGCATAACGTCGAGCAGCATCGCCTCATCGCGGGTGAATGCCATGCCGCCGCGCAGGACCTGTAGGATGGTCTCGGCGGTGGAGAGACCGGGCGTGGGGTGCGGCACGTGAACCTCGGAGCCGCGAAGCTTGGCGATCGAGGCCATGTGTGCGAAGGCGGCGATGCGCGGGAGACGTGCGAGCATGGAAATGGCGACGTCGATTTCGTGCTCGGGCGTGATCACGTCTGGTTCGGCATCGAAGGCGTAGAGCAGCAGCACGGCGCGCTGGAGCACGTTCATGATGCTCGACGACACCGTGGTCATAGGGAACTCTTTGACGTACTCGTCGCTCAGATGTCTAAAGGCGCCCAGGCGCTCGCAAAAGCCGTCGAGCTCTTCCTTGTTGGGTAGCGAACCCGTGATAAGCAGATAGGCGACTTCCTCGTAGCCGTAGCGATTCTCGGCCTGGGCATTGTTGACCAGATCCTCGATGCTGTAGCCGCGAAGCGTGAGCTTGCCCTGATCGGGCACGACCTTTCCGTCGACCTTGTTGTAGCCGTGCACATCCGAGATGCGAGTGAGGCCCGCGACCACGCCCGAGCCGTCGGCATTGCGCAGGCCGCGCTTGACATTGTGCTCAACAAACAGGCCCTCGTCATAAGGGTCGGTCGGCAGGCCGTGGTAGAGGTTTTCGCTCTCAGACGAAATCTGGCGGCTTGCTTCGTAATCCAAGACCAGACGGCTCAGGTGGTCGTCGAAGCGGTAGTAGATTTTCTTGGCGTCGTAGGCCATGTGCGCTCCTCTCCGGGCCATGTGGTGACGTTGCGCCTGGGCGCACGTTGGGCCGTCTCCACGCAGCCTGTTCGCTACAGGCGGTACATAAAGTTAAAGACGTCCTCGCGCTGGATGGACACGTTGACGCCCGAAAGCTCGCCGGCCTCGGCCAGGGCCTTCTGCAGCTCGGCAAAGTCGAGCTTGGACTCGGCGGTGTCGGCCAGCATGGTCATGGTGAAGATGTCCTCGATAATGGACTGCGTGATGTCGCGGATGTCGACGTTGGCCTCGCCCAGAACGCGGGTGACGCCGGCGACGATGCCGGGGCGGTTCTTGCCAAGGACGGTGATGACGATACGGGAGGACGAGATCTCGGCCATGGGAAACCCTTTCGCGTGATTGCGGCGCGCGCGGGGCGCTCCGCTACGGTACAGTGTTCATCATTGTACCTGTCTGGCGCAAAAAAGGCGCGCTCGCTGCGGCGTTACATGCCTGCAACATGAGCGTAAGGGGGAAGGCCGCACGGGGAAGAGCCGTCTGGCGCGTGTCCGGCTCGTGTTGGGTTGATTTCCGATCTCAGCCGAACACATTGAGCGGACAGGCCGTTCCCGCAGTCAGCCGAACGCCTCCGACGGCTGATTCCGAACCGGAAGCGGAGGGCATCCCCGCCCTTCGGTAGGGGATACCGCTCCGCGGCGCATGCCGCGGGCGGCGCCCCTATCGGACCACCGTGACCTCAGTTGGGATGGGCCCAGCACTGCCGCGTACTCGGTGAGCTAGAGCCAACTGTTCGTCTTCACGTCGCGTATGGCGATATTTCGGTCGTCCGGCTCGGTGATGCCGTAGCCGAACGCCTGGAGCGTCTCGATGGACTCCTGGATCCTCTGTTGGAACATTGGACCCGGATCGACCCTCGGCCCGAGGTGCCCGCGCCAAAGGCACGGCGTGGCGCGCAGCATGTTATGGATTTTGGAGATGGGCTCGATGTCGGCGTAGACGTTGAGCGTCGCCATGGCGTCCTTGTGGCCGAGGATCGATTGGAGCGCCTTGATATCGCCGCCTTGGCGGATCCACTGCGTTGCGAACGTGTGGCGAAGGCCGTGGAACGTGATCAGCTCATCGTTGGTGCCCATGAGGCCGTTGGTCTCCGAGAACGTCTTGAACGCCCTGCGGATATAGCTTGTCGTCGCGAAGGTCGCGCCCGGCTCCGACAGGATGTAGCAGTCCCCGATCTCGACCGCCCCGGTAAGGCCGCGCAAGCGCAGCTTTCCGCAGTCGATCTCGTGGGTCTCCTTCAGGAAGGGGAGTAGGCCGACCGGGTCGATGGGGATACCCCTGGCGTCATGGGTCTTGGTGTCCTTGATGAACGAACCCATTCCCTTCGCGTACGCCACCGAGTGTCTGATCGAGATCAGGCCCGTCTCGAAATCCACATCGCACCACCGAAGGCCGCAGACCTCGCCGATTCGCATCCCCGTGTGCAGGGCGAGTACGACCGCCCTCTAATCCTCGGCGGACCAATCGAGTCCGAACTCCTTTCGGGCATCCTCTTCGCTCATGACTTCGAGAAGGTCTCCGGGTTGGCAACGAAGGGCGAGGCATAGCTGCTCGAGTGTGTTGAAGCGAATGCCGCGAATATGCCCTTTTTTAATACGGGACAGGTTCACGGGCGTGGTTCCAATCCTTTCGGCAAGTTCGTTCGAGGAAATCTTTCGCTCGGCCATGATCTTGTCGAGGCGAACAATTACGGGCATGGCGTTTCCTTACGCAATCTCGTCGGAGTCGAGGTACAGCTCTCGGGCGTACAAGAAGAGCTGGGAAAGCATGAACAGGACGATGCCGAGAACCAGAGAGGTCCAATCGAATGATGAAGCGATCTCTTGGGCGCCGACGGCCCCCTCGCCGCCAAACATCGAAACGGAGGTTTTGAGTGAGCCGGCGTAGAGGCTGGTGGCAGCTTGAACAACGAAGAGAATGCCGAGCACCTTCAAGCATGTCGCAGACCCTTTCTTGAAGGGGTCTCCGCTCTTGATCGTCCACACGAGAACGGCGCTGAGGATGGTCGTAGCGATACCGATGACGGCAGGGACCAATGTCGAGATCGCAAGGGCTGGATACGCGGGGGAGTCTGCAATTACAGGGTTGTCGAGCACTTCGATTGCTGGCTTTAAGGAGAACGCCACTTGTGCGATGGCGGTGGCGCAAAGGGTCGCAGAGGCTATCGCACATGCGATGCGGAAGGAATGAAGCCGGGGAGTGCGATTGTCGGAACTCATAATAACCTCCGAAGAATTTAAAAAACTCAGGTTACTTTTTAACAGTTTATGTTAAATTGACTTTGCCGGCAAGTAATCACAGCATACTGCAACCGAAACCCCTCTAGATTGGAGAGGATTATGTTCAGTACTGTTAAGTCGTGTAAGCTCTTGGTTTTCCTCGGCCTCGCTCTTTGTTTGTTGCTGCCGGGAGCCCCCGCTTTTGCGGATACCCCGATGCCTCCTTCCCATGAGAGCAGCCAGTGTGCCCTCGTTGAGCCCCTCGGGTATACGGACGACGTCGTCGATACCTACTGGAGCTACAGCTGTCCTCGCGGCGTAAGCGGGCACAGCATCTCGATGTTCAACATCTCTTACAAGACGATTTCCTACCGAAATGGCTATCGCCGATCCGCGCATCATAGGGAATCCCGCCTCGCTGCAATGTGCTCCTGTGGTGTTCTTGGCACAACTGATAAATGGCAATTTGTCTATAGCACCTACTAGATGCGAGGAAGGGCCGAGCATTTTGTTCGGCCCTTCTGTTCCGACTGGATGAGGTTAAGGTTGGCGATGAATATGCTCAAAATCTCGAAGGCGATCTTTAGGTCGCTTCTCTCCTCCAGGTCGCTCTGTGTTGTCGTTGTTGCGTTGATGGTTCTTTGTGCTCTGCCCGTCTTCAGGAGCGCGGCTGGCATCGACGGACGGGTCGAATACCTCGAGTCGGGAATAACCCGTGTTGAGCAGGAATTGTCAGCATCCTATGCGGATGCGCTTGTGAATGCGGGGGAGGACGGTGTCTGTACCTCTTCATCAAGCATGCCCGCGCTTCTGTACCCTCTTGCCGCGGGACGTCTTATCTTGGCACCGCTCTCTCCCCTACTTCCGTTTCTGCAGATATCGGATGGAGAGTACACCTATTATGACGGATCGAAGGAGTACTTGCTATGGGTCGCAACGGCCGTTGCCGTCTCGTTCCTTGCCGCGCGTCTTAACAAACGTGAAAAGCTCATCATCCAGGCACCGATGGGCGAGCTGGGTAGACTTGTTGCATCGAGCGTATGGGCGAGTGTTTTTGCAATGCTTGCCGTCCTCGCCATCGATCTTCCAGGGATAATCGCCGCGCTTGTGAAGAATGGCCCGGGCTCGCCGTTCTATCCGATAGGCTACATTCAATATGCGACTCCGGTTATCAAACCGGCTTGGCTGGTGTTCGCGCAGACGGCCATCTTGCAATTCTTGGTGGCAGCGTTCATCTCGCTTGTCGTTCACCTTGCCGTGAAGATTGCCAATAACCCTACGCTTGGAATCGTGTTCGTATGTGCCCTGATGGGGGTGACGATGGTTCCCGGGTATTACGGAAGATCCATCGCTTTACGTGAGTTCGCCCTGTTGAATCCCCTTACGTATGCGAACACTGAGTTGACCGTCGGCGCCTATAGCCCGTACCCGACAACGCAGATAGTGAATCTGCCTGGACTTTGCTTCGAGCGTGGCGCGATTGCCCTCGTATGCGCAATCGGGATCGAGGTGCTGGCAATTAGCCTGCTTTGCGTTGCTGGAAAGAGCGGCTGCGCGTGCCCGATATCCCCGATTTGTCTTGAGAGAGGTTCCTTCACTGCATCGAGAACGGCAACTCGTTCGAGCGCTTGTGCCTTCGCCGTTGCATACGTAAGAACGATGGGGAAACTGCTCCTGCGTTCTCCTACCCTCGCCGTATGCGCGATTGCAATGTCGACGACGATGCTGGCCCCGGCTCTGGTCGAGATGTTTCCTGACGCTGATAACGTTTCCGCTGTTCGGTATAGGGATGGAGAGCTCCGTTCAATAGATCGGTATCTAGAGCAGAACGCTGCGAATATGGACGTCGAGGGCAAAGCGGCCCTGGAAGACATGCGGGATGCTCTTTCGGGTTTCGTGTACGCGCCTATGCCTGCGGAGGGGTTTCGAAGCCTTGCGACGTACGAGCGCGCTCGAGGTGAGCTGGGCGCGGCAGATGCGACTCTCCTGCAATCGATCGGAATCGAGCCGGAGACTCCTTCTCGTGCGGAGGCGCGCGCCCTTCTGCTTGAGTCGATCGCGAGCTTGCCGGACCCCAAGGTTTACGAGTTAAGTACGAAGATGCCCCCATTAATCCTCCTTTCGTATCTCCAGGCAGCGCTTCCCTCCTTATTTTTGCTGTTGCCCGTGGTTGTCACATCGCTCGCGTGCACCCACCTGCAGTGTCGTTCCCTTCTGGTTCTCCAGATCCCCGCAACAGCGCATGTGCGTTTTCTGACGGCTGTTGCGCTGGCTCTCCTGCTTGGCTTGGTGCTGCTTTTGGTGTCGATGGTTCCCGCTGTCGTTGTGTCCGTGATTAAGAACGGTGCGGGTGGATCGGAGTATCCCGTCGCTCTCATTCGGGCGGGAGCTTCGACAACGTCCACGGTGGGGGAGGCGGTGTTGTGCAGTATTCCGTTGCTGGTCATGGCATACGGCGTGATTTCCGTCGTCGCTGCGTTGACAGCAGCGATTAGCCGCAACTCCGTTGTCACCGGAATGGTTTGCGCGGTTCTCTTGGTGTTGGGTTCGTTGAGCGCTCATGTTGAAAGCGTGGGCATGGGCGTCGCGCTGCTGGCTCCATTCGCCTCGTTTGATCCCGCTTCCCAGGTGGGGACGATTGGGTTCCTTGGGCGAGGGACGAACGCGATGCCTTTTGGAGAGGTCGTCGGCGCATCGGGCGCTCTGCTGGTGGTCTTGGGCGCCGTATCTCCGTTGATGGTGCGCCTGAGTGTTCCAAAGATCGAAAGGGGATGATCTCGATGATTGACCTTCAAACGCTGACGATCTCTTATGGAAAGAAGGTGCTCGTAGATTCGGTGAACGCTGAGTTTGCCCCGGGTACGGTCTACGGTCTCGTCGCTCCGAACGGGCATGGAAAGACGACGTTGCTGCGTGCGATGGCAGGTTTGCCGGGTCCTCGCGTGGACGGGAGCATCGTTCTGGATGAGGTGCAGGGTACGGGTGCGAGAGAGGTCCGTTCTATGATCTTCTATGCACCTGGTGAGGGGACGCTGCTGTATCCCGGATTGCGTGCGGAAGATCACCTCAAGATGGTTTGCGATATGTGGCCGCATGCTCGCGATATCGAAGAGATAGTGGAACAAACGCAGATAGGCGAGTTCGCGAAGATGAGGATCCGCACTCTGAGCCAGGGCATGAAGCAGCAGCTTACCCTGGCGATTGCGTATGCGACGGGCGCGCGGTACCTTCTATTAGATGAGCCCATGAACGCGCTCGACCCCAGCAGGGTGGACTTGCATTCCGAGATTCTCAGGAAGCTGGCCGATTCTGGTACGTGCATCATCATGTCATCCCACATCTTGGATTCGGTCGATAGGCTGTGCGATGAGATTCTGTTTTTGAAGGATGGGAGGCTCATTAGAAGCATTCCGCAAGATGATGCTGCGCCGAAGTCTCCTGGATCCCATTTCGCAAAGCCTGCCGGACGCGCCGAGGGTGCGCTAAGCACGTATCGGCGACTCTACGAAAAGGGCGGGTAGAAATGCAAGTTAAAAATCTATGTGGCCAATGTGATACCGTTGAACCCGCGTATCGATACCGCTCAGCCATTCGCCTCGCCCCCGTCGCACGTATCTTCATCCGGTCTGTTACTTTTAATCTAACGATTCTTTGAGGAACGTAGGTGCTTCCAAATGTACTGTCGACTTCTTCTCAAACTGATCCTAAGAGACAGGGCCGCATGGATTTGTACGCTCGTTCTCGCTGCAGCCTTTTCCGTCCCCATTGCGTTCAATTCACCCATCTACGGGCCCTTCTTTATGAAGCAGGGCATGCAGAGCTTTGTCGACGCATTCAATACGCGCGCACCCCAGGCCAACGGCACAGACCTATCGCCAGAGCAGCAAGCTGACGCGGAGCTTGCAAGATACGCGAACGCCGCCCTTGCCGCTCAAACCGACGCCGCCTTTCTCGATTCTGCCGAGAGCTACTACGCGCTCATGGACGAAGGCTTCCAATCCGGGTCCATCGTGGGAGACCGAGAGACCAATGACGCAGACCTCGCGTATTGCCGTGCCCTGAGCAGCTCCGGCATCACGGATATCCCAGCCTCCGCAAACGACCTGCCATTCCTTTCCTTCCTGCCTTACGCCATTGCCACGGCGCCGTCTTTCCTTCCCTTCATCCCCTTCCTTCTCTCGTCGATACTCGTGCTCGGCGCCACAAGGCCCGGGACCCTGGCGGCAAAGGCGCCCGCGCCCAAATTCCGGCGCCTTATCCAGATCGTGTTCTCGATAATCGTCGCGGGGACCGCGATGCTCCTCGCCGGCCTCGCACCCGGGGGCATTTACGCCTTGGTCCTAAACGGCTTCGGGCAAATTGGGTACCCGATCGCCTTCTTCCATGACGGCGCGCTTACCACCACGACCGCGGGAAACGTCTTCACAGCCCTGCTTCTCGCGCTGCTTGCGGGCGGAACCTTGATATCCGTTTGCTCCGCCGTCATATCGACCGCAACGAGGCGCGTCCTCGCGGGCCCCCTTACCTCCGCGCTGCTTGTCGCGGCCCCGGCATTCCCGTTATTGTCCGATTCGGCACTAGGGCATAATGCCGTGCTCGGGCTCCTGCCACTGCCCGTATTCTCGCCTATCGAGGCAACGGGTTACGTAGGATGCTTCCCGACAGAATTCATTGGCTCCGGTTCAGGCAGCGCATCGATGCTTGCCGTGGCCCTGGCATACGTCGCGGTCTTTTTTACGGTCGGCGCCGTTGCGACACGTTCGCCCAAACAGTCTGGACCCGCGAAAAAGCACCATGGGCTCGAGCTTCTGGACGCGAGCGTGGGATACGGAAGCACGACGATACTTTCAATCGGGTCGCTTTTCCTGAGCCCGGGAACGGCGGCGGGCCTCGTTGCTCCCAACGGCTCGGGGAAAACCACCCTTCTTGAAGCGCTGTCGGGCCAATTTCCCACCCGCATCCGCTCGGGAAGCCTGGCGGCAGACGGAATCTGCCAACGTCGATCAGCCGAATTTGCAGAACTCGTCTACCTGAGCTCTTCGGGCGGCGCGGATCTCTATCCCACGCTATCGGCCATCGAGCACCTTGCTTTCGTTAGGGAGGCGTGGAAATCGGCCGCCGACATCGACTCGCTCTGCGACTCCCTCGGAATCTCCCCATATCTCGACAAGCCGACCCGTAAACTCTCGACAGGAATGAAGCAGCAGGTAAAGCTTGCCATGGCGATAGCGACCGATTGCCCGTACCTCATCCTCGATGAACCGCTGAACGGCCTCGATCCGGGAAAACGGAAAACCTCCTGCGACGCGATGCGCAGCGAAGTGGCGCGGGGACGCAGCGTGCTCATTTCAAGCCATCTGCTCGACGACCTGGCAGACCTCACCAACTCGTTCTACTTCATCGAGGCCGGCACGCTCGTGGAAAAGATCGAGTCGTCCTCGCAGACGCTCAAGCAGGAATACCTCGATACATACGAGGGAGATGAATGACATGAAACTATTTGAACAGCTGAAGTCCAATGCGTCGCGCATGGCTGTCTACGCCATCCTCGTGGCAACGGCTTTATGCGGAATCGCGGCACCCGTCTATGCGCTCAACGGAGAGAAAGGCGATGTCGAACCCGCGTACATGGCTTCGACGGTTAAAGACCGGTACAAAGCCTTCTCTGGAGACACGTTTTACGTAGCAGAGTACGACACGACCTACCGTCAGCTTCGCTACAACAAGGGCTACGACTATCTAGGCGCAGAGGCAATCAGCTATACGTCGGGTTGGTACCGCTCCAACTATGGACACATAACCCAGTTCAAGTGTAACTACCGTGTGTACAACTAAAGCAACCGGCCGGGACGAGGGGTGACGCAAAAGCGTCGCCCCTCGTTTTTAACCATGTCAACTGAACCTAGTTCAGTTTGGTTGATTTCCGATCTCAGCCGAACACATTGAGCGGAAAGGCCGTTCCCGCAGTCAGTCGAACGTCCCCGGGGCCCTTCTCAGGCCCCGGGGACGGCATTTTCCCAGTTGAAGGAACGGTGGAGATGTGTTTCGATGGGTCAGATTCGTGTCGTTCCGAAAAGACCGTGAACCTTTTGTGGGACGCGCGGCGCCGTGGTACCATAGCCGAGTTTGTTGTCTTGGTCGGAAACCAAGACGCCTTATGCGCTGATCGGTAACCAGCGCCTGACCAATAAGGAGTCCTACCATGAAGCAGGGTATCCATCCCCAGTATGTCGAGTGCACGGTGACGTGCTCCTGCGGCAACACCTTCAAGACGCACGCTACCGTGTCCGAGATGAAGGTCGAGCTTTGCAACGAGTGCCACCCGTTCTACACCGGCCAGCAGAAGTTCGTCGACACCGGTGGACGCGTCCAGCGCTTCGCCGACAAGTTCGGTGGCGCCGCTGCCGCCCAGCTCAAGAAGGCTGAGGAGGCCAAGGCTGCCAAGGCCGCCAAGGCTGCTGAGGCCGAGGCTGCTCGCAAGGCCGCCGCTGAGGCTAAGGCTGCCGAGAAGGCTAAGCGTGCCGCTAAGTTTGCCGAGGAGGCTGCCAAGCAGGCCGCCGAGGCTCCCGCAGAGGCTCCCGTCGAGGAGGCCGCTGCCGAGGCCGAGACCACCGAGGCTGCTGAGTAAATAGCTCGCCGCGGAATCGCTCGCATTCATGGCATAAGGGCCGTGCATCCGTTCGGGTGCGCGGCCCTTTTCTTTTTATTGGTGCAAGCTAGCTCGTCCCCATTGCACCAGATTGGTGCGAAGGGGACAGGTTGGTTTGCACCAAATGGCAGAGTGACGGCGTTTTCCCAGATAAAACCTGCCAAAATAAACCAGTCCCTTTTTGGCAGGTCGGTCGGGTCGTAGTTATTACGTGGCGGTCGAGGTCGACCGTATAGGCCGCGTCCTGTTTGGCTAAAGTACATTTATCTGTGTTTAACTCGCCCGAGGCTGCATGGCGTGGGCGATGGCCAAAAAGGAAAACCACATGGGATTCATGTCAAAGCTGCTGTCCTTTGGATCCGATAAGGACCTTAAGCGCTACTACAAGATCGTCGATCAGATCAACGGTCTTGAGCCCCAGTTTGAGAAGATGACCGAGGAAGAGCTCCGCGCCCAGACCGATAAGTTCCGTGAGCGTTACGCCAACGGCGAGTCGCTCGACGACATGCTCCCCGAGGCTTTTGCCACCGTGCGTGAGGCTTCCAAGCGCATCACGGGCATGCGTCACTTTGACGTGCAGCTCATTGGCGCCATGGCACTGCACGAGGGGCATATCGCCGAGATGAAGACCGGCGAAGGCAAGACCCTGGTCTCCACGCTGGCCGGCTACCTCAACGCTATTGCCGGCAAGGGTGTACACGTCGTTACCGTCAACGATTACCTGGCCAAGCGCGACTCCGAGTGGATGGGCCGCATCTACAAGTACCTGGGAATGACCGTCGGTCTGCTCCAGAACAACATGCCGCTCGAGCTCAAGCGTCCGGCCTACCAGGCAGACGTCACCTACGGCACCAACTCCGAGTTCGGTTTCGATTACCTGCGCGACAACATGGTCACTCGCCCCGAGCAGCGCGTGCAGCGCGGCCACCATTACGCCATCGTCGACGAGGTCGACTCCATCCTGATCGACGAGGCACGTACCCCGCTCATCATCTCGGGTGCCGGCACCAAGTCCGCCAGCACCTACAAGGACTTCGCGCGTGCCGTGCGCGGCCTTGAGCGCGGCGAGGACGTCTCGCACGACATGCTCACCGCCACCGAGGACGTAGAGCCCACGGGCGACTACGTCATGGACGAGGCCAAGCACACTATCGCCGCCACCGAGCGCGGCCTTAAGAAGATTGAGCGCCGCCTGGGTATCGATGACATCTATGCCGATCTCTCCGGTCAGCTGGTCAACCACCTGCAGCAGGCGCTGAAGGCCCAGTACATGTTCCACCGCGACAAGCAGTACGTGGTCACCAACGGCGAGGTCAAGATCGTCGACGAGTTCACCGGCCGCATCATGGAAGGCCGCCGCTACTCCGAGGGCCTGCATCAGGCCATCGAGGCCAAAGAGGGCGTGCTCGTGCGCGAGGAGAACCAGACGCTGGCCACCATCACCTTGCAGAACTACTTCCGTCTGTATGACAAGCTCTCCGGCATGACCGGTACGGCACTCACCGAGGATGCCGAGTTCCGCGAGATCTACAAGCTGCCCGTCGAGGTTATCCCCTCCAACAAGCCCGTTCAGCGTGTCGACCACGAGGACCTGGTGTACCGCACCATCCAGGCCAAGTACAACGCCGTTGCCGACGACGTCGAGCGACGTCACGCCAAGGGCCAGCCGGTCCTGGTGGGCACCGTCTCCATCGAAAGCTCCGAGAAGCTGTCGGCCGCCCTTACCAAGCGCGGTATCGCGCACGAGGTCCTCAACGCTAAGCATCACGAGCGCGAGGCTCATATCGTTGCCCAGGCCGGACGCTACGGCGCCGTGACCATCGCTACTAACATGGCCGGTCGTGGTACCGACATCCTGCTGGGTGGCAATCCCGACGAGCTGGTGCGCGAGCGCCTTGAGTACGAGGGCCTGACCATGGAGGACGTGACGCCCGAGCAGCTCGAGCAGTTTAACGCTGAGGCCAAGGAGACCTGCAAGGCCGAACGCGAGCGCGTGCTTGCCGCCGGCGGCCTGACCGTCATCGGCACCGAGCGCCATGAGTCCCGTCGTATCGACAACCAGCTGCGTGGCCGCTCCGGTCGTCAGGGCGATCCGGGCGAGACTCAGTTCTACCTGTCGCTCGAGGACGACCTCATGCGCCTGTTCGGCGGCGACAAGATGGACCGCGTTTCCAAGATGATGGTTACCGCCGACATGGGCGACGACATGCCCATCCAGCACAAGATCATCTCCAAGGCCGTCGAGAACGCCCAGCACAAGGTCGAGAGCATCAACTTCTCCATGCGCAAGAGCGTTCTTGAGTACGACGACGTCATGAACAAGCAGCGCCAGGTCATCTACGCCGAGCGCAACAAGATTCTGGACGGCAAGGACCTGACCGATCACATCACCGAGGTCATGCACGATACCGTGTACCGCTGTGTTCAGGAGTTCTGCACCAAGGACAGCCACGATGGCGAGCGCGATCTCGAGGGCCTGCGCAAGTGGGTCGTGGAGCTCACCGGGCATATCGACACGCCCAAGTTCCCCGACGAGGACTTCGAGGCCCTGGCTGCCGATGTCCTGGCCTACGTTGAGAAGTGCTACAACATGAAGGCCGAGCGCCTGGGTGAGGACCTCATGCGCGAGCTCAACACCCAGGTCATGCTGCGCGTCATCGATACCCGCTGGATGAACTACCTGCAGGAGATGGACTACCTCAAGACCGGTATCGGACTGCGCGGCTTTGGCCAGCGCGACCCGCTGGTCGAGTACAAGACTGAGGCTTATGGTGCCTTCCAGATGCTCGTTGACACCATGTACGAGGATTACCTGCGCACCGTTCTGCGCATCGAGATCAAGGCCGCCCCGCAGGCCGTGGAGCACAAGGAGGACCCCGCGCTCGAGGGTGCGCGCTTCTCCGGCCCCGCCGACGTCGATGGCGACAACGGCAGCTCGGTGCTGCGCAAGCAGGCACAGGTTCAGGCTCGTACGGCCGTCCAGGGAGGCCCGGCTGCTGTCAACAACGGCGGCAAGGTGACCACCTACCGCAAGTCCGAGAGCGATGACCCTTATGTCAACGTGGGCCGCAACGACCTTTGCCCCTGCGGCAGCGGCAAGAAGTTCAAGTACTGCCACGGCAGGAATCGTTAATGGCCGAGGCTTTAGAGGTAACGCCCGCCGAGCTGGACGCGTTTGCGGACCGGCTCGGCGAGGTCGAGTCGTATCTTCATTTGGACGAGAAGCGCACGCGCGTGACCGAGCTCGAGGCAAAAAGCGTGGCCCCCGGCTTTTGGGATGACGCCGACGCCGCTCGCGCCACCATGGAGGAGATCGCTCGCGCCAAGGAAGATATCGCTGCCGTGGATACCGCGCGCGGCGAGCTATCTGACGCCCGCGCGGCGCTGGAGCTTGCCGAGGAGATGGGCGACGACCCCGATGCCGCCGCATTGCGCGAGGAGGCTGCCGCTACGGCAGAACGCCTGGCCCGCGCTATCGACGAGCTCGAGCTTTCGAGCTGGTTTACCGGTGAGTTCGATCACGGCGACGCGATTGTGACCATCAAGCCCGGACAGGGTGGCCTGGAGGCACAGGACTGGACCTTCATGCTCTTTAAGATGTACATGAAGTACTGCCAGCGTCGCGGCTGGAAGGTCACCATTAACGACTGCCCCGCGGCTGAGGTCATCGGCATCGACCGTGCGACCTTTACCGTCGAGGGCAAGGACGCGTTTGGCATGCTGCGCGCCGAGGCCGGCGTTCACCGCCTGGTACGCATCAGCCCCACCGATGATAAGAAGCGCCGCCAGACCACGTTTGCCGGCGTCGAGGTCATTCCCGTGTTGCCTGACGATATCGACATCGAGATCAGTCCCGACGATATCCGCGTGGACGTGTATCACGCGAGCGGTCCGGGCGGCCAGGGCGTCAACACCACCGACTCTGCCGTACGCGTGACGCATTTTCCCAGCGGCATCGTTGTCACTTGCCAAAACGAGCGCAGCCAGATTCAAAACAAGGCCGCGTGCATGCAGATTCTCAAGGCCCGTCTGTACGAGATCGAGCTCGAGAAGCGCGCCGAGGCCCTGGATGAGATTCGCGGGCCCAAGACCACGATCGGTTTTGGCAACCAGATTCGCAGCTACGTGCTCTACCCGTATCAGATGGTCAAGGACCTGCGCACGGGCGTGGAGACCAGCAACGTCGAGGCCGTTCTCGACGATGGCGATCTGGATCCGTTTGTGATCGGCTACCATCGTTGGGCAACCGGCAACGCCGATGCGGAAGCATCGTCTGCCTAGGCACATGATTGGCTCCGGGTCGATGCAAACACTGCGCAGGGGTGGTATTTGCCCGGTGAATCGGTAGAATCGAATACAGCAAGAAGTTCAAAGCGCACTCGTTTGGGTGCGCTTTTTTGAGGGAGGCAGCATGGCATATCGTCTGGACATCAAGCGCATTCTTTCGATGAACTTCTTTCATGACTTGCCCAAGATTATGTTTGGCTGCGCCCTGGCAGCTATCGCGACAGACTTGTTTTTGATCCCCAACGGCCTTGCCGCCGGCGGCGTCACAGGCCTTGCCACCATTATTCAGGCGGTCGGCGCCTCGCATGGCATATCGCTTCCCGTCGGTATCCAGACCATCGTGATGAATGCCTTGCTGCTGCTGGTTGTTATGCGCGAGGGTGGCATGTTCTACGTGGTGCAGACGGCGACCGGTTTTGTGCTGCTGGGTTTTTTCACCGACCTGTTCGCTCCGTTTGTGGCGCCGCTGGCACATGCCGACCTGATGCTGCCCGCTATGTGGGGCGGCATTATCACGGGCATCGGGTATGGCATGGTGTTGCGCGCCGGTGCCAACACTGGCGGCTCTGACACGATCGGCCAGATCATCTCGCGCAACACATCGCTGCCGGTTGGCTCGACCGTCATGGCGATCGATGTTGCCGTGTGCGCGCTGTCGGCCCCGGTCTTTTCGGTCGAAAACGCGCTGTATGCGGGCCTTTCGATGGTCATTAGCGGCTACGTGATCGATGCCGTGGTCGACGGTGGCAACAGGCGCCGTATGGTGCTCATCATCTCGGACAAGTTTCCCGATATCGCGGCCGACATCATGTATGGCCTGGGCCGCGGCTGCACCAAGTTTAGGGCGACCGGCATGTACTCGGGTGCCGAGAAGCCGGTGATCATGGTCATTGTGAGCCGCCGCGAGCTCAACACCCTCAAAACGATCGTGCGCGAGCGCGATCCTCACGCCATTGTGACGGTCGCCGACGTTACGGAAACCTTCGGTGAGGGATTCAAGGACATTAACGCGTAGGGCCGACTGCGTTCCATCCAAAAGACGTTCACATTGATAAACCGTTTCATCAGCGGTTCTGCCTGCTCAATTGTTCAAATAATGATAAATACTCTGGTAAAGCTTCCAGTTTCCAGCATAATGAATGACGTACGTGCATCGCGGCTGTGTTGGGACTACCTTTCCGTGCCGTGCGCATCTTGTCTTAAGAGGATGAAAGGAAGGCACAATGAGCGACGAAGAGCTCAAAAAGGTTGCCAACGAGGTAAGGAAGGGCATCGTCACCGGCGTGCACGCTGCCAAGTCCGGCCATCCGGGCGGTTCGCTCGGCGCTGCCGACATCATGACCTATCTGTACTTTGAGGAAATGAACGTCGACCCGGCCGACCCCCGCAAGGCCGACCGCGATCGCTTCGTGCTTTCCAAGGGTCATTGCGCGCCTGGTCTGTACGCTGTGCTCGCCGAGCGCGGATTCTTCCCCAAGGAGGATCTCGAGACGCTGCGCCACATCGGCAGCCACCTGCAGGGTCACCCCAACATGAACGACACCCCGGGCGTCGATATGTCCACCGGTTCGCTCGGCCAGGGCATCTCCGCCGCCGTGGGCATGGCCGTTGCCGCCAAGCACTGGGGCGACGACTATCGCACGTACGCCCTGCTGGGTGATGGCGAGAGCGAGGAGGGCCAGGTCTGGGAGGCCGCCATGTTTGCCGGCAACCAGCAGCTCGATAACCTCTGCGTGATCGTCGACCACAACGGCCTTCAGATTGACGGTCCCGTCGAGGAGGTCAACGACCCCATGCCGCTCGCCGACAAGTTCCGCGCGTTCAAGTTCCACGTGGTTGAGCTCGCCGACGGCAACGACTTCGACCAGATCCGCGCCGCCTTTGCCGAGGCTCGCGCCACCAAGGGGCAGCCGACCGCCATTATCGCCGAGACCACAAAGGGCAAGGGCGTGTCCTTTATGGAGAACCAGGTTGGCTGGCACGGCAAGGCCCCCAACGATGAACAGTTTGAGCAGGCCATGGCAGAGCTCACGGCCGCCGGAGAGGAGCTCTAGGATGGCAGACGTCAAGAAAATCGCCACGCGTGTAAGCTACGGCGAGGCCCTCGTCGAGCTCGCCAACGAGCACGATGACTTTGTGGTCCTCGACGCCGACCTGGCCGCCGCCACGCAGACCGGTAAGTTTAAGGCCGCTTGCCCCGACCGCTTCTTCGATGTGGGCATTGCCGAGAGCAACCTGATGGGCGTCGCCGCCGGTATCGCGACCACTGGTCGTGTTGCCTTCGCGAGTACCTTTGCCATGTTCGCTGCCGGTCGCGCCTTTGAGCAGGTCCGCAACTCCATCGGCTACCCGCACCTCAACGTTAAGATCGGTGCCACGCACGCCGGCATCTCGGTGGGCGAGGACGGCGCCACGCACCAGTGCTGCGAGGATATCGCCCTCATGCGCGTCATCCCCGGCATGACCGTAATTGTTCCCGCCGACGACGTGGAGGCCCGCGCCGTGACGCGCGCCGCCTACGAGTGCGACGGTCCGGTGTACATGCGCTTCGCCCGTTTGGCCTCGCCGGTTATCAACGACCCCGAGACCTACAAGTTCGAGTTGGGTAAGGGCATTGTCATGCGCGAGGGCGCCGATGTGACCATCATCGCCTGCGGCCTGATGGTCGGCGAGGCTCTCGAGGCCGCCGAGCAGCTCGCTGCCGAGGGCATCGACGCCGAGGTCATCAACATGCACACCATCAAGCCCATCGATGCCGACCTGATCGTCAAGAGCGCCACCAAGACCGGCCACGTCGTGACCGTCGAGGAGCACTCTGTGATCGGTGGCCTGGGCAGCGCCGTTGCCGACGTCCTGTGTGAGCAGTGCCCGACGCCGCTCAAGAAGATTGGCGTCAACGACACCTTCGGCGAGTCCGGCCCGGGTGCCGAGCTCCTGCACAAGTACGGCCTGGACGCCGCCAACATCGTGGCGACCACCAAGGAGTTCTTGGCATAAGGCAAGACGAGGCAAAGTATCGCGTCGACAACCGCAAACAAGCCAGAACAGGGGCGTCCTCAAAGAGGGCGCCCCTGTTTATGCTGAATTTAAATTAGAGTCCTGCCAAGCAAAGTTCCCATGGGGAAACGGGCCCATCCCAACGAAGTGCAATTCAGACCCTTCCAACTTTGTATGCGCAGCATCTCAAGTTGGTGCGTCGGCCCCATAGTAGCCGCAGGCCGGGCGCAGGGTTACCTCCCAAATCGTCCCGCAGCGCAGGCCGGCGTTTGTCCGCAGCTCCGCAGGAGCAGGACAAATGCCGGCCATGCGCGAGGACGATTTGGGAGGTAACCCTGCGCCCGGTCGGTGAGACCCAAACCCCGCCATGCTTCTTATGTGCAGTAAAGCTAATGCTGCTAAAATACAAAGCGCTCATGTAGTTTAAACGCACGACGATAAGGAGCACCAGTGGGTAACCACTTCCGTACCTCCGGTGCGGGCGATGATGCCCCCAAGACGCAGACGGGCGTCCAGGGCAGTCGTTTCGCCACTCCGGATTCAGAGGGCCAGCCTGTTGCTCAGGCCCCCGATCAGCCGGCAGATCAGGCACAGCCGGCATCCGATCCCTTTGCCTACAATCCCACCAGCGATGTCGCGCTTTCCGGCACGGCGGGTTTTGAGCCCGTTCAGGCCGTGACCGCTCGCGTGGAGCAGCCTCAGGCTGGCGCCGCCACGCCGCAGCCTACCATGGCCGGCATTCCCGACCCCATGGCCCCTGCGACGCCGGTTCCTCAGCCTGCGCAGTCCGGTCTCTTTGCCGCTATTCCTGATCCCACGCAGCCTGCTGCCCCGGTGGTCGAGAGCGATCAGGCCGCCGAGGTCGCAAGCCTCGATAACGCGCTCAACAACCCCGATTTTACGTCGGTGTTTGCGCCCATCGATCCGCAAGCCAGCCGCAAGAAGATGGCCAAGCAGGCCGGTGTCGAGCCCGTCATCCTTATGGAGCATGTCACCAAGATCTATCCGGCACAGCCCAACAAGCCTGCACTCGACGACATCAACATCGAGATCTATCCGGGCGAGTTCGTCTTCCTGGTCGGTCATTCCGGCTCGGGTAAGACCACGCTGCTGTCGACGCTCAACCGCGACGTCAAGCCGACGAGCGGCCGCATCTTGGTTGCCGGTCAGGACCTCATGAAGATCAAGAACCGCAAGGTTCCGTTCCTGCGCCGCCAGATTGGCGCCGTGTTCCAGGACTTTAAGCTTCTGCCGCAAAAGACCGCCTACGAAAACGTGGCGTTTGCCCTGCAGTGCATCGGCAAGCCCAAGGGCGTCATTCGCAGCCAGGTGCCCGAGGTGCTGCGTCTGGTCGGTCTGGCCGATCAGATGGACTCGCTGCCCGACCAGCTTTCCGGTGGCGAGCAGCAGCGCGTTGCCGTCGCCCGCGCTATGGTCAACCGTCCGCCGCTGCTGATCTGCGACGAGCCCACGGGTAACCTCGACCCGGCGATCTCGCTGGGCATCATGAAGCTGCTCGAGCGTATTAACCGCACCGGCACTACCGTGATCGTCGCCACGCACGACCGCGAGATGGTCGATAGCATGCACCGTCGCGTGATCGCCCTCGAGGGCGGCCACGTTATCCGCGACCAGGAGAGGGGAGGTTACGGCAACTATGGCACCAACTAACGTGGGCTACTCCTTCAAAGAGGCAATCAGTCACTTCTTCCGTAACTGGACTACCTCGCTCGGCGCCGTCATCACGATCTTCCTTTCGCTGTTTATCATCGGCCTGTTCATCATGGGCTCCGCGATGCTGAACTCCGTGATCGGCACCGTCGAGGATCAGGTTGTCATCAACGCGTTCATTAGCGATGACGCCGATCAGGCCGATGTCCAGGCTTTTGAGGCCGAGCTTAAGACGTGGAATAACGTCAAGTCCGTGACCTATAAGGACAAGGACGACGCGCTGGCCGAGTATACGAGCAAGATGTCGGGCAACGCCGACGCCACCATGAGCGCGCTCGATGGCCAGAACCCGCTGCCGGCTTCGTTTGCAATTGAGATGGACGATCCGTCCAAGGTCGAGAGCACGGCCCAGAAGCTCAAGAAGAACGCCGACTTCCAGAAGATCGCGGATGACGGCGACGTCAACGCGAGCGTGCTGTACGGCCAAGAGGAAGTGAGCCGCCTGTTCCAGGTGACCAACTACATCCGCATCGCCGCCGTGGTGCTCGTTGGCCTTTTGACCTTTATCGCATTCATCTTCATCAACAACACGATTCGCCTGTCCATCACGGCGCGTCGTCGTGAGATTGCGATTATGCGTCTGGTCGGCGCCAGCAACGGCTTCATTCGCGGCCCGTTTATCACCGAGGGCGTACTGCAGGCCATTTTGGGCTCGCTGCTTTCCATCGGCGTTCTGGAGCTGCTGCGCAATCTGATGATTCCGCGTTTGCAGGAGAGCATCGGCTGGATGTCGTTTGCCCTGCCGATGCAGTACTACCTGGTGACCTATGCTGCGCTGATTCTGGTCGGTGTGATTATCGGTCTCTTTGGTTCTGCCATAGCCATGCGCCGCTACCTGCGCGTGTAGGCATGCCTGGAATTCATCCCTTCCAACGGGTCGTCTCTTATGGGGCGGCCCGTTTTTTGATCTCTAGGGGACGGCAGGAAGCGAATCATTTGGGTAGACTCTTTGGAGTTCGTCATCGATAGCAAGGAGGCGCCATGGGGCGCAATAACAAGCATAAGCGCGGTGCTCGCAATAAGCGTGGGCCGGTGCGCAGCGAACGCCGTCCGAGCCTGACCGGGCGCGTGCAGCTCCATGAGCATGGCGCCTATGTCATAACCGAGAGCGGCGACTACAAGGTTATGGGCCGCGGTAAGCGCGAGATCATGGATGGCGATACCGTTGCCGTGAGCATTAAGAACAGCCCGCACGGTGAGCGGCGCGCCGTGATCGAAGGCGTGGTTGAGCGCGCAGCCATAAGCGTGGTGGGTACGTACCAGACCGCTGGTCCGCTCGGTGTGATCGAGCCGCTCGATTCGCGCCTGAAGGCCGACTTCTTCATTCTGCCCGAGGATACCTCGGCGGATCGTCTGGGCGTCCACCCGGGTGATGCCGTTGTCGCGCGCATTTTGACCTACCCGACGCGCCTGGAATCGGGCACCGTGACGATCGAACGCCGCATTGGCGGAGATGACGCGCCCGATTTGGGCGTTCAATACGTGATGGCGCGTTACGGCTATACCGATAGCTATCCCGAGGCCGCGCTGGACGAGGCCGAGGGGCTTTCGCTCGATGTGTCCGCGGCGCTTAAGGACCCGCTCCGCCGCGATCTGCGCGACCGCTTTGTCATCACGATCGACCCGGTCGACGCGCGCGACTTTGACGATGCCATTTCGCTTGAGCGCACGCCCGAGGGTGGCTACAAGCTGGGTGTGCATATCGCTGACGTTTCTCACTATGTGGCTTGGGACGGGCATATCGATCTTGAGGCTCGCCATCGTACGACATCGGTGTATCTGGCCGATCGCGTGCTTCCCATGCTGCCCGAACGCCTGTCCTGTGACCTATGCTCGCTTCGCCCTGACGAGGACCGTCTTGCGTTTACCGTTGACATTGAGCTCGATGCGCAGGGTCGCGTGCGGCATTACGATCCTTACCCCAGCGTGATTCGCTCGCGTGTGCGTATGGACTATGACGGCGCCGAGGCGCTGCTGGTGCGTGCCGGCGCGGTTGAGTATTCGGTGCTGGAAGGCGCCGCTGAGGATGTTGCGGCTGCTGAGGCCTCGCGCGAGGAGGCGCTTGAGCGCGGTCTTGCGTGCGAGGAAACTGCTCGCGGCTATAACGTCGACCTCGGCGATTTCCTTGTCGCCGCCAACGAACTCGCCGAACTTCGCCGTCGTATTCGTCGTGCCCGCGGCTCAGTCGATTTTGACACGGCCGAGATTCGCGCTCTATTGGATGAGGACGGAGTACCCGTGCAGATTGTGGCGCGCGAGCGTTCGTGTGCCACGTCGCTTATCGAGGAAGCCATGCTACTCGCCAACGAGTGCGTTGCAGAGTGGCTGGCAGACCGTGATATCGAGGCCTGCTATCGCGTGCATGAGGATCCGAGCCCCGATAGCCTGCACGGTGCCGCAGTTGCGCTGGCGCAGCTAGGCATCATCGACGATCGCCGTGCTGCCGGTATCGCCCTGGGGAGTCCCGATGAGCTACAGGCTGCAGTTGATGCTGCCGCCGGTACGGCCAACGCACCGCTCGTCAACACGCTGCTTCTGCGCAGCATGCAGCGCGCACTGTACAAGCCGCGCAACGAGGGCCACTTTGCGCTCGCCGCGCCGTGCTACTGTCACTTTACGAGTCCCATCCGTCGCTACCCCGATCTGGTGGTGCACCGCGTGCTCAAACTGCAGTTGGCCTATGAGCAGCTCGGCGGCAAGGACGCCCTGGTCCGTACGCCGCGGCTGATCGGCAAGGGGCGCGAGTCGCTGCCGCGCATTCTGCCGCAGATCTGCCGCGCATGCAGCGATGCCGAGCGCGCGGCAGATGCCGCTAGCCATGCGACGCAAAAGATCAAGATTGCCCAGTACTATGAGGACCGTCTGGGCGAGCGCTATGCCGGAACCGTCTCGTGGGTTAGCAGCATGGGCCTCTTTGTGCGCTTGGACCTGACGCAGGTCGAAGGCTTGGTTTCGATCAAGAGCCTGGGCAACGAGTGGTTCGAGTTCGACGAGGATGCGCTCACGCTCGCAGGTGCCGACACGGGGACTCGCTATGAACTGGGTCAGCGCGTGATTATCGAGGTCTCGCGCGTCAATACCACGCGTGGGCACTTGGACTTTAAGCTTATCCATTAGCCAAATCTCGACTCATGGCGGGAGAGCGGTCTTTCGGGGCCGCCCTCCGCATTTGGATCATGGCTACCTTGCCGTCTGCTCGGCCGCCCGCTTACCTGCTATTCGAGAGGTAAAACCTACCAAAATAAACCTGTCCCTTTTTGGCAGGTTTACAAGAAAGCGGGGATGAGATGGCGACGGTGTATGGTTATGCGCGGGTGAGTTCGCGCGATCAGAATCTTAATCGGCAGCTGGATGCGCTGGGCGCCTATGGCGTGGGCTCGGCGAATATTTATGCCGACCATGCGAGCGGCAAGGACTTCGATCGACCGCGCTATCGCGAGCTGCTGCACGTCCTGGGAGACGGGGACGTGCTGGTGGTGCTTTCTATCGACCGACTTGGTCGTAATTACTCCGAGATTCTTGAGGAATGGCGTCGCATTACCAAGGAGCTCGGGGTTGCCATTGTGGTGTTGGACATGCCATTGCTTGACACGCGCGCCAGGGCAAGCGGCACGCCGGATGTGACTAATACCCTGATTGCCGATATTGTGCTGCAACTGCTGAGCTACGTGGCGCAGGTGGAGCGCGAGAATATCCATCGGCGCCAAGCGGAGGGAATTGCAGCGGCGCGGGCGCGAGGGGTCCGTTTCGGTCGACCTCGCAAGCCGTGCCCTCCTCAGTTTGAGCTGGTGCGCGATAGCTATGAGGCGGGCGATATTACGCGCAGCCAGGCAGCAAAGTGCCTGGGCGTGTGCGTGGGGACGTTCGATCGCTGGATGCGCGAGGCGGGGTAGGGGTTTGCGTCGCTTTGTCGCTTCCTGTTGCGATTCAAATTTTGATACGGTGACGATGTCATTTGGGGCTACACTCGCTGATATTCAAAAAAGGAGGTAGGCCCTTGGCGCGCGTAAAACAAATAATCGGATGGACCGCGATCATTCTGTTCGCTGCAACGCTGGCGGGCATCTGGGTGCTGACGGAGCAAAATGCGGTGGAGACGTCGTTGCTGAGCGAGTCCACCGCGCGCGTGGTGGAGGGTCAGGCTACGGGCGTTCAGGCTGCCGATGCCACGGGTGAAGCTCAGACCGAGAACGGGATGACCGGGGGCATCGATTCGGCTGCCTCGAATGTCCGGTCTGGCCGACTTGCTTCCATTCGCATGTGGGTGGGCACGAACGTCCGTCGCGTTGCCCATACCGTAGAGTTTTTCTTCGTCGGATTGTTCGCCTCGGTGGCCGTGGTTTGCTTTTCCAGGCGTCCGTGGAGCGTTTGCTCCCGTTGCGTGCCCGTGTTGCTCTTTTGCGCCGTCTGCTCCGTTGGCGATCAGGTACATAAGATCTTTGTTCCCGGCAGGCATTTCGACGTTATCGATTTAGGATTCGATGCTGCGGGCTATGTCACCGCGATGCTGTTGGTATTGCTGGTCTCCGCATGGGTGCACCACGAGACGCGCCCCATCGGCGCCCATGCGAGGCGCTAGCCGGTAACAAACCCGTTTCTGATCATGCGACCTTGTTGAACTATTTTGTGTCGCGCGTATTTCCGAGCGGTCGGATTTGAGGGGCGAGCGGTAGAACGCTCGTCCTTTGTGCGCCACGATGCGGCACAATGTACCGTAAAAGCTGTTTGTATCCGGTACGAATCGTTCGTTGGTCTTTAATTCTTCTCAACGGAGGTGTTTGAGATGGCAAACGGATTGCTTTTGCGGCTTCGCGAGCGTGAGCTCAGCGCGAGCCCGGCGGAACGCAATGTCATCGCATATGTGAGCGCTCATCCGCACGAGGTGGTCGGGCTGTCCGTCCGCGGTCTTGCCGATGCCACGTTCTCCTCGCCCTCGAGCATTTTGCGCTTTTGCAAGCGTTTGGGTTTTGCGGGCTACAAGGAGTTCCAGCGCGAACTGATTGCCGAGCTGGCGCTCTTAGGTGACAAGAAAGACGTAGCCCTCGAGGACATCTCCATGGATGACAGCGTCGAACGTATCGTGGGGAAGGTGATGAAAAGCAACGTGCGCACGATCGAAGCGACGGCGCGAACGCTCGATTACACCGTCTTGGAGCGATGCGCGGCCTATCTTAAGCGGGCACGCGCAGTCAATCTGTTCGGTATCGGTGCCTCTCGTTTGGTCGCGCACGATCTGGCGCAAAAGCTCATGCGTGTCGACAAAGAGTGCCATCTGTACGACGACTGGCATGATCAGCTCTTGTGTGCCAAGAACATGCATGAGGGCGATATGGCAATCGCCTTTAGCTACTCGGGCTTGACGCAAGAGGTGCTGGACTGCACCGCCGAGGCCCAACGTCACAACTGTCCCGTTGTGGCCGTTACCAAAGTAGATGGATCATCCAAGCTTGCCACCGTGGCCGATGCCGTGCTCGGCGTCGCTGCGAGTGAGCCCTTGGTCCGCAGCGGTGCCATGGCTTCGCGTATGGCCCAGCTTATGGTTGTCGATGCCCTGTACGCTGCTTACGTTGCCAGCGACTACGAACGGGCGACGCATGTCATTAAGCAAAACTACATCGAGAAACAGGAAAGATGAGGTGAATGAAATGCTCGATTTAACAAAATTCACGACCGAACAGCGTAATCAAAGGTCTATGGACCTCGATACGATGACATCGCTGCAAATCGTCACGACGATGAATGATGAGGATCTTCGTGCCGTCCAGTCGGTCACGAAGGTGTTGCCCCAGGTTGCCACAGCAATCGACTGGGCTGCTGAGGCACTCGAGCGCGGCGGGCGCGTCTTTTACATGGGCGCAGGCACCAGCGGTCGTCTGGGTGTACTCGACGCTTCGGAGTGTCCGCCCACGTTTGGCGTGTCACCCGATCTGATTGTCGGGCTCATTGCCGGAGGCGAGACGGCGTTTATCAAGGCTGTCGAAGGTGCCGAAGACAGCGAGGAGCTTGGCGCGAGCGACCTGCGGGAGCGTGGACTCACGGACAAGGATCTTGTCGTTGGCCTGGCGGCAAGCGGTCGTACTCCCTATGTGGTGGGCGGCCTTGTGTACGCCAAGGCAACTGGGTGCAAGACGATCGCAATTGCCTGCAACCAAGGGTCGAAGATCGGGGAGAGCGCAGATCTTGCCATTGAACCCGTGCCCGGTCCCGAGGTACTGACCGGCTCAACGAGGCTCAAGGCGGGAACGGTTCAAAAGCTCATTCTCAACATGATTTCGACCGGTGCCATGGTCAAGATCGGCAAGGTATACCAAAACCTGATGGTCGATGTGCAGCAGACGAACGAGAAGTTGGTGGTGCGCGGCCAGAACATCGTGATGGAGGCGACCGGCTGCACGCGCGAGTGCGCTATTCAGGCGCTTGCAGATGCCGGCGGCCACGTAAAAACCGCTATTGTCTCGGTACTGCTGGACTGCGATGCCGAGCAGGCTGCGGTAGCTCTTGAGCGAGCGAGAGGCCATGTCCGTGCTGCGGTGAGTGGCCATGAGAAGAGCAATGCCGACGCCCAATAGGTGCGCGGCGTGAGCTGATATGACATCCAGACGAGATACCCAATACAAGGAGGAGTTATGACGAACAAAGAGCTGGCTCAAAAGCTGCTGGACCTTTTGGGCGGTAAAGACAACGTGCTCGCAAACGCGGCGTGTATGACGCGCCTGCGCGTGACCGTCAAAGACGCGGGCAACGTCGACACGGAGGGCATTAAGGCACTCGACGGCGTGATGGGCCTGGTCGAGGACGACACGATGCAGATCGTGCTGGGTCCGGGCAAGGTGAATAAGGTGCTCGAGGAGTTCTCCAAGCTCACCGGCCTTGCGAAAGGCGTTGCTGACGAGAGCGTGGTTGACGCTGCGGCCACAAACAAGGCCGCGCAGAAGGCCAAGTACGAGTCCAAGCCGGTTCAGGCCTTCCTCAAGAAGATTTCCAATGTCTTCGTCGCCCTGCTTCCCGGCATCATTGCGGCTGGCCTCATCAACGGTATCTGCAACGTCATTAACGTCTCGACGGCAGGCGCGCTTGCAGGCGAGTGGTGGTACCAGGGCATTCGCTCCATGGGCTGGGCCCTGTTTGCCTATCTGCCCATCTTGGTGGGCTATAACGCGGCACGTGAGTTTGGCGGCTCCGCTGCGCTGGGCGGCATCGCCGGCATGATGTGTATTGCCAACAGTGCCATGCCCCTGCTTGCGCCTGGCGCGGCCGATCCTGCCACTGCCATCTTGCTGCCGCTCACCAATGCGCAGTACAACCCCGCAGCGGGCGGCATGATCGCGGCTCTTATCGCTGGCGCATTTTTTGCCTGGATGGAGCGTCAGATTCGCAAGGTTATGCCCAACGCGCTCGACACGTTCTTGTCCCCGCTGCTGGTGCTCATCATCGGCGCCTTTGCTCTGATGCTCGTCATCCAGCCGGTTGGCGCATGGCTGACGACTGCCATCTTTAGCGTTTTGACCTTTATCTTCGAGAAGCTGGGCGTCCTGGGCGGCTATATCCTGTCGGCAGGCTTCTTGCCGCTGGTTTCCGTCGGCCTGCATCAGGCGCTCACGCCGATCCACGCTATGCTCAACGATCCCGACGGTGCTACCAAGGGTATCAATTACCTGCTTCCCATCCTTATGATGGCTGGCGGCGGCCAGGTCGGTGCCGGTCTGGCGCTGTACTTTAAGACCAAGAACGCCAAGCTCAAGAAGTACGTCGCAGAGTCCATTCCCGTTGGAATCCTGGGTGTTGGCGAGCCTCTGATGTATGCCGTTACGCTGCCGCTCGTTCGTCCGTTTGTGACGGCCTGCCTGGGTGCCGGATTTGGCGGCGCGCTCGCGGCGCTGCTTCACATCGGCACGGTTTCTCAGGGCGTTTCCGGTCTGTTTGGCCTGCTGATCGTCGTTCCTGGCCAGCAGCTCGGCTACGTTGCCGCTATGCTGCTTGCCTATGCCGCCGGCTTTGTCCTGACGTGGTTCTTTGGCGTCGACGAGCAGAAGATCAATGAGTTCTTTGGCGAGTAGTTTGATATCGTGAGCCGTGTTGCTCGGGGTTCGCGGCGCGCGGCAGATTTCTTGATGCTATGGTTGTGCCGGCGGGGCTAACTGCTCCGCCGGCCTTTTTTAAAGGAGCGTTGTAGCGTGAAAACGGGTATTTCGATTTATCTTTCCAGCCCTTTGCAGGATATTGAGCGGACGATTGAGCGTGGTGCCGCGGCGGGTGCGCGCTATGCGTTCACCTCGCTGCATATTCCCGAGGATGGGGGAGCGGCGTATGCCGATAAGGTCCGTCATGTGCTGTCGCTGCTCTCCGCCCGCGGCATTGCGCTCATTGCCGATGTGGGGCCTCGCACGTGCGATTTGCTCGGGCTTGAGCGCATCGAGGACCTGCGCGATCTGGGGTTGGAATACCTTCGTTTGGACTATGGCTTTAGCGCCCAGCGGGTCGCGGAGCTGTCCGGTGTATTTCGCATTGTGGTCAATGCATCGACGGTGAGTTCTGTTGAAATCGCATCGTGGCGTGAGGCCGGTGCCGATGTGACTCGTTTTGCCGCCTGCCACAATTTTTACCCTAAGCCTTATACCGGTTTAGCTCTGGAGGACATTGCTCGGGTGAATCTTCGTCTTGCGGCGCTTGGATTCGAAATCATGGCTTTTGTGCCGGGTGATGCTAACGTTCGCGGGCCAGTATTCGAGGGACTGCCGACGGTCGAGGCGCAGCGCGGTCGCGCGTCAAAGGTTGCCCTCAACATGCTTGAGCTTGCACATGGCGCCGATTGCGACATTGTGTTGGTCGGCGACCCCGATCTTTCCGATGCGGGCTGGACGCAGTTTGCTCATGTTTCCGCCGGATACGTGGACCTGCAATGCGAGCTTGAGCCCGGTTATGCCTATGTACGTGGGCAGATTCATCACGACCGACCCGATTCGAGCACCCTCATCTTTAGGTCTCAGGAGTCGCGTACGACGCTTAAGCCGGATTCCGTGCCGATGGATGCCGGTGCCGGCCTGTCACGAAAGACGGGGTCGATCGCTGTGAGCAATAGCGGCTATGGGCGCTACGAAGGCGAGCTTGAGATTGCGCGGGTCGATCTTCCCGGTGACGAGCGCATGAACGTTGCGGGCCATATCACGCCCGAGGCAATGGAGCTGCTGCCGTTCATCAAACGCGGATTCGGGGTACGGTTCGTTTAGCGTGTGACCCGTGGGCTACAATTGGCCCATCATGCGAAGGCGCCTCGTGTGGCGTGTGCCTGCGTTGGCCGATCTATATTCGGAGGATTTCCATGACCGTACTGTTTGTTGAGTATCCCAAGTGCTCGACCTGTAAGAAGGCCAAGGCATGGCTGGACGAACACGGGGTAGAGTATATCGACCGCGATATCGTTTTGGACAATCCCACGGCTGATGAGCTTGCGACCTGGATTGCTCGTTCGGGACTGCCGGTGCGGCGCTTCTTTAATTCGTCGGGCATGAAATATCGAGAGCTGGGTCTGAAGGCGCGTCTAGATGCGGGCATGACGGATCGGGAGTGCTACGAGCTGCTGGCGACCGACGGCATGCTGGTCAAGCGTCCGCTGTTGGTGGGCGACGACTTTGCGATTCCCGGCTTTAGGGAATCGGCTTGGGTCGAGGCGTTGCTGTAGCGGCTGCGGAAAGTGCGTCCCGTTTCGAGCGCTGATTCTGGGATGTGCTTTCCGGTTGGGGGTTCTATCGGAAATGGCATCCCGTTTCGAGCGTTGATTCTGGGATACAGTTTCCGGTTGGAGGCTCTACGGGAAACTGCGCCCCGGAATTCGCTTCCAGAATGGGACGCACTTTCCGCCGGCGGGCCTGCCCCAGTCAGTCTTCCAGCTGCGCCCATTCGTGTGGGTCGTAGATCTTTACGTGCTTGTCGGGCGTGTCGCTCCAGTACTCTTCGTCCATAAAGGGCAGGTATGCCTGAATGCCGGGGCAGATAAACGGAATCCGTTGCCGCTGCAGGCGCTCGCGCTGCCGCCGCTCCAGGTTCGTCTCGGATATAACGGTCGGCATGCCGGACAGCTCGACGAGGCTTGCCTGTATGCGCTTGAGGTCGGGGAGCGCCGCATGCCATGACGTCCGCATGATCAAAAATGAGGCGCGGCGGTAGTTTGCCTGCATCACCGTGATGGCGGGGCGCAGTGTGGGATGGATTTTGTCCCGTTCGGGCCAAAGGTCGGCAGTGATCTCGAGCCCAAGGGTCTCCCATAGGTAATCAAGCTCTTCGTCCATGGCGCCTCGATATCTACGCGATCATTGATACTTCGATTGTGTTGTCTGGTGCTATCGTTTTCGCGGTAGAATCTGCCAACGGTTGACGGCTACCGCTCGCGGCGTTTTGTCCTTCGTGTACAGCGGTCGGCTTCACAGGTCCTTCACGGGTTGGACGAAATTAGGCCAATTTGACCGAATTTCAAAAAAGTCAAAATTGGGGCTTGCGTCACGACGGATCTTCCCGTATATTTCTTTCTTGCGCAAAGGCACAGCCGAGCGCAGCGATGCAGTCATTGGGATGTCGTCTAATGGCAGGACAGCGGATTCTGGTTCCGTCAATGGGGGTTCGACTCCCTCCATCCCAGCCATTGCATTTGCTACATATGGCCCGTTCGTCTAGCGGTTTAGGACGCCGCCCTCTCAAGGCGGAGATCACCAGTTCGAATCTGGTACGGGCTACCACAAAATGAATGCCCGGGCCTCGCAAGAGACCCGGGTTTTGTGTATCGACCGTATATACGGCGCCTGCCGTGTTTCGCTCAGATCGAGGAGTAGCCATGGATCTGCCCATCAGCTTGCAAGACATCACGTATGCCGAGAACTACCTGGCGCAGGGCGACCTGGCCACGGCGACGCCGCTGTTGGAGCGCCTGGTGGAGCTTGCCGAGGAGTATATCGACGCCGAGTGCAAGACGGAGGAGAAGCGCCAATACTTTAGCTTCGATAGCAAGTTTGAGCGTCTGGCCTATCGCCGCGTGGAGAAGGATCCGCGCGAGCTCGTGCAGGTCGAGGTGCCGTTTGACCGTCTGTACTCCGACATGGCGTTTGCCTACATTCGCCAGCAGGATTATGTGAGCGCTCGTAATGCCCTGATGCAGGCTGTGCGTTGGGATCCCATGAACTGCAACTATCGCTTGGACTTGGCCGAGCTGTTCCGCGCGCTCGAGGACAAGCAGGAATGGGCATCGCTCTCGTACTCGGTGCTGGAGCGTGCAAGCGATGGCAAGTGCGCCGCCCGCGCCTATGCCAACCTGGGCCAGTACTTCTTGGAGCCCGAGACCGAGAATGTCTCGGCCGCCGTGGGTTGTGCGCGCCTGGCGTTGCGTCTGGCGCCTGGCGATGCGCATACGACGCGCCTGCTCAACAAGATTCATACTGCCTACCCCGATGCCGCCGAGGAGAGCGATGAGCACGTGATGGGCGAGCTGAGCCTGCAAGGCGTGCCGACCTCGCCTTCGGCTGAGATTGCCATTTGCCTGATCATGTGTGCGACCGATGCTGCAAGCGACGGCGACAAGCAGGAGGCGACGCGCCTGACGGTGCGTGCTCGCGATTTGGTGGGCGAGGAGGCCTGCGCGGCGATTATCAAACTGGTGCGCGAGAGCGACGCCGAGCTCAATGCTGAGCGCAAGGCAAAGCGCGACGCCGCGGGCTCAAACGCCGATGGCGCCAAGGAGGCCGGCGATGCCCAGTAAGCGTGAACGCAAGCTCATTTCCAAGAATCGCTCGGCACATCACGAGTACTTTATCGATGAGACTTTTGAGTGCGGCATTGAACTGAGCGGCACCGAGGTCAAGTCGATTCGCGAGCGCGCCTGCCAGATCACCGATACCTTCGCGCTGATCCGCGGCGGTGAGTGCTGGCTCGTCGGCCTGCATATCCACCCTTATAGCCATGGTGGCGTGTGGAATCGCGATCCCGACCGTCGGCGTCGTCTGCTGCTGCATCGCAAGGAGATCGACTTTCTCGACGGCAAACTTCGCAACCGTGGTTATGCGCTGGTTCCGTTGGAGCTCTACTTTAATACCGACGGCCGCGTAAAGTTGCTGCTGGGCCTGGGCCGAGGCAAGAAGCTCTACGACAAGCGCGAGGACATGGCCAAGCGTGATGTCCAACGCGAGATAGATCGCGCCCTTAAAGAACGCAACCGCTAGGAGCGAGTTCACGGGAAGGTGCCCTACCGCGCCCGCCCCGTCTTCCTTGCTGTTTTGCCATATATTTCCAAAAAACGGCGTCCGTTATGGGCGCCGCTTTTTATGGGTACATACAGCCTTAAGGTTCAATCCCGGGTTAGGGGAGTACTTGTTATGGACAAAACTGCATTCTTTACCATGCCGAGCGGTCTGTATGTGGTGAGCGCCGCGGCAGACGGGCTGCGCGCCGGCTGCGTCATCAACACGGCGGTGCAGGTGACGGCAGCACCACCTCGCATCTCGGTTGCCGTAAACAAGGAAAATGTGACCGCTGGCGTGATCGAGACTGCCAAGGCCTTTGCGCTGACCGTGATCGACCAGACGGCGGATATGCTCTACATTGGCAACTTTGGATTTCGCACCAGCAGCAACTATGACAAGTTTGCCAAATACGAGACCCGCGAGACGGCTCTGGGCATGCCTTATGTGTCCGAGCACGCGGCGGCTCTGTTTAGCTGCCGTTTGATCGACACTGTGGATGTGGGTACGCATCTACTGTTTATCGGCGAGGTCGAGGACGCCGAGCGCCTGAGCGACGAGACGCCGTTGACCTACGACTACTACCATAAGGTCCTGAAGGGCAAGACGCCTCCGAAGGCGTCCTCGTATCAAGGCTAGAAATGTTTTAAAAACACTTGCATTATATTATTGAGAACATATACTAATAAGCGAAGTACATCACCAGTCACGTTCGAGAGGAGAACATCATGGCTGAGGAGAAGAAGACGTATAAGTTCGTGTGCGTCGTTTGCGGTTACGAGGTTGAGGTCGATACGCCCGAGCTGCCCGAGGATTATGTGTGCCCGGTGTGCGGCGTCGGTCCCGATCAGTTTGAGCTCGTCGAGGAGTAGCTCGCAGACACGCGGCGAAAGCCGAACATAGCTCTGTCCAAGGGCCCCGGTCGAATTCTCGGCTGGGGCCCTTTTCCTCCGTCCCCAAGGGATCACGGTTGCTGTTGGCCGATCCTGTCTGTTGTGAGTCCGGCCGACCTTTTGTCTCGATCTGTAACATCTAGACTTCAAAAGCGGGTCTAGATGTTACAGATCGAGACATTTGCCTGGGTAGGTGCCCCGCCCCATTACATCCCTGTCAACAGCACGACATCGAGAATCGTCACGATGGCACCGATCCCTACGAGCAGCGCGTTGAGCGGGCACGAATTGGCATATTTGCCCATGACGCGGCGTGAGCTGGTGAGCCGTATGAGCACAAAGACCGTAATCGGCAGCTGAAGCGACAGCAGCGCCTGACTCCAGATGAGACCTTCAAAAGGATTTGGGACGACCAGGCACGCCGTCACTGCGCCGACGAAACAGGCCGCCACCCCGATCGAGGAATGTCGGTCGTGGATGTCGTATTCCTCGTCGAACATGCCCGCGGTGATGGTGCCCGCCGCCATGCCCGCCGTCACACTACTCGAGAGGCCCGCGAACAGCAGCGCTACCGCAAAGATGGTCGAGCTCGCCGGACCCAGAATGGGGGAGAGCGTGGCCGCTGCGACGGCGAGGTCGTCTACGACCATGCCGTGCGCAAAGAAGGTCGTTGCGGCCAGGATGACCATGGCCGAGTTGATTGCCCAGCCCACGCCCATCGAAAAGAGCGTGTCGAAGAGCTCGTAGCGCAGACGCTCTTCTATAACCTGCTCGCCTTGGCCTTCGAAGTGCATGGATTGGATGACCTCGGAGTGCAGGAAGAGGTTGTGTGGCATAACAACCGCACCCAGGACACTCACGATAATCGCGGCAGAGCCAGTGGGCATACTGGGCGTGATCCAGCTTGCGGCGGCTTGCGGCCAGTCGACCTTGACCAGTGCAAGCTCGGCCAAAAACGAGAGTCCTACCACGCCGACGAAGGCGATGATCCAGCGTTCGGCACGCTTGTAGGAGCTCGTCATGAGCATCGCCATCGATACTGCCGCCACGATGACGTAGCCCGCACGCACGGGCAGCCCAAAGAGCATTTGAAGCGCGATCGCGCCGCCCAGGACTTCGGCCATGGCGGTGGCGATCGTGGCTAGATATGCGCTGCCGAGTATCACACGCCCGACGAGGCGGGGCAGGTGGCGCGTCGTGGCCTCGGCAAGACACATGCCCGTGGCGATACCCAGGTGTGCCGCGTTGTGCTGCAGCACAATGAGCATAATCGTGGACAGCGTGACGATCCACAGCAGCGCGTAGCCAAACTGCGAACCCGCGGCCATATTGGAGGCCCAGTTGCCCGGATCGATAAAGCCGACGGTCACGAGCAGCCCGGGGCCGATGTGCCGGGCGATATCCAGACCTCCGTGGCCTCCGGTGCGGTGCGAGCCAAAGTGTTGTTTGAGATGATTGAGCATGGTGCGCTCCTGTGTATGGGCGGCGTGACGTCGCATCTGGGCCGTGCGGCGCCACGCGTCGGTTTTGGGTTGGGGCTACTTGTGTGCTTTGCCCTGATTGGCCACGGCGTCGATCTTGGCGGCGATGGTCGCCGGGTCGCCGATGTAGCGCTTGTCGAGGACGTTGAAATCGGTGTCGAAGGTGTAGACGAGCGGCACGCCGGTGGGGATGTTGACCTTGAGGATTTCCTCGGGCGTGAGGTGCTCGAGCTTCATGACGAGTGAGCGCAGGGAGTTGCCGTGTGCGGCGATGAGTACGCGCTTGCCGGCGAGCATCTGGGGGCGAATCTCGTCTTCGAAATAAGGCCAGGCGCGGGCGATCGTGTCCTTGAGGCACTCGGTATAGGGCAGCTGATCGGGCGTGACATCACGGTATTGCTCCTGGGTGTGGGGATCGCGCGCGTCGTCCGGCTCGAGTGCCGGCGGGCAGACATCGAAGGAGCGGCGCCAGATGAGCACCTGCTCGTCGCCGTGCTCCGCTGCGGCATCGGCCTTGTTGAGACCCTGCAACGCTCCGTAGTGGCGCTCGTTGAGCTTCCAGGATTTGATGACGGGCAACCACTCGCGATCCATTTGGCCGAGCACGATGTCGAGGGTGTGAATTGCGCGCTTGAGACGCGAGGTGTAGCAGACGTCGAAGTCGAAGTCCGCTTCTTTGAGGGCTCGACCGCCTGCTGCGGCTTCTTCGCGGCCCGTGTCGGTGAGTTCTACGTCGGTCCAGCCGGTGAACAGGTTGAGTTTGTTCCACTCGGATTCTCCGTGACGGATAAGGACAAGTTGCATTGTCTGTCGGTCTGCTCGGTGCGCCATAGGGGCCTCCTTGATCTGGCACGGTGTGCGTGCCGTTTGCTTGACGCCGCAAAGGATACCCGTTTTAAGCTTAAAAGTTAACCAAGACTAACAAAATTGTTGTATTTGAATAGGATGATGAAGGGGGGGGCTGCGAACTGTCTTGATCTGTAACAACTAGGGATGGAAATTGGGCCTAGGTGTTACGGATCGAGACAGGAAGAAATGGTCCTATGGAAAATCTCGATCTGTAACAGCTGACCGCCAAAGCCGGCCCTTCGTGTTACAGATTGAGACATTCGGAACCGTCTCTCAAGAACATCTCAATCTGTAACAGTTAGGCGTCGAAATGGGATCTTCCTGTTACAGATTGAGATGTTTGAAGCGGTGAGCTTACAAGCCGAACTTGGGCGCCTTGTTGCCGCCCTTAAGATTGGCGGTGTCGAGCCTCATCATGCAAAAGTCCGCGCGGCCCTCGTTTTCAGAATGACCCGAAGGGGCCAGATGCACGTACACCGACTGTCCCTACGCCAAACGTGTACGTCAGCCTCCAAAGATGTCGTTTTTTGACATGTTTGGAGGCTGATGTACGCGTTTGATGGCAAAACGTAGATGTCCCGCGTGCGTTACGCGATTGTTTCGAAACGGGTGGGAAACACAACGGGCCGGCGATGCTCCTAGTATGCCTATTCAACTGACTGTCTAATATCTAGGGGAGGATCGCGATGCAGGCAGATTCCGCTCAGCAGCAGGGCCTTTACCGCCCCGAATTCGACCACGATGCATGTGGTATCGGCGCGCTTGCCGATATCAACGGTGAGCGCCATCACCAGATTCTGGACGACGCACTGTCCATTCTGGTCAACTTGGAGCACCGCGGCGGCACGGGACTCGAGAAGAACACCGGCGACGGCGCTGGCATCCTGTTCCAGGTTCCGCATCACTTTTTCCGTAAAGAGGCCCAAAAGTGCGGCCAGATTTTGCCGGCAGAGGGCGACTATGGCGTGGCCATGCTGTTCTTCCCGCAGGACGACAAGGGCGTAGAGGATGCCCGCCGCGTGTTTGAGGAGGGCTGCGCCGAGGCCGGCGTGCCGCTGCTCTTTTGGCGCGAGGTTCCGGTCGACCCGCACGACCTGGGCGAGACGGCCCGCGCCTGCATGCCTACTATCCTGCAAGCCTTCCTGGGGCGCCCCGACGACACGCCCGCCGGCGATGCCTTTGAGCGTCGCCTGTACGTGTGCCGCCGCACCATCGAAAAGAAGGCCGACGCCGAGTTTGCTCTGCGCGACAAGATCTTCTACGTGTGTTCCATGAGCTCGCGCACTATCGTGTATAAGGGCATGCTGGTCGCCACGCAGATGCGCCGCTTCTTCATCGATCTCAACGACGCCGCCGTCAAGACGGCCGTGGCGCTCGTCCACTCGCGCTACTCCACCAACACCACGCCCAGCTGGGAGCGCGCGCACCCCAACCGCTTTATCATCCACAACGGCGAGATCAACACCCTCAAGGGCAACGTCAACTGGATTCGCGCCCGCGAACCCAACCTGTACAGCCCCGTGCTGCAGCACGATCTTGAGCGCGTGATGCCCATCATCAACCGCGAGGGTTCCGATTCTGCGATTCTGGACAATGTGCTCGAGTTCCTGGTCATGAACGGTCGTCCGCTTACGCGTGCCGCGTCCATGTTGCTGCCCGAGCCGTGGGACCACAACGACAGCCTGAGTGAGGAGCGCCGCGCCTACGACGCTTACCAGTCCATGCTCATGGAGCCGTGGGATGGCCCGGCGGCCATCGCCTTTACCGACGGTCGCACGCTGGGCGCCGCCCTCGACCGTAACGGCCTGCGCCCCGCCCGCTACTATGTGACGCGCGACGGTCGCTTTATGCTGGCAAGCGAGGTGGGCACCATCGAGGTGAGCCCCGAGAACATCCTGACGAGCGGCTGTCTGGGGCCGGGCCAGATGCTCGAGGTCGACTTTGCCCGCGGGCGCGTCATCTACAACGACGAGCTGCGCGCCCGTTACGCCAAAGAAAAGCCCTACCGTGATTGGATTGCCGAGGAGACGCTGACGGTCGACGCGCTCGACAGGCCCGCCGCGGCAACGCCCGCCGAGGACGCCGAGGTGCCCGCCGCCGTGCGCATGGCTAAGCTCGGGTATCACTGGGATGATGTTGACGAGGTCGTGCGTCCCATGGCCCAGCAGGGCAAGGCGCCGCTCGCCTCGATGGGCATCGATGCGCCGCTGGCCTGCCTGTCCAAGAAGACGCGTTCGTTCTTTGACTACTTCTATCAGCTGTTCGCTCAGGTCACGAACCCGCCCATCGACGCCCTTCGCGAGCATATGGTCACCTCGACCACGCTCTACCTGGGCAACCACGGCAACCTGCTCGAGGACTCCCGTACGGCCTGCCAGCTGGTTCGCTTGGAGCGCCCGCTGCTCAACGAGGAGGAGTTCGACCGCATCTGCGCCATCGACCGCGTGGGCTTTAAGACTTGCCGTTTCCGTGCCGTGTACCGCCGCGATGCCGGCGAAGGCGCGCTGCAGACTGCGCTCAAGCAGCTTGCAGAGGACGTTGAGGCTGCGGTCCGCGACGGCGTGAACATCGTGGTGCTGAGCGATCATGCCGCTGCGGGCGAGGTGCCCGTGCCGTCGCTGCTCGCCGTGGGCTGCGTGCACAACCACCTGATCCGCGCCGGCGTGCGTACCTTTGCCGACATCGTGGTGGAGTGCGGTGACGCCGTGTCCCCGCACGACTTTGCAGCACTGGTGGGCTACTCCGCGAGCGGCATCTATCCGTACAACGCACACGCGTGCATCCGCGATCTGGCGGCGCGCGGCGACCTGGACGTGACGGCCGAGCAGGGCATCGCCAACTACAACAAGGCTGCGACCGCCGGCATCGTCTCCATCATGTCCAAGATGGGCATCTCTACGGTGCAGAGCTACCATTCGGCGCAGATCTTCGAGGCCGTGGGCTTTACGCCGGAGTTCGTCAACGCGTACTTCGCCGGCACGGTGAGCCGTGTGGGCGGTATGGGTGTCGAGGACGTCGAGCGTGAGCAAAACGAGCGCTACGACGCTGCGCTCGCTATCCTTAAGAGCCCGGCTCCCGATCAGCTGCCCACGCTGGGTCTAACCAAGTGGCGCCCGCTCGGCGGCGAGGATCACCTGATCGATCCGCAGACTGTCTACTTGCTGCAGACCGCCTGCCATGAGGACAGCTACGACACCTTTAAGGAGTACAGCGCCCGCCTGCACCGCACCGGCCGTGCCGTGCGCCTGCGCGACTTGCTCGACTTTGATGCCAGCGGCCGCACCCCGGTGGCGCTCGACGAGGTCGAGCCCGCGCTCAACATCGTCCGCCGCTTTAACACCGGCGCCATGTCGTATGGCTCCATCAGCAAAGAGGCGCACGAGTGCATGGCCATCGCCATGAACCGCCTGCACGGCCGTTCCAACTCCGGCGAGGGCGGCGAGGATCCACGTCGCGAGACCCCGCTGGCCAACGGCGACTCCAAGAACTCCGCCATCAAGCAGGTGGCAAGCGCGCGCTTTGGCGTGACGAGCCGCTACTTGTGCAGCGCCTTCGAGATTCAGATCAAGATGGCCCAGGGCGCCAAGCCCGGCGAGGGCGGACACCTCCCCGGCAAGAAGGTCTACCCCTGGATCGCCGAGGTCCGTCAGTCCACGCCCGGCATCGGCCTGATCTCGCCTCCGCCGCATCACGACATCTACTCCATCGAGGACCTGGCGGAGCTCATCTTTGACCTTAAGAACGCCAACCCCGGTGCGCGCGTGTCGGTCAAGCTGGTCAGCGAGGCCGGCGTCGGCACCATCGCCACCGGTGTGGCCAAGGGTGCTGCCGACAAGATCTTGATCAGTGGCCATAACGGCGGCTCGGGTGCCGCGGCGCGCGATTCCATTTGGCACGCCGGCCTGCCGCTGGAGCTCGGCCTTGCCGAGGCCCAACAGACGCTGCTGCAAAACGGCCTGCGCTCACGCGTGGTGCTCGAGGCCGACGGCAAGCTCATGGACGGCACCGACGTTGCCGTCGCCTGCTTGCTGGGTGCCGAGGAGTTTGGCTTTGCGACCATGCCGCTCATCTCCATGGGCTGCCTCATGCAGCGCGACTGCCAACAGGACACCTGCCCGGCCGGCATCGCTACGCAAAACTGCCGCCTGCGTCGCGGCTTCCGCGGCAAGCCCGAGCACGTCGAGCACTTTATGCTCTTTGTTGCCGAGCAGCTGCGCGAGGTCATGGCGAGCCTGGGCTTCCGCACCGTCGACGAGATGGTCGGCCATCCCGAGTGCTTGCGCCAGATTGAGGTCCCGGGCAACCGTAAGGCCAACCTGCTCGATTTGTCGCCCGTGCTGGCGAGCGCGACCTGCGAGTTCGGTGCCCATATCCCGGGTGCCGACGGTCGTCACTTCCTGCCGCAGATGGCCGCGGACAGCGAGCTCGACAAGACGCTCGACTCCACGCTGTTCGTGCCCTATACGGCCGATGCCCGTGCCCACTTGCGCCCGATTCGCTTCCGCGCCGATATCGCCAACGTCAACCGTTGCGTGGGCACCATCCTGGGTAACGCGGTGACCAAGGCACATCCCGAGGGCCTGCCCGCCGGCTCCATCACCATCGATTGCGATGGATCGGCCGGTCAGAGCTTTGGCGCCTTCCTGCCGCGCGGCATTACGCTCAACGTGTGCGGCGACGCCAACGACTACTTTGGCAAGGGCCTTTCGGGCGGCGAGGTGTCGGTGCGCCCCAACCCGCATGCGACCTATAAGTTCGACGAAAACATCATCGTGGGCAACGTTGCGTTCTTTGGCGCCACGAGCGGCCGTGGCTTCATCAACGGCCTGGCAGGCCAGCGCTTTGGCGTACGCAACTCCGGTGCCACCGTGGTGGTCGAGGGTTGCGGCAACCACGGTTGCGAGTACATGACGGGTGGCCTGGCGCTCATCCTGGGCGAGGTCGGGCAGAACTTCGCTGCCGGCATGACGGGTGGCGTGGCTTATGTCTTTGACCAGTACGGCACGCTCGATGCCCGCGTGAACCACGAGAGCGTTGAGCTCAAGGCCCCGACGGCCGGCGAGCTGGCGCAGATTCGCGAGCTCATCCAGGAGCACGTGGACGCGACGCAGAGCCCGCGCGGCATCAAGCTGCTCTACAGCTTTGAGACGATGAGCAAGCACTTTGTGAAGGTCATTCCGACCGAGTACGAGCGTGTGCTGGCGATTGTCGCTGCGAGCGAGGCTGCCGGCAAGACACATGCGCAGGCAGGGGAACTGGCGTTTGATATTGTGACCGGTCGCGCGAGCGCCGCGGATGTCGCTCGCTTCGATATTGCGGGCGGTGCTGCGGGTGCTGCGTCCGTGGACGCCAGCTCTGTTGCTTCGACCAAGAAGGAGGCGTAAGTGCCATGGGTAAGCCCGGTGCTTTTCTTGATATCGATCGCGTGGCCCACGAGCTTCGCCCCGTGGAGGAGCGCAGTCATGATTTTGATCCCCTGTATGTGGAGCTCGATGACGACGCACGTCGCGCCCAGGCGAGCCGCTGCATGATGTGCGGCGTGGCGTTTTGCCAGATGGACGCGAGCTTTGGCAAGGCGCGCCCGAGCGGCTGCCCTCTGCACAACTTGATTCCCGAGTGGAACGAGCTAGTGTACCGCGGCCGCTGGGATGAGGCTGCCGAGCGCCTGTCGCTCACCTCGCCCATGCCCGAGTTCACGAGCCGCGTGTGCCCGGCGCTGTGCGAGGCCGCGTGCAACCTGGGTTCGGTCGACGGTCAGCCCACGACGATCCATGACAACGAGCGTGCGATCAGCGACCATGAATGGGCAAACGGCGGCCCGCGCCGCTTTGAGCCGGCAGGGGAGGGCGCACCCACGGTTGCCGTGGTGGGCTCCGGTCCTGCTGGTCTGGTGGCAGCATGGGAGCTTGCGCGTCGCGGCGCCCGCGTGACGGTGTTTGAGCGCGACGACCGCCCGGGCGGTCTGCTCATGTACGGCATTCCCAACATGAAGCTCGAGAAGTCTGTGGTCGAGCGCCGCGTGGCACTCATGCGCGAGCTGGGTATTGTCTTTGAGCTGGGCGCTGACGTGAGCGATCCCAAGGTTACCGCCAAGCTCGATGACTTTGACGCCGTCGTGGTGGCTGTCGGCGCTCGTGCTCCGCGTGGGCTTTCGGCTGCGAACATTGATGCCCCGGGCGTGGTGTACGCCGTGGACTACCTGACGGCTTCGACCGTCTCGGTGCTCGATGGCGGCGAGCCTGCCATCGATGCACGCGGCCTGGACGTCGTGGTCATTGGCGGCGGCGATACCGGTAACGACTGCGTGGGCACCGCGGTGCGTCAGGGCGCGCGCAGCGTGCGCCAGTTTGAGTTCTTGCCGGCGGCGCCTGATGCGCGCGCGGCGAGCAACCCCTGGCCGCAGTGGCCCAACGTGAAGAAGACCGACTACGGCCAGCAGGAGGCTATCGCTGCAATGGGTGGCGAGATACGTGCCTGGGGCGTGGATACGCTTGAGGTGCTGCTGGACAAGAAGGGTGCGGCTGTGGGTCTGCGCGTGGTCGATCTGGATTGGTCGGCTGGCAAGCCCGAGCGCATCGCGGGCTCCGAGCACGAGGTACCGGCGCAGCTGGTGCTCATCGCCTGCGGCTTTACGGGCCCGGAGCACGGTGTGTTCGACGCCGTTGGCGTGTCTGTTGCCACCGCTGGTCGTCCGCTGCCGGTGATGGCTGCCGAGGGCTCGCATCTTGCGGCGCGTGTCGACGGCGTCGCCGCGGATGCCGCGCCGGTGTATGTTGCCGGCGACGCTCGCAACGGCAGCTCGCTCGTGGTGAACGCTATGGCCGACGCCCTGGCCTGCGCTGCTGAAGTCGCCGACGCGCTGGAGCTGTAAAGTGGTCATTTAAGAACGTCCCCAATGACTAGTCATTTTTTGTCTAGTCGTTGGGGACGTTCTTTGCGAGCGATTTGCTCGTTTGTCGACGTGTGGGTGCTCATTTGCCGACTTCTTGGGCTGTGGCCACCTGTTGTTTCTGTGGTGGCAGCGGGCGTTTGGCTTAAAATGGCGGGTCGGCTGTCTATGTCTACCTGCCGTTTCTTTGCGGTACGCATATTCGGTCAAGTGTCCCGCCAAGTGTTTGGTTAGCATCTGGTTTGCAGCCGGAGGTCTATTTTACCCGTGCCGACAGTGGCTGCCCACCCTCCTCGTAAGCTCAAATTGAGGTCCATCAGTTTGAGGAGGATGCCATGACTGACCAAGTTTTTGACCGAGCAGAGCTGGCTGAAGCCGTCGGCAACGATATTGCCGACATGGCCCATTTTTGGATGCTGCGGAAGTTTCAGTTTCTGGAGCCGGCGCGCGAGCAGTTCGAGATTATCGTCGATCCGTGGCTCAGCTATTGCGAGGAACCTTCTCAAAACGAAATCATGGCCTACAACATGGCATTTACCGATTGGCTGCTCTTTGAGCGCCCCTATCGCCATGGCAAGACGCTGCTCGAGCTGTATGTTGAAGAGCCGCCGACATCGCTTTCGCCTGCCTCGCTCAAGCGGCTCGAGCAGGTACGCGACACGCAGTATTTCTCGCGCTTTGGCATTTTGGACAAGGATCCTGCGACTGGTATGGTCGCGCTGAAGGACACGCGCACCGACCGTCGCTTTGATGTCTACGGCCCGCATATCGTGCAAAAGGAGCATTGGAGCGACGGAGCGATTGCGGTGCGCCTCGCCTGCGTCGACGATGTCTGGCTGACGGCGGGACAACTCTATCTGTATGACATCGCACGCCTGAGTGACACGGCGGTCGACGGGCCGGGCGCGGTGCATCCAGAGGATCTGCAGGGCGGCTTAGACACCTCGTGCATCAGCTTCTTCTTGCGTCTGGTCCGCGACATCATGGGCGCCCAGGGGCGGTACGTGAAGTCACTCAACATCTACGAGCAGGAGTGGGAGTAGGGGATGGGCAGCTGTCGCCTGCCCTGCCTTTTGCCTTTTTGTCTCGATCTGTAACGTTTGGGGACAAAAACCAGTCTATCTGTTACAGATCAAGACGTTTGTCGGTGGAGGCAACGGTGACGATGGTCCATTTGTCCGATGTGGTGGTGATGGAAGTGTCTAATACCGTTTTCAAGCACAAGCATACGACTCGCAACACGTTGGCGCGGAATAGGATGCTCGCGCGACTCACGGAGGCGACCGAGCAAGGTGCGCTGCTCGCAACGCATGACAATGCCGAGCTCATGTGGCTGCGGCGTCATGTTGGAACCGACGATATCGCGGAACCCGAGCCGTATTTGTTCTGCTTTCAACATGATTGGGGTGTGCTGACGCCGGCGGAGCGAACGCTGCGGACCATCAAAGGGCTTGCGGAATTTCATCCCGATTGGGCGTTTTGGGGCTATGACGCGGCGCTTTTGTGGGGTCTGGAGGTGCCGAATGATCTGCTTGGGTCACGATATCTTGTTAAGACAGGTTGCTCGGTGCCGCTGAGCGCAGGATGTCGGCTGTTGCGTCCGCAAGCGGCGGGCGCACTTGAACAAGTTGACGGCGTGCAGGTGACGTCGTTTTGGCGCACGGTGGAGGATTGCCTGCTGCGCGCGCCGTTTTCGTACGGGTTGGCGATTGCCGATTCTGCATTGAGGGCAAGAGGCGTATCGCGCGATGGTCTGTGCGAGCGCCTCCGCTCCGATTGCGAGGGCAGACGAGGGTATCGCAGAGCGCAGGTGATCGCGTCGTATGCGGACGGGCTGTCCGAAAACGGCGGCGAGTCTCGTTTTCGGGCGTTCTTTATTGCATACGGTTTTCCGGTGCCAGAGTTGCAGGTGGAGTTTCGCGACCCGCTCGATCCGAGCCAAGTGTTTCGTGTCGACTATTTTTGGCGGCTCGAGGACGGAACATGTGTCATCGGCGAGCTCGACGGAAAGGGGAAGTATACCTTGCAGAACGGCGAGGGTCGGGAGTCGGTCGACCCATTCGTGACAGAGCGTCAGCGAGAGTCTCATCTGACGATGCTCGGACATAAGGTGCTGAGGTTTACGTTTGATGAGCTCAAGAACCCAGGGAAGCTGGCTGAAAAGATGAGGCTGGCGGGTATTTCGCAGCGGGCCGATTTGGCTGAGGGATGGAAGCGTCAGTGGTATGGGTGCTAAGGGGTGCAACTGACGCGAATGTGGTTGTTTCTGCCGAGTTTGTCTCGATCTGTAACAACAAGGGGCCGTTTGGCCTCGTAGCTGTTACAGATCGAGACAGAAGGTTGGCTGCCGCTAAAAGATCTCAATCTGTAACATCTAGAGGCCGAAAACCTGTCTACTTGTTACAGATTTAGATGTTTGACGACAGGGCTGGAGAATATCTTAATCTGTAACATCTAACGGCCAAAAACCGCTCTAACTGTTACAGATCGAGACAAAGGTTGGACGCGGTGCCGAAAGATCTCGATCTGTAACATCTGGCTGCTAAAACCCGGTCTACCTGTTACAGATCTAGACATTTTCCGGATGTCGCTGGGGTGGGACTGCAACGCATTTCGTTCCCCGCATCTCCTTCTTGCTCCGTTAACCGATATGTCCGCAGCAATTCCGCCGCGCTAGGTAATAATGGACAAATGTTGAAGTTTTCTGAGGGGGAGGAGCTCGATATGGCATCTGCCGATCGTTCCACGTTGTTTATCAATGCGACCATTCTGGATGGTTCGGAACATATGGAGCCGCAACCCGATATGGCCGTGACTGTTGAGCGCGGCGTCATCACCTGGATGGGGCCGAGTGCTGTGGCGCAGGCGCCTGCAGGTGCCGAGGTTATCGACCTGGGTGGCGCGTATCTCATGCCCGGTCTCATCAATATGCACGTGCACCTGTGCGGCTCGGGCAAGCCTGTCTCGGCCGGCGATGCGGGAGCGCTGATGAAGAAACTCGATAATCCCGTGGGCCGTGCCATCGTCCGCCGCATCCTCAAGGGCAGTGCCCAGCAGCAGCTGGCAAGCGGCGTGACCACAGTGCGCGGCGCGGGCGACCCGCTGTTTGCCGACATTGCCGTGCGCGACGCTATCGACGCCGGCAAGTATCAGGGTCCGCGCCTGGTAGCGCCGGGAACGGGTGTCACGGTGCCGGGCGGCCATGGCGCGGGCTTGTTCGCCCAGGTGGCCAACAGCCCCGTCGAGGCAGCCGAGCAGGTGCGAGACCTGTATGCGCGCGGCGCCGACGTCATTAAGCTGTTCGTAACGGGCGGTGTGTTCGATGCGACCGAGGTGGGCGAGCCGGGCGTGCTGCGTATGCCGGTGGAGGTTGCCGCGGCGGCGTGCAAGGCGGCGCACGAGGTGGGTCTGCCGGTTATGGCTCATGTCGAGAGTACCGAGGGCGTGAAGGCCGCGCTTGAGGCCGGGGTCGACACGATCGAGCACGGTGCCCCGATGACGCCCGAGATCCTGGAGCTGTATCGCGGCGCCGCGGGCACACAGCTCGAGGGACGCGCGCCGAGCGTGACCTGCACGATCAGCCCGGCGCTGCCGTTTGTATTGCTCGACCCGGAAAAGACCCATTCGACCGATACACAAAAGAAGAACGGCGACATCGTGTGCTCGGGCATCATCGAGAGCGCCCGTGCCGCACTGGAAGCTGGCATTAAGGTGGGCCTGGGCACGGACTCAAGCTGCCCGTTCGTGACGCAGTACGACATGTGGCGCGAGGTGGCCTATTTTGCCAAGTACGTGGGCGTGAGCAACGCCTTTGCGCTGCATACGGCTACGCAAGTCAATGCCGAGCTGCTGGGGCTGGGCGGCGAGACCGGCACGATCGATTGCGGCAAGGCTGCCGATATCCTGGTGACGCGCAAGAACCCGCTCGATGACCTGTGCGCGCTGCGTGAGCCGATGCATGTGATGTGTCGCGGTGATCTGGTGCGCAAGCTCAAGGTGAAGTGCATCCCTGAGGTGGATGCCGAGCTCGACGCGATTATGGCCATGCCGGCCGAGGCGCTGGCCGAGGAGCTCGCCCGCGACGGTGTGGCGTAGATGTGACAAAGGGGCAGCTCCGTTGCCGCATGCAAAAAGCCGAGGTCTCAACACGAGGCCTCGGCTTTTTTATCGAACAAATACTTAAGATTTGGGACAAGCAAACCTGATTAATTTGTCCCGCGTGCGGGCGCTAGGAGCGGGTTTCCATCTTGGCGTGGCACTTGGGGCAGGTGACGCGGATCTTACCCTTGCCCTTGGGGACGGAGAGCATCTGACCGCAGTTGGGGCACTTGAGATATGCCGTGGTCTTGCGGCCCTTCCACATCTTCTTGGCCGTTCGCTTGGCACGCTCAAAGTCTTCCTTACTGGTGCCGGCCGCGCGTGAGGTGCTGGCCGCTGCGGCCCCGCTGCCCAAGCTGGCGACGAACTTGCCCAAGCCGGGAACATTGGCAGTCGCGGCGACAAAGGCCTCGTTCTCTTTGCGACGTGCATCGATGTTTTTGGACAGGCCGCGCAGCACGCCAATCACGATGACGGCGATGGCAATCCAGCTGAGCCACTGGATGCGGGCTATCGATCCGATCATCGCGATGACGATGCCGGAAAAGCCCATAACGATGGTGAGCTCATCGGCGCCATTGCGGCCCTTCATAAAGTCATTCATGCAAATTGCCTTTCATTCGATATGCCGCACGCCTTTATACCCGATTTAGAGCAAGGGGGACAGGTCAATCTGCACCAAGGTGGTGCAAACATACCTGTCCCCGATGCACCAAGAAGGTGCAAAGCAGTCCGTCCCCAATGCCCCAATTACTTGGAGAGCTTGTCGACGACGCGTTCGATCTCGGCGAGCTTGGCGGCTTTGAGCTCCTCGTCGCCCGATTCGATTGCCAAAGTCACGCAGCCCTCGATATGCGCCTTGAGCACGTCGGCGTTGATGCGCGCAATGAGCGCCTGCGTTGCCATGAGCTGCGTGGAAATATCGACGCAGTAGCGGTCCTCCTCGACCATCCGCAGGATGCCGTCGATCTGACCGCGTGCCGTCTTGAGCATGCGGGTCACCGATTTATGGTCTGCCATCATGGCGGGTCCTCGTTTCTGGTCGGGGTACGCGTGGGTCGTTACGCGGCGGTTACGGACAGGGCGTGGAACTTCTCGCCGGCGCCCTCGACGGCGGCGGCGAGCTGCTCGGCGGTCACGGTGTCGGCGCACTCCACCTGGACGGTCTGGGTCTCGTGATCGGCGTCGGCGTCGGTCACGCCGGCCACGTTGAGCAGTGCCGTCTCGACAGTAGCGTCGCAGTGACCGCACATAAGGCCCGAAGTCTTAATCGTGTAACGCATTGGTATTCCTCTCTGTTGTGTCGGCTTTCCCAAGCACCCGACCTTGACCTTCAAGCCGTCGCTCGCGTACCAAAGTACGCGTCGCTCCTCTTTCAGGTCAATCTCGGGCACCTGGAAAACCCGTTCTAAATGGACTTAATGGTGAGCCTATTTTGCCACTTTAGGCTTAAAGGATTTCAGGCGCAGCGCATTGCTTACGACGCAGACACTCGATAGGCTCATGGCCGCGGCGCCGAACATCGGCGAGAGCTGCCAACCGGTGAGGGGGAAGAACACGCCCGCCGCCAGCGGAATGCCGATGCCGTTGTAGAACAGCGCCCAGAACAGGTCCTGCTTGATGTTGCGGATTGTGGCACGTGACAGCTCGATGGCGCGCGCAGCATCCATGAGGTCGCTGCGCATGAGCACCACATCTGCCCCTTCTTTGGCGATGTCGGCGCCGGTGCCGATCGCAAGGCCCACGTCGGCGCGCGCCAGGGCGGGGGAGTCGTTGATGCCGTCGCCCACCATGGCGACCTTGCCGCCCGCATCCTGCAGCTCGCGCACGTGGCGTTCCTTGTCGGCGGGGAGGACGTCGGCGATGACCTGTTCGCTGCTCAGCCCCACGCGGCGGGCGATGGCCTCGGCCGTCACGCGGTTGTCGCCGGTGAGCATGCGCACGTCGACGCCGAGCTTGCGCAGCGCGGCGATGGCCCCGGCGCTCGTCTCTTTGACCTCGTCAGCCACGGCGATGGTGCCGATAAGCTCGCCGTTCTTGGCAAAGAACAGCGGTGTTTTGCCCTCGGCGGCAAATTGCTCGGCAAGACCCGCGGGCACGGTAACGCCCAACTCGTCCATCAGGCGTACGTTGCCGGCTGCAATGGCGTTTTGTCCCTCGCGCGCCGTAACGCCTCGTCCAGGCACGGCGGCAAAGTCCTCGACCATGCGCGCGACGATTCCGCGCGACTCGCACTCGGCCATAATCGCCTCGGCCAGCGGGTGCTCGCTCGAGCGCTCCAACGCGGCGGCCAGCTTGAGCAGCGCCTTTTCGCTCATGGCGGGCGAGCCGTCAACGCGCGTGGCCACCACAATGTCGGTCACGGCCGGCTTGCCGCGGGTGACCGTGCCCGTCTTATCGAGCACCACGGTGCCCACGCTGCGCAGATTCTCCAGCGCCTCGGCGCTCTTAAACAGAATGCCCATCTCGGCGCCCTTGCCGGTGCCCACCATAATGGCGACGGGCGTGGCCAGACCCAGTGCGCACGGACAGCTGATCACCAGCACGGCCACGGCGGAGGTGAGCGCCTCGTTGATGCTGCCGGTCAGTGCCATCCACGCCGCAAAGGTCACGGCCGAAATCACGAACACCACGGGCACAAACACGCCGGCGACCTTATCGGCCATGCGGGCGATGGGCGCCTTGGTGGCGTTGGCGTCCTCGACGAGCTGGATGATTTTGGCGAGCGACGTGTCGGCGCCCACGCGCGTGGCACGGAAGGTAAACGATCCGGTGCGGTTGACCGTGGCGGCGTTGACGGTGTTGCCGGCGACCTTTTCCACGGGGATGGACTCGCCGGTGAGCGCACTCTCGTCCACGGCCGACGCCCCCTCGAGTACCACGCCATCGACAGGGATAGACTCGCCGGGGCGCACGCGCAGGACCTGGCCGGGAAGGATGGCGTCGACGTCGACGGTGGTTTCGGTGCCGTCATCGGCAACGACGGTCGCGGTCTTGGGTGCCAAGTCGATGAGCGCCTCGATGGCGCCGCCGGTTTTGGACTTGCTGCGCGTCTCGAGGTATTTGCCCACGGTGACGAGCGACAGGATCGTGCCCGCACTCTCAAAGTACAGATTGTCCATGCCTGTCATCATGGCCTCGTGGATCTGACCTGTGGCCAGCTGGTCGGCCATGATGAACATGGCGTAGAGCGACCAGGCAATGGAAGCGGTGGCACCGACGGCGATGAGGGCGTCCATGGTGGGCGCGCCGTGCACGAGCGACTTGAAGCCGTTGATAAAGTACGCATCGTTGACGTAGACGATGGGGATAAGCAGGACGAGCTCGGTGAGGGCGAGCGTCATGCTGTGGATGTGGTCCGTGAAAATGCCGGGCAGCGGCCAGCCGAGCATGTGCCCCATGCCTATGTAGAACAGCGGAATGAGGAAGACAATCGAGACGATGAGGCGGGTGCGCATGGCAGAGGCGGCGGCCTCCAGCTTTTTGGTCGGCGACTCCATATGGGCGGCGCCAGACCTGGCTTGCGTGCTGCCGTTTGAGCCGGCGGTACCGGTGCCCGCATCGACGGGTGAGGCCGAGTAGCCTGCGCGGTCGACGGCGGCGCAGATATCGTTGGGGGAGACCTGCGCGGGGTCGTAGTCCACCATCATGGAACCGGCGAGTAGGTTGACCGCGACACTTTGGACGCCGTCGAGCTTGCTCACGGCGCGGTCCACATGTGCCTGGCAGGCGGCGCATGTCATGCCGCCCACGTCGAACTTATCTTGAGCCATGGCTTCTCCTTTCCGTGGTTCGGTGTTGGAATTGTTAACCTGCCGATACTATACACCCATACCCCCTGGGGGTGTCCAGTATAGAAAGAAATGTATGACATTTCGTTACAGATGAGGGTGGCTGCTCAATCGTTGGCAGCTCATGTCAAACATCTCGATCTGTAACATCTAGCGGGGAAAATGACCTCTAACTGTTACAGATCGAGATTATGTTTTGCGATGTTTGAGTTCGTCTCAATCTGTAACGTGTAGACCCGGTTTTGTCTCGTAACTGTTACAGATTGAGACAATCGGCCCAGACCCGCCTCATCCGCCTCGTCATCTGTGGTTTACGTGGGGGCATGCGAAGCACGGGTATACTAACCGGCGGCGAATCTGCTCCATCGCTTAGAGCTGCTGCGTCTGGACGGCGCGTGATAGGGCTGCCAAAGCGATCGCCAGCGTGCTGAGCAACGTCCTCTCTGTGCGCACCCGTTTTTGTATGTATTAGCGCACTACCAAGCACGCCCGCGCGGCCGCATGCCGTGCCCATTGCGCGTGCAGATAAGGAACAACAACATATGCGTAATTCTGTATCCGACGTCACCGACGCCGAGATTCTGGACGAGACCCGTGAGGCCATGACCCAGGCTGCCTTCGATGCCGCCGATGAGGCCAATGCTGCCCAGGCCGTCGAGTCCGCTACCGAGAGCCTGCCCGCCTTTGACGAGCTGGGCCTTTCCGACGAGATGCTTCGTGCTATCGAGAACCTGGGCTACACGGCGCCGACGCCCGTGCAGGCCGGTTCGATTCCTGTGGTGCTCGAAGGCCGCGACCTGCTTGCCGCCGCTCAGACCGGCACCGGCAAGACGGCTGCCTTTTTGCTGCCGACCATGAACAACCTGGAGCACATCGCTCCGCCCAAGCCTGTGCGCGAGCGCAGCGGCCGCAACCGCCGTCGCGGTGCCAAGAAGCCCGAGGGCAACGGTCGCGGTCCCGTGATGCTCGTCATCACCCCCACGCGCGAGCTTGCCCAGCAGATCGACGAGGTCGCGAGCAAAATCGCCGACGTCACGGGCCACGTTGCCGTGACCGTCGTGGGCGGCGTGAGCTACAAGCCGCAGACCGCGGCACTCAAGTACGGCTGCGATATCCTGGTCGCCACGCCGGGCCGTCTGGTCGATCTGATCGAGCAGGGCGCCTGCCACCTGGACGAGGTCAAGGTGCTGGTGCTGGACGAGGCCGACCGCATGCTCGATATGGGCTTTTTGCCCGCCGTCCGCCGCATTGTGCGCGAGACGCCGGCCGAGCGTCAGACGCTGCTGTTCTCGGCCACGCTCGACGAGGAGGCCGTGGGCGAGATCACCGACCTGGTGAGCGATCCGGCCCGCGTGGAGATCGCGCCTGCCACGTCGACCGCCGACACCGTCGACCAGTTTGTGTTCCCGGTGTCCATCGAGGCCAAGAACAACCTGCTGCCCGAGTTCCTCAAGAAGGAAGGCCCGGAGCGCACTATCGTCTTTATGCGCACCAAGCACCGTGCCGACAGCTGCTGCCGTCGTCTGGAGCGTAAGGGCATCAAGGCCGCCGCGATTCACGGTAACCGCAGCCAGGCCCAGCGCGAGCGTGCGCTTTCGGCCTTCCGCGACGGCACCGTCGACGTGCTGGTGGCAACCGACGTGCTCGCCCGCGGCATCGACATTAGCGACGTGCGCTACGTCGTGAACTTTGACGTGCCGGCCGAGCCGACCGACTATATCCACCGCATTGGCCGTACGGGCCGCGCCGGCGAGCTGGGCTGGGCCATTACATTTGTGACCGAGCAGGACGTGGACGAGTTCTACGAGATCGAGAAACTCATGGACAAGACCGCCGACATCTACGAGGCCGGCGACCTGCACGTGGGCCCCAATCCGCCCGCGGTTGATCCCGAGCGCGACCCTGCGGCCTTTAAGGTGAAGAAGAAGACCAAGCGAGGCAAGTCCAAGACCAAGAAGAAGCTTGAGCAGGCGCGTCGCGACGGCAAGCGCAACGGCGACGATTACGGTGATGTGGCCGGTCGTTCCAACCGCGGTCGTGACGAGCGTCGCGGCGACGGCGAGCGTCCGAGCCGTCCTAAGCGCGGCGGCAAGACCCGCGTGCGCGAGGGCGTTCAGGCTCGCGTGGACGAGGCTGTGGAGAGCGTGGCCCGCGAGGTAGCTGCCGAGGAGCGGGCCGGTGCTGTTGAGCAGGGACCGCGCGGCAACCGTGCCGAGCGTCGTGCCAAGCAGTTCCAGGGCGAGGCACACCGCCGTCGCCGTGAGGACGAGGACCGTGGCGGTCGTCGTCGTGTTGAGCGCGAGGACGAGGGCCGTGGTTCGCGCGGCGGCAAGCGCGGCTCGGGTGACCGTCGTCGCTCCGGTCGCGATGGCGAGCGCGGCGGGCGCGATGAGCGTCGCGGCGGCGAGGGTCGCGGTGAGCGAGGTACCCGTGGCGGTGAGTCCCGCGGCGGCAAGCGCTTTGAAGAGCGCGGTAGCCGCGGCGGCGAGCGTCGCGAGGGCGCTCGCAGCAATGGCGGCCGCGGCGGCGCTGGTCGTTCTAACGAGTCACGCGATCGTCGTGACCCGCGTGCCAGCCGCGATCGTCGCGATGACTGGCGCAACTACGACGATACCCGCGAAGAGCGTCGCGGCGGCTATCGTGGTGGTCGTGGCGGCAACCAGGCCGGCTCCCGTGGCGGCCGTGCCGGCGGTCGCGATAACCGTGGCAGCTACGGCAACAGCCGTGGCGGCAAGCGCGGTGGCAGCTCCCGTCGCCCCGGCGACGGCGGCGGCAAGCGCAAATAACATACGCATCGCCCGCTAGAGCGAGGTGAACCAAGGGCCCCGAGCAACTACGTTCGGGGCCCTTTTGTTTGCCGTATCCGATCGCTAGTTCAAATGTGATTTCCTCGGGAATGCATCTAGAGGATGCCGTGGGCTTGTTTCCTGCCATGCAGCAATGGGTCCTATGGGGTGCGCCGTGCATTTTTTGGAGTATTCTGCAGTTCGAGCTGTCTGCATATGATTCGACGTCGCCAACGGTGGCCTTCGGATATCCCTAGCGAGCGTTCCGAGTCAGATTTCGCCGTTTTCCGGAGCAGGGGGCGCGTCATTCTCGCCATGTCGGGACTTAGAATGATACGGCGCCCTACAGTTTTGCCCACCCGCGGCGGTGCTGGCGCGGTCACGTTGCAGAATACTCCGTTTTTTGCACGGGCCAGGATGGGGTACCTCAGGAGAACGCGGCGGTATCCCGTAAATATATACAATCTGTACCGTAATTTATACAAAACGAAGAGGCAGACAGCGTAGGGTGGGTGCATTGGGGTGCCTGGCGCACCAAAACGGGGAGCTCCCCCCATGCGCCGTATACTCTGTCTGAATGTGAAAACGGCTTGACGCGTTGCCAGGCGTAGGGAGAGGGTGCCTCGATGAGCGTATTCGAAATTGTGTTTAGTCCGACGGGTGGAACGCGGAAGGTGTCTGGCCTTGTGGCCGGGGCGCTGGACAATAATACCGTTACCGTCGATCTGACCGATAGCGGGCTAGATCTCAGCGCTGTCTCGATGGCTGAGGACGACGTGGCCGTAATCTCTGTGCCGGCGTATGCCGGTAGAATCCCGGCTGTGGTGGCTGACCGGTTGGGTATGGTGCGCGGCAACGGGGCTCGGGCTGTTTTGGTTTGTGTATACGGAAACCGCGCGTTTGAGGACACGCTCGTAGAGCTGGAGGACGTTGCGAAGCGCGCCGGATTTAGGGTGGTTGCAGCTGTTTCTGCTATTGCTGAGCATTCCGTTGCTCGTCAGTTTGCTGCTGGGAGACCGGATGCGCAGGATGCGGCGCAGCTCGCAGAGTTTGCGCAGCAAATTCAGCAAAAGCTGTTGGCTGAGGATGCGTCCGAGCCCTCTATCCCCGGCAATCGTCCTTATAAACAAGCTGGAGGTCGCCGTATGGCACCCGAGGCAACAGAGGAATGCGTCTCCTGCGGTGCATGCGCCGCGGCGTGTCCCGTTTGTGCTATCGACAAGGGCGACCCCAAGCGAGCAGCTGACGAGGCGTGCATCTCCTGCATGCGCTGCATCGCCGTATGCCCGCGAGGCGCTCGCAAGCTTGATCCCAACAAGCTATCCGCTGTTTCCCAGATGCTGAGCAAGGCTTGCGTCGTGCGGAAGGAATGCGAGCTCTTCATCTAACGCATGCGAAATTGCTGCAAGGAGTGTCCCTGGGTGCCGGCGGGAAAGGAACGTCCCTAAGTGCCGCCTAAAAACCGTTTATCGGAGAATAAATACCGTTCACCGGTCATAATGATTGTTCTGGCTTTGGGCTTGTCTACAATAGCTCCCGTAAAAAGAAATGCGGAAGGTTACCGAGTCCCTCGGACGTGGGCCTAACCAAAGTCTTTGAACGGGTGTGTCTCTATGGATGCATTCGCTTGATTTTGGTTGGGCTATATTTATGAAGGGACATGCCACCATGGGTTTCTTTTCTCGCCTGATGGGCGGTTCGGATGAGCAGAAGACTGCAGCTTCCGAGTTCGAAATCCTCGCTCCCGTTTCCGGCGAGCTTGTTCATCTAGAAAATACCAATGACCCCGCTTTTAGCAGCCGTGCCGTGGGCGATGGCGTTGCCGTGGTTCCCCAAGAGGGGACCGTGTGCGCTCCTGTTTCCGGTACCGTCGCGGCGCTGTTTCCGACTGAGCACGCGCTGGGCATTATGTCCGACGACAGCTCTGCTCAGGTGATGCTGCATATCGGAATCGACACTGTTAAACTTGAGGGCAAGGGCTTCCATGCGCTTGTTGCTCAGGGTGACCATGTCGATGCGGGCCAGCCCCTCGTCGAGGTCGATTTCGAGGCGGTTCGCGCCGCTGGCTTCGACCCCACGGTCTTCGTTATCGTGTGCGAGCGCTCGGAGAACTCGACTCTTCGTGAGCATGCTTCCGGCCCTGTTGCTGTTAAAGAGCCTGTCGTCTGGCTTTCCGAGTAAATTCTTGTGGTGGGTACCGTGGTTATCAAGCGAGTTTTCAACAATAACGTCGCAATGGTCACTTCGGACGATGGCTCCGAGCTCATCGTCATCGGCCGAGGCCTCTGCTTTGGCCGCCATGCCGGCGACGCTATCGATGAGGCATCGGTCGAAAAGACCTATGCGCTGCAGGAGGGCACTTCTCAGGATTCGCGCACGATTGACCGCTTGGCACATCTTTTGGAGTCCATCCCCACCGTCAACCTCGTGATTGCCGAGGACATTGTTCAGATGCTCCGTCGAGAGCTCAATGTTGATATCAACGACAAGATTCTCATTGCTCTCGCAGACCATATCAGCCTCGCCCTCGAGCGCGAGCGCAAGGGCGTTCCCTGTGAGAATCCGTTGCTGCTCGAGATCCAGCAGTTCTATCGCAAGGAGTATGCGCTTGCGGGCCGTGCGCTGCAGATTATCAAGGAGTATATGGGCATCCAGATGAGCGAGGAGGAGCAGGGCTTCATCACCTTGCATATCGTCAACGCCACCATGCCGCAACGCTCCGACCGTCTAATCGTCTCGGTCCAGCTTGTTCGCGACGTGCTCGCGATTGTTTCCGAGCACTATGCCACGACCCTTGACGTCACCTCGTTGCCGTACGAGCGTTTCGTTCGCCATCTGCAGTTTTTTGCGCAGCGAGCGCTCGATCCCGCGGCGGGGCAGGTCAATGGCGACGCGCTGTTCCGTATCGATGAAACGGCGTATCCGAGGGCGTTCTCGTGTGCGGAGTCAATTGCCGACCACTTAGCGTCTACCTATAACGTTGTCGTTACCGATGCCGAGAAGAGTTATCTCGCATATCACATTGTTAACCTGCTTGGAGAACCTGGTCTCTAGGCATAACGTGCCCACACATCGATTGATATAAGGCAAGGCTCACGGTCTTGTCCAGGGCACACCTATCTCAATTTGCGGAAAAGGAAGGGGAGTACCGCTATGACCGCAAAAAAGAAGTTCAATTTCAAAGCGCCGTTGGAGGTGTTCGCGAAGTCGATCGTTCAGCCGATGATGTATCTCTCGGTTGCCGGCATCCTGCTCATCGTGGGCATCATTCTGACCAACAAGACCATCTGCGCCGTGATCCCTGTGCTGGGCTCCGGTCCGTTCCAGCTTGTGGGCGCCGTTGTCTATCAGTCGCTGATGTTTATCATCAACAACCTTTCGATTCTGTTCTGCGTGGGTATCGCCGGTGCCATGGCAAAGAAGAACAAGGGCCACGCTTCGCTGATCGCCCTGATGTCGTTCTTCCTGTTCCTGCAGGCCAATAACATCGTGCTCAACGCCACCGGCTCTCTTGCCGAGGCGAGCGGCATGCTCGGCCTTACCGGAACCGGCCAGAGCACCGTTATGGGCATTCAGGTGCTCGATACCGGCGTGTTTGGCGGCATCATTCTTGGTTGCATCACCGGCGCCGTGTTCAACAAGTACTCGAACAAGCAGTTCCCCATTGCTCTTTCGATGTTCTCGGGCGTTCGCTTCCCGTTCCTGATCATGATCATCATCTCCTGGATCATGGGCGCTGGCTTCTGCATCGTTTGGCCTCCGGTTCAGGGTGCCATTTCCTCCGTCGCCGGCATTATTAAGGAATCCGGCAACATCGGTCTGTTTATCTACGGCATGCTCAACAAACTGCTCGTTCCCACCGGTCTGCATCACCTCATCTACACCCCGTTCCAGTTCTCCGATGTGGGTGGCACCCTTACGCTGGGCGATCAGGTTATCGCCGGCGCCTATCCCATCCGTGTTGCCGAGATGGCAATGACGGGCCAGCCTTTCTCCGATAGCACGTATTTCAACAGCTACACCTTCAACAACTTGTGGCCCTACATCGGTATCGGTCTCGCCTTTATCTTCACCGCCTACAAGCAGAACAAGGACAAGACCAAGGCTGTCATCATCCCGCTGATCATCACCGCCGTGCTTTCCTGCGTGACCGAGCCCATGGACTTCCTCTTTGTCTTTGCCGCTCCCGTGCTCTTTGTCGTTCACTCGATTCTTTCCGGCATCTTCCTGGTTCTTCTTAAGGTTCTCTCCGTGCCCGCTTCGACTGCAGGCGGCATCATCAACATCGTGGTTTCCAACCTGGTTCTTGGTGTCGATAAGACCAACTGGCCGGTTATGCTGGTGCTTGGAGTTCTCAACGCCGCCCTGTACTTCTTCCTCTTCACCTTCCTTATTAAGAAGCTCAACCTCCACACGCCTGGTCGCGAGGAAGAGTCCGAGCTTGCTGAGTCCGTTGCCGAGGGCGAGGCCGCCGCGTCTGTCGCGGTGAAGCAGGGCGCTGTTGCCGCGGCCCCCGCAGAGGGCGTCGATGCAGGTATTGCCGACCTGGTCGCAGGTCTTGGTGGCAAGGACAACATCGAGGAGCTCGAGAACTGCTTTACGCGTCTCCGCGTGAACGTTAAGAACCCGGACCTCATCAATGAGGACCTCATCAACCACGTGCCCAACAGCGGCATCAACCGCAACGGCAACAATATCCAGATCATCTTTGGCATGAAGGTCGCCGAGATGCGCGACAAGGTCGAAAACGCAATTGAGAAGGAGCAGTAAACAATGATCATTACTCTGTGTGGTGGCGGATCCACCTTTACCCCCGGCATCGTCAAGTCCATCGCTCTGCGCAAGGACGAGCTCGACGTTGACGAGATTCGCCTGTACGACATCAACGAGGAGCGCCAGCGCAAGATCGGCGTGCTCGTGGACTGGATTCTGCACGAGGACCTTGGCCTGGACATCAAGCTCACGGTGACCACCGACAAGGAGACCGCCTTTACGGACGCGAGCTTCGTGTTTGCCCAGATGCGCGTGGGCGGCTACGCCATGCGCGAGCAGGACGAGAAGATTCCGCTGCGTCACGGCTGCGTGGGCCAGGAGACCTGCGGTTGCGGCGGCCTTGCCTACGGCATGCGCACCATCTTCCCCATGGTCGAGCTGATCGATGACGTTGAGAAGTACGCCAAGAAGGATTACTGGATTCTCAACTACTCCAACCCTGCCGCCATCGTCTCCGAGGGCTGCCGCGTCCTGCGCCCCAACGCTCGCATCATCAACATCTGCGACATGCCGATCGCGATTATCGACGTGGTATGCGCCGCGCTCGATATCGACAAGAAGGATGTCGAGTACGATTACTTTGGCCTCAACCACTTTGGTTGGTTCACCTCGATCCGCCACAAGGGCGAGGAGGTGCTCCCGCAGCTGCGCGAGTACATCAAGGAGCATGAGATTCTGCTGCCCGATTCTTACCTCAAGGGCATGGGCTCGCTCATGGCAAAGAAGCCCGAGGAGACCGCCGACGAGCACCCCGAGCAGAACCGTCACACCAAGGGCAGCTGGTACTACGTCTGGAAGGGCGAGTACGAGATCATGGAGTGCTTCCCGGAGTACCTGCCCAACACGTATCTGAACTACTACCTGCAGCAGAAGGAGTTCGTCGAGCATTCCAACCCCGAGCGCACCCGTGCTAACGAGGTCGAGGAGACGCGCGAGAAGAACCTCTTCGACGGCATCGACCATTACGAGAAGACGGGCGAGATCGACGAGAGCACGTTCTACGCGGGCAGCCACGGCGACTGGATTGCCGATCTGGCTATCGCTCTGAAGAACGACACCAAGCAGCGCTTCCTGGTCATTTGCGAGAACAAGGGCGCTATCCCCAACATGCCCTATGACGCTATGGTCGAGCTGCCTGCCTACATTGGCAAGAACGGCCCCGAGGTCATCAGCCGCGACAACATTCCTCTGTTCCAGCAGGGCCTCATGATGCAGCAGCTGAACTCTGAGAAGCTCGTGGTCGAGGCTACGATCGAGGGTTCTTACGAGAAGGCGCTCAAGGCCTTTACGCTCAACAAGACCGTGCCTTCGATGAAGGTCGCCAAGGAGGTTCTCGACGACATGATCGAGGCCAACAAGGGTTACTGGCCCGAGCTTAAGTAAAAGCAACAGGGTCGCTGGCCGCATACCTGGAGCAATGCCCCGTCCACGTGATTGCGTGGGCGGGGCATTGTCATTTGGTAACGCGTTTTACCAAATATGGCATTTATCTGCGATAAAGGTGTTTAGCACCGCTGAGGGCCGCGTTTTATACCGCCTGCCGAACTGTGTTGTTGCCAAACAACTTATTAGGCCAGTGTGTTGCATGTAGCATTTTCGCCCGGCCTCGCCTCCGGGCTGCCATGTGAGAGGGGATCTTATGGCACGACTGCATGTAATGGAGCGCAGCCACGCCCAGGCCGTTATGGACGACCTGCATGATGCGCTTGGACGTCGTCTGGCGGTGAGCTCGCTTGCCCCGTGCCCCGTCGAGTTTACGGCGGCGCTCGTCAACCTGTGCTCCACCCAGAGCTGCGGCAAGTGCACGCCCTGTCGTGTGGGTCTGAGCGCGCTGAGCGACCTGCTCGCCGACGTGCTTGAGGGCCGAGCCGATGAGTCCACGCTCAATCTGATCGAGCGTACGGCCCGCACCATCTACCTTTCGAGCGATTGCGCCATCGGCTACGAGGCTGGTGCCATGGCGCTCACCGCCATTCGCGGCTTCCGCGACGATTTTGAACACCACATTCGCGAGCACTCCTGCGGCTTTGACCGTGAGGCGCGCGTTCCGTGCGTATCGGGCTGCCCGGCGCACGTCGACATTCCCGGATACATCTCGCTGGTCGAGGCCGGCCGTTATGCCGACGCCGTCAAAGTCATCCGCAAAAACAACCCGCTGCCGCTCGTCTGCGGCCTGGTATGCGAGCACCCCTGCGAGATGCACTGCCGTCGCGGCATGGTCGACGACCCCATGAACATCCTCGCCCTCAAGCGTTTTGCCGTCGAGCATAGTGACCTCAACGACCACAAGCCGCATGTAGTGGACGACACCGGTAAGCGCGTCGCCGTGATCGGCGGCGGCCCGGCCGGCCTTTCCTGTGCCTACTACCTGGCCGTGATGGGTCATAAGGTGACCATCTTTGAGCAGCGCCACCACATGGGCGGCATGCTGCGCTACGGCATTCCCAGCTACCGTCTGCCGCGCGAGCGCCTGCAGGCCGAGATCGACTGGATCTTGAGCGCCGGCATCGACGTTGAGCTCGACCACTCTGTGCGCGGCGAGGAGCTCGCCCGTCTGCGTGACGAGTACGATGCCGTCTACCTGGCCATTGGCGCCCACAGCGATAAGAAGCTCGGCCTTCCGGGCGAGGAAGCGCTCGGCGTGGAGTCGGCCGTCAAGATGCTGCGCGCCATCGGCGACGACGAGCTGCCCGACCTGAGCGGCCAGCGCGTGTGCGTCATCGGCGGCGGCAACGTGGCCATGGACGTGGCGCGCTCCGCCGTGCGCTGCGGTGCCGAAAAGGTGAGCATCGTCTACCGCCGTCGCATCTGCGACATGACGGCCCAGGACGCCGAGATCGCCGGCGCCCAGGCCGAGGGCTGCGAGGTACTGGAGTTGACCGCCCCGCTCGCTATCGAGACGGGCGAGGAAGGTCGCGTGAGTGGCCTGCGCGTGCAGCCGCAGATTATCGGCGAGCCCCGTCGTGGGCGTCCGGCCCCGCGTGCCGCCGCCACGCCCGAGCGCGTCATTCCCTGCGAGCGCGTGTTTGTGGCCATTGGCCAGGACATCGATTCCAAGCCGTTTGAGGACATGGGCATCGCCTGCAAGTGGGGTCGCGTCGTCACCGATTCGGATGGCGCCGTGCCTAACTTCGATGGCCTCTTTAGCGGCGGTGACTGCCAGACCGGCCCCGCCACCGTCATCCGTGCCATCAACGCCGGCCGCGTTGCTTCGGCAAATATCGACCGCTATCTGGGCTTTGACCACAAGATCAAGCTCGACGTTGAACTGCCGACCGTGCAGTTTAAGGGCAAGCACGAGTGCGGCCGCTGCGAGCTGGGCGAGCGCGAAGCCGGCGAGCGCATCCACGATTGGAATCTGGTCGAGCAGGGTCTCACCGAGGAGGAGGCACGCCAGGAGGCAAGCCGCTGCCTGCGTTGCGATCACTTTGGCTTTGGCGCGTTCCGCGGAGGGAGGAACCTGGAATGGTAGAGCCCAACAAAACCACCGTCAGTGACAACACCGAAAACGGAGCGCACAATATGGCCAAGCTCACTATCGATAATTGCGAGGTCGTGGTGTCCGAGCGCACCACGATCCTGGATGCAGCCAAGTCCGTCGGCATCCAGATTCCCACCCTATGCTATCTGCGCGATCTGAACGAGATCGGCGGCTGCCGCGTGTGCGTGGTCGAGGTTGAGGGCTGCGATCAGCTGGTTGCCGCCTGCAACAACTACGTGCTCGACGGCATGGTGGTCCACACCAACAGTCCCAAGGCCCGCGAGGCCCGTCGCACCAACGTGCAGCTGCTGCTGTCCCAGCACGATTCGCAGTGCACGAGCTGCGTGCGCAGCGGCAACTGCAACCTGCAGACCATCGCCAACGACCTGGGCATTTTCTATCTGCCGTATCAAAGGCATTTGGCGGGCGAGGGCTGGGATTTCGATTTTCCCATCATCCGCGAAAACGACAAGTGCATTAAATGCATGCGCTGCATCAAGGTGTGCGAGAGCGTGCAGGGCCTGGGGATTTGGGACCTGACCAACCGCGCCACGCATACCGCCGTGGGTACCCGCGGGCGCGCACCGATCGGCAAGACCGATTGCGTCGCGTGCGGCCAGTGCATCACGCATTGCCCGACGGGCGCCCTGCGCGAGCGCGACGATACCGAGACCGTGTTTGACGCGCTCGCCGATCCCGACAAGATCGTGCTGGTACAGATAGCGCCGGCCGTGCGCACCGCCTGGGGCGAGGAGCTCGGCATTCCGCGCGAGGAGGCAACCGTTGAGCGTCTGGCTTGCGCGCTGCGTCGCGTGGGCTTTGAGTATGTGTTCGATACCGATTTTTCGGCCGACCTCACCATTATGGAGGAGGGCTCCGAACTGCTCGAGCGCCTGAGTAAGGCCGCCAAGGGCGAGGGCGACAGCCGCGGCTGGCCCATGTTTACGAGCTGCTGCCCGGGCTGGGTGCGCTTTGTGAAGGCGCGCTATCCGGAGTTTGTCGACAACCTGTCCACGTCCAAGTCACCGCAGCAGATGTTCGGCGCCATCGCCAAGACCTACTACGCCAAGGTGCTGGGCGTGGAACCCGAGCGCCTGTTCGTGGTGTCCGTGATGCCGTGCACGGCCAAGAAGGCCGAGTGCGCGCTGCCGAGCATGGTGGGCGAGGACGGTGCGCCCGATGTGGACGTTGCGCTGACGGTGCGCGAGATGGTGCGCATGATCCGCGCGAGCCACGTGAGCGTGGACACGCTGGTCGAGGAGCCGCTCGATACGCCGCTGGGCTTTGGCACAGGCGCGGGTGTGATCTTTGGCGCCACGGGTGGCGTGATGGAGGCCGCCGTGCGCTCGGCCTATTACCTGGTGACGGGCAAGAACCCCGACGCCGACTTCTTTACCGACGTGCGCGGCCTGGACGGCTGGAAGGAAGCCGTGGCCGATATCGATGGCACCAAGGTGCGCGTCGCCGTGGCGCACGGGCTGGGCAACGCCGCCCGCCTGCTCGACGCGATTCGCGATGGTCGTGTGAGCTATGACTTCGTTGAGGTTATGGCGTGTCCGGGCGGCTGCGTCGGTGGCGGTGGTCAGCCCATCCATGACGGCTGTGAGCTGGCGGCAGAGCGCGGCCAGGTGCTCTGGGGCCTCGATGCGGCGGCAGACATTCGCTTCTCGCACGAGAACCCCGATGTTCAGGCATGCTATCGCGAGTTTTTGGGCGCGCCGCTCTCGCCGCTGGCTGAGGAGCTGCTGCATACCGATCATCACGCCTGGTCGATGCCCAACGAAGGGAAGTGCTAGCGATGCGTGCGTTTAATGTTGAGATGACGCGCCGAGGGTTTGCCTCGGCGCTTGCCGCGGGCGCGCTGTCGCTTGCGCTCGCGGGCTGTGGCGGCGGGGCTGCGGGGGCGGGGTCTTCTGCGGGTTCGGCTGCTGGGTCTTCGGCGAGTGGCGCTGCCGCTGAGTCGGTCGAGGTGCGCGTTGCCTCGCTCAAGGGACCGACGTCGATCGGTCTGGTGCAGTTTATGGACCAGGCTGCCGATGGCGAGACGGACAATGAGTTCGACTTTGCGATCAGCGCCGCGGCCGACGAGATTGTGCCCAAGGTCATTCAGGGCGATATCGACATTGCCCTGGTGCCGGCCAACGTGGCGAGCGTGCTCTACAACAAGACCGAGGGCGCGGTGCAGGTCATCGACATCAACACGCTGGGCGTGCTGAACGTGGTGACGGGTAACGCGGACGTTACTTCGTTTGGTGATCTGGCGGGTCGTACCGTCTACATGACGGGCAAAGGCACCACGCCGGAGTACGTCATGAACTACCTGCTGGAGCGCGCGGGCCTGACCAGACAGGTGACGCTCGAGTTTAAGAGCGAGCCCACCGAGGTGCTGTCGGCCCTGCTTGCCGACCCGTCCGCCGTGGGCGTGCTGCCGGAGCCGTTCAAGACAGCTGCCATCGCAAAGAGCGAAGGCAAGCTGTCGGCTCCGGTAAGCCTGACCGATGCGTGGGATGAGCTGGCGGGTGACACGGGTTCGCGCTTACTGACGGGTGTGACCGTGGTGCGCCGCGCGTTTGCCGAGGAACATCCCGAGGCCGTGGCGGAGTTCTTGAGCTGCCATGCGGCGAGCGTTAAGGCTGTCAATGCGGCGCCAGCAGACTGGGCGCAGGCCGTGGTCGATGCCGGCATCGTGGATAACGCCAAGATCGCCGAGAAGGCGATTCCCGGGTGCATGCTCGTGTGCCAGACGGGGAAAGATATGAAGGCGGCGCTCGGTGGGTACCTGCAGGTGCTGGCCGATGCGGACGCGAGTGCCGTGGGCGGTAAGCTCCCGGCTGACGATTTTTACTACATGGAGTAGCCCGTGCGTGCGTTTGCTCGACACATGACTGAGCGTGCGAAGGCGGTGGCGGCAGTGGGTGCCGTCGCCGCCTTTTGGCTTGCCGTGTGGATCTTTGCGGCGTCGCTGGTGGCGCAGCCGCTGATCTTGCCGGGGCCGGGTGCTGTTGCCTTGGCGCTTCTGCGCCTGGTGTGCGATGGCGGTACCTGGGCGATTTTGGCGGGCTCGGGCGCGCGGATACTGGGCGGGCTGGCGCTTGCCGCGGTGTGTGGTGGTGTGCTTGCCGGGATTTCGTCACGTTCGCGGGCGTTTGCGCACCTGGTGGCTCTGGCGCTGTCGTTTGTAAAGGCGACACCGGTCGCCTGCGTGGTGGTCCTGTTGCTAATCTGGCTGGGGTCGGCGCGCGTGAGCATCGCGGCAGTCTTTTTGATGGCGCTGCCGGGCGTGTATTTTTCGCTGGCCGAGGGCTTGGCACAGGTGAATAAACCGCTGGAGCAGATGTTCCGTCTGCATGGCGTGCGCGGCTGGCGACTGTTTTGCGCCCATACCTGGCGCGAAGTCCTGCCGTTTGTGCTTTCGTGTGCGCGTGCCGTGATTGGCATGAGCTGGAAGGCCGGCGTGGCAGCCGAGCTCATCGGCATGGCGGTGGGCACCGTGGGTGAGCGCATCTATCAGGCGAAGCTTTTGATCGAGACGGCTGATCTGCTGGCGTGGACCGTGTTGGTCGTGGCGGCATCGTGGGCATGTGAGCGCGTGCTAGTGTGGCTGCTGCGGGTTTCGGGGCCCGTGGCGTGGCGCGCGGCCGTGCGGGCGCATGGGCATGGATTGCGTGGGCGTGCGGGGGCTGCGAGCGATGGCACTTCAGCGGAGCTTGCGCTCGCCGTGGGCGATCGCGCGCCCTGGGCGCCGGCGCTGGATGGTCTGGTGCTCAACTTGCCCGCGGGTGGGCGTATCTGTGTGATGGGCGCTTCGGGCATGGGCAAGTCGACGCTGCTTTCGTTGGCAGCGGGGGAGTGCGCGCCGTGCTCGATGGTGTTTCAGGATGCACGCTTGGTCGAGTCCGCCGCGGCGCTGGATAACGTGCTAGTGTGCGCCGATGCACGCGTGGACGCCTCGAGTGCTGCGGCCCTGTTGCGCCTGCTGGTGCCGGGGGTCGATGTACATGCTCGCGTGGCCGAGCTTTCGGGCGGGCAGCGCCGTCGCGTCGAGATCGCTCGAGCCCTGCTGTGCCCAGGCGACGCGGTGATTCTGGACGAGCCCTTTACCGGTTTAGATACCGCTGCGCGCGACGCATGCGCCGAGGTCGTGCTCGACTTGCTCGACGGTCGCATGCTGCTGCTTGCATCGCACGATGCCGCTGACGCTAAGGCCCTCAATATCTCGGATATCATCACGCTCTAAATACTTACTCAGCAACAAAATGATCCGTTTTTTCTCCGTCCCCATGGGGTCGGGTATGGTATTCTATCTGCGGGGTAATACTTAGGAATACCAAGTGATACCAACGCCGTAGAAACACACTCCAGATGCGGGCCAATCGGGTTGCCTTCACGGCCCGTCGCCCAGCCGCGTGGCCCGCATCTATCCGCACCACCGTCGTTTCAAAAAGGAAGCGCCATGGCAGAACACATGACCCCGGTTGTCGCGAAGGTCTTGCCCGAGGAAAAGGCGGCCTTCGCGGCGGCAACCCAGCTCGTGGGCACCACGCCGTCCAACGCCATCCGCATGTTTATCGCCGCGTTCAATCGTTGCGGCACCTTTCCGTTCGACATCTCGCCCAACGGGGCCTTCGGCAAAGACTGTCCCCAACAACTAGTCGTTGAAGAACGTCCCCAATGACTAGTCGTTGGGGACGTTCTTATATGACTACCCGTCGAGAGGAGGTTGGCATGCTCAATGCGATGATTTGGGCGCTTGCCTGTTTTGGCGTCGTCGCTGCCGATATAGCCCTGAGCGTCGTTTTGTTCTCCGCCCTTGGCGTCGCATCGGTGTTCATGGGTTTTTCAATCGATGACCTCGACATTCAATTGCTTCAGGCCGTCGCGCAGACGGTATCGTTTTTGATGGCGCTGCTGTGGTGGCGTTATCTGTGGCCGCGCTCGTTTATGGTGCGCTGGCAGGGCGAGCGCCCGCTTGGCGGGGGAGCAGGCAAAGCATGGAGGCGCATCGCCTGCGTTATCGTGATCGGCCTTGCCCTGCAGGTGGTCGTTGGCTACGTGACCGACGCCGTGCTGTCGCTGTTGCCCGAGGCGGCGGCCGATTACAGCGAGCTTGTCGAGGAGACGGGCATGGGCGACACGAGCTATCTGGCCGTCCTGACCACGGTGCTCGGCGCTCCGTTTTGCGAGGAACTGCTGGTGCGCGGTATCATTTTTGAGTTTTCGCTCCGAGCGTTTAACCCGCAGTGCCGTCCGCTCTGGAAACGCCGGCGCCGCGCGAACGCGCAAGACGGCGCCATGGTGCCCTGGGCGGCGCCGGACAAGCGAGGCATCGCCGCGGCGATTGTGCTGCAGGCGGCGGTCTTTGGCTTTATGCATATGAACTGGGTGCAGGGCTGCTACGCCGGCGCCGCCGGTCTGGTCTTTGGCTGGGTGCTCGTGACCACCGGAAAGCTCCGCTACACGATTCTGCTGCACTTTGCCTTTAACGCCGGGTCGTACCTCATGGGCCTGCTGTGGTTTGTGAACACGCCGCTCGACGTGATAATCACGGTCGCGATCGCCGGCGTGATCCTGGTGGAGGCAATGCGCTCGCTGCGCCAAGCGTGTGGGATGGACGCAGCGAGTGCACCACTTCGCTAGTTGCGGCGACCGCCTCCGTTGGCACCCTGACGCCCCTGAGCTGCGCGGTTGCGGCCTGCGGTGTTCTGCGCGCGCGACATGCCGCCGTGACCCTTGCTGCCCTTAGGCCCCTTGCCAGCGCCGGCGTCACCGTGCGGCTTGCCGCCCTTCTTGCCGGTGCCATGCCCACCGCCAGCAGACGTCTCGCCCGGGCGCGGCGGTACGGGACGGATCAGGCAATGCTTGGTGTAGCCGATCAGGTCACGACGCCCGGCTTTTTCCAGCGCCTCGCGCACGAGCTTGTAGTTCTCGGGCTTGCGATACTGGATGAGCGCGCGCTGCATGGCCTTCTCGTGCGGGTCGCGCGCTACATAGATCGGCTCCATGGTGCGCGGGTCCACGCCGGTGTAGTACATGCAGGTCGACATGGTGGACGGGGTGGGGTAGAAGTCCTGCACCTGCTCGGGCATGTAGCCCATGTCGCGCACAGCCTCGGCAAGCTCCACCGCTTCCTTCATCGTCGAGCCGGGGTGGCTCGAGATCAGGTACGGAACCACGTACTGCTTGAGTCCGTATTCACGGTTCAAGCGCTCAAATTTGCGACAGAACGCGTCGTAGACGGCGCGGCTCGGCTTGCCCATCACGGAGAGCACCGCGTCGCTCACATGCTCGGGCGCCACGCGTAGCTGGCCCGAGACATGGTGCTCCAGCAGCTCGCGCAAAAACTCGTCCGAGGCATCGGCCATGGTGTAGTCAAAACGGATGCCGCTGCGGACGAAGACCTTCTTGACGCCCGGCAGCTGGCGCAGGTCGCGCAGCAGCTGCGTGTAGCCGCTCTCGTCGACCACCATGTTCTTACACACGCTCGGCCATAGGCAGCGCTTGTTCTTGCACACGCCATGTTTGAGCTGCTTGTCGCAGGCCGGGCGGCTAAAGTTGGCCGTCGGTCCGCCCACATCGTTGATGTAGCCCTTAAACTCGGGGTCGTGTGTGAGCAGCTCGGCCTCGCGCATGATCGAGTCGTGGCTGCGCATCTGCAGCACGCGGCCTTGGTGGAAGGTCAGCGCGCAAAACGAGCACTCACCAAAGCACCCGCGGTTGGAGCTGATTGAAAACTTGATCTCGGCAAAAGCCGGCACGCCGCCCGCTGCGTCGTAATCGGGATGCCAATCGCGTGCGTAGGGGAGTTCGGCCACCTCGTCCATCTCGTCGGTGGTAAGCGTCGCGGACGGCGGGTTCTGCACCACATAGACGCTGTTGGGGTAGGGTTCTACCAGGCGATGCCCGGTGATGGGGTCCATGTTCTGCTGCTGCACGTTAAAGCTGCGCGCGTAGTTGAGCTTATCGGCGGCAAGGTCGTCCCAGCTGGGCAGCAGGTCGTAGTCGTAGACCTCGTCGAGCGAGCTGGTGCGGTAGACGGTGCCGTTGATATAGGTGATCTGATCGATGGGCAGGCCCGCGTCGAGCGCATCGGCGATCTCGACGATCGCGTGCTCGCCCATGCCGTAGATGAGGATGTCGGCGCCCGAATCGAGCAGCACCGAGCGCTTGAGCTTATCCTGCCAGTAGTCGTAGTGGGCCAGGCGGCGCAGACTCGCCTCGATGCCGCCGATGATGATGGGGGCGTCCTTGAACGTCTGGCGGATGAGGTTGCCGTAGACCGTGACGGCACGATTGGGGCGGTGCCCCCCCTCGCCACCGGGGGTATAGGCGTCGGTGTGGCGGCGGTGCTTGGTCACCGAATAGTGGTTGACCATGGAGTCCATGTTGCCGGCACTGACGAGAAAGCCCAGGCGCGGCTCGCCGAGCACCGTGATGCTGGCGGGATCGGTCCAGTCGGGCTGGCAGATGATACCCACCTTGTAGCCGTGCGCGTCAAGGACGCGGCTGATGATAGCCATGCCAAAGCTGGGATGGTCCACGTAGGCGTCACCGCAGATGTAGACAAAGTCGCACTGGTCCCAGCCGCGCGCATCCATGTCGGCGCGACTGACGGGGAGGAACTTATCGCGGCCCGGACGCCAGGGGCGGGCGGGCGTCGCTTGGGAATGCTTGGTGCGGGCGACCGTGGCCTGCGCCTTACCGCCGCGCTTTTGCTGCTGGCCCTGTTTGCCCTGCTGACTGCGCTGGTTGTTCTGAGCGTGCTGAGGCTTTTTTGCCACGATCCCTCCCGGTGTTTGTATGCTGCACGTAATTGTAACCAGTCTTTTTGGGACGGGGCTAAAAAGACTGGTGGAGTACATGGGTTGGCGGATCGGCGTATCGATGCGGGTGCCGTTTGTTTCCAGACTGTGTATCTGCGCGTTGGGGAGCCCGTCTCGCGCGCATGCCATGTTGTCAATGGGTTACAGTATGAACGGCGGCTATGTTTCCGCCAACGCACGAGAGAGTCGTCAACAAGGAGGATGCACGACGATGCAGCGTGCCAAACAGATATCGGAGTCCATCGAGCTGGGCATCATCTTGGCGCTCGCCGGTGGCTTTATGGACGTTTATTCGTACATTGGGCGCGATCATGTTTTCGCAAACGCGCAGACGGGCAATATCCTGCTCGTGGGCGTGAGCATCTCGGAGGGCAACTGGGCGCTGGCGGGGCGCTACTTCTTCCCTGTGGTGTCGTTTGCTGTGGGTATTATGCTTGCCGACCTGGTTCACGAGCGGTTTGGCAGTGTGATTCACTGGCGCCAGGTGACGGTGTTTTTTGAAGCCGTTATCTTGCTGGGCGTGAGCTTTATCCCGGGCGGCGGTTACAACCTGCTCGCCAACTGCCTCACTTCGTTTGCCTGCGGTATGCAGGTAGAGAGCTTCCGCAAGATCCACGGTCACGGCATCGCTACGACCATGTGCATCGGCAACTTGCGCAACGCGCTACAAAACGTGGATGATTACATCATCACCCACAGGCGCGGCTTTTTGGAAAACGGCCTGCTGTACTTTGGCGTGATCTTTACCTTTGTGTTTGGCGCCGTGTTGGGCAACTGGTGCATTGAGCGCATGGGCCTGCACGCCATCGTCGTGGCGAGCTTGCTGCTGTTTGTCGCGTTTGCCATCATGTTCATCGACCGCGAGCGCGACTTGCGCTTACGCTGGAAGGTTGCGGCCGAGGCTTGGAAAGAGGGCTGTCGCAAGTAACCGAATGCGGCAGAGGGGCCGTCCCTTTGCCGCATTATTTTTTCATCTCTTGTTGAAACGCTTTAACAATTTGACGTTCTCACGTGTTTTTCGTTACAAAAGCGTTAGGATGGGACTCATAGCGTGGGGCGTAATGGGTGCCCCGCACACGATGGGAGGCTATCAATGGCTAATCGTTTCGTTCTCAACACCATTTCTTATCATGGTTCCGGCGCCATCAAGGAGATCCCCGGTGAGCTCCAGCGTCGCGGCTACAAGAAGATCTTCGTCTGCTCCGACCCCGATCTGGTTAAGTTTGGCGTTACCGCTAAGGTGACCGACGAGCTCGACGCCGCCGGCATCGCTTGGAGCCTCTACTCCGAGATCAAGCCCAACCCCACTATCCAGAACGTCAAGGACGGCGTCGAGGCCTTCAAGGCCGCCGAGGCTGACGCTATCGTGACCATCGGCGGCGGTTCCTCCATGGATACCGCCAAGGCCATCGGCATCATCATCAACAACCCTGAGTTCGCCGATGTCCGCAGCCTCGAGGGCGTTGCTCCGACTAAGAATCACGCCGTGTTCACCATCGCTGTGCCGACGACCGCCGGTACCGCTGCCGAGGTGACCATCAACTACGTCATCACCGACCCCGAGAAGGTCCGCAAGTTCGTGTGCGTCGACACCAACGACGCCCCCGAGGTCGCCGTCGTCGACCCCGACATGATGGCTTCCATGCCCGCCGGCCTTACCGCTTCCACTGGCATGGACGCTCTGACCCACGCCATCGAGGGCTACACCACCAAGGGTGCCTGGGAGCTCTCCGACATGTTCCACTTTGAGGCCATTAAGCTGATCAGCGAGAACCTGCGCGACTCCGTCGCCGAGGCCAAGTCCGGCCAGCCCGGCTCCGGCCGCGAGGGCATGGCTCTTGGCCAGTATGTCGCCGGCATGGGCTTCTCCAATGTCGGCCTGGGCATTGACCACGCCATGGCTCACACCCTGTCCGCTCACTACGACACCCCGCACGGCGTCGCTTGCGCCATGCTGCTGCCGATCGCCATGGAGTTCAACAAGCCGGTTTGCGCCGAGCGTCTGGCCAAGGTTGCCGTCGCCATGGGCGTTGACACCACGGGCATGAGCACCGACGAGGCCGCCGACGCCGCCATCGCCGCCGTCAAGCAGCTCTCTGCCGACGTGAACATCCCGCACGTCTGCGAGGCCATGAAGGCTGACGAGATCGAGGTCCTGGCCAAGGACGCCATGGCTGACGCCTGCTTCCCGGGTAACCCGCGCGAGGCGACGCTCGACGACGTCATCGAGCTCTTCAAGAAGATCTGCCCGGCTGAGTAAATTACTCCCGTCGGCGGTCCCGGGCTTCCCTCCGGGCGCGTCCTCGGACATGTAAAAGGCCCCGCTGCGCGCGTTGCGCGGCGGGGCCTTTTACGTCCTGCGGAATGCGCCCGGAGGGAAGCCCGGGATCGCCTGCGTTCTTTTCTCAGATGCCGGGGTGCCGGAAAGGCGGGATGTGAGGGGCGCATTGTTGGATGGCGCCTTGTATCTGCTTATCGTGGTGGGCGCAGTTCTGGGGAGCTCGATGGGTCATCTCGCTAGGTAAAAAGATGCTTCGCGGTGGTATTGTTGCTGTGGGTTTAATTCGATATGAAAGGGTGACTTTGGTGTCCAAGATGGATTCTACGCTCTCCTATATTACTGACCAGTTGAAGGCGCTGACTTCTATTGCTTCGCCTACGGGCTATACCCGTGCGGCGACTGATTATCTGATGGAAACGTTGCACGAGATGGGGTTTGGGCCCGAGCGTTCCAATAAGGGCAACGTGTTGGTTGAGCTTGGTGGCGAGGGTGAGCCGCTCGTACTGGCGAGCCATGTCGATACCCTGGGCGCCATGGTGCGCTCCATTAAGGACAATGGTCGCTTGCGTCCCACGACGCTCGGCGGGCATCAGTGGTCTACGGCCGATGGCGAGAACTGCACCGTCTACACGCGTGACGGCAATGTGTATACGGGCGTGGTCCTCAATACCGAGCCTTCGGCGCACGTGGCCGATGAACCGGTCAAGACCATCGAGAAGAACATGGAAATCCTGCTCGACGAGAACGTTGATAGCAAGGATGATGTGCTCGAGCTGGGTATTCAGACGGGCGATATCATCGCCATGGATCCGCGCACCACGGTGACGGAGAGCGGCTACATTAAGAGCCGCTTTCTGGATGACAAGCTGTCGGCGGCGATTCTGCTGGGTCTGGCCCGCGCCGTTGCTGACGGCGAGGTGTCGCTTTCGCGCAAGGTGTCCCTGCTCTTTACCGTGTACGAGGAGGTCGGCCACGGCGGCGCTTTCGTGCCGGCCGACACGCGCGAGATGATCAGCGTTGACATGGGCTGCGTGGGTGACGACCTGGGCTGCACCGAGCGCATGGTGTCGATCTGCGCCAAGGATTCGGGTGGCCCCTACAACTACGATCTGGTGACCACGCTGTCCAATATCGCGCGCGAGCTTAAGCTCGATTACGCCATCGACGTGTACCCGCATTACGGTTCCGACGTCGAGGCCACGCTTTCGGCCGGCTATGACATTCGCCATGGCCTGATCGGCCCAGGCGTGTATGCGAGCCACAACTACGAGCGCAGCCACATCGACGGTGTGCGCAACACCTACGAGCTCGTTCGCGCCTACGTCCAGCGCTAGGGAAGTAGTTTGCGACTCGGCTGACCAATCGCTAAGGCCCGATTTCTCGGGCCTTTTTTCGCCTTAGGTCGTTTAGTATTATGATGTATGTAATATGTTAACTAAACGCGTAAATTACTTAACGAGGTGATGCGGCATATGAATACATCTGAGTACTTATCTATGGGTGATGCCGCCCGCCTGTTGGGCGTTACGAAAGCCCGCATATCGCAACTTGCCGCATCGGGAACGCTCGCGTGCGATATTGTGGGCGGACGGAAGATGGTTGAGTATGATTCTGCGCTCGCTTATCAAAAGGTCCGCAAACGTGGACGCCGTCCTGCGGCCGATGTGGGGCGCAAGTTTACGCTGATGTCGGCCGACCATGAGGTCGCGCATGTCTCATTTGATCCGACACGTGAGTTTCCCTTCGAAATCGCCGAGGTACTCGATGCGCAGAGGATGCCGTTTGGCACGTGCTCGAGTTCTTCTCCTACGGTGAATAAACGGGAGCTCAACGTGTGGTGGAGCCATCGGTCGGTGCCCGATGTTCGCCCCGGGCTTATCTCGCGCTACCGCGAGCTGGGAATTGTCAACGGCGTTGAGGCACCGGTTCAGTGCCTGGGCCTCTCGCTTTCGGATTGCTATTGGCTGCGGCCGGCAGAATGCGACGGGCTCGAATGGCGAAACCTCAATTACTTCGAGAATGATTTTGAGCGATCGGCGCCCGAGGGGCGTTCGGGTTGGCTGGAGGGCATCGGTCTTAAAAATCCCGACAACACATCCGAGGGCGAGCTTCCTAAATCGTGGATGATTCGCAACGGTGTTCGCGTTCTGGTCAAGGGGTGCGGCATGGACGACCAACGGCCCTTTAACGAGGCGGTTGCAACGGCTCTGCATCGCCGCTTGCTTTCCAAGGGGGAGTTTGTTCCTTACACGGTTGAGCGCATGTTCGATGGCCCTGTGTGTCTGTGCGACGACTTTCTTGACGGCCGCGAGGAATATGTTCCGGCTGTTTACGTTAAGAACGCCCTTGGTGGCCAGCGAGGAAGTTCGACGTACGACCGGTACTGCCGCTTTCTTGGTAAGCATGGAGCAGACGAGGCTGCCGTGAGAAGGTCTATGTCGCAGATGATCGTTTGCGATGCCCTTTTGGCCAACAGCGACCGCCATTGGCGAAACTTCGGCATCATCCGCAATGTCGACACCCTGGAGATAAAACCTGCTCCGTTGTTCGATAGCGGCAACTGCCTGTGGTACAACGTACCAACTGCCGTGCTCGCAGCTGGGGAGTTTGGGTTTTCCGCTAAGCCGTTTGGGCCCGACCCTTCCGTCCAGCTGGCGCTTGCGGACTCGCTCGATTGGTTCGATTCATCGCGGCTTTACGGATTTGTTGACGAAGCGATCGAGATTCTTTCGCAGAGCGAATGGGCGACGGCGGAGGGTCGACTCGAGGCCATTCGCCGCGGCCTTGAGCGTCGCGTAATCGAGGTTGGTGCCGCTGTTGAGGTACTTCGACACGTGCAGCGATAATCCCGCGGCTATTTGATAGCTGCCGTAACGGTGCCGCCGCCCAGGACGATGTCGCCGCGATAGACTACAACGGCCTGGCCGGGGGCGATGGCGCGCTGCGGCTCGTCAAAAGTTAGCAGCATTTGTCCGTCGGCGCCACGTGTAAGGGTCGCCGCCTGGTCCTTTTGACGGTAGCGGTACTTGGCGCCCACGCGAATGCCGCCGGCATTGAGCTCGGCCTCTATGCGCTCTGCCGGCACGCTCCAGATCCAGTCGTTGGCCGTGAGCGCCGCGGCGGTCAGATCTTCGGCTTCGCCCAGATGCACAATGTTGCTGGCGGCGTCGACGCCCGTTACGTACACGGGATGTGCCATCGCGACGCCCAGGCCCTTGCGCTGGCCGATGGTATAGCGCAGCGCGCCGTTGTGGCGTCCGACCACGCTGCCGTCGCGCCATACGATATCGCCCGGTGTAGCGGGATGTCCGCACCGACGCTCGATGTAGCCCGCGTAGTCACCGTCTGGAATAAAGCAGATGTCCTCGCTTTCGGCCTTCTGGGCGTTGGTAAAGCCCTGCTCGGCGGCTATGCGGCGCACGTCGCGCTCTTTGTCTAGGCCTGCCAGCGGAAAGACCGTGTGTGCCAGGCGTTCCTGCGTAAGCGAATACAAAAAGTAGCTCTGGTCCTTTTTGGGATCTTCGCCGCGATGTAGCTGCCAGGTGCCGTCTGCCGCCTGGCTTGTTTTGGCGTAATGTCCCGTTGCGATGTAGTCGCAGCCCATATCCAGCGCCGCATCGAGCAGCGCGCCAAACTTAATGTGGCGGTTGCAGATAATGCACGGATTGGGCGTCAGCCCCTCCTGATAGGCGTTCACAAAGCGCTCGATCACGTTGCGGTCGAAGGTCTGCTGCAAGTCGAGCACATGGTGCGGAATGCCTAGGCGCTCGGCGACGGCCTTCGCGTCGGCGATGTCGCGATCGACTTTGCTCATACCTGTTGCGGGGTCGGGCGCGGGGCAGGTGAGACGCATGGTGGCGCCGACGCATTCGTAGCCCTGGCTTTTGAGCAGGTACGCGGTCACGCTGGAATCGACGCCGCCGCTCATGGCGACGAGCACGCGCTTATTGTGCATGGGGAGGTTCTCCTTGGTGGCATGTGGCCAAAAAAGAAAAGCGGCGCGGGAGGCTGGTTCCGCGCCGCAGACATTGTAGCAAGTTCGGGCGTCCTGTGGGACACCCTGTTGGGATGAGCTCAGGCTGCCAGAAGCGAGGGAAGACCGGCGTGCCTTGGACTCGTTTTAAGAACGAGAAGCTCTAGTCCTGGAACAGTGCCGTGGACAGGTAGCGCTCGCCGGTGTCGGCAAGCAGGGCCACGATGGTCTTGCCCTCGTTCTCGGGGCGCTTGGCCAGCTGCAGTGCGGCCCACACGGCGGCACCGGACGAAATGCCCACGAGCACGCCCTCCTTGTGGCCCACGGCGCGGCCGGTGGCAAAGGCGTCCTCGTTCTCGACGGGGATGATCTCGTCGTAGACCTGGGTGTCGAGGACGTCGGGCACAAAGCCGGCGCCGATACCCTGGATCTTGTGCGGGCCGGCCTGGCCCTTGGAGAGCACCGGGGAGGTGGCGGGCTCGACGGCGACGACCTGAATCTCGGGGTTCTGTTCCTTGAGGAACTCGCCCACACCGGTCACGGTGCCACCGGTGCCGACGCCGGCGACGAAGATGTCGACCTTGCCGTCGGTGTCATCCCAGATCTCGGGGCCGGTCGTGGCCTTGTGGATGGCGGGGTTGGCGGGGTTTACAAACTGGCCGGCGATAATGCTGTTGGGCGTCTCCTTCTGCAGTTCCTCGGCCTTGGCGATGGCGCCCTTCATGCCCTTGGAGCCGTCGGTGAGCACGAGCTGTGCGCCGTATGCCTGCATAAGTTTGCGGCGCTCGACGGACATGGTCTCGGGCATGGTGATGATCACCTTGTAGCCGCGAGCCGCCGCCACCGAGGCGATGCCGACGCCGGTGTTGCCGCTCGTGGGCTCGATGATGGTGTAGTCGCCGCCGCGCACGAGCTTGCCGGCCTTCTCGGCCTCGTCGATCATGTTCTTGGCGACGCGGTCTTTGACGGAGCCGGCGGGGTTGAAGTATTCCAGCTTGACGAGCACGCGGGCCTTGAGGTCCTCATCGGCCTCAAAGTGAGTGAGCTCCAGAAGCGGAGTGTGGCCGATAAGCTGATCGATGGACGTGTAAACATTGCTCATGATGAACCTCCAAAGTGTTCAAATGACTGGATACCGTGTGGTTTTACGGTGTGTGTGGCAGCGAAACCCACAAACCTTATAGGTTGTTCGTTTTGCTGTTGCCAAGCATAGTAGACAGTAAAGCCTAGTAACGCAATAGGAAATAGAAGATTATTACGAGTCGATTAACCATCTTGACGGGAATAGGTATTTTCAAAACCAATTTTTCGGCTAGAATTTCTACGAATTAAAAGACCGAAAGGCAGCTATATATATGTTGGTTTCCACAAAGGGCAGATATGCCCTGCGCGTTATGGTCGACCTGGCCGAGCACCAGGCGACAGGCCGTATCCCGCTTAAAGAGATTGCGGCGCGTCAGGGTATTTCGGAGAAGTACCTCGAGAATATTCTGGCTACGCTCGTGCGCGCCAACATGCTCTCGGGCATGCGCGGCAAGGGCGGCGGCTATGTGCTCACGCGCCCGCCCGAGCAGTACACGGTGGGCGAGATCTTGCGCCTGACCGAGGGCAGCCTGGCGCCGGTCGCCTGCCTGGATGGCGACTGCAAGGGTTGTTCGCGCTCTGACGAGTGCCCCACGCTCGACGTGTGGAAGAACCTGGACAAGCTTATCAACGACTACCTCGACGGTGTGACGCTCGATCAACTTGTCGCTCCCAACGAAGGCTACGATTACGTCATCTAACCCACACCTGCCATTTGGGGACGGGGTGGAAATGGCAGATTCTCTCGCCCTTTGAGACTTGGCAAATAAGAAGGCCGCCCATTTTTGTGATGGGCGGCCTTCGTTTTGGGCTGTTGAGACGGGCGCGGCCGGAATGGCCGTTTTAGCCCTCGGCGATGCTGTCGAGGATGCTGCGCATGATGGACACCAGGATGCTGCCCATAAAGGCCGATCCAAAGCTGGCGATGGAGATACCCGCGCCCAGCAGATTGACCGACAGATAGCTGGCCAGCTCGAGCATAAAGCTGTTGACTACGAGCTGAAAAATACCCAGCGTAATGATCGTGAGCGGCAGCGAGATAACCGTCAGAAACGGCTTGACGAGCGAATCGACGATGTTCAGGAACAGTCCCACGAAGGCGAAACAGACCCAGGCCTCGGCAAAACCGAAGGGCTGGATGCCGGGGACGAGGAACGTGGCAATCGCGATGGCGATCGAGGTAAAGAGCCAGTTAAGCATAAAGCGCATGGTGTGAATCCTTTCTTGCGCAGGGTGCGTCGGTGTCGCGTGAAGCGGTTTGCTGCGGCGGCTTGGACGGCCGCTCGGGTGTGCCGCCTTGTTCGGCCGCCCATTGTCTCAGATATTCGTGGAGCTTACGTGCGCATTCGGTTTCAAAACGGCGTTCGTCCTGAAAAACGCGCCGCTGGCAGAGAGTCTTGTCGCTTTAGTTTGGTGGTGTGCTACACTGCTACGGGCAAAAGCCACAGGCGTTGCCCTATTGCATAGAACGGGCGAACGATGCCCGATGTCAGTATCAACTTCGATGCCTTATGGCGGGTTTGGCGGTGATCGATGAATATCGAGAACATGTTTGACAAGCCTGATGTCAAGCAGCTGGTCCACGCATTTAGTCTTTTGGATGACGAGAAGGATATCCAGGCGTTTTTGACCGATATCTGCACGCCGCGCGAGATCTGCGATCTTTCGCAACGTCTGCAGGTTGCGCGTTATCTGGATGAGGGCGAGCCTTATGTTGAGGTTCAGGCCCGCACCGGCGCTTCGTCCACTACGGTGAGCCGCGTTTCAAAGGCGCTGAACGGCGAGTACGGCGGCTATCGCAAGATCCTCATCAAGCTGGAGGATGGCGAGTAGGCCAGCGACAACAATGAATTACGAAGAACCGTCCCTCCGGGGGCGGTTTTTTGATCCCTTGGAGACGGAGGAAAACGGATCACTGGGCTAGACTGACCTCCTCGGTGATCCATTTTCCTCCGTCTCCAAGGGGTCAAATCTGTTGGCGTGGGGCAAATCTGTCCGCGCGGGCGGGTAGGATGGAAGCATTGAATATTGCGAACGGTTTGAGTGGAGGACCATGCCTGTTCGAATCTATACCACCAACGCCGGCGCGGATTTGAGCGATGCCGAGGCGGCGCTGCTTGCCGACCTTATTGCCCGCCACGGGCGTGCCGTGCTGCTGGCGCCAACGTTTGCCGAGCTCGACCTGTGCCGTCATGATGCGGCGGAAGCCGGCGTTTCGCTGGGTATTGACTACAAGACGCCTACATCGTGGCTTCGCTCGCTTTGGGAGCTTTTGGGCGACGGGCGCGGTTTCGTCGACAACCTGCAGCGCCGGATGCTGTTTTCGGACATGGTAGCGCGCCTCGACGACGCCGACCTGCAGCCGCTTTCGCGCAGCCAGGGCACGGTGCGTATGCTCGCGCGTATGGCTCGCGATGTGCTGCCGGGTGTGGCAGGGACAGGCACCGAGCGTTGCTGCGACAACGTTTGCAAGCCCAAGCCCAGAAGCGACGCCGAGGCTCGCGTGTTTGAACTTTTGTGCGCCTATGCGAGCGGCTTGGACCGTCGAGACATGGTCGAGCCCTGCGAGGCGGCTGACATTATGGCCGGCGCTTTGGCCGACAACCTGCCGGGGTGCGCCCGCGCCGTTTGCGTGCGCGGCGTCACGTCATTTACGTATAGCCTGCTCGAGCTGCTGTCCGCCGTGGCAAACAACGGGGGAGAGGTTGTCGTGCTGCTTGCCCGCGAGCAAGCGGCGATGCGCGAGGAGCTTGCCGCGGCATTTGATGTCCGCGGTGTGCTGTTTGAGATCGCGCCGCTGGGGGAGGGCGCCGCCGCGCCCCAGACTGCCTTCAAGTCCGCTGCTCAGCCTGCCTTTATTGAGGTCGCCGGCCCCCATGCCCGTGCCCATGCTTATGCGGGCGTCATCGATAAGTTGGTGAAAGCGCACAAGGAGTCCAAGGACGATAAAGCTGCTGCAACACCCGCCGACCCCGTACGCGTGCTCGTTGTTTCTGCCCGGGCACCCCAGCTGTTCGGCGAGCTTGCCGCTCGTTTGGCGGCGCGCCACGTTGCTGCCGAGACGGCCGAGTTCACGGCGTTTTCCCAATCCATTGCGGGCAGGCAGTTCACGGCGCTCGCCAACCTGATCGAGCGTATGAAGGCCGCCGACGAAGGGGCAGCTTCTAAGACTGAGTGGTGGCCCGCTCCGGAGCTTACCGACTGGATTTACAGCCCGCTTTCGGGTGCCGACGCCGCCAGCGCGCGCACGTTCGACAAGAATATGCGACTGTCGCGCAGCAAGACCACTGCGGGCGTCAAGAGCCTGCTGCAGAGCGTGCAGGGCCAGGTGAGGGGCGCGCGTAAAGCGGCGAGCGACGAGAACTGGTTTAAGAACGTGCCGTGCGTGGTCTCGGACGTGTTCCAGGCGCTGTGGCGCGACAAGCCCGTGACGGCGCTCAAGGCCATGCTTGCCGTTGCCGAGGTACTGCCCGATCGCGCGCTTGGTGGTCTCGACGGTCAGGCCCGTCGCCAGGCGGAGGTGGCCCTGCTGCGCCACGCGATCGACATCCTTATGAACGATGCTCGCGCGCTCGACGTGTCGCAGGCCGCGACCGTGCCCGTGCTCGATGGCATTCGCACCAAGGTGGACAAGCGTAGCACCGCCTACGATTACGAGACCTACGAGGTTGACCGTGCGCCACGTGCCCAGGTTCGCTTTGCTTCGCTTGCCGATGCGGCGGCTCTGCGCCCCGGCAGCTACGATGCCGTGCTGTTTGCCGATGTCGATCTGGACAGCTATCCGCTCTCACACGAAGAGGGGCCGCTGACCACGCTGACGGCGAGCCTCGGTCGCGAGGGCGTGACGCTTGAGCCTGCGGCCTTGCTGCGCGCACGCTTTGGCCGCGCGATGCAGGCCGCGCGCGGTCCGGTTACGCTCGCCCGTGTGACCCACGATCGTCAGGCGCGCGAGTGCTATCCGGCGGCCGTGTGGACCGAGTTGCGGGCGCATGCCGAGGCCGCTGACGCCGACAAGGCCGCTGACGATGCTAGGGCCGCTGACGATGCTAAGGCCGCTGACGATGCTAAGGCCACTGGTGACGCTAAGGCCGCTGACGCCGACAAGGCGAAGTGCGTGGGTGAGGGCGATATCGTAAGGGACTTCGATCCCGCGGCAGGCGAAGGTCTCAAGCGCGAGCGCGTGACCTGTGAAGCCCCTCAGCATCTGAGTGCCGAGGCCGTGCCGTATTTGGTCCTGCGCCGTCGCGATGGCGAGGGCGAGGGCGCGCCGCTCGTGCCGCGCCTGACGTCCGCCTCGCAGATCGAGGCCTATTCCACCTGCCCGCTGTGCTGGTTCGTCTCGTACCGCGTGAAGCCCCAATCGATCGACGCTGGCTTTGGCAATATGGAGAAGGGCAACTTTGTCCACGACGTGCTGGAACACTTGCATGCCCGTCTGCCCCAGGAGGGCATGGAGCGCGTGACACCCATGAATCTGCCGCGCGCGCAGGAGCTGTTGCGCGAGGTCTTTGCCGAGACCCTGGCCGAGCATGCGGGTAAGCGCGGTACCGAAGGCCCGCTGGTGCCGCTCTCCCCGGTGGAGGAGCGCCAGGTGGCCGAGATCTTGCCGCAGCTGGAGGGCGTGCTTGCCTACGAGTCCGAGGCGCTCACCCCCTTTGCTCCGCGCTACCTGGAGTTTGCGTTCAACGAGCTCCAGGTCGAGTATGCCGGTTGGCCGCTCGGCGGGCGCATCGACCGCGTGGATGTGGATGCCGAGAATCGCGCCGTGGTAATCGACTACAAGCATCGTTCGGGTGTCGAGGAGTTTAAGCTCGCCGACCCCACGGTGCGCGACGAGGAATCGGGCGAGGCCCCCATCGACGACCCGCGCTGGCTGCCGCCCCATACCCAGACGCTTATCTATGCGCAGGCTATGCGCCGGGCGCTGGATCTGGACACCCGCGCGGCGCTCTATTTTTCGACCAAGGGTGGCAAGCCCGCGCTGCGCGGTGCGGCGAGCGCCGAGTTGCTTGAGGAAGAGCGTGGTGACGGCCGCATCCCGGGGCTTAAGAAGGGCTTTCCCGGCGAGGGCGGCAGCATGGACTTCGATGCGCTGCTCGATCGAGTGGAGACCGGCATTGCCGAGCGTCTGCGCGAGCTCGAGGCAGGCAACGTTGCCGCCGTCGACCCGACGTCGGCTCAGGCCGCGCATGCGCGCTGCTCGTATAACCACGAAGGAACGTTTGTAAGGAGGGACGTGTAGACCATGGATCTTTCGACTTTGATGCCGCAACAACTGCAAGTCGTCAAAACGCTCGACCGCCCGCTGTTTGTCTCGGCAGGTGCCGGCTCGGGCAAGACCTTTACCCTCACGCGCCGCATCGTCTACGCGCTCTCGCCCGAATCCGGTCCGTTCGTTGAGCATCTGGATCAGGTGCTCGCCATTACCTTTACCAAAGATGCCGCGGCCGAGATCCGTGACCGCGTGCGCCGCGCGCTCATCGACGAGGGCATGGACGAGGAGGCCCTGACCGTCGACGATGCGTGGATCTCGACCATTCACGGCATGTGCTCTCGTATCCTGCGCGCACACGCGTTGGAGCTGGGCATCGATCCCGAGTTTACGGTGCTCACCGATACCGACGATCTCATGGATCAGGCTGTTGAGCATGTGTTGGGTCGCGCGACGGCGCCCGATGCCGCCCCCGAGCTCGCGGCATCGCTCAAGGCCCTCTACGCCTGGTATCCCATGGCGGGCGAGGGCGGTCCCTTTGGCGCCGGCACGACCGTCAAAGGCCTGGTGCGCGATCTGTTGGAGCTATCGAGCCAGCTGCCGGGCGGCATGGACGATGTGCGCGTGGCACGCGGCCAGGCCGACACCTCGGCGCTAGCCGATGCCTATCGCGCGGCGTTGGGCGCGAGTAAGGCCGCGACCGAGAAGGCACAGACGGCGCTCGATGCCATCGATGCGTTCGAGGCGAGCAGCAAGACCATGGTCGATGCGGCGCGACTCATGATGTCGTGTACCATGCCGCGCGCGAGCAAGGCATTCCCTAAGGAGCGGATCGAGCTGCTCAAGGCCGAGGCCGCCGATACGTTTATCAATATCGTGCTCGCCTGCGGTGGTCCGGCGCTCGATGTGCTGGTGGACCTGGCCCGTTCCGTGGAGGCAGAGTATCGCGCGCTGAAGGCTGCCCAGTCCGCCCTCGATAATAACGACCTGCTCCGCATGGCATACGAGGCGCTGCGCGACTACCCGGCCATTCGAGCGGCCTATGAGGGACGCTTTAAGATGGTCATGATCGACGAGTTCCAGGATACCGACCAGATGCAGGTCGATTTGATCCGTTACCTGACGGGTGCGGGGGAGCGCGCGCTGTGCACCGTGGGCGATGCGCAGCAGTCCATCTATCGCTTTCGTGGGGCAGAGGTCGAGGTGTTCCGTCGCCAGGAACGCAAGGTGGGCTCCTCTGCTGCGCCCGAGACCTCCGTCGCATCCGATGCCCCTGCCGGCGAGCTCGTCAAGCTCGTGCGCAACTTCCGCAGCCACGACGAGGTGCTGCGCTATGTGGCACGCGTCTTTGACGGCGATACCGGTGGTTTGATGCAGGGGTTCTTGGATCTTGAGCCGAGTGACGATCGCGAGGACAAGCTCAAGGCAAAGGCTTCGCGCCGCCAGGCGCTGCTCGTTGCCGGCGGCAGCACCCAGGAGCGAACGCAGGCGAAAGCTCGTGCGATTGCGGAGCGGTTCCAAGCGCTCGTTAAAGCGGGCCAGCCCCAGGGCGGCATGGTGCTGCTGCTGGGCCGCATGACCAACGCCGACGTCTACGCCCAGGCCTTCCGCGACCAGGGGCTCGACTGCGTGATCGCAGGCGGTTCGGTCTTTGCCCAGGCTGCCGAGGTCCAAACGGTTCGTGCCCTGGTGTGCGCGCTTGCTAACCCGGCCGATACGGCGCAGGGTCTTATGCCGCTGCTGGCCTCACCGATGTTTGCGCTCGGCGCTCAGGAATTCCTGGCGCTGGCGACCAAGCTGGACGACCAGACGGGGGAAACCTCGCGCCGCAACATCGACGTGGGCATCATGAGCGATTCCGATGTGCCGGGTTTGCAAGACTTGCCGCTCGTGACGCGCGCCCGCGAGGTGCTGCGGTATGCGCTCCGTCGCGTGGGCCGCGATTCGTTCGCCAACATCGCGCGCGACGTGGTCAATGCTTCCGGCTGGTTCGTGCGACTGGCGAAGCGCGGCCCCGAGGGCAAGGCCATTGCCGCCAACGTGCTCAAGGCGCTCGACGCCGTGGCCGAGGCGGAGGCCGAGTTCGGCAACTCGCCGCGTTCCATCGCGCTGGCCTTCGACCGCTTTTTGGCTGGCAAGGAAGCCCCGGGTGCCCTCAACGAGGAGGGCGACGGCGCGGTACGCATCATGACGGTGCACGCCTCCAAGGGTCTGGAATATCCGGTCGTGGCGGTCGCCGAGTGTTTTGGCGTGCGCAAATCGTCCGGTGCGGCACAGATGGGTCGCGTCGACGGCGGGGCGCAGGTCGTGGCGCTGCCGGCACGCTTCGACGGCGTTAAGCTCGCCGACGGAACCTTTGTGAAGGGCGACGACGTCAAAAAGCAGTTTGAGCATGCGTTTAAGGGCAAGGGCACGTCGCTGTGGCTGCCGCCGGAGCTCATGGAGGACGTCTGTGCGACGGGTTCTCCCGCCGAGGCATTCGTTCGCCTGCGCAACGATGACCTGCGGCTCTCGCTCGAGGAGCGGGCCCGCTTGCTCTACGTCGCCATGACGCGAGCGCGCGAGTTGGTCATTCTGGCGATGGATGCCGGCGTGAGCCGCGGCAAGCTGTGTGCGCCGACCTTCGATGTCGAGATGGATCTGACCTACGACGTGCTGCGCCGCATCCTGCCGACCGACAGTCTGGACATGCCGCAGCTCGATGCCGACCACCTGGTGTTCGACAACTCCCAGCCGGGCGACTACGAGCTCATCTCGCTGGCGGACTTTTCCTTTGGCGAGCAGGCGTTTGAGGCCAACGCTTCGCTGGATGCCGAGGGCAGGCTTGTCCGCGGCGATGCGGAGCCGGAGGGTGCCGGTGCAGATGCCCGCGCCGCCGTTCCCGGTCCTGCCGACCCCGAGCCCGATGCGTTTGAGCTTGTGTATCCCCAGGCAGTGGGCGTGCGCATGGGCACCTGTCCGTATCCGGAGCGCGATTCGTACAGCTACTCGTCAATTGCCGCGGCGCTGCATGCCGAGTCCGAGGACCGTGCCGCCGAGGCGCATGTGCCCATGGACGAGGCTGGCGATGATGCGGAGTCGGATGGTTCCGAGATGACGGATGCAGACGTGGCCGCCGTTGAGCCCGCCGGCAACCCCATGGCGCTGGGCTCGGCGTTCCATGCTGCCTGCCAGTGGCTGATCGAGATGGGTGCCGACGCGTTGCCCGCTGCGCGCGCCGATGCGCTGGCACGCTTGTGGCGCCTGACGCCGGAGCAGCGCGAACGCTTCGACGTTGCCCTGGACCGCTGGCTCAAGTCGGCTGTTCGTGCCGACCTGCTCGCGTGGCCGTGCGTTCGCGCCGAGGTGCCGTTCTTTTCGCTGGGCTGTGAGGACAAGGACATTGCCCGCTACGGTGCATATGCCGAGGGCGCCATCGATGCTTTGGCGACGAACCCGGCGGATTCGTCATGCGCGCTGGTCATCGACTACAAGACGGGCGGCACGCCGGACGAGACGCCGGAACAGCTGCAGGAGAGGCACGCCCTGCAGGCGCGCGTCTACGCTGATGTTTTGCACAAAGCGGGCTTTGAGGCCGTGACCGTCAAGTTCGTCCGCGTGGAGCAAGTCGACCTCGCCAACCCGTGCGAGCCTCAGGTGGTCACCTACAGCCTCTAGCCCTCAACAACCTGCGGTGGAATCCCTATCGATTCCACCGCAGTCTTTTTGGGACGGGGCTTTTTTAGCTACTTTGGGCAAACCCACGCGGCCGCCCCGGATAAAGCCCTCAATCGTCCAAATAGCACCGCAACGCATGGGAGAGTCTGGGACGGTACAATAGCTCGAACGGTTCAAACGAATAAGGAGCCATATGCAGCTCACCAAAACGCTTGGGGTGACGCCGGAGGAGCTTTTTGACGCCCTAGCGGGGTCCATCATGCAGGATATCGAAAACGCCACGGGCAAGCGCTCCAGCCGCAACAGGCTCAACGGCAATAAGTACGAGAAGCGTGCCCAGGCCGCAAAAAGGCAAGGTAGCTCTTCATCGGAAACTGTGAACACTTCAGGCTTCGAGTCAGTAGCGAGCGGCCCGACAAAATTAGTTGATGGAAGTGCTAAATGAATAAGAATGCCGCTACGCAACTGCACATCTATTCCGTCTTTTTCGTTCTCGCGGGATTTGTTTTAAATCGGGGAGTGTTTCTACTTTTCCTTGCGGAGAAAGGAATGTCTGTCACGGAAATCGCGCTTTATCAAGCCCTGTTTAACATTGCAACGGTCGTCCTCGAGCTGCCAACAGGGCTGATAGGCGATTTCTTTGGAAAGAAGTTTTCGATTCAAGTGGGCGTGCTGCTGCTTTTCTTCCATACGGCTGGCATGCTGTTGCTCTCAGGTCCCTTTCTTGTCGTGCTTTCCCTTGTTGAGGCACTCGCCTACTCCCTTCAATCGGGGTCCGAACAAGCACTTTTATATGAAATTGCCCGGAATGCCGGTCAAGGAGAGCGCTTCCTCACCATCAATGCTCGGCTGCTTGCCGCGCAATCAATCGCTACGGGAATGGCAATTGTGCTCGGATCTTTCATTGCCCAAGTATCTTGGAGCGCCCTCTACGTATGTGTCTCCGTTTTCTATCTCCTGCAGCTTTTCCTTCTGTATCCCATTGAGAGGACGGAAGCGACCCGTTCTGAAAGCTCTGAAAAGGGAAGGTTTGACGCGGCCAAGATGTTCAGACGCGAAACCTGGCGTGTTGGAGAATCCGCTTTTGCGGTATTGCTTCTTCTAATCGGCACAAGCATGCTCGATGGATTCTATGGGAGTTATTACAACTTGAATCAGTTGGTATTCGACGCATTTGATGCTCCCGTCTCCATAATAGGAATCTTTTTCGGTGCATCCTATGCAGTAAATGCGACGGCCTACATTGCAGCAGATTTCTTCTCATCGCGTTTCGGGAAAAGAAATACCATGCTCGGCTCGATGCTAATCGAGGCTGGCCTTTTCATGATTCTTCCGTGGTTCGCTTCAAATCCGCTGTGTTTGTTTGGCCTTAGCATGGTGCTTTGTTTTCTCCCAGAAGTGGTGTACATCATTTCGGAAAACTTAATCCAAGACGCGATAGCGGACGATCTTCGCGCGACGATCCTTTCCGTCGCGTCTCTGGTAAGGGCTCTCTTTTCTGCAATGTTTTTCTCCATATTTGGATATGTGTTGGGGCTATATCCCATTCAGATAGCGCTCGGTGTTATTGGCGCAATCGCGATAGCAATTACCGCCGTTGTTTCTTTAAAAATGGTAGGAATACATGTCTCCAAGAATTGATATATCGATTGACGAGCTGCCCGAAGCGTCGAGCCTTCTTGATGGACATGACTATTCGTCACAAATCATTCAGCGTATCGCCGGGGTTCCAGTAATACTCGATGCATCGGGATGCCCTCATTCCCTTTTTGAAGGTCCCAAATTGACTACCCGTGTGGGTTTGGCTAGGTTCGGGTGCTGTCCGTGCCGTGCGGTAAAATCGTTCAGTCAGAACACGAACCCGCATCGGAGCTCATCACATGGCATTCGTCCATCTGCACAATCACACTGTTTTCTCCATGCTCGACGGCGCAACCCGTATCCAGGATATGGTCAATCGCGCCGTAGAGCTGGGCATGCCCGCCGTGGCCATTACCGACCACGGCTACATGTATGGCGTGCCCGATCTGGCGCTGGCCTGCGACGCCGTCAACCACAATACGCCCGAGTACAAAACTTGGAGCCACGACAAGGCCTTCTTGGAAAAGGACCGCCGCGACGAGCTGGTGGAGCCCGATCCCGAGGAAAACCCGCGCGAGCATGCCCAGTATGTGAAGGACATGGCCATGTGGGACGAAAAGGGCAACATCGACGAGCTCAAGCCGCCCCTGGTCATCAAGCCCATCTTTGGCTGCGAGGTCTACTTTACGCCGGACGAGACGCTCGCCCGCGACCACAAGCCCGAGCTCTACCACATGATCCTCCTGGCCAAGGACCAGGAGGGCTACGTCAACCTGATGCAGACGGTTTCCGAGGCCGCCGTGCAGGGCTTTTACTACAAGCCGCGTGTGACGCTCGACAACCTGCGCCGCCACGCCAAGGGCATGATTTGCACGAGCGCCTGCATCGCGGGCATCATCCCCAAATACATCGACCGCGGCGACATGGAAGGCGCCATCAAGTGGGCCGAGACCTTCCGCGATACCTTTGACCCCGGCGACTTTTACATCGAGATCCAGGAACACGGCATTACCACCGACAACGGCCTGACCGACGAGCAGATGGACCGCACGCTCATCGATATCGCCAAGCAGGTGGGTGTCAAGGTCATCGCCACCAACGACTTCCACTACCTGCGCCGCGAGGACGCGCCCGTGCAGGACGTCATCATGTGCATTGGCATGAACGCCAAGGTCGACGACCCCAACCGCATGCGCATGACCGGCTCGGAGTTCTATATGAAGACCGAGGAGGAGATGCGGGCGATGTTCCCGTATTGCCCCGAGGCCTGTGACAACACGCTCGAGATCGCCGACAAGTGCTACGTCGAGCTGGACTGGGACTCCATCATCCTGCCGCGCTTCCCGCTGCTCGATCCCGGCGAGACGCACGAGAGCCAGTTCCGCCGCGAGTGCGAGAAGGGCCTGCGTCAGCACTACGGCGACGACTGGGCCACGCGCGAGATCGGTGGCGTCAACATCAAAGAGCGCTTTGAGTACGAATACAAGGTCATCTGCGACAAGGGCTTTGCCGCCTACTTTTTGATCGTTGCCGAGTACGTGCAATGGGCCAAGGACAACGGCATCGGCGTCGGCCCCGGCCGTGGCTCGGCCGCCGGCGCTATCGTCGCCTACGCCATGAACATCACCGCGTTCGACCCGCTCGAGAACGGTCTGATGTTCGAGAGGTTCCTGTCCCCGCAGCGTACCGAGATGCCCGATATCGATATGGACTTCGACGATGAGCGGCGCCTCGAGGTCGTGGAGCACGTTCGCCAGCTCTACGGCCCCGAGAAGGTCACCCACGTCATCACCTACTCGACCATCAAGGCCAAGCAGGCCATCAACGACGCCGCGCGCGTCCTGGACTACCCGGTCTATATGGGTCAGCGCCTGTCCAAGATGGTCTCGAGCGACCCCAAGGTCAAGCTCAAGCAGGTGCTCGAAAAGCAACCCGGCAAAGAGGATTTGTTTAACCCCGATTTTGCCGAGGCCTATAAAAAGGACGACGACGCCCGCCGTATCATCGACACGGCGCTCTCGATCGAGGGCCTTACCCGTGGCGAGGGCGTGCATGCGTGCGCCGTTCTGATCTGCCGCGACCCCGTCAACGAGCACGTGCCCACCAAGCTCGACACCAAGGGCGGCGTCGAGATTACCCAGTACGAGGGTCATACCGTCGCCGACATGGGCCTGCTCAAGATGGACTTCTTGGGCCTGCGCACGCTGACGGTTATCTCCAAGGCCAAGGCAAACATCAAAAAGAACTTCGGCATCGACATCAAAGAGGAAGAGATCCCCTTTGACGACCCCGAGATCTTTAAGCTCATGGGCTCCGGTCACACCGCCGGCGTCTTCCAGGTCGAGTCCGCCGGCATGACGGCTACGATCAAGAACATGAAGCCCACCGAGTACAAGCACGTCGTAGCATTGATCGCCCTGTACCGCCCGGGCCCGTTGGGCGCCGGCATGGTGTCGTCCTACATCAACCGTATGAACGGCAAAGAGCCGGCGGTCTCCTACGACGACCGCCTGGACGACATCCTGGGCGAAACCTACGGCACCATGGTCTATCAGGAGCAGGTTATGCTCATCTCCGTCGAGATGTGCGGCTTCTCCAAGGGCGAATCGGACTCGCGTATCCGTAAGCCCGTGGCTAAGAAGAAGATCAAGCTGCTCACGTCGACGGTGCTCCACTGGGAGGATGGCTCGGACGAGACCACCTACGACCACTGGATGAACGGCGCTATCAAGAACAACTACACGCGCGAGGTCGCCCAGAAGATTTGGGACGATGTTCTCGAGTTCGCATCCTACGCCTTCAACAAGTCGCACTCCGCCGGCTACGCCATTCTGGTTATGCAGACGGCGTGGCTCAAGGCGCACTATCCGCACGAGTACATGGCGGCCGTTCTGACGTCCTATACGGGCAAGACCGACAAGATTGTGCACTACGTCTCGGCATGCCGTCACGACGGCATCCCCGTGCTGTCGCCAGATGTCAACGAGTCCGGTACCGAGTTCACGGCTACCAAGGAGGGCGTGCGCTTTGGTCTGGCCGGCATCCGCGGCGTGGGCACCGGCGTGGCGCAGGCGATTATCGCCGAGCGCGAGGCGGGCGGTCCGTTTAAGACGCTGCACGACTTTGTTGAGCGCGTGGACTCCAGCCAGGCCAACCGTCGCGTAATCGAATCGCTGATCAAGGCAGGCGCCTTCGACTCCACGGGGTATCCGCGTCGCCAGATGATGCACTTTGTGGACAAGAACAATCCCGAGAACATCATCGATGCCGCGGTGAAGCGCCAGAAGGATCGCGCGAGTGGCCAGACGTCGTTCTTCGACATGTTTGGCGATGTTGAGGGCTCGGGCTTTGAGGTCAGCGTGCCCGATCCGGATGGCCAGGAGTGGGACCGCCACCTTAAGTTGAGTCAGGAGAAGGAGGTTCTGGGCATCTATGTCTCGGACCACCCGCTGCGCCCGTTTGAGTATGCACTAGCCAAGGCGCGTGACTTCTCGTTCTCGCAGATCGACACCGGCTACGAAGTTCAGAATCCTACGGGCGGCACCATCAACCAGGAAATTCCCGAGGGCAAGGCGCTGTGGTGGGCCGGCATGGTCTCGAGCGTGTCCAAGCGCGTGACCAAAAACGGTGACCCCATGGGCATCGTGCAGCTCGAGGACATGGAAGGCGAGGCCACCGTCGTCGTGTTCCCCAAGACCTACAAGGAGGCCGAGGGGTACCTGTACGGCGAGGTCGATCCCGAGACCGGCGCGCAGCTGTCCGATGCCTTTGTGCGCATTAAGGGCAAGCTCGAGCGCTCGGACCGCGGCGACCAGATCATCGCGCAGGAGATCGTGCCGCTCGAGCTCAACGAGGAGAACAACAAGCCCAAGGTGTTTGAGGTCATGGTGCCCAACAGCCGCTTTAGCCAGGGCAATATGGCGCGCCTTGCCACGGTGCTTACCGCCAACCCGGGCGGCGACCGCGTGGAGATCTTTATCGAGCAGGTGGACGGGCGCGTGCTGCGTGCCGAGGTACCTGCCAAGGTCAACGCGCGTTCGATTCCGCTGCTGGCCGAGGCCAAGGCCATTGTGGGTAACCAGGGCCGCGTGACGGTGATCTAAGCTACCCCGGGTGAGATTGGAGGAAGTGATGGCGCAGGGGACGTTTGTGCAGGCGCTTCGCAAAGAGGCGGCGTTGAGCGGCACCTTTATGAAGGGCCGCTCGCTCATGCTCAACGGCGCCGTGCTGTCGATTGAGGACAGCGGCTCGCGCTTCTCCAAAAACGTGACGGTTGAGGGCTCGGTGCGCGGCTCGCGCGGCGACCTGTACAAGACGCACGTGGCGCTCGATATGGACGAGCACGAGGTTATCGACTACGACTGCGACTGCCCCGCCGCATACCGCTATCCCGGTATGTGCAAGCACGCCATCGCCACAGCGCTGGCGTACCTGGACACCAGCGGCATTGAGCCTGTTGAGGGGCTGCGCACGCCGGTTCGCACGTTTACGGCGCAGCCGAAACAGCCCGCGCGCGCCGCGTCCGCCGCGCCGGCCGTCAACCCCAACTTTCCCTTCCCGGCGCCCGTCCCCACGAGCCCGAGCCTTGTGGCGGCGCTTTCCGATCTTTCGGACGCGCGCATGGATGAGCTGGCGAGCATGCGCCGCAAACTTGCCGGTGCCGTTGATCCCGACGCCCCCAAAGCGGCGTTGGAGCCCTCGTTGGTGCCGTACTACAATCCGCTGTTCGCTGACCGCTTTAGCTGGGCGCTCGAGTTCCGCATTCGCTGTGGATCGGTCTCCTACGTGGTCAAGGACATCGACGGCATGGCCGATGCCTACGTGCGCGGCGGCACGTTCTCCTATGGCAAGAAGCTCACGTTTGTCCATTCACCTGAGGCCTTTGACGAAACATCGACAAAGCTGCTCAACCTTGTTGTGACGACAGTTGCCTATCTCGATGACATCACAAGCTCGCGTTCGGCGTCGTACGACTTTGCCCGCAGCGGTTTTGTTGCCGAGCGTCAGTTGCCGCTGTCCGAGCATAGCATCGTATATGTGCTGGACCTGCTGCGCGGCCAGACCATCTCTTTTGAGCCCGCCTGGTCGCGGGGGACGACGACGCGTCGCACCTACGACGTGGCGGTTGAGCTGTCTCCGCAAGGGGAGGACGAGGCGTCCGCTAAGCGCCCACCACTTCTTGCCGCCAAAATCGCGCCGGCGGCTGGTGGTAGCTATGACCTGCGCCTGCCCGCCGATATGTACTGCTTTGCGTCGGGCGATGCCGCCTACTTGGTTGACACGCGCCGCGCGCGCCGTACCGACGCTGCATTTGCTCAGCATGCCGCACCTTTTTTGTCGCGCTTGCTGCCGTGCCGCACGCCCGCCCATATTGCCGCCGAGCAGGTGGGTGAGTTCTGCCGTATGGCGCTGCCCATTTTGCGCGACTATACCGACCTCACCGCGCCCGCCGCGCTCGATGCTGTGGCACCCGAGGCGAGCTTTGCCATGGCAATCGGCGTCGACGATGGTCTTGTGACCTGCAAAATTACGGTTACCTACGGCGATTGGTCGGCGGATCTCTTTAGCCTGGGCGCTCCGGGCAGCCCCTTCGAAGAGCAACGCCCCGGTGTGCCGCCCCGCGACGAGGTGGCGGAGTTTCGCGTTATGGATACGGCGGCCCTGTACTTCGATTTCTACGAGGGCGGTCTGGCGTTTGAGGAGCGCGATGACGCCCGCTTGTTCTGCCTGCTGACCGAGGGCCTGTCCGCCCTGTCCGAACTGGGTGAGGTCATGCTCAGCGACCGTCTGCGCCAGATCTCGGTCCGCCCCGCGCCCAAGCTCTCGGTTCGTGCGACCGTTAAGAGCAATCTGCTCGATGTCGAGCTGGGCGCGAGCGGGCTTTCGGCCGCGGACCTTGCCGTCTATCTCGATTCGTACAAGCGCCATCAAACGTTTGCGCGCCTTACGTCCGGCGACATCATTCGCCTGGACGAGGGGGCGCGCGCCGCGTTTGGCCTTGCCGAGGACCTGGGTGTCGATGCCGTCGACCTGCTCGACGGCGTGTCGCTTCCCGCGTCGAGCACCCTGTTCGTCGACAGCATGCTCGCACGCACGCCGGCGCTCGAGGCCGATCGCGACGCTGCGTTCCGCCGTACCGTCGAGCGCCTGGACACGCTCGGCAAGATGGACTTTACGGTGCCGGCATCGCTCAAGGCAACGATGCGCGGCTACCAGGTCGACGGATACCAGTGGCTCGGCTCGCTCGAACACCTGGGCCTTGGCGGCATCTTGGCCGACGACATGGGCCTGGGCAAAACGCTCCAGATGATTGCGCATATTCTGGCGCGCGTGGAGGCGGGGGACACCAAGCCCACGCTCGTGGTATGCCCGGCCTCACTCGTGTACAACTGGACTGCCGAGCTGGAGCGCTTTGCCCCGTCGCTCGATGTGTGCGCCATTGTGGGCGCCAAGGCTCAACGCCGCGTGCAGATCGCCGGCGTGGCCGAGCATAGCGTGGTCGTGACGTCGTATGACCTTATGCGGCGCGATATCGACGAGTACGTCGAGCAGGATTTTGCCCGCGTGGTGCTCGATGAGGCACAGTACATTAAAAATCCGCTCACGCAGGTGGCGCGCGCCGCCAAGCGCCTGCCTGCCGGCGTGCGCTTTGCCCTGACGGGCACGCCCATCGAAAACCGCCTGTCCGAGCTCTGGAGCATCTTCGACTTTTTGATGCCGGGCCTTTTGGGGACGCGCGAGTCGTTTGCCAAGCGCTTTGAGAGCCCCGTCGAGCATGCCGAGGGCGATAGCGCCGCTCGCCTGCAGGCGCTCGTGTCGCCGTTTGTGCTGCGCCGTGTTAAGGAAGACGTGGTGGCCGACCTGCCCGAGAAGATCGAAGACACCGTCATGGCGCAGCTTACCGGCGAGCAGCGCAAGCTCTACCTGGCCAACCAGGACCGCATCGCCCAGCAGGTGCAGCACCGCGAGGCTGGGGAGTTTAAGAAGGACAAACTCAAGGTGCTCGCCGAGCTCACCAAGCTGCGCCAGATCTGCTGCGACCCGCGTCTACACTACGAGGATTACAAGGCGGGGAGCGCCAAGCTCGATACGTGTATGGAGCTCGTGCACGGCGCACTCGACTGCGGGCATCGCATCCTGTTGTTCAGCCAGTTCACGGGTATGCTCGATATCATCGGTAAGCGCTTGGCCAGGGAGGACATCGCCTTCCTTAAGCTCACGGGCGCTTCGTCTAAGGAGAGCCGCGCCAAGATGGTCGCGCAGTTCCAAGCGGGCGAGGTTCCGGTCTTTTTGATTTCGCTCAAGGCGGGCGGCGTTGGCCTTAATTTGACGGCTGCCGACGTGGTGATCCACTACGACCCGTGGTGGAACGTGGCCGCGCAGGACCAGGCGACCGACCGCGCGCATCGTATTGGCCAGAAGCATGCCGTGACCGTGTACAAGCTCATCGCCAAGGACACAATCGAGGAACGCATCATGCAGATGCAGGAGTCCAAGCGCGACCTGGTCAACAGCGTGCTCGGCGGCGACGGCATCTCCTCGGCGCTGTTTACCCGCGAGGATGTTCTGGCGCTGCTCGGCGGCGACGGGCGCTAGCCTCGCTCATTATGTGTTCATTTGCGATGCCGTGGATGGTTCGCGCGCCTTTGGGCATAAGAAGCATTGAGAACATCGGCACATCAGCAAAGGAGAACATCATGGCGAAATTCTTTAAGGACCCCGACGGCAAGCTCATTGCCGCTCTTGGCAACGACGTTGCAACCCCTGCCGGCTGCATGGAGCTGACCGCGAACACCGAGGACGCCGCGCACGAGAAGCACGTGCCTGTCGTTGAGAGCGAGCGCGACGGTCACGTGATCCGCGCACGCGTGGGCTCGGTCGAGCATCCTATGGTGCCCGAGCACTACATCGAGTGGATCGCCCTTGAGGCCGAGGGCCGTCTGGAGGTCCATTACCTTGAGCCCGGCATGAAGCCTGCGACTTTTTTTGCCGGCGGTTCCAAGACCGGTACCGTCTATGCCTATTGCAACCTGCATGGGCTGTGGTCCGCGACGTTCTAGGAGCGCGTCCCCGCTCGGGGTATCATAGCTAGCATATGCACATGCGAGCGCCGACTGCATCATGCGGCCGGCGCTTTTACTACGACAACGATGGTTTACGACGGAAAGGGCTGAGCCATGAAGCTCGCACTTGCACAGATCGATATGCGCCTGGGTGATATTGAGGGCATTTGCGGCCGCATCGAGGACCAGGCTCGTCTGGCCCACGAGCGCGGGGCGCGCGTGCTGTGCGTGCCGGCTCCGCTCTTTATGGGCGCCATGCCCGGGGGCCTGGTGGGCACTGCCGACTTTGAGCACGACATGTTGACAGGCCTGACCGGTGTCGCCGAGCGTATCCAAGAACTCGATATGATCTGCATCGTGCCCGCAGCGGTTTCGTTTGAGGGCCAGCCCCTGCTCGACTACATGATGCTCAAGGACGGCCATGTGGTGCCGGCCCGTTCGAGCATTGCCCTGCAGCGTGGTGGGAACGGTGATGCCCGTTGGGCGCCGCCGGTCTTTGACGTGGACGGCGTGCGTATCGCCGTGATTTTCGACTTGGACCGCGAGCTCGAGATGCTGCCGACCGGCGTCGACCTCATCGCCTATTTTCAGTTCAACGCGTTTGACATGACCGACCGCGAGACGGCCGCCATTGCCGCCGTTCGCAGCGGTGCCTACCGCAAGATCGCATCCAAGCGCAGCGTGTGGTTTGCCTGCATGGCGCCGGTCGGTGCCTATGACGAGTCGGTGTATACCGGCGGATCGTTTGTGCTCGACGACTGCGGGCGCGTGGTGGCCCAGGCGCCGTGTTTTGAAGAGAGCCTGCTGGTTCAGGAGATCCAGCGCGGTGTGATGCTCGATGCCTTGGAGGACCACGAGCTGCCCGAGTTTCGCTCCGAGGAATGGCTGTGGCAGGCGCTGGTGCTCGCCGTGCGCGACAACGCCCGCGCTCGCGGTGTGTCGCGTGCTGTGGTGGCACTCGAGGGTGATCTGCCGTCGTCCCTGCTGGCGGCGCTGGCCGTCGACGCTCTGGGCCCGCGCAATGTGATTGGCCTGGTGCTGGGGCGAAACCGCATCTTTACGCCGGCGCAGGAGGAGGCCGAGGCCGCTCGTTGTTCCGCCGTTCGCGCGATTGCCGAACGCCTGCATATTCGCACGGTTGAGCGCGATGCGCCGGATGCCGCGCGTGTGCTCGACCGCGATGTGTCGGCGGGCGACGCCGAGCGCCTGCGTTCGCGCACACTGGGCCTTATGCTGGAGGACACGGCGCTCGAGCTGGGCGCGATGGCTCTGAGCCCGCTTTCCAAGACCGAGTATGCGTTGGCGGCACCGGCGCTTTGCGGTGGCTACCAGGGCGATTACGCGCCCTTTGGTGATGTGTACCTGTCGACGCTCGAGTTTGTGGCGCGCGTGCGCAACCGCACGTCTGCCGTGGTGCCGCAGGAGCTCGTGACGCTCAACGCGGTGGAAGATTGCATGGAGCGCGTGCTGGCGCGGGCGCTCTCGACGCTCGACGGCCCGGTCGACATGCTCGATCGCGCGGCGCAGCTGCTCGGTGGGCTCGAGCCGGGCGAGGTTGATGGCGCGCTCGAGTCACACGTCGACCGCAATCGTCCCTTCGACGACATTCCGATGGCCACCGGCAAGCCCGAGGCTTGCTCGCTGCTGCTGATGCTCGTGCGCCAGGGAGAGGCCGCTCGCCGCATACTGCCGACGGCGCCGATCGTCTCGGCCCGTTCGTTTGCCGAGCGTGCCTGGCCGTATATGCTCGCGTGGTCCGACCTGGGACTGAGCGGCAAGGAACGCATGACGGTCGATGCGCTGGCGCGCGCCGAGGTGAACCGCTTTGCCGACGAGGATACAAGCGAGCGCATGCGTGGCGAGATGATGGGCATACTGGGTGACCTGTTGGGTATTTCGCCCGAGCAGATGGAGGAGCTGCGCTCCGAGGATGGCCAGCGTCGCCTGCATGAGGGCATGAAAAAGTTTGAGGGCGAGGTCCAGGACGCCATCGAAAAGATGATGGGCGGCCAGGGCGGACCGCAGGGTGGGCCCCAGGGCACGCCGATGCCGCATCCGCCGGTTGATCCGAGGCAGTTCCCATTCTTCTCGCAGAACTAAACTGGGGATGGGATTCGCTCTCAACCCCGATACTTCAACTAAGCATCTTGACCCCGTTGTGTTATTCTAGAACAGACGTTCGTGAATAGTGCGCGAGGCCTTGTCTTGCGCCGTACTTGTGGCGAGGGGAGGTTGGCTTGGTTATTTTGGGCATCGACCCCGGTTTGGCTCATACGGGTTGGGGGATTATCGAGGAGCGACGCGGCGAGGTTCGCTGCCGTGCCTACGGTTGTATCGAGACCAGCGCGGGCAGTCCGCTCGCGGTGCGTCTGTCACATATCGCCCGCGACCTCAAGGGTGTCGTCGAGCGCTACCGCCCCGATACCGCCGCCATCGAGAGCATCTACTTTGGCGCCAACGTTCGCTCAGCCATCCCTACGGCGCATGCCCGCGGTGCCGCGCTCGTGGCGCTTTCGGAATGCGCACTCGAGATTGGCGAGTACACGCCTATGCAGATTAAGCAGGCTGTTGTGGGCACCGGTGCCGCGGACAAGCGGCAGGTCGCCTACATGGTGCGTTCGCTCACGCAGCTCGATCACGACCCGCATCCCGACCATGCCGCCGATGCTCTGGCCTGCGCCATCTGCCACGTTAACCTCAGCCGCACCCGGGCGCTTACCGGCGGCGAGTTCTATCAACAGAGAGGAACCGGATACTGATGATTTCCCAGCTCCATGGAACGCTTGTCGAGGCCACGATGAGCTCGGCCGTTGTCGATGTATCGGGCGTAGGCTTTGAGCTCGGTATTTCGGGCAGCACTGCCGCCACGCTGCCGACGCCCGGCGGCGAGGTGCGCCTCTATACCCGTATGCAGGTGCGCGAGGACGCCATGACGCTCTTTGGCTTTGCCTCCAAGGACGAGCGCACGATGTTTGACCGGCTCGTGTCCGTCTCGGGTGTCGGTCCGCGCCTGGCGCTTGCCGTGCTCTCCACCTATACCGTGGGCCAGCTGTATTCCCTGGTGATGGCCGAGGATGACAAGGGCATGGCCAAGGTTCCCGGTGTAGGCAAAAAGACCGCGCAGCGTCTGATCCTGGAGCTCAAGAGCACCTTTGCCAAGGACAAGGGCTTTGTACCGGTCGACGTGATTCCCGGACAGGTTGCGATGCCGGTTCCCGCTGCCGCCCCCTCGGCGATCGATGACGCCCGTGCGGCGCTCCTCTCCATGGGCTTTAGCCCGCAGGAGACCGATGTTGCCCTGAGCGGGTATGATGGGCAAAATATGCGTGTCGAGGATCTGCTCGGCGCGGCGCTTAGGCGACTCGGAATGGATGCGTGATGTGGGAAGCCGATGACTCTCAGGACCTGTGGGCGACGCCCGGCAACTCGCCGGCGGCATCCATGGCGCACGGCGAGCGCATGGTGGGCTCGGAGCTGACGGCCGAGGACCTCGATGTCGACCGCACTCTGCGTCCCCAGCGCTTGGATGACTACTGCGGTCAGGAGCATATCAAGCAGAGCCTTCGCGTGCTCATCGAGGCCGCGCAGAGCCGTGGCGAGACGCTCGACCACGTGATTTTCTCGGGCCCTCCGGGTCTGGGCAAGACCACGCTGGCCACCGTTATCGCCAACGAGCTGGGCGCTCAGATTAAGACGACGAGTGGTCCGGCCATCGCGCGCACCGGCGACCTGGCGGCCATTCTGACTAACCTGCAACCGGGTGACGTGCTGTTTATCGACGAGATCCACCGCCTCAACCGTTCGGTCGAGGAAGTTCTATATCCCGCGATGGAGGACTTTGCGCTCGATATCGTGATCGGCAAGGGTCCGGCTGCGCGCTCGATTCGCTTGGATATTCCCAAGTTTACGCTGGTGGCGGCCACGACCCGTTCGGGCATGCTCACGGGCCCGCTGCGCGATCGCTTTGGCATCTCGTATCGCCTGGATTACTACACGGTCGAGGAGCTCGCCCAGATCGTGACGCGCTCGGCAACCATCCTGGGCGTGACGATTGACCATCCGAGCGCGCTAGAGATCGGCTCGCGTTCGCGTGGTACGCCGCGTCTTGCCAACCGTCTGCTCAAGCGCGTGCGCGACTACGCGCAGGTGCGCGGCAACGGCCCCATCGAGCTCGATATCTGCCGTCAGGCGCTCGAGTTTTTCGAGATCGACGAGCTTGGCTTGGACTGGATGGATATTCGCATTTTGGAGACACTCGCCAAGACGTTCTCCGGCCGTGCCGTGGGTCTTACGACCCTTGCCAGCGCGGTGGGCGAGGACCCAGGCACGCTCGAGGATGTCTATGAGCCCTATTTGCTGCAGTGCGGGTTGATGATCCGTACGCCGCAGGGCCGTCAGGCAACCCTTCGCACCTTTGAGCACCTGGGGATTGAACCTACCGTTTAGGGCGCTTTGTTTTGGCGGGCTGTTGGGCTATCGCTGGGCATCGGGTAAACATATCGCCGTTTGTCGGTTGCGGGTGTTTTACTATTGCGCGCCCGTGCTATGCTGGATTGGTCTTTTTCTCATCCGGTAACGAAAGGACCGCCCATGCCTACTGACATCGAAATCGCACGTTCTGTTACGCCGCTGCCTATTACCGAGGTGGCCAAGAACGCCGGCGTCGACGTTAAGCATCTGATTCCGTACGGCTTTGACAAGGCAAAGGTCGACTATTCCCTGCTCAACGAGCCAACTGATCACCAGGCCAAGCTTGTCCTCGTGACCGCCATCAACCCCACGCCCGCCGGCGAGGGCAAGACCACCACGACTATCGGTCTGGCCGACGGCCTGCGTCGTCGCGGCGTCAAGAGCGCCGTTGCCCTACGTGAGCCTTCGCTCGGTCCGGTCTTTGGCGTGAAGGGCGGCGCCGCCGGTGGCGGCTGGGCGCAGGTCATCCCCATGGAGGACATCAACCTGCACTTCACCGGTGACTTCCATGCTATTGGTGCCGCCAACAACCTGCTGGCCGCCATGCTCGACAACCATATTCAGCAGGGCAACCAGCTCGGTATCGATGTTAAGCGCATCACCTGGAAGCGCGTTGTCGACATGAACGACCGTCAGCTGCGCCATGTTATCGACGGCATTGGCGGCAAGGCCCAGGGAGTTCCGCGCGAGGATGGCTTCGACATCACTGTTGCCTCCGAGGTCATGGCGATCCTGTGCCTGTCCACGAGCATCAACGATCTTAAGGAGCGCTTGGGCGAGATCGTTGTCGGCTACAGCTATGCCGGCGAGCCCGTCCGCGCACGCGACCTTAAGGCCCAGGGTGCCATGGCCGCGTTGCTTAAGGACGCGCTCAAGCCCAACTTGGTGCAAACGCTTGAGGGTACGCCCGCGTTTGTCCACGGCGGTCCCTTCGCCAATATCGCCCACGGCTGCAACTCCATCATGGCCACGCGTATGGCTATGCGTTTTGGCGATGTCGCCATTACCGAGGCCGGCTTCGGCGCCGACCTGGGTGCCGAGAAGTTCCTCGACATCAAGTGCCGCATGACGGGCGTTCGCCCCAGCGCTGTTGTGGTCGTCGCCACTGCCCGCGCGCTTAAGTACAACGGCGGTGTTGCCAAGGCCGATCTTAACGAGGAGAACCTCGAGGCGCTCAAGGCCGGCATGCCCAACCTGCTGCGCCACGTCGACAACATCCAGAATGTCTACGGTCTGCCCTGTGTGGTCGCCATCAACCGCTTCCCGACGGACACCGAGGCCGAGCTTGCGCTCATCGAGTCCGAGTGCCAGAAGCTGGGCGTTAACGTTAAGCTGTCCGAGGTTTGGGCCAAGGGCGGCGAGGGTGCGCTCGATCTGGCCGATGAGGTCATGCGCCTGATTGAGCAGCCGAGCGAGCTCAAGTTTGCCTACGAGGACGGTGCCGATGTTGCCGATGCCCTCGAGGCCGTCGCCACCAAGGTCTACCGCGCCGACGGCGTTGACTTTACGCCGGCTGCCAAGCGTCAGCTCGCCGAGCTGCGCGAGAACGGCTTTGGCAACCTGCCGGTGTGCGTCGCCAAGACCCAGTACAGCTTTAGCGACAACGCCAAGGCGCTGGGCGCTCCTGAGGGCTTCCGCATCACCGTGCGCGAGCTCAAGGTTTCCGCTGGTGCCCACTTTGTGGTCGCGCTGACTGGCAGTGTTCTGACCATGCCTGGCCTGCCCAAGGTTCCCGCGGCCGAGAACATCGACGTCGACAACGACGGCAACATCACCGGCCTGTTCTAAGCCTGCCGCTCATAGCCGCTTGCCCGCCCCGTCGCGCCCCATGGCTCGGCGGGGCTTTTTGATCCCTTGGGGACGGAAGGATTACGGATCATCTTGCGGCTGTTGGGTCAATGAGGCTATCCGTATGAGGTCGTTCGTCCAAAACTATGCCGGTTTACTACGATGAATTGGTATACCTCGACCATATCTGGATTTTCCGATAATGACCGATTCGTCTACCTGCGGTTTTGTTTTTCTGTAAAGTAACGTGCTCAGGTTCGGGCGATTTATCGTAGTAAACCGGCATAGTTTTGGACGTGGCGGCAATGTTGCGCAACAAGAATCACGATTTCTCTCGTACGGTGTAGTTGGTAGAACTGCGCGGGCGCATTGCGGCCGCGATGAGAGACGGGAGATGCGATGTATTGCACCAAGTGCGGAGCTCAGATACCCGATGGCTCCATGTTTTGCACGAGCTGCGGAACGCGTGTGGACGCCGCCGAGGATCAAGCGGAGCCCGTGGCGTTTCCGGAAGGGGATAGTGCACTGGTGGGCGACCCTGCTGCGCCCGCGCCGTCATCAGCTCCTGCGGGGCGGCAGGCCGCGCAAGGTGCTCCGGCTCACATGGCGGCACAGCCTCAATATGAGCAGCCGTTCGCCGAGCCCGCTGAATCGTTCGATCCGACGCCTCAGCCCAAGAAACCCAAGCACAGGGGCCGTATCGTTGCGGCCGTTATCGGCGGTGTGGCCGTTGTCGCCATTGTCGCCGCTATCGTGATTGTGCCGCGTATCGGTGCATCTTCCGAGGTAACCTCGGGTGGCAAGGGCTATGTTGTCTGCGCGTGCGAGACCAAAATTCTGCCCAAAAACAGCAAGGGCAAAAAGCTCAAGAGCTATACCGTCGAGCTGGCGCCCGCGAATGGCAAGGACAAGAGCTATACCATTAAGGTCGATGGCGAGGACGGCTTTGCCATGGAGGACTTTGGCGAGCTGCCCGACCAGAAGTACCAGATGACCATCACCTCGGGCAAGGGCAAAAAGAAGAGCACGACCACCATGAAGGTCGACTACGCCAAGGAGGGCTCGGACGCCCCCAAGAACGTCGAACTCACGCAGTCCAAGAAGGAGGCCAAGGCATCTGCCAAGGCAGCGGTCAAGACGGCAAACGAGCTATTTACCGACAAGATCCTGGAGTACCAGAAAAAGTACGGCGAAGGCGAGGCTGTCGAGATTGATGATTCTCAATCTACGTATGGAGCCCAGGGTGTTGCCTATGCCAAACTTGTTGACTTTGATGGCGACGGCCAAGATGAGCTACTGATTGAGTATTCCGATGAACCGGTGGACCGTGTGGATAACGCGGCCGCTGCGCATCTTGAAGTCTGGGCGTATAAGAATGGCAAGATTGAGAAGGTCTATACGCCGGATGTTAGTGTGGCTCCCCATCAGGCGTATGTGTCTTTCGCTCCTTTTTCTGGCGTTTATGGCGTGCTAGTTTACGATAAGGATTCGGTAAACGAAACCATCGCATCGGTCGCCACGACGCTGGAGCAGCTGAAGTCGAAGGACGCTGACGATGCGCAGGCGAGCTACGAGGCCGTCTCTGCCACGCAGGATGTCAACTTTACGGCCGCGGTTGGCGAGGGCCCGCTGAATCCGTCCCCCGATGACACGTGCCAGATTTCGGCTACATGGACCTATCCTCAGGTAAAGGGCCAGGGCGTGGGCGTCGCCAAGTTCAACAAAGATATGGTTCAGCTGGTCGCGGATACCCTCGAAGCGAGCAAGCAGGCCTCGATGGACGACGAGGACAGCTGCGTGACCATGATGTATACCGCCGAGATCGTCTCGATTGACGGCGATATTGCCTGCGTGCGTACGTTCACCAACAGTTATCAGCCTCCGTATCGATCGGTGCAGAAGACGAGGTCGGCGTACTACAACCTCAAGACAGGTGAGCAGGTTTCGCTCGAGGACTCGCTTGCGCAGCACGGGCTCTCGTTTGACACGCTCAAGAGTGAGGCCAAGCAGGCAATTAGGACGGCAAAGCCGGATATGGACTCCGTGTCCGAAGACAACATCGACGATGACGATAACTACACCGAGGATCATTTCTACTACGACGGCAAGGGCTATATCATCGTCCTCGATACCGGCGAGTTTGACTGCATGGCATGGGATACCCACGACTTGGTTGCGCATGCCTTCGACTCGAGCTATTCCAGCGGCCAGGACGTAACGCCCGAGCGGGCTAGGGCCACGTACGTACCCAACGAGTAAGGTTGACCGCAAGAGCTAAATTGAACAGTCCCCGGTGGTGCAAAACGCAGCGCCACCGGGGGCTTTTTGATCCCAATTGGCTCCGAAATAAGCTATCTGGGCCAGCCGCGCCACGAAAAGCGCCCATCTACTACGTTTGTCAGGGTTGGACCGACCATGGAGCGTTTTTTAACAATGCAGCAAGACGTTTACCTGCGGTTTTGTTAACACAAATATGGCTATGGTTGGCACCCTTGGGTTAAACGTAGTAGATGGGCGCATTTTTTGGTGCACAGCCCAAGAAGAGATCATTAGCCGCGCTGGAGGCCGAAGAGTTTGGCGTTGCGCTCGGCGACCATCATGTTGATGTCGACGATTTCCATCTCGCCGTCAATGTAGGGCTGGTAGGTGCCATATGGATCGCCGGCTCCCAAGCTGCAGCTTCCACAGTTGTCGCAGCTGCCGTTACCGCAGCCCGCGAGTGCCAGCTTAATGATCTCCTCGCGTTCGGCGCGCGTTGTGTCTTTGATGAGCTTGCTTTTTGCCATGACGTTCCTCGATTCGCTTGTGACCGTCGGCCGCGCATGTCTTGTAGATACCGACGGGCTTTGCCCATCATAGGCTTTTGCGCGGGTAGAATGCATGGATAACTTGATGCTTACGGGCGACGGAAAGGAATCGTTGCATGGACCAGGATAAGACGACCGTAATGGGTGGCTACGGCTCCCCGCGGACGGGCAATGGCGCCGATGAGACCCGCGTCGTGCCGAATCCCGGCTACGCTGCCCCCGATACGACGCAGGCGTCGGCCGATCCCACGCGCGTTGTGAATTACGGGAACGCGGCGCAGGACCCGTATGGCGCCTCGTCGCAGAGTCCCTACGGAAGCGCGGCGGCAAACCCTTATGATGACTTGCTGCAAAACCCCATTCCGCAACCTCAGCAGACGACATATATGCCGCGCACGGCACAGCCGCGCTACGAGTCGCGCGACCGATATGCGCGCGAGCCGTATCGTGAGTATCCCAAGTCTATCCCTCAGTATGGCGAGGACGAGGAGAAGAAGTCTTCGCGCTCGTCGAGCGTGATCAAGAAAATCCTGATTGTGCTGGCGATCTTCTTTGCCCTGTCGGTTGTGTTTGCCATCGTGTCGGGCATGCTCAACAAGCGGGGCGCCACGACTGATACCACGGCCGAGCAGACCGAGACGACCCAGTCCGGCACCGTCGACCTGAGCGATATCCCGGGTCAGTACTGGTCCAACGCCAAGAAGCTCCTCAAGTCGCGCGGGGCCGATCTTTCGAATGCTGTGATTCTGACCGACGACGGCTCGACGCCCGTTGTCGATGCCAACTGGGTCGTGACGTCTGCCTACTATAACGACAACGGTAACCTGGAGGTCCAGCTCACGCGCAAGAACAGCTCGTCGGGTAATGCGTCCGGTGATCAAGGCACCACGGACAGCTCGAGCTCTAACACGCTGGAGGACCTGAGCAACAAGGCCCAGGAGCTGGGAGATAAGGCCCAGCAGTTGGGTGACACCGCTCAGAATCTCGGCGATACCGCGCAGAATCTGGGCGATATGGCAACCAATGCCTGGGATACGCTGCAAAACGGCATTTCGGGTGCGCAGGGGAACTAGCGGTCGAGCGGCTAGAGCCTTAGCAGCGCAAACAGAAACGGGACGCAGGATCGCGTGACCGGGCGCATAGGCGCGTTGGTCGGCGGTCCTGCGTCCCGTTTTTGCTGTCGATTACAGCTGCTCGGCCGGACGCTCGGGTGAGCTAAAGCCCGAGTCAAATGTGACGACGCACGAGGCATCGGGCCGGCGCTCGTGCACGATGCGCGTGACGAGCTCCAGCAGCTCCTCGTCGGATATGTCAAAGCCGTCGGGACGCACCAGGTCAAACGAAACGAACCCGTCGTGCTCATGCAAGTCGTGGATGGAGAGCGCGGGGTCGATCTGCATGACACCGCGCTTGACCCAGCCGCGCAGGTCGTCGCCGGTGGTGGCGATGGGGTCGCAGTGCAGCGTGATACCGATGCCCATCTGCCGTTTGATATCGTGCTCGATGGTGTCCAAGATTTCGTGATGTTCAAACGCATCGCCTTCGCCGGGCATTTCCACGTGCGCACTGGCAAATTGCCGACCGGGGCCGTAGTCGTGCACCATCAGGTCGTGCGTGCCTAGGACCTGCGGATACGACATGATCTTGTCGCGGATTGCCTGGACGAGCTTGGGGTCGGGCGCTTGCCCCAACAGCGGGCTGATGGCGTCGCGCACCAGGCTCATGCCGCTGATGCAGATGAAGATGCCCACGCCCAGGCCCGCCCAGCCGTCGAGGTCAAAGCCGGTCGTCTGCGAAATAAGCGCTGCGGCCAGGACCGAGGCCGAGGTAATGACGTCGTTTTTGGAATCCTGCGCCGTGGCGATGAGCGTCTCGGAATCTATGCGGTTGCCCAGCGTGCGGTTGAATGCCGCCATCCAAAACTTGACGAGCATGGACAGGACAAGGGCTGCCATGGAGAGCGCCGAATACGCGGTGGGGGAGGGCTTGATGATCTTGGTGGCGGATTCGAGCGCCAGATTGATGCCGACGGCGCAAACCAGGACGGCGACAACCAAACCAGCGAGGTACTCGTAACGTCCGTGGCCATAGGGGTGACCTTCGTCGGCCGGACGGCTGGCAAGGCGGAACCCGAGCAGGCTCACGATGTTACTCGAGGCGTCGGAGAGGTTGTTGAAGGCGTCGGCGATGAGCGAGACAGAGCCGGCGAGCAGGCCCGCGATGCCCTTGGCCAGACACAGGGTGATGTTGAGGCCAATGCAGATGAGGCTTGCGGCAAAGCCTGCGTTGGTGCGGCAGGAGGTATCGACCGGCTCGCTTTCGCTGCCGGGAACAAGCGTATGTACCAGCCGATTTACAAATAGCATGACGATCGTCCTCACAATCATGTTTAAGGGGATAGTGTAGCTCGCACAGACGCAACGTGTACCGATGTTCAGAAAATGCAGCAATGGTCTGCCGGCGCTAACGGGCGCGAGGCGGAGGGGGCGACCGTCCGCGCGCCTTCGGGTTCACTGCGCCTTCCCGTCCGACCGAGTGCTCCATTTTGGGCCACATGGGTATGGGCACGCGCCGATTTGCTCGACATACTGAATGTCGACAGCCCTGTGCAAAGGAGGACGTTTCCATGGACGAGATGTTTGCCATTAAATGCCAAAACTGCGGCGGCCCCATGTATTCGCACCAGGCAAAGCGCAGCTTTGAGTGCGCCTATTGCGAAACGGTTATTCCGTGGAAGGCGGATGCCGGGGAGCCCAAGAGCGCCCTGGGTATCCGTCATACGCCGTTGACGGTGGTTGACGGGCTGCTCAAGCTCACGCACGTCTCGCAGCTCGAGCGCCCAGAGGACCCGGACTGGTATTTCTTCAATTCGCACTGGCGCAATCAGTCGGTTCTGGAGCATCTGCTGTGGGAAGATCGCGGAACGGCGCAGGAGTTCCAAGAGGCGACGCACGTGAGCATTCCCTGCCCCTTCTGCGGCGCGTCCTTTGAGGGGTCATCGACCCAGCGCGTGTTTGAGTGCCCGTCCTGCGGCAACAAAATCGGTATGGCTGACCTTCTCAAGCCCGGTGCGTTTAGCAAGCGCCTGACCATGGGCGTGGGTGCCGAATACGTTCCCGAACAGGGCGTCCCCTGTGAGATATCGCCGCAGCAGGCACGTGCCAACGCGCTACAGCTGGTGCGCCAGTACCCCGATGTCTTTGCCGGGCACGATGTGGAAGACGCGATCCAAAACGACATGATGCTCTTCTATTTCCCCATGGCGCTGGCGGACCTGCGCATGATGGCGTCCTTCCCGGGCAAGGGCCTGAGCAGGGAGACCCTGGTGTATTACGAGGTCCTCGACTGGGCATATCCCAGGGCCAACTACCTGGATGTTCGTCTTATGGGCATTTTGGAGCCGTGGGACTTTGGCAAGGTGGGGCCGTTCGATCCCGCCATGCAGGAAGGTGACTTCCGCGTCGTTTCCGTCGATGCGTCCACCAAGGACCAGGTGGTCATTGATAAGCTGGCGCTCGACGTTGCCGGTAACGATGCCGAGGCGACCCTGGGGCTCAATAAAAAGAGCATTCGCACGTGGGCGCGCAAGGTTCGCAAGCACAAGGACGGCCTGGTGATGGTACCGGTCTACTTTGTCGATCGTCCGGCGACGGACAGCCGCGACGGCGAGCAAGTGCGCATCGCCGTGAACGGGCAGACGGGTCGCGCGGCGGCGGTGGTGTTTAGCGACAAGCGCGAGACGCATGTGGTGGCGCCGCTCAGCCCCAACGTGATACTGTCGAGCGAAAGCACCGTGCATGCCACGCCCATCGAGGTCAAATACGTTAAATCGCCCTTCCTATACCAGATCGTGCGCCGTGGAGCTGGCGAGCAGCCGCGGCAGGTGGCAGCAACGGCGGAGGGTTCTTACCGTGAGGAGAAGCCCAAACGAAAGGGCCTGTTCGGCGCGATCTTTGGGAAGTAGGGGAGTGGTACGGGACAGTGCGCAGTAGTGCGAGCTGCCCGTCGTGGTAGATGTAAATAAACGGTGGGACGGCTGCAAAAGAGCCTTTCCACTGGGTAAAATCAAACTGTGCCGCGGAACCCGCTCCTCAGCTAGTCACACTTCGGAAGCGCGGGCAACGCAGGTATTATCGTCTAAAGGGCCGGCTGCAACCGGCCCTTTTCTGCGGTAGCGTGGATTCGAATATCAACACGGTGTACGGTCCCATGGTGCTTTGCTCCGTGACGAACGGACCTATGACGGCGCATTCTGTAATCATCATTTGTGCGGTCCCCTAATCATTTGCGTTGACTGTCATTGTCTTCGTTGAAGACGCGTCCTAAAACAAACACCGTTCTATCAACTCTTTACCGCGCAGGGTGTCGACCCACTCCTGCGGGATGGCTTTGAGACCGTATGCCGTGCCTGCGAGGGCGCCGGCGACAGCTGCGGTGGTGTCGGTGTCGTCGCCCAGGTTGACGGCGGCAAGCACGCAGGCTTCGTAGCTGTTGGTGTTGACGAAGCACCAGGTGGCTGCCTTAAGGGTGTCGCGCACGAAGCCGCCTGACCTGATTTCCTGCTCAGGCACGCCTTTCAGATGGAGTCCCCACGAGGGGAGCGCGCCGTTCATCACGCTCCTCATCAGCTCGACAAATATGACGCATGCATCGGTCGATGTTCTGTGGGCGTGCGTAATCGCGGAGACCTCGCAGATCTCGTCCTCAGTCGCGTCGACAAACGCTAGGGGCGCGATGCGCATGAGCGAACCGTTGCCGTTGTCGCGTTCGCCGGAGCCTCCTTTGCCGGTGTGCAAGGCGCGGGCGGTCATGCCGCCGTAATCGAAAACGCCGTCGATCGTATACTCGCCACGGGCAATCCAGCTTACGAACTTGTCGCGTATGTCCGCGGTGTCGATGTGCCCAAGCTCTCTAATCGAGTCGCAGGTAGCAAGCGTCATGGACGTGTCATCGCTCCAGGTGCCGGCGGGTTGCCCATGCGTGCCGTAGCCGGTCATGTCCGTGCATTCGAACGTGCCGCGGGGCCTGAACTCGTAGGGAACGCCCAGCGCGTCGCCGACGGCAAGTCCATAGATGCAGTCGCGCAGTGTTGTTTTCGGTCTGTCTGTCATGGAGCGCTCCTCTTGTGTCGGGGGATATGAAACGCCGTCGGGGGCATCGGTCGCAACGTGCTGCTACCCTTGCGCTTCGCCATTAGTCGCTTCGTTGATGGCGCGGTACTCGGCACTCAGCTCGCGCGCCAGCTCTTCCTTGCTTGGAAGATACGGCAGGTATTTGGCGGCAAACACTTGGTCGTTGTCTTCGGGCAGCGTGTACTCGACGATCGAATCGCTTTTGTCCGCGCAGAGCACGATGCCTATGGGCGGATTGTCGCCTTCGTTCATGAGCTCACGCGTGTAGTAGTTCACATACATTTGCATCTGGCCCAGGTCCTGATGCGTAAGGTCATCGGTCTTAAGGTCGATGAGCACGAAGCAGCGCATCAGATAGTTGTAAAAAACAAGGTCAATATAGAAATGGCGCCCATCAAAGGTGATGCGCTTTTGGCGCGCCTCGAAAGCGAAGCCACGGCCAAGCTCCAGCAGGAACTTCTGAAGATGTGTGATGAGCGCCTGCTCTAGATCGCTCTCGCGAAACGCAGTATCGTCCGAGAAACCTAAAAACTCCAGTACATATGGATCGCGGATGATATCCTCGGGGCGACGAGCTGGGGCGCTCTTTTGGATTTCTTGGGTGACAGCCTCCTTGTCTTTGCTGGCAAGTAGGCGCTCGCGGAACATGGTGTTGATCTGGCGTTCGAGCTGGCGCGTGCTCCAGCGAGAATCGGCACATTCGTTCATGTACCATGTTCGAGCATCAGGGTCGGTTATACGCGATAACCTGCGGTAATGTGTCCAATTCAATTCGGAACGCAGCGCGTTCCGAATTGGGAACGCAAGATAAAACTGACGCATGTATCTTAAGCTTCTGGCGTTGAAGCCTCTGCCAAAATCCTTAGTCAATCTAACGGCAAGTTCGTCGATCAGTGCATCGCCATACTTGGCGCGCTCCTCTCCGCCCTGTTCATCAACAATACTCTTGCCGATCTCCCAATATGCCTCAACCATCGCAAAGTTAACGGCGGTATAGGCCTTGTCGCGAGCGGCGTTGAGAATCGAGGAAACCTGCTTGTAAAAAACTTCTGGCACGATTGCCGATTCCCCGCGGTTTGCCAGTTCACTCATCAATATCGCCCGACTTTCCTCTTGAGGACGCATCTTTATTGCATTTAGTTTAAAGACTCGTACGGACACGAATCGCTGCGCTGTCTGGCAACTTCGCATGGAGGCCTTGCGGTGACTAAAATTTGGCAATAGAGACAGTTTTCACGAACCCCATGGGAGTGACATGCATGGACAACAACACCTTGCTGTTTCAGGACAAGGGCTCGGGTAGGTTTAAAGACGTCAAGATCTACCCCAACCGTATCGAGGTGCTCAGGAAGGGCACTTTCGGCGGCAAGCACACCGAGATTGTCTATCTTAAGGACATCACGGGCGTCAATAGAATCAAAGGCCGTGATGTTTTTCTGCGTAACAGGCTGTTGACCGCTTGCGTCTTTAGCCTGAGTAGCCGTGCGAAGGCCCAGGAATTTGTGAACGCGCTGAACATGGTGATGTAGCCGATAACGGCGTTCGGTCCAAGGTAAAAATCGGGGCGCAGAACGGTATTCTGCGCCCCGATTGAGTTGATGCGCCCAAAAAACTGGCTTGCCTATTCGTTAACGTCCTCGGTATTGTCGCGGTCACTGGCAAGCATTGCTGCGCCGGCGACCGTCGTCGCTACGGCGGCGGCAGCGAGCCCGGCGGCAACGCCAGAACCGTCGCCCGTGTTGGCGAGCTTTCCGCCCGAGCTCTTGCCCTGGTCTCTCTTGTTGCCCTTGCCGTTCTTGTCGGCGCTGCCTGCGTTGGAACCCGTGCCGCTGCCGTTGCCGCCCGCACTGCCCGAGGCCGCTACGGTAAAGCTTGCGGCTCCGTCGCTGGCGAGCGTGTAGTTCTGCGCCGCGTCGCCCAAGAGACCGTTCACGCGCACCCAGTACGTTCCTGCGGCAAATGTTTCGCCCTCGGCCATTGCCGTGCCCGGAGCGCCGTCCGCGTCGTGCACAAACTCGAGCTGGGCCGTGCAGGCATCGGTTTCGAGCTTGCCCTCGAGTGATGCCGCAATCTTGGCGCGCACGTCTTCGCCGGCCTTAAGGCCTTCGAGTCCCTCAAAATGGGGCGTCAGCGCGCGCGGGCCGATATCGATGGGCACGGAACCCTGCAGCCCCGTAACGGTCTCGTTGCCCAGGGCGTCGACATCAACGTATTCGATGGCAAATGCACGGCCCGAGGCTGCTACGTTGAGTACGTTGCTGCTGTCGACGAGGCGGAAATGACCCTCGCCAACGGTCTTGCCATCCTGGAGCGAGGCATCGCTCAGCGAGTCGCCGTACGTCATGCGCATGTGGGTTGGGAGGCAGCACGAAGCCGACTGCGCGTGCTTCGTATCGTAATCGTAATTGCGCTGGTAGATGCTCCGGGCCAGCGCCGCATCAACAAAGTCGGATGCGATGATGCCAATGTGCTTGAGGTAATCTGACTTTGTATCCTCGATGCCGCTGGGATTGATGTACGGGCTCTTGTACAGATGCTCGTTGACCACTCGTGCTGCGGTAAAAGGATTACTTCCTTGCTTGTGATTCGTGCAGCTGGTGTAGTTGATAGACCAGCAGCGCTCCAGGACTTGCTCCTTGGCCCCGTTATCGCCCTCGACATCTACCTCGTTGCGGGTGAGCTTAGCCGTCTCCTGCAGGGCCATATCGACCCAGCTGATCTTGTCGGTTCCGGTGCATTCGTAATGGTCCTGGGCATATACCTTGGTGCAATAGGCTTTTTTGTCGCCTGTTTCCCCTGCGGCTTCAAAGCCTTGCGCGTTTTGGACGAGACACATAGAGGAGCTGCTGGGGTGTGTTGCGATTTTGTTGTCCCATTCGGTGAGGTCGAGGCCCCACGTGTGGCCGCTTACGCTGTCGCCGGCGAGTCCAAATCGGCGCAGCAGGACGATCTTTCCGCGCACCTCGGTCAGTGTGGGAACGCGGCTCGACGTGTAGAACAGTTTGGGGTTGTCGTCCAAAACCTTGGCGAAAGCCGTCGTAACACTTTCGTCGGTAGCCTCGTTGTTGCCTCGGGATACAAGCATGATGAGCGCTTCTGACGGATTTTCGTTCAAAAACTTTTTGAAGTAGCCAACGACATCGGAGAGATGCATGAAGTGCCCGTCTTTTTTGAGCAGGTAGCAACTTCCATGGTCGATGCCGGGGTCGTTGCCTTTTCCGAGTCGGATATCAAAATAGCGAATGCCTTCGAGCAACTGCGTGGGGATGTAGTCCTGCTGGCACTTTGCTTGCGAGGATTGGGGTTCGGTGTCGTTGTCCACGCTGCAAGTTCCCGAATCGTGCGTGCCCGGGATGCTCAGCTCGTCGAGGTACTTGTTGCCTTCGACGTGGCTCATCCAACATGGTCCGTCGACGTAGCTGCTATACGTGGTCCAGTCGATGCTGCTAACTGTGGCATTGGTCTTGTCCATGCTGTAGCCGACAAGTTCGAGCTCCCACGGAATGGAATATTTCTTTTGGCAAATCTTGTTGTTGTCTTGGTCTTTGCCTTTCGATTCTATGGCCAGGTAGTTAATACCGTTTTTCGTGTATATGCGGTCTCGAATAATATAAGTTCCGTCGAACTGGCGGTCGAACGTATAGGCGCGGCTGTCCTTATGGTCGTACTCGCCACTCCATACGTGGATGACCTTTCCATCTTTGTCCGAGTCGCCATCGACCGACCAAATGCTGTAGCCCGTCTTCTCGTGCTCTTCGAAATTGAGCAGGGTGCGGATGGCATACCAATTTGTATTATCTGTATCGGTCTCTACGTGCTCAAGGATGAGCTTGCTGGACGTGCCGTCATTAAACAGGTGGCAGACGTTGCCGATGACGTTGCCGTCTTCGTTGACGCTCGCGGTGCGAAAATAGCCCGCGGGGCGAAGGCGAATGACGAACTTGTCGAGGTTGACCGCCGATGTGGGCGTGTCTTCTGCAAATGCCGCGCGCATGGGAAGGCCCAATCCTGCGGTTTCGGGCAGGCTTGCCAGAGGCGACAACGCTGCAAGTCCAAGGCCCAGCGTAAACGCTCGGCGACTGATGGCATGATGTTCGGGCATAACTCCTCCGTTCATAGGGTGTGGTTATGCACTCATTTTGTTCACTATACTGCCCGGATGTCTAAACGTGTTGGCTTAATTGTCTGCGCGGCGCTATAAATCGGCGGGCGGATGCGTTGGGGCGCTTGTCTATTTGTGGTGCTACCGCGCTGGGGGTGGTTTTGCCGCCCGGCACCCTCGCGTTCGCCGGCTATCGGCATAAGAAAGGGAGGGCCGGCGAGCCGATCCTCCCTTGGTGCGAAGCCCTGGGGCACTGCCGCTTGTTAGCACTGCGTTCGCGTTTCCCGCCGCGCTCGCCAGTCGCTTAGCGCTTGATCTCGATATCGTCGAGCTTGACGTCCATGGCCTCGGTCTTGGCCTTGGCGATGTCGTCGGCAAACTCCAGAGACTTCATCATGGTCTCGACGGCGTCCTTGTGCTCCTCGACATTGTCGATGCGCACGTACACGCTGCCGCCGTCAACGTCGGTGAAGTACTCGGTCGTCACGCCGCCCGAGTGCGTAAAGTAGGCGCTGCGCCAGGTCTTGCCGTTGTACTTAACGGGATCGCTCTCGGTCCATCCAGAGCTGGCCTTCCACTTTGCCTCGTAGTCGAACAGCTCATCGGCGTTCTTGTCAGGATCGAAGACGGGGATGAAGCGGTCGCTGGCGTGCTCGCTCTCGGTGAACTTAAACTGGGCCCTGTCGGCAGTGTCGCCTGCGACGTCGGTGATCTCGACGCCCTCGGGGACCTCGACCTTAAACCAAATGAAGTCGGTCCTCGTATCCACGGCTGGTTTTTCTGCTCCGCCGCCACCGCCGCTTCCGGTAGCGCCGCCGCTGCCACCGCAGCCCACCAGGGCAACTGCGGCAAAGAGACTCATGCAGAGGGTGAGAATCGCAAAGGCCTTCTTTTTCATGGTCGTGTCCTCCTCGATCTGTAACCGCCCATGGATTACCTGCCTTTACTGTACGCGCGAGCGGCTCGTTCGGGTGGGCCATGTGTCCCATTCTGGGGGCCGGATTTGCGCCGGCAAGTGGCAATATGTCCGGGCGCAAAAGAGGGGAGGGCCGGTGCTGTCGACCCTCCCCGGGTTGGGCGCCCGTTGTTTTAATGGGGCGCGTGCGGGTGCCCCGTTACTTGATCTCGATGCTCGAAATTTCGACTTCGCGTGCCTCGGAAACTGCCTCTTCCATGTCATCGGGGAACTCGATGGAGTTGAGGAGCGCCTCGGCTTCTTTCTCGTGCTGGTCGAAGTTCGAGATGAGGACGTAGACGCTTCCCGGCTCAACGTCGGTAAAAAGCATGGTTGAGATGCCGCTGTTGTCCTCGTATGTTCCGACGAGCCACGTCCTGCCGTTATACTCGACGGACCCGCCATCCTTCCACTGGAACGTGTCCCCCTTCTTTTCCGCCTGGTCGGCGTGGGATTCCTCGGCCGTCAGCGCTTTTTTCCAAACGGGGATAAAGCGATCGGCCGAGGCGTTCTCATCTTCGGGGAAGGTGAGCTGGACCCTGTCGGCATTCTTGCCGGCAGAGTCACTTACGCCGACGCCCTCGGGCATCTCGACCTTAAACCAGATGAAGTCGGTCTTCTTGGCGACGGGGGCCTTTTCCTTGCTCTCGCTCTTGGGGGCGCTGCCGCCGCCCGATGCGCTCCCGCCGCAGCCGACAAGGGCAAACGCGGCAAAGAGGGCGATGCAGAGGGAAAGGATTGATAGGGTCTTTTTCTTCATGATGGCGTCCTCCTTGTCTGCCGATGACATCACGGCGCCGCGGGTTGTTGGGGTACTGATTGCGCTGGCGGCGGATGTCTCTGTGTACTGTGCGGCGATACCTCCGTTCATCGCTTGTGGCCGTTGAGCGGCCGTGCCCCAACGGGTTCCTTACTTATAGATATGCCCCAGCTTGTGCTGCCCGGGAGTCTCGAAAGGTGGGCCAGATGTCCCATGTTTGCGTGTGCGGGCTTGCCGCAAGGTGGGCCTGGCGCTGGGCAAGCGTGCGCCTTGGTTGATGCTCCTAATGTTGCGCAACAGCAATGCCGGCTTGAGGTTTTAGACTTGGCTGTGACAAAAGCTAAACCACGAAAGGTCGAACGATGTTCTGTCAAAAATGCGGACAGCAAGTTCCCGATGGATCGACGTTTTGCACGCATTGCGGGGCGTCGCTTGCGGGTGGTTCCGCGCCGACGTCCGCGGGCGCTGCTCCTTCCTCTGCCCCGGGCCTGACCCAGTCGATGCCGCCGGTCGCGCCTGCGCCTCAAAAGCCTAAGAGCAAGGCGCCGGTCATTATCGCTGTGGCATGTGCTGCTGTGGTCCTCATCGGTGGCGGCACGGTGTTTGCACTCACGATGCTTAATGGGTCCAAGAGCTCTGACACGCAAATCTCGGTGATCGATACCGGGTCTTCGGACGAGAAAGATTCTTCTGCCAAGAAGAAGAGCGACAAGTCCAAGGCCAAGGAACCCTCGTCGTCCGATGACGAGGCCGTTCCCGAGGACGAGTCGGCATACTACGGTTCGGGCGATTCGGACGATTACCTAACCGACGTGTATACGTACACGAACGACATGCATCCTTATAGCATGTCGATTCCCAATCGCTTTGAGATGGAAGATACTCCCAACGGCAGTGGCGCCAGGTATGAGGACCCGGAGACGGGCTTTGTAATCAACCTGTTTGGCTACGTCAACATTAACGACGAAACTGCACACGAGATGTTCGTCGATGAGGACACCTCGGGCAAGGCCGACCTCTATACCGCAGAGGGCGACAACTGGTACGTGGTTTCGTGGCGCGAGGGCGACATCGTCATTTACGAAAAGACGATCGTCACGGATTCGACGATTGCCACGGCGCATTTGGAGTACTCGACTGCAAACCGCGACATGGGGTCGAAGATTATCGATACGCTGCTGCCGACGTTCCAGGTGGACTAGGCTCCTACGCCTATAGCCGGCAATCGGAAACACCGATAGCCAGAGCTCCTGACAGCCTTTGTCTTATGGGCTAGACTGGCTTGGACAAGATCGATGAATGGGACAACCGCTTCCTGGCGTCGTTGTCCCATTTTTATTATGCGTGCGACCCGTGGTGGCCGGCACGGTGGGTAGAGGTGTTTCGATGAGCCAAGAGATGATGGATAAGACCTGTCGCGGATTTGCCCAGGCGCTGGCCGCGCGCGAGCCGGTTCCCGGCGGCGGCAGCGCCAGCGCGTTTGTAGGAGCACTGGGCGCCTCGCTTTGCGGGATGGTCGCTCGCTACGGGGCGACAAATCCCGCGCTTGCCGATCGCGCAGACGATCTGACGCGTGCATTTGCCCAGGCGGATGAGTTGGCGCAAGAGCTTGTCGACTTGGTTGCCGAGGACGTTCGTGCGTACGGCCAGGTGTCCGCTGCGTACGGTATTCCGCGCGAGAACCCGGCTCGACCTGCGGCGATTCAGGACGCGTTGCACGTGGCGGCCATGCCACCGTACCGCATTATGGACGCCTGTGGTCGTGCGCTGGCGCTGCTCGAGGACATGGCGGACAAGGGCTCGCGCCAGTTGCTGTCCGACGTGGCGTGCGGCGCTGTGTTCTGCCGTGCCGCCATGCAGGGCGCGAGCTTGACGCTCTTTGCGAACACCACGTCTATGAAGGATCGTGCACGCGCCGAGGAGCTCGAGGCGGCGTGTGATGAGTTGCTCGACATATGGTTGCCGCGCGCCGATGCGCTGGCGCGCCGCGCCTCCGACGCTGCAAGGAAGAGAGGATAGCCATGGCTGAGCTACTGAAGGGTGCTCCCGTTGCTCGCGCGCTGACCGAGGAACTTGCTGTTCGCTGTGCCGCTTTGCGTGAGCGGGGCGTTGTTCCGATGTCGGCTATCGTGCGTGTAGGTGAACGCGAGGACGACCTATCCTACGAGCGCGGTGCCCTCAAGCGCTGCGAGAAGGTTGGCATTGAGGCTCGCCGCATTTTGCTTCCCGCCGATGTTTCGCAGGACGAGCTGTTGACGGCCATCGAGGACATCAATACCGATTCGGCTGTCCATGGCTGTCTGATGTTCCGCCCGCTGCCCGCCGGCCTTGACGAGAACACCGTCGCCACAGCGCTCGATCCCGCCAAGGACGTTGACTCCATGACGCCCGCTTCGCTGCTCACCACGCTTTCGGGGCGCGGCGAGGGTTTTGCTCCTTGCACGGCTGAGGCCGTGTTGGCGCTACTGGATCATTACGGCGTTGAGCTGGATGGGGCCAAGGTCGCGGTCGTTGGTCGGTCGCTGGTGATCGGGCGTCCTGTTGCCGCCATGCTTACGGCGCGCAATGCGACCGTGACGACGTGTCATACGCATACGCGCGACCTTGCTGCCGAGTGCCGTGCGGCTGATATTGTGGTTGCGGCCGTTGGACGCGCGCGCACGATTGGCGCGGATGCGGTTCGCGAGGGCCAGACGATCATCGATGTGGGCATTAATTGGGACGAGGCCGCTGGCAAGCTGGTCGGGGACGTCGATTTTGATGCTGCGGAGCCGGTTGTTAACGCCATCACGCCCGTGCCGGGCGGCGTGGGCGCTGTGACGACGGCGATCCTCGCCAAACACGTGATCGAGGCGGCCGAGCGCGCATCGAAATAGGCGTTTTGGGCTGTTTGAGGGGTTAGTTCTATACCCTGTGGACAAAAAATGCCAAATATGAGTACTGTTGCCAAGATACTCACATATATTTTAGGCTAATTTGGCTCTCTAACGATATTTATTATCGATAGAGAGCCTATTTTATTGGACCTATGAGGAATTACATCATCTAATTTTTGAACAAATGTAGACTTTCGACACCCATACGTAGCAAAATTGCTGTTACTAAATTGGTGACAGTACTCATATTTGGCATTTTTTGACCACAGGGGTTGCCAGCGCCGTGGTTTCGCCCTTTTTGCGCCGAAGCGATACACTGTTATCGTTTGATTTCTTCGCTCAAGGAGGATGCGCATGCCGTGCACAACGATTTTGGTCGGTAAGAACGCAAGCTACGACGGGTCGACGCTTGTCGCCCGCAACGAGGACTCGTCCAACGGGGTGTTTGAGCCCAAGCGCATGCGCGTGGTGCATCCCGACGAGCAGCCGCGCGTCTACACGAGCGTCCTGAGCCACCTGACCGTTGAGCTGCCCGATAACCCCATGCGCTACACGAGCGTCCCCGATGTTGTTCCGGGCCACGGCATCTGGGCGGAGGCCGGTTTCAACGAGCTCAATGTGGGCATGTCTGCAACCGAGACGCTCACCACCAACGAGCGCGTTCGCGGCGCCGACCCGCTCGTCGACTACGTGCCCGCCAAGGGCAACGAGGACGAGGACGGCTATGTTCCGGCGCAGCCCGGCGGTCTGGGCGAGGAGGACATGGTGACCCTGGTGCTGCCGTATGCCAAATCCGCCCGCGACGGCGTACGCATTCTGGGTGACCTGCTCGAGCGTTATGGCACCTACGAGAACAACGGCATCGCCTTTAGCGACGTGGACGAGATCTGGTGGCTCGAGACCATCGGCGGCCACCACTGGATTGCCAAGCGCGTGCCCGATGACGCCTATGTGACCATGCCCAACCAGCTGGGTATCGACAGCTTTGACCTGGATGACGCCGAGGGCGCCCAGGCCGACCACATGTGCTCCGCCGACCTGCGCTCCTGGATGGCCGAGTGGCATCTGGACCTGACGCTGGGCGTCGAGGGCGACGGTCCGGCCGCGGTCTTTAACCCGCGCGAGGCCTTTGGCTCGCACAGTGACAGCGACCACGTTTACAACACGCCGCGCGCCTGGTACATGCAGCGCTGCCTCAACCCCAGCGATGTGTGGGATGGCCCCGACGCCGACTACACGCCCGAGAGCGACGATATCCCCTGGAGCCGCGTGCCCGAGCGCAAGGTGACCATCGAGGACATCAAGTACGTGCTTTCGAGCCACTACCAGGGCACGGAGTACGACTGCTACGGCAGCAAGGGCACGCCCGCCACGCGCGGCGCCTATCGCCCCATCGGCATCAACCGCAACAGCCAGCTCGCCGTGCTGCAGCTGCGTCCCTATGCGCAGCCGGCCTACCGCGCCGTTCAGTGGATGGCCTTTGGCTCCAACTCGTTTAACGCGCTGGTTCCGCTGTACGCCAACGTCGAGACCATGCCCGAATACTATGCCGACACGCAGGCTCGCGTGACGTCCGAAAACTTCTACTGGGCCAACCGCCTGATCGGCGCGCTGGCTGACGTCCGCTTCCATGAGTGCGGCCGCGCCGTGGAGGACTATCAGGAAAAGGTCGGCGGCATGGGTCACAAACAGTTGCACGACGTTGACGCCGCCGTTGCCGCGCTGCCCGAGGCTGAGGTGTCTGCCGAGCTTGCACGCGCCAACGAGGAGTTTGCCGAGCGTGTTCGCGTAGAGACCGATGCTCTACTGGGCAAGGTGCTCTACACCACGAGCTGCGCCATGAAGAACTCTTTCGCGATGAACGACAACGTGAGGTAGGGATTTCCCGTCGATCGAATAGCGCTAAAACGCTTTGTCGCTTTCGCTCAATCTTGGGTACAAGAACGCCAATGCAGTTGTTTGTGATTGGAGACAACCATGGTTATGAAACTCGATCAGCTTGTTAACGGCGCCATCAACGTGGGCTTCGGCGCCGCTGCTGTTGCCGTCGAGGGCAGCAAGAAGGTTCTCGACGATCTTAATACCAAGGGTGAGCAGGTGCGTAAGGACGCAGGCGCCCCCGATATCGCCCGCAGTGTGTCCGACATGTTCGAGCAGGCCGGTGGCACCATCTCCGACCTGACCGAGCGTCTGGGCATGCAGGGCGAGACCGCGGCCCAGCGCGTGCTTGACGAGCTCATCCTTGCCCGCGTCCGCGTCATGACCGCCCCCGAGCGCACGGCCTTCCTGGCCCATGTGCGCGACATCGTCGATTCGGTCGAGGACAACGTGACCTCGGTGCCCGTCGAGTCCGTTGAGCCCGACGATGCGAAGGATACCGAAGAGGCCGAGTAGCAGCGCAGATGGCAGATTCCACCACCGATTACAACAATCTAGATCCCTTGGGTGACGAGGCGGCGGTTGTCGATGAGGTCGACGCCGCCGTCTCGGGCGCTCGCAAGAAGCCGCGCGCTGTCGATATGGTGCCAGAGGAGCCCGACGCGATGGCGCCGGACGAGGAATACCAGCTCACGCCGGCGGGTCGCCGCGAGCGCATCGGGCAGATTGTTCGCCTGGTCAAAAAGTACCGCGTGTGGGACAACCTCACGCCGGTTCGTTTGCGCCGCCTGCTCGAGGAACTCGGCCCCATGTTCGTTAAGATGGGGCAGATTCTGGCCAACCGGTCCGAGATTCTGCCGCAACGCTTTTGCGACGAGCTGCGTCGTCTGCGCTCCGACGTGGAGCCGGTGCCGTACGAGGTCGTACTCAGTTGTCTGGAAGAAGAATACGGCCTGCGCCTGGGGGAGATGTTCGATGCGATCGACCCCAATCCGCTTGGTAGCGCATCGCTCGCGCAGGTGCACCGCGCTCGTTTGGTGACGGGCGAGGACGTGGCCGTCAAGGTGCAGCGCCCCGGTGCGCAGCAGGTTATGGCACAGGACATCGATATCATCCGCTCGGTGGTGCGTATCGTTTCCAAGTTCGTCAACACCGATCAATTCGTTGACCTGCACGGCGTAGTCGAGGAGCTGTGGACCTCGTTTCGCGAGGAGACCAACTTTTTGGCCGAGGCCAAAAACCTCAACGACTTCTACGAGTTCCATAGGAGCGTTCATGGCGTGACGTGTCCTAAATCCTATCTGGACCTGTGCACCGAGCACGTGGTGGTTATGGACTACGTCGACGGCATTTCGATCGCCGATCCTGAACGCTTGGTGGCCGAGGGCTATGACTTGGAAAAGATCGGTGCCGCAATCGTCGAGGATTACTCGACGCAGGTGCTCGATGACGGCTTTTTCCATGCCGACCCGCATGCGGGAAACATTATTCTCAAGGACGGCATCGTTTACTTTATCGACTTGGGCATGGTCGGACGCATGTCGAGTCACGATCGCGGTATCGTCAAGGACATGATTTTCGCCGTGGCCGAGGGTGACGTGCCCAAGCTCAAGGATTCGCTCATGCGCTTCGCCGTGACGCGTGGCGACTCGGCTGAGCTCGATCATTCGGCCTTTTTGTCCGATCTTGACTTTATCGTGGCTGACTTTGCGGGCCTTGAGCTGAAGGATCTGGATATCGGCGAGTTTTTGACCTCGCTGTTAAACCTCGCGCGCAAAAACGACGTTGAACTGCCGAGCGTGGTAACGATGTTCGCCCGCGGCATGGTGACGCTCGAGGGCCTGTTGACCGAGTATATGCCCAACGTCAACATGATCCAGATCATTCAGACGCATATCAAAAACGAAAAAAGCACTTATGCGCGCGTGCGCGACATGGGACGCGATCTTGCCGCGAGCAGCTATCGCGCGGCAAAAGGCTCGCTCGAGGCGGCCGAGTATCTTGGCCTGGCTTCGCGCATGCTCACGCGCGGTCAGCTTAAGGTGAACACGCAGATCATGAGCAGCGATAAGGCGCTGCGACAGCTGGGCGGAATTATCGACCGCATGTCGATGGCAATTGTGATTGCTGGCCTGTTTATCGGTTCGTCGGTGGTGTACTACGCGCGCATCGAGCCGGTTGTGTTTGGTATCCCGGTCATTGGCTTTATGGGCTACGTCAGCGCACTGGTGCTGGCGCTTATGCTGGGCCGCAATATCTGGCTCAACAGTCACGGCGGCAAGCACTAGAGGCCGCGACCGTCACCGCATTTTCCTATCGCAAACAATAGCTTTTACCTTGGGCTTCGCCTGCGTGCGAGGCCCTTTTGCGTGATACCATACTGACGGTAATAATCGATGGCCTAGATGGTGGTGCGGAGACGCACGAATGCGCGGTTTTCCTGCGCGTTTGGGAGAATTGGGGTGCAAGTCCCCGGCTGTACCAGTAACCGTAATTCCTCTTGGCTCGGGATGTTCGTGTCGCAGATCGGACGGCGCGCCTGAGCCGTTAAGGTTAAGTCGGATCGCCTCCCATCTTGTATGCGGCTGCGGCGTATGCCGCCGGTGTGCATAGGGCTCTGGAGGGAAGGGGACCCCGATGGGGGAACTCGAGCGCAACATGCGCGATGACGTGGGGCAGCCTCAAGGCAACGCTCCAAGTACAGACAGTAGGAGACAAATGGATATGTTTGTGGACGAGCGCCAGCGCGTCTCGCATCGCCGAGGCGCAATTGCGCGCGGCGTAGCCAAGCGCGGCCTGGTGGCATTCCTGGCCTTCGCGATGGCCTTTGGCACCACGCCGGCTCAGCTGTGGGCCGAGGGCGCCGAGGGCATTGCCGAGGCTGTGGCTCAGGCTGCGACGCCGGACGAGGGTGCAGCGCTTGCGGGCGGTGCCGCCGAGCAGAGCGGCGCCGAGGTTTCAGATTCTGGGAGCACGCCCGCAGCTAGTGCCGCCACAACAGGGGCGGCAGCTGGCGACGAAGGCTCGGCGACGGGGGAGAACCCTGCCGCGAGTGAGCAGTCTTCGACGGTAGCCGCTGACCAAGCAAGATCTGCCGCCGCGGCTGCCGTCCAGACGGAGAGCCCGACAGAAACCGGCGATGTCGCCAAGAAGCAAGTCGAGGTCTCGTTCTCGATTATCGGCACCGATGCCGACGGCAAGGCTCAGACCTGGGTGGCACCTACGCAGCTCAAGCTTGACGAGGGCGCGACGGCTGCGGATGCCTTTATTAAGCTGCAGGAGAAGACGGGCTTCAAGGCGGACTACGATCCGAACACGGCATACGGGTTCTACCTCAAAAGCATCACATCCCCGAGCGATGGCCGCACGCTTGCCTACGATCCGACGACTTATGCCTTCTGGCAGCTGTTCGTCGATGGCGCGTCTTCCTCGGTTGGCGCGAGCAGCGTCAAGCTCACCCAGGGGCAGAAGATTGAGTTTGCCTATACGGCTGGTAGCGTGTCCCCTGTCGTTAAGGACCAGGTTGCCGCTAATGTGACCGTCATTGGTCGCGATGCCCAGGGCAAGACTCAGACTTGGGTCGATAACGCGCAGTATGTGGTGACGTCCGGCTCGAGCGCACTTGACCTTACGAAGGTCGCGCTCGAGGCGAATGGCATCGACGCCGTTGCTGCGGGCTCCTTCATTCTGAGCCTTAAGTACAACGGCGTTGAGCTGGGTACGCCGTTCGATTATTCGACCTGTTGGCAGCTGTTCATCAACGGCAAGTCGAGTGACTATACGGCGGACAATGTCACCATCCATGCCGGCGATACCGTTACGTGGTTCTACGGTGGCTGGGGCGACCAGCTGCCCTCCGATTCTGTCCATGCTTCTGTTCAGGTACTTGGTAAGGACAAGGACGGCAAACAGCAGGTTTGGGCCTCGACGGGCCAGACGAGCCTCAAGGCAGGATCCACTGCTAGGGATCTGTTGGAGCAGACTGGTCTTGAACTCAAAGCTACAGAAGAGTCTTGGGGCTGGTACCTCAGGGGCATTACCTCGCCGCTTGATGGTGAGACCTATTGTGGCTCTGATGCTGCGACCAATAGCTATTGGCGCTTCTACGTAAAGGGCAAGTCCGACGTAAAGTACAAGTTCGCCGACGTTGGCGCCGGTGCCTACAAGCTCCATGAGGGTGACGCCGTCACCTTTATGTATGCTGGCGACAGCGATGCCCTTCCTGGCCAGGTTCTTGGGTCTGTCGATGTTATCGGTCCCGATGTCAACGGCAACAATACTCGCTGGGGCTCGGCAAGCAATGTTTCCCTGCCCGAAGGCTCTACGGCCCAGGACCTTATCGAAGCGGTTCTGAAGGCAAAGGGCGTTACGTACAACGGCTCCCAGAGCGGTGAGTACTGGTTCCTCAATTCCATCGACTCGCCGTTCGGAGGCAAGACGTACGGCTATGATGGTGCGACCAATAAATACTGGCATCTGTATATCAATGGAGAGCCCTCCTTACTCTGCGCCAATCAGATTACGCTCAAGAGCGACGATAAGGTTACGCTTGCCTATACCACCGACGATTCGCCCATGCCCGATCCCGACAAGATTGTCGTGGACCCGAGTGCGACGACTCCTGATTGGGATGCCGAGTGGGCCGGCTACGGCAACAGTGGCAACGGTTCGACCGTAACGGATGCCAAGACGCCTGCGCAGGCCGCTGGTCTTAAGTGGGCCTTCGATTGGAAGGCCGAGTCTGGCCAGCAGTATGCCAACTGCAGCGAGCCTGTCATTGCTAACGGTTTTGTGTACATCGCGACCGAGAACGAGCTCATTAAGATCGATTCGTCCACGGGTAAAAAGGTTGCCTCTGCGCCGCTTGCCTCCAAGGTGAGCTATACCTCTCGTCCGATCTATACCAATGGCCTTATCATCGTTCCGCTCAACGGCGGTGCGGTCCAGGCGATTACTGCGGACAAGCTGATCTGCAAGTGGCTGACGCCAGGTTTGACGGACTTGACGCAGAGCTCCTGCACCGTGGTTTCGGATGGCGAGTACGTCTATGTTGGTACGGTCGATATTTCGTATGACGAGAACTACAACGCGACCTACGGCAACGGCTCCCTGAAGCGTATCAAGATTGCCACGGGCGAAGTCTCTTGGCAGAACATTGACCCTTCCGAGGGCTATTATTGGACTGGTGCTGCGCTGACGGATAAGTACACCATTGTTCCTACGAGCGCGGGCACGCTTAAGTGCATTGATAAGACGACGGGCGATGTCGTTTCGACTATGAAGCTCGGTGCTCTCGCGAACGCCGACTGTGTCGCCGATCCGTCCAATGGTTCGACCTTCTATCAGATGACGCACGATGGAAAGCTCCATGTGATTTCGCTTTCGGCGAAGGGCGTACTAAGCGAGCAGAAGACGGTCGACCTGGGTCTTACTAATAACATGAGCGCACCGGCGGTGGCTGGCGAAAACTTGATTGTCGGCGGACAGACGGCTACTGGCTCTGCTCTGGCTCTCTATAATCTGAAGACCGGTAAGACCACGATGGTCACCGCTGCTGACGGTAAAGAACTGCCGGCCGGATTTAACGGTATTGCTGCTACTCCGCTGGTGAGTGTTCAGGGCGGCAAGACCTATGTGTACTTCACCGTTAACAGCGCGGATAGCAAGGATTACGTCAACTACTCTGCTGGTGGTGGCGTGTATCGCTATACGCTCGGCGATGCAGAGGCGACGCAGATTTATGATGCGGCTGGCCATTACCAGCACTGCGACTCTCCGGTCATTGCCGATGCTTCTGGCAACCTCTACTACATCAATGATTCGGGTACGCTGTTCAAGCTGGGGGCTGTCGAGTCTTGGACGGTTGCCTTTAATTCCAACGGCGGGTCTGCTTGCGACACTAAGTTCGTTGCTACGGCCGACGGCAAGCTGGTCAAGCCGGCCGATCCGACGCGCGATGGCTATACTTTCAGCGGTTGGTATACCGATGAGGCTTGCACGCAGGCGTATGACTTTATCGCGCCGGTGACGGCCGATCTGACGCTGTATGCCAAGTGGACCAAGAATGCTGTTAACCCTGGCGGCAATGGCGGCTCTGGCTCCAATGGCGGCAATGGTGGCGCTGGTAACGGTTCCGGTGCTGGTGCCGGCACTGGCACGGGTTCTGGCTCCGGCACGAAGGGCCAGCAGGCCGGTGGCGCTATCGCCCCGGGTCAGAAGCCGGTGACCAAGACGACAGTGTCAACCAAGACCGAGACCAAGGACAACAAGTCCGACAAGAAGGACACCGATAAGTCTGATAAGAAGGACGACAAGAAGTCTGACAAGAAGTCTGACAAGAAGGACAGCAAGTCCGACAAGAAGTCCGATTCCAAGTCCGATACGGGTGCTGCTTCCACGACCACTGCTAAGAAGTCCTCTAGTGCCTCCGAGCAGGAGACTGGCACCAACCCGCTCGCCATTGTTGGCGTTGCCGCCGGCGTCATCGGCCTCGCCATCGTCGGCGTGTTCGTGTTCACCAAACGTCGGTAGGTGAGGGCTGTGTCCAATAAATCCAAGGACGCTGACCCCAAGCAACCAGATTCCTCGTTCATTCAGTTCGACGAAGCAAAGCAACAGGGCGCCGCTTCGGCGGCGTCCGCCCCTCGTCGCAAGACGCTCCTCGGCGTTTTGACTGCCGCGTGCACCATTCTGATCGTCGTCTCGCTGGGTTTCGTCCATCCTTCCGAGAGCGGTGCCTGGTCCATCGACTGGATCATTCAGACCGTGACGGGGGAGAGCGTCGTCACCAAGGACACCAAGGTGTCTGGCTCGACTACGACTTCGGGCGAGGCCAGTTCCAAGGATTCCAAGTCATCGAATGACGCAAAAGATGAGTCCAAGCATTCTGATGAGTCCGAGTCCAAGGACGATTCCGAGTCTTCAAACAAGGAATCGGACAAGAACTCGGATAACAAGAAGTCCGAGGACCAGGACGGCAAGAAGTCTGGCGATAAATCCGCTGCCCAAAATACGGGAGCCGGTGATACTTCCAATGCGTCTGGCGGTGGACAGTCGTCTGATGGAGCCTCATCCTCTAATGGTGGAAACGCCTCCTCGGGCGGCCAGAGCGGCTCGCAGGAGTCCGGCTACGTAACAGTGACGGTTTCGGTCACATCGAGCGCTGTGGGCAATCCTGTGTCTTCTGGTGGCACCTTTACCTTTAACGAAGGCGCTACCGTCTATGATGCCCTGTGCGCGCTGGGCCTTTCCGTTAACGCACATGGCTCGTCGTACGGCACGTATGTCTCCGCGATTGGTGGTTTGGCCGAGAAACAGTACGGTGGCACGAGCGGCTGGATGTACTCCGTCAACGGCACAACGCCCATGACGGCCTGCAGTAACTACGTTCTCTCCAATGGCGACAACGTGGTCTGGTATTACGTTACAGGCTAGGGACCTCGACATAGTGCGCCAGACGGGCGGTTCGGACAAACATCCGGGCCGCCCGTTTTTCATGCGAATGGGACTGGGTCGCCGGGTCTCTCGGCAAACAAAAAAACCGGTTGGAACGGGAATTCCAACCGGTTATACATTCAAGCAAATAGTGAATCGACTACGACCGTGCGCCCTCGAGAAAGAAGCGACGGCTGAAGTAGTTGTACCAGGTGACGAGGAACGTGGCGATGGCCTTCATGGCCTGGTAGCCGATGCTCAAAAACGTGACGCCCACAAACATGTATAGGTCGTTGAGGCCCAGGCCGATCACCGACAGGATGGTGAAGATCGTGAACTCGCGCTTGCGGCTCATGCCCTCGCGGTGGTCGAACACATACTTCATGCTGAGCCAGTAGTTGACCACGACGGACGTGGTAAACGAGACCGTGGTGCTCATCAAAAAGTCGAGATGAAACAGCTCGACAAGCGCAATGAGCATACCCCAGTCGATGCCAAAGGAGATAAGACCCACGACAGCGAACTTGAGGAACTGCTTGGTATGAGGTTGTGCCAGTGCCTTGCGCACGTAATCACATCCAATGCGTTGATGAATCGAGCAGAGGATACTTTAGAGCTTTTGCAAGGGAAACGTAAGGTCTTTGCCAAGAACTATACGAACTCGCCAAATTTTCAAGAGCTAATCCGCAAACGTTGAAAATTTGCCCGTAAACGAGCAAAGCCCACGAACAACACAGCGCTCGACGCGCGTCATCCGTGGGCATCGTAAAGCTGTAAGGTTGCGAGTTACTTGGTCTCGTCGCCTTCCAGGAAGATCTTTCGGGTCACAAAGTTGTAGACCATGACAAGCGCGGTGGCGCAGATCTTGGCGATATTGGCCTCGAGTCCCAGACCGGCGTTGAGTGTCAACACGATACCGTCGTTGAGTGCCAGGCCGATCACGGACAGCACGACAAAGATAATGAACTCGCGGCGGCGGCTCATGCCTTCCTTGTGTGCAAACACGTACTTCATGCTGGCGAGGTAGTTAAAGATGAGTGAGATGATAAAGCCGCTGGTATTGGCGATCAGGATGTTGAGGCCCAGACCGTAGTGGAGCAGATTCATAATGCCAAAGTCGATGACCGTGGCAATGACACCGACGACGCCAAACTTCATGATCTGCGCAAGGAGCTTTTGCATGGTACCTGCCTTATGGTGGCGCCGGGGCGCCGTGGGGATGACAAACTCAGCAAGTTTAGCCAATCCCCGCGGGTGGGGCTAGACGCGCTCCTCGATAGCACCATTTCTATATGCATCGAGCAGCTGGCGCAGATCCTGGATCTGGCTGCGAATCTTGGCGCCAGTATCGGTGTCGCTCACCATGCGGCGACGGTCTGCTTGGTCAAAACGGTTGGTCTCGCTTTCGATGTCCACGTTGCGCGTGAGTGCCTCGGCAACCGTCGTAAAGGCCCGGTGCGACTTGAGGCGGCAGCCGCGCGAGCTCGAGATGAGCGTATAGCCGGCGATACCCGTCTTGGGATGGTAAGCGCGGCAGAAGCCGCCATCGATGACCAGCAGTTTGCCCTCGGCGCGGATGGGCTGCTCACCCTTGGTGGTTTTAACGGGCGTGTGGCCGTTGATGATGTGGCCGGTCGGTGAACATGCCATGGGCACGACGCCAAACTCGCGCATGATGTCATCGCAGACCGAGGGCGACTTGGTAAGCGTAAAGTACGGGTCCATCGGCTCGACCCAGGTGCTCTTATCGGCGATATAGGCGCGCTCAAAGGTACGCACCAGGCGTCCGCTGGCGGGTGAGTTAAAGCCAATCCACAGGTACCACATCCAGTCGAGGGCGTCGCGGTCGCCCACGCGCCAGGCGCGGCGGGCGATGTGGTCGCAAAAATCGAGATAATCGCGGCCAGCGTGCCAGGTGCCCAGACAGTTCATGCTGCTAAAGGTGCCGTCTTCGTTGAGCGGTACGCAGCCGTGGAAGAGCAGATTGCCGTTGGCGACCTTGTACATCGAGCCATGGGAAAAGAGGAAATCGATATGGCGATGCAGGTGATCGGCGGTGACAAACTCGGACACGAGCTTGTCGATGATGTGCTGCTCCTGGGGCGTGAGCGTATAGGGGTCCGCCGGGTCGACGGTGGGGAAGTCGTTGGTCGTGAGCGGCCACACACTGCCGTCGGCGAGCGTGACCGTGCCGGTGTCGTGATCGATTTTGTCGAGTAACAGGCGGTCGGTCATATCGAACTCGGGGTGGCGCTGGATAATCTGGCCCTCGAGCTTAAAGAGCAGCACGTTGATGGCCTTGATCAGCGGGGTGATGGGCTCACCGTCGGTGTAGGTGGCATCGGCAAAGGCGACAAGCTCACGCAGCGAGATGCCGTAGTCGTTCTCCAGGATCTCGTAGTTGTCGTAGCGTAGGTTGTTGCGCAGCACCGTGGCGATGCAGGCGGGCTCGCCGGCAGCGGCGCCCATCCACAGCAGGTCGTGGTTGCCCCACTGGATGTCGAGCGAATGGTAGGTGAGCAGGCGGTCCATAATCTTGGCCGCGCCGCCGCCGCGGTCGAAGATGTCGCCCACCAGGTGCAGGTGGTCGACGGCCAGGCGCTTGATGAGCGAGGCAAGCGACTCGATAAAGTCGTCGGCGCTGGCGGTCTCCAGAATGGACTCCACGATGCGCTCGTGATAGCGCACGCGATAGTTGTTCTCGTCCGGATGCGTGTGCAGCAGCTCGTCGATGATGTAGGCGTAATCGCGCGGGATGGCCTTACGCACCTTGGAGCGCGTATAGCGGCTCGAAAGCGAGCGGGCGACCATGATGAGCTGGTCAAGCATCGTCCTGTACCAGGTGGGCGAGTCTTCGCGCCGGCTGCGGACCAGGTCGATCTTCTCGCGCGGGTAGTAGATGAGCGTGCACAGCTCGCCCTTTTCGTCAAAGGAAAGCGTGTCGCCAAAAATCTCGTCGACATGTTCGCGCACGACGCCCGAGCAGTTGTTGAGGATGTGCATAAAGGCTTCGTACTCGCCATGCACGTCGCTCATAAAATGCTCGGTGCCTTTGGGCAGGTTGAGAATGGCCGAGAGATTGATAATCTCGGTAAACGCGGATTGCTCGGTGGGAAATTGTCTCGACAGCAGACGCAGATACTTGAAGTCTTGCGGATTGCGATCGAATGCGACCATGAAACACCTTCCGATGGAGCTGGTAAAACTGATAAACAGCGTCAAACGTTTATCAGTATGCGCCGCTTTTGTTTCGATTTTGCGCCAGCGGCTGAATTGTCGGCTGAACGGTTTGGTAAATCGATTTAGTTGAGGTAGATATGGCGGTTGAGTGGAGACGACAGAGGGTGTTTTCTCAGATATTTATGCGTGGGGCCGGTGGAGACGATGGTGGTAAAGATGTTCGCTATTTTTGGTTCGATTTGGTAAATAGTGGACATATGTACCGTATGTAGGCTCACTGTGCGATAATTTGCGCAGCAATGAGTAAGGAGCCTCATATGAGTGATTTTGTCCTGACCTGTGAATCCGCCGCCGACCGAACCCGTGAGTTCTTTGCGTCGCGCAATATCCCCGTCGTGTGTTTTCATTACGAGATCGACGATGTTGTCTATACGGACGATCTGTATCAGTCGATTACGCCGGACGAGTTTTTTGCCCAGATTGCCGCGGGCGCCATGCCCAAGACGTCTCAGGTGAGCGTGGGCGAGTACGAGGAGTTTTGGGAGCCGTTTGTTGCCGAGGGTAAAGACGTGCTGCACGTGACGTTGTCGTCGGGTATTTCGGGCACGTATGGATCGGCCTGCGTTGCGGCGCAGATGCTCGCGGATCGCTATCCCCAGGGCGGCAAGGTGCGCGTCATCGATTCGCTGGCAGCGTCTTCGGGCTTTGGCCTGCTGGCGGAATGTGCCGCCGACGTGCGCGATAGCGGGGCTTCACTCGACGAGACGGCCGCCTGGATTGAGGAGCACAAACTCAACCTGCACCACTGGTTCTTTTCGACCGATCTGTCGAGCTACCTGCGCGGCGGTCGCATTTCGGCTGCGAGCGCGATCATCGGCACGGCGCTTAAGATTTGCCCGCTTATGACGGTCGATTGCGAAGGTGGGCTGTCGCCACGTGAGAAGATTCGCACTAAGAAGCGCGCGATTTCCGAGATGGCTAAGACCATGATGGCACACGTGCAGGACGGTGCGGATTATTCGGGTAAGTGCATCATGTCGCACTCGGCGTGCCGCGAGGATGCCGAGGCGGTTGCGGCGCTGATTGAGGAACAGGTTCCGCAGCTTAAAGGCAAGATTGAGATCAATAACATCGGTACTCTGATTGGCTCGCATACCGGACCCGGTACGGTGGCGCTCTTCTTTATGGGCGACAAGCGCGTGGATTAATTTGCCCCATCACGTCGCTGCATGATTGCTCAAACGAAAACGGCCCGCCTCACGTTTGTGGGGCGGGCCAAGATGTTTTGCTAGCGTTTCTTTCCGCGGAAGAAGAAGCCGTGCAGCGAGGGCTTGAGTCCACGGTTGGCGCGACGCTCCTCGATATGATCGTGGATCGAAGCAACGCGCTCGATGACTTCGTCGGGAATCGGCACGTCGGGATTCATGTTCTCGACCTGACTGACCTCGGCGGCGGCAACCTGGTCGATAATGGGTACATCGTCGTGCGAGATGACGGGCGTGGCGTCTTCCTTCATCTTGCGGTAGCGCTGCATCATGTCGGTCTGCAGCTGCTGGGCCGAAGGCGGCGTCCAAATGATGGCGTTGGCACCGGCGGCGATGGTTTCACGGATGCTCTCGGGCGTCTTGCCGCCCGGTGCGATGAGCGGCAGGTTGGGATAGTGCTCGCGCAGCTCGCGCAGGACCTGTGGCGTGTTCTTGCCGGCCGCGATGTTAAGAATCTTGGCGCCCGCGCGCACCTTTGCGTGAGCATCGTCGTCGCAACGTACGACCGTGGCGATGACGGGGATGTCGGCGATGTTGGTGATGTGCTCGACCATCTCGGCGGTGGCGGGGGAGTTGACCACACAGCCCGCCGCGCCCTGCATCTCGGAGACGGCTGCCATCTGAACGGAGCGCTTGCCGGTGGTGGTGCCACCGCCCACGCCTACGAAGACCGGGCACTCGGCGACGGTCAGCAGCGCCTGCGTAATGGCCGGCTGCGGCGTGAAGGGGTAAACGGCAAAGACGGCATCGGCATTGGAGTTGCGGATGACCGCGACGTCGGTGGTGTAGATGAGCGATTTGATACGACGGCCGAAGAGCGTGAAGCCGCTGGCCTCCTCAATCTCGTCAGGCATGCGAAGGGCCGCCTTGCGCAGGCGCCCGTCGATGGGCAGCGGCTCCATGGGAAGCAGTCCGTTGGGGGTCACGGCTACCTGGGGTTCGGTGAACTCGTCTGCGAGCTCGACCTCGGAGAAATCGACCGAGGCGACAATGTCCTCGTGAACCTCGGCGGGCACATCGATGGGGGCTTGGTCGTTTGCCGCGGCAGGCGTGTCGAAGGAGCTGGTGCCGACGAAGGCGTCGACGCGCTCATTTAGATCGTTGAGGGTATCCATGGAGGCTCGATTCTATGTGATGACGGCCGGCAGGGTGCCGGCAGCGTTGTGCTTGCTAAATCGTTTGACGAGTTGATTTTTCCCCGCCGCGTCCTCCGTTAGACCGAAGGGCGGCGAACGTGAAGGAGCTGTGGTGGCGGGGATCGAGGTGCTATCTTGAAAGTCCCGTTTAAAAGAGAGGTGACGCGGTATGGAATTTTCGGCAATGTTGGGCTCGATTGGCCTATGCGTGGGCGCAATCGTTGCCGCCGCGGTCATCTACTTTGTGGTCACGGCCATTAAGGGCAAAAGGGCCGAACGCAAGGAGCGCGCGATGCTTAAACAGCATCGCGACCAGCAGGACAAACGCGCACGGAGATAGCTTGTTGAGTTTTGGATCCGTACGCTAGCTGCGTTTTCGGATCAGGGCAATGTAGAAGCCCTCAAATTCGCGGCTGGGCGGAATGGTGAGCGTGCCGGGCAGGCCGTTGGCGATGGCCGATACCTGACCCGCGGCAATGGCCTCGGTCAGGGCGTTGGACTCGATGCGCGGCTTCTCGCCAGCTTCCTGGGCGCGGCGTGCCTCACTTTCGCTTGGCGTGCCGTCGAGGGGGATGAGCTCGCAGTCCATATGCTTGTCGAGGGCCTCTTGCAGGGCGTCCTCGTTTTCCTGCGGCAAGATCGAACAAGTCGAATAGACGAGCGTGCCGCCCGGTTTGAGGGCTCCCATGGCGCGGTCCAGAAGTGCTCGCTGCGAGCGGGCGCACTTGCTCAGCAACTGCTCGGTGAGGCCGCGCAGGCTCTTCTCGTTGCCGCTGACGACGGTGCCCGTGCCGGTGCAGGGAGCGTCGAGCAGGATACGGTCAAAGCGGAAGAACTCGTCGAGCTCGCGTGCGTCGATGCGCATGACGGGCACGTTTTTTGCGCCTTGGCGGTGGAGGTTGGCTTCGAGCTTCTCGGCGCGGGGAATGCTCATCTCGCAGGCGGTAAGGTGCGCCTGCCCCTGCGTGAGGGCGGCGATCTGCGTCGTCTTGCCGCCGGGGGCCGCGCACATGTCCAGGATGTCCTCGCCGGCCTGGGCGCCCAGTACGAGTGGCGGCATCATGGACGACAGACTCTGAAGGTAGATCTTGCCGTCGCGATAGATGTCGAGGTCCCACAGGTCGGAAACCTGGGCGTCGGGCAGGATGAAGGCATCTGGGTACCAAGCGACGGTTTGGTGGGCGATGCCGGCTGCGTCGAGCGCGGCGGCGATGTCCTCGGCGGTCGCCTTGAGCGTGTTGGTGCGCAGCGTGACCGGGCGTGTGGCCGCGGCGCCGAAGCCCTCGATCATGAGCTCGGCATCGGCAGGCGTATAGGCGCCGGCAACCGTGTCGACCATAAAGCGCGGCAGGTCGGCAGCGCAGGGGAGGGCGGCAAGCTGGTCGGAAAGCTCGGTGGCGGCAAACTGCCTGAGCTTGAGCTCGGCCTTGACCTGCTTTTTCTGCTTACGACGACGCGGCTTGGACATCCGTCTTTCCTTCCACCTAAATGATTATTCTGGGACGGGGATTAAAAAATCATTTAATGATCCCCGTCCCAAAAAGACTACTTTGCGTCGCCCGGGAATGATTTTTTAATCCCCGTCCCAGAATAATCATTCCCGGGCGCGTTGCTGTTGCCTAGTACTGGCTCTCGTGCTTGCTGAAGAAGTCGAAGCGCGGGGGTAGCGGCTTCACGCGGTGCTCGCCGGGCTTCTCGCCCAGGCTCTCCACAAACTCATCCGTGGAGGCGAAGATGTTATCCCAGCTAAAGAAGGCGACCGGGTCAACGTCGAAGTACTCGCAGATGAGCTCGCAGCCGGCAGGGACGATGCCGTGCATCAGGACGGTCGCCACGCGCAGCTCGGTAAAGGCGTCGACGAGGGCCTGCGTCATTGCGGCGTTTGCCGGCTCGCCCTCGAGCTTGTTGGCGGCCTTAGAGGCGTCGCTCCAGCGCTTGTTGGCGGCACGCAGGTAGTCGTCGCACACGGCAAGCGCGCGGTGCGTCTCGAACTTGTACATGGCCTGCTCAAAGGCGAGGGCTGCCTGCTGGGCGGCTTCGACCACGGTGTCAGAAGCGGCACCGGCGGGGATGCAGCCGTTGCGGTAGGGGCTCTCGTCGCCTTCCTTGACGGCGACGCCGTAGAAGCAGCTGCGGGCCAGACGGTTGAACACGCCGGTCAGCAGCGCGCTCTCCTTAAGGGCCGGGTCGATAACGCGCTTGTCGTCGCAGGCGCGTACCTCGTTGCCGTCCTTGTCCTTGCCGGTCACACGCGTGTCGTATGCCTTGGGGCTAAAGCTCACCGGCTTTTCGGATAGGCCGAGCGACAGCCAGTGCGCGCGCATCTGCTCGCAGGTGTAGTGGTTGAGCAGGTCGTCTGCCGGCGGGGGAGGCGTCTGCGAGGACGAGCTGGCCTTTTTGCCCATGTAGAGCAGGTGGTAGCAGGCGCTGACGGTGCTCTGCGTGAGGTCCCAGCCCAGGGCCTCCCACATGGCGGTCTGCGCGATGCAGTAGAAATAGATGTTGTCCTGACCGATGAACTGGTAAATCTGAGCGTCGTCAGAGCACCACCAGTCGCGCCAGTCGAGCGAGCTGTGCTGGTAGGTGGGTGCGGGCACCTGCGTGGAGTCGGCGGCGGGCTCGCCCATGAGGGCGGCATCCTGGGCGGCGACGCCCTCGGTCACGCCGGCGGCCTTGGCATCGCGCGCGAGCACGGTACGCGTATAGCTGATGGGCGCCCACAGGCTCTCGGGCCAGCACCAGCAGGTGACGTCGGAGACGCCATCGACCTCGGGCACCGGAACGCCCCAGTCGATGTTGCCGGTGATGCGGAAGGGCACGAGTGCCTTGCCGCTGCGGAAGCGCACGCCACCGTTGGCGAGCACCGCGTGGGCGTCGTCGCGCTCCTTCCAGCTGGGGAAGGTGACGGTAAAGCTGCTCTTGTTGCCCTCGGGCTCCAGCACGGTGTGCTCGGGGAGCTGGTCCTCGACGGCATCGAAGGCCTCGCGGAACTTGTTCTGGATGTAGAGCTGAGCCGGCAGCAGCCACTCCTCCATGGTCTTGGAGACCACGGAGCGAACCTGCGGGTTCTGGGCGAGCTTGGCGGTGTAGGTCTTCATAAAGTCGAGGTAGGCCGGCAGGTCAAAGTAGAGATTGTCGACCGGGCGCAGCTCGGGCACCTCGCCGGTGAGCTGGCTCTTGGGCGCGATGAGCTCCTCGGGCTCAAACTGGTGGCCCAGATCGCACTCGTCGGCATAAGCCTTCTCGGACTTGCAGCCCTGGATGGGGCAGCGGCCGATGACCTGGCGGCCGTTGAGGAACGTGCCGGCCTTGGCATCGTAGAACTGCAGCGTGGAGCGCTTGGAGATGGTGCCCTGCTCGTGCAGGCGCTCGATAATCTCGGCAGTCACCTCGTTGTGGATCTGGGCCGCCGGCTCAAGGCCCGAGCCGCCGTAGATGTCGCAGCTGATGTTGTAGTTGTTGAGGGTCGCGGCCTGGCGGGAGTGATTGGACTCGACATACTCGCCGATGGACTTGTCGTAGCCCTCGTTCTCCTTGAGCTTGCGGTAGCTCTCCATGATGGGCGAACCGTAGCAGTCGGTGCCCGAGGTGAAGATGACGTTTTCGCGGCCCAGGCGGTCGCGCAGGAAGCGGGCGAAGAAGTCGGCCGGGACAAAGACGCCGCCGACGTGGCCAAAGTGCAGACCCTTGTTGCCGTAGGGCTCGCCGGCGGTAACGATGGCGCGGCGCGGCCAGCTGGGACGGTCGTTCATGGAGTATTTGGATGCCATGGGACTCCTTCGCATATAGGTAAGAGCGCGGCCGGGCACGGGGTTCGGCGGCGCGGTGGTCAATTCGTGCATATCGTTCGACATTATCGCACATGCGGGCGGGTGCGTGGCAGGGGCGCTATCCTAAGATGCTATGAATGAGATTTCCAACATACATGCGTTTGAGGACGAGGATTTTCTACACGCTTGCTTCGTGTGGGGGATGGCCGTGATCGCGGTGTTTGCCGTGTGCCTGGTGCCGGTGTTTATGCTGTTGGGCGGGCCTGCGGACTTGGACGCGGCTGAGGCGGGCGGCTGGATGGCTGTCGTGGGCTGGATAGTCGGCTTGGCTGCGGTCTCAATGGCATCGTTTGCCGTGCACGAGCTGGTGCATGCGGTGTTTTTTAAGCTGCTGGCGCCTGCGGGCGCGCAGGTGACCTTTGGGGCGAATCGCGAGACGGCGATGATCTATGCCTGCGCCGAGGGCGTTGTGTATTCGCGCCGGCGGTACATGGCGGTTTGCCTGGCGCCGACGGTTGTTGTGACGACAGCATTTGCCCTGGGGTTTGCGTTCTCGGACTATCCGCTGCTGTGCTACCTGGCGGCTGGTCTGCACTTGTCGGGCTGTGTGGGTGATTGGTATTACGTGCGGACCATTCTGCGCGACCGCCGTATCGTCGCCTGCGAGGATACGTCCTTTGGCGTGCGCTTTTTCGCAAAGTAGTCTTTTTGGGGCGGGGCTATTTTAGCTGCCATGATGTCGGGGTGAGTTTTCTGGGACGGGGATGTCGATGAAGTCGTTGTTGCTGCATGCGTGCTGTGCACCATGCTCGCTTGAGCCGGTTCGCCTGCTGCGCGAGGAGGGGTTTGAGCCCACGATTTGCTGGACCAATCCCAATATTCAACCGCGCGATGAATGGCGGCGGCGTCTGGACGAGCTGCGCCGGTGGTGTGCCGATGGCGACATCGAGCTCATCGAGGCGGGGGAGGACCGCGAGCGCTGGGAGACCGGCGTGGCCCCGCTGGGTGCCGATCGGCCCCGTCGCTGTCGCTCGTGCTATGCCCTGCGCTTGGCCGAGGCGTGCCGCGTGGCCCAGGAGCGCGGGTTTGAGTTTGTGGGCACGACGCTCGCCGTCTCGCCGTATCAGCTGTTCGATACCTGCAATGATGTTTTGGAGCGTCTGGCTGCCGCCCGCGGTCTCACCCCGGTGATTCGCGATTTTCGCCCGTATTATCCCGAGGCTACGCGCCGTTCGCGTGAGCTGGGCATGTATCGGCAGAATTACTGCGGCTGCCGTTTCTCGGCGGTCGAGGCGGCCATGGATCGCGCCCGCATCCGCGACGAGCGCAAAGCCGCCAAAAAGTAGTTCATTTGGGCTGGGACTTTGAGCTGTCTGCGCGGTACAGTCGTTTTTGGGAAAGTCGATTTAATTAAGCGTGTGATCGTGGCTCGCTTGATACCAAACGACGACTCCTATGATTCTAATCCTCCGTTTGTTAAACATCAGATCCGGACTTGCTGTTGCATATGAATGGGACGACAGCACAATCATGTCGTTTCCTTCTGCAAATCGCCTAATTACCGGTGTTTTACCGTCTGTGAGCGCCAATACAGCACAGCCGTTCCAAGGCTTTGCGGTGGTATCGACAAGTAGTAAGCTGCCGGGAGGGTAAATGCGGGACATTTCGTCGCCTTTGATTTTAACGAAAACGCTATGTGGGTGACGTTTGGCTACGTCTACAGGCGCGCAAGCATTTTGTTGGCCGTGCGTGATGCGGCGCTTTTGCGATTCGATATCGATGACGGGAAATGTGCCCTCCATTTCGTGGATAGCAGGGTCTTCGTCGGTGACGATTCTTTTATTTGCGAGCTTTACAGCCAAACCGTTTTCCTCGCCAACAAGTTCATCGCGGGTGCAACCGAAGAGCGCTTGTAACTTTTCAATATAGCGCTCACGGGGGGCATACCGACTTTTTTCCCAACGACAAACGGTCTCTTTAGATACCCCCAACATCTCTGCAAGTTGCGCCTGACCAAGATGCTCCATGGTGCGGAGTTTACGAATATTTGCCCCGAAGCCCATGGCTATAGATCCTCTCGCCACAGAGGGAGGCATAGACAGTTTGTGCCACCATAGCCTTTGGTGAGCTCGTCAATGGATAGCGGGAATAATTCCATTCCTGCTTTCTCAAGCGCTTCGTTGGTCCAAACGTTTTCTTCATATACGCATAGTTTTCCTGGCGAGAGCGCAAGGATAGACGTTGCGTTGTTCCGGCGTTCTCTTTCGTAGGCGGTTTGATTCCCGCCTCCGCAGTCAATCACTTTTATTGGTTCGCAACAGGCTGCAGAGAGTATTTCCGGAATCGTGCGATCGATAGGAGTGATCGTAAGGCCCCTTCCGGATCGTTTTAGTTGAATGCTGTATGCATCAACGGCATTGCATATCTCACGATCGATGAGGAACGCGTCGTGATCAATTCTACTTATGAACGTATCGAGGTGGATACGCAGCCCGTCAGAGGGGACTCGAATCGCAATTAGCTCGGTGGTCTGGAATTTATTTGAGGTCAGGAGCTCTTTGGCAAGTGACTCGACGGCGGCGGGTTCAGTTCGGTCAGAGATTCCAACTAATATTGTCTTAGCACTGATAACAATAATGTCTCCGCCTTCTATATGGTAGCTACTCCTGTTCAAATCACATATTGGAGTTTCTCCCATGATCTTGTGGTGGGTGAATATCTGCCGGTATAAGGCGACCTCACGATCACGCTCAGGCCAATACATATGATTTAGGATGATGCCGTCTCCGACTACCACAGCAGGATCACGAGTGAAAAAAAGCGTGTTGAGGGGATTGACCAAGAGCGAGGCGGGATCAAATTGCTCGTGCACGAGCGCCCGTAGTGTTTCCGACTGGTTTGAACATAGCTCAGTGTCTCCAAAGCGAATGCCGTTAAGTACTATATTCACCAATTCCTGGGTGTTCTTAGCGTTCTCAAACAGCTGGGTTATTGCCTCGAGGAACTCTCTGCCTGTTGCCCCGCTGCAACGGAGGTAGTCATCAATAAAATATTTAAGTGATTGGGGCTCAGTTTCAAGTGAGTCTTCGAGAAGGTCCCTTATTTCAATGGTTTCTACGCCATGCTTCTCAAGCAATTGAACCATGGAATCGTGCTCATACATTGCTTTGTCGAGGTCAAAACGACCGCTCCATTTTCGCAGGGAGAAAACTTGGCTGAAGTCGGCATCAGGGTAGTTTTGTGTTTCAGCTCCTGGTCGATGGACAAGTACGGCTTTTAAATGACCGATTTCATTTGTTATGTGTATGCCTTGCATGTCTGTCTCCTGTCCTGCTGGTTTTTATATAAGGCTAAGGCAGGTTCCTTGTTGTGTTGCGGAAAAGTTAAAAGACGTATGTAATTGACAAATAACATCAATTTTAAATATCAGATTGATTAATAACGTCACTTTAGCTGCCGTTCATAGGTGAAAAGCGACACGATAGCGATGGTTGGCCGACCACCGCTGAGCAACCTCATACATTTATGGTGCCAGCTGGATAGATGGGAAAAGGAATGAAGGAGGAGATATGGCAGCGGAAAGTTCGAAAGGCATCAAGCAGTTCAAGGTCCCGCACGTATATGCGATCATCTTTGCACTTATGGTCATCTTCGCTGTTCTCACGTGGATTGTTCCCTCTGGGTCCTATCAGCGTCAGGAGGTGAACGGTCGTGAAGTCACTGTCGCAGGTACGTATGAGCAGAGTGAAAAGACATATATTGACGAGGAAACCGGGGATGAAGTAGATCTCAGACAAGGTGTCTTCGATGTTCTTCAGGCTCCAACGCGCGGTATACAAGAGGCAATTGAGGTCGTTGCATTCATCTTGATTGTGGGCGGTTCGTTTCAGGTTATTACTAAAACGGGCGCTATCACGAGCGGAATGGGTCGTGTCGTTCGCCGCTTTAAGAACAAAGACATTCTAATTATTCCTATTGCGATGGTTCTCTTTGCATTGGGCGGAACGAGCTTTGGCATGGCGGAAGAAACTCTCCCGTTCTTTGCGATCTTCATGCCAATTATGATGGCTATGGGCTTCGACTCGATGACGGCGTTCATGGTCGTGTTCGTTGGAGCGCGCACGGGTTACATCGCCTCAACGATTAATCCGTTTAATGTTCTCATTGCGCAAGGTATTCTTGGTATTCAGGGCAACCCCCAGCTGTGGCTGCGTATGATTGCCTGGGTTGTTTTGACCGCCGTTGCAATTACTTGGGTTGTCCTCTATGCACGAAGGGTAAAGAAGAATCCTGAGTCATCGATCACATTTGAGGATGATATCGCCAAGAAAGTCGAGTTCGCTGCCGATGAATCTGCCCTTGATGCGGAATTTACGGGTCGTCAAAAAGGCGTGCTTGCGGTATTTATCGCTGGAATGTGCCTTATCATCTGGGGACTTGTGACCCAGGGCTGGTATATGAACGAGATTTCTGCGGTCTTTTTGGCCATGGGCTTGTTGGCTGGTGTTATTGCGGGCTTTAGTCAGGACGTCATCGCTCAGGAATTTGTTGCGGGTATCGCTGACTTTGCTTTCTCGGCAATTGTCGTTGGACTTGCGCGTGGCATCCTTGTCATTGCCTCTGACGGCATGATCATCGATACCATCCTCAATGCGCTCGCCACTGGTCTGGGCGGCATCCCGGCGGTTCTCTTTACTACGCTTCTTTATGCGGTTGAGAACCTCCTGGCGATCCTGGTTCCCAGCTCATCTGGCCTTGCAGCACTGACCGCTCCCATTTTTGGACCTTTGACCGAACTCATGGGCCTTAATCCCGAGGCTGCCGTGTGGGCTCTCTCCATGGGTAGCGCGACGATGTCTTTGATCTGTCCTACTAGCGCCATTCTTGTAGCGGGTTTGGGCGTGTGCAAGATCAAGCTTGGCCAGTGGTGGAAGACCGTTTGGAAATTCTTCTTGGTCGTGTCGCTCATCAATATCGTATTCGTAGCAATCTCGGGACTTATTGCCCTGTAGGTTTCATGGCTGAAATGGAGTAACAGGAATGCCTAAAGGACTGAATGTACACAGCGAGATTGGTAAGCTCAAGAAAGTTGTGCTTCACCGCCCCGGTCGTGACCTTGTGAACGTAAAGGCAGAAGAGTTCGAGGATGTCTGGATTCACGACTGTTTCTATCTTGATGTGGCTCAAAAGGAGCATGATGCCTTTGCGGATCTTCTGAGGAGCGAAGGTGTTGAAGTTCTCTATATGGAGAAACTCGTTGCTGAAGCGCTGGATGCATGCCCCTCGGCTCGCGCTGAGTTTACCGATACATTTATGGCTGAGAGCGGAATTGTCAATCCTATGCTTGAGCAGGCTGTTCGTGAAAAGCTCGACGCTATTTCAGATTCGTATCAGTTTGTACTTGAGGCTATGGGGGGGTATCGTTATCGTGACCTTGAGCTGCCTCGCGTCTCGACTACGCTTAGCATGATGGATAATGAGGATGCGAAGCCCGATGATTTGGTGTTGAAGCCTCTTCCGAGTTCATATTTCTCTCGCGATCCTCTTGCTTCTGTGGGCAAAGGCGTTCTGCTTCACCATATGTATTGGAAACAGCGAGATCGTGAAGTGCCCTTCTATGAAGCGATTTTCAAATACCATCCCGATTATGCAGGGACTCCGATTTGGTACGACCATAAGAATCCCTGGCATATCGAGGGCGGTGATGTGCTTAACATTAACGCTCATACCTTGGCTATTGGAATTAGCCAGCGAACTGAGGCGGCTGCGATTGAGGAGCTTGCAAAGAATTTGTTCTGGGGATCTGGGAATTCTGAGATCGATACCGTTTACGCTATTAAAATCCCCAACGGCTATGCTTACATGCATCTTGACACCGTTTGCACCATGGTGGATTTCGATAAGTTTACAGTTTATCCCGGTATTTTTGAGACCCTTCGTGTTTATCGTCTGACTCGTGGTGACTCTGAGGGAATGGTCGCTGTTCAAGAGATTGATGACACGCTTGAGCATATTCTTGAAATGGCTACTGGCGTGGAGAAGGTGCAGCTTATTGAGTGCGGTGCCGGCGATATGGTTGAGGCGTCTCGCGAGCAGTGGAACGACGGGTCGAACACTCTTGCCGTTGCTCCTGGTAAAGTCTGTGTTTACGAGCGCAATGTTGTCACAAATGATGAGCTCTACAAGAACGGTTTGGAACTTTTGGTCGTTCCCTCCGAGGAACTGTCCCGCGGTCGTGGCGGCCCGCGCTGCATGAGCATGCCCTTCTGGCGCGAAGATATTTAGTTGCAAATCCACTGTGATAGGAGATGGCGAATATGGGTGTTAATATCGCTGGTCGCAGTTTTCTGAAGCTGCTTGATTACACGACGGAAGAGATTGAGTATCTGCTTGAGCTTTCTGCTAACTTCAAAAGCATGAAGCGTGCCGGTGTTCCGCATAAATACCTTGAAGGCAAGAATATTGTTTTGCTATTTGAGAAGACTTCCACGCGTACTCGCTGCGCCTTCGAAGTTGGTGCACTTGACCTTGGCATGGGTGTAACTTATTTGGATCCGGGCTCGTCCCAGATGGGCAAAAAGGAGTCGATTGAGGACACGGCTCGCGTCCTTGGCCGCATGTATGACGGAATTGAATACCGCGGCTTTGAACAGGCGAAGGTTGAGGAGCTTGCTGCAAAAGCTGGGGTTCCCGTTTGGAATGGGCTGACTACTGAATTCCACCCGACTCAAGTGCTTGCCGATATTCTGACCATGCGTGAAGAGTTTGGAGAGATTAAGGGCAGGAAACTTACATTTTTTGGTAAGGCGGCCGGAAACGTCGCCGATTCGCTCATGGTCATTTGCGCTAAGCTCGGCATTAACTACTGTTCTTGCGGCCCAATCGGGGGAAATTCGGAGGGGGCTACATCCTATGATCCTGAACTCCTTGCAGAATGTAGTCGTATTGCGGCCGAGCATGGATCGACGATTACCATTACAGAGGATATTGAGGAAGGCGCTCGTGATGCCGATGTAATTTACACGGATGTTTGGGTTGGCATGGGTCAGCCCGCAGAGCTGTGGGAAAGCCGCATTAAGCTCATGTCGCCGTATCGTGTGACCGCTGAGGTGATGTCTATGGCAAAGCCCGAGGCAATTTTCCTCCACTGCCTTCCGAGCTTTCACGATACTAATACTACTGTTGGTGCCGAAATTGCTGAGAAGTTTGGAGTCACCGAAATGGAAGTCACGGACGAGGTTTTTGAGTCCGATAAGTCTCGTGTTTTCCAAGAAGCGGAGAATCGCATGCATACGATTAAGGCGGTGATGTACGCAACGCTTAAGTAGCGGGGCGTTGAGAAAACAGTCGCAAATCTGTTTGCCATACTATATTTCTCTCAACAAGCTGATAGGATACAGGGGAGAATGATGCGCGCGTCAGTCGATTTTTTCGACTGACGCGCTTTGTGAAAGAGGCAAAGATGCGTACCGATGATTTTGACTACAACCTTCCTGAGGAACTGATTGCCCAGGCTCCTGCCGAGCCGCGCGACTCCTGCCGCCTGCTGGTGGTGGATCGCAAAGGCTCCCAGGCGGGGAAGCCGCTGGAGCACGGCGGTACCGTTGAGCACCGCATCTTCCGCGACATCATCGACTATATCGAGCCGGGCGACGTGCTCGTCATCAACCAGACGCGCGTGATGCCGGCCCGCCTGATTGGCCGCAAGGCGGGCTCGGGTGGCGTGGTCGAGACGCTGCTGCTCAGGCGCCGTGAGGATGTGGATCCGCTTGGCCATGTGTGGGAGTGCCTGGTCAAGCCGGGCAAGCGCCTGAAGCCCGGTGCTCAGATTGAGTATCGCGCGGGCGGCGCCCATGCGCCCGAGGACGCGCCCGTGGTGCTGACGGCCGAGGTCATCGACTTTGTCACCGATAGCCGCGGTGGCCGTCTGGTGCGCTTTGAGCCGGCCGGTTGCAATGCCGCCGGCGACCCGCGCACGCTCGACGAGGCCATCCATGCTGCCGGCCACGTGCCGCTGCCGCCCTACATTACCGATTACGAGGGCGACCCCGAGAAGTACCAGACCGTCTACGCCATGAAGGAGGAGCACTCGGCTGCCGCTCCCACGGCGGGTCTGCACTTTACTCCCGAGCTCATGGCCGCTATCGAGGCCAAGGGCGCGAAGTTTGCCGCCGTCGAGCTCGAGGTGGGCATCGATACCTTCCGCTTGGTGGAGGAGGACGACCCTACGCAGCACGTCATGCACACCGAGCGCTACCACGTGTCGCAGGAGGTTGTCGACGCCGTGCATAAGGCGAAGGCCGAGGGTCATCGTGTGATCGCCGTCGGCACCACCGCGGTGCGCTCGCTCGAGAGTGCGTTTGACGCGGACGCGCCGGTGTCCGATCCGGCTGTGACGGCGCGCTATTTTGAAGGCCGCGAGGACGGTGCCGACACGCTCGGCCGCGGCGACATCGTGGCGCGCGAGAACGCCACGACGCAGCTTTACCTCATGCCCGGCTCGACCTATCACGTGGTCGACGCGCTGATCACGAACTTCCACGTGCCGCGCTCCACGCTCATGATGCTCGTAAGCGCGCTTGCCACCCGCGACCAGATCATGGATGCCTACGCCGCCGCCATCGAGGAGCGCTACCGCTTCTTCAGCTTTGGCGATGCGATGCTCATTTGTTAGTTACGCGGTTCTACGAACCGCGTAACCAGTTGACGCTGCAAACGCCCCTAAGCGGCAATCTGACGTTCAATCGTCGGGCATGACCAGAAGGTCAATGCCCTCCTCTTGCACGTCACCTTGCTCGCTTAGGGGCGTTTTCGCTGACTTTGCCAAAGCATCGGCAGGTACTCATTGGGGACGTACTTAAATGAGTGCCTGCAGAATGAGAGTGGATAATCTCCCGTTTTTGGCCTGCTTGGGGGCTCAAAGTGGGAGATTATCCACTCTCGTCATTGGGCTAGTCGTTGGGGACGTTCTTGTTTGACTAGTCGTTTAAGAACGTCCCCAATGACTACTTGCTTGCGAACAGCCAGACTAGGATGATCACCAGGATTGCGGCGATGACGCAGGCGATGGCTCCGGTGAATTTGACGCGTGAGTCGCGGGTTCGCTTGCGCACGTCGTCTTCGGCGGTCTCGAGTTGGGCAACTTCGTGCTCGGTCTCGGTATGCTCGGCCTTGTCGCGTGCCAAGGCCCCGGCGAGCGATTCGGTGATTTCGGGATGGTCGTGCACCTCGGTCGCCTGTTCGATGATCGACTGTGCATGTGCGGCATCTGCTTGGGCGTTGGCGATGCTCTGCTCCTGGTCGCGGCGTGCCTTGTCCTCGGCAGTGATCTTCTCGCGCAGTTCGCGCTGACGAGTCGCGGCGGCTGTCTTCGCCGTCTGCAGCTCGTCGCGCGCGGCATCGGCTTCGGTCGTCACGGCTTGGTGCGCGCGTTTTGCGTCGGCGATAGGGGCTTGAGCCTGCTCGACGGCCTGCTCGGCTGCGGCAAGTGAATGCTCAAGGTCGGCGGTGATGCGCGGGACATCTTCTTCGGCTTTACGCAGGGCATCTGCCGTGTCGGAAATCTGCATCGAGAGCTCGCTGGTGCGCACCGTATAGTTGGCGGGATTTGCCGAGGGATTGCGTTGCAGCTCGGCATACTCATGGCGCAGCGTCTCGAGCTGGGCGCGCGTGGCGTCGACGGTTTGTTGTGCGGCCGCAATGCCGGCGTCTCGCTCGGCCTTCACCTTGTCGCGGATGCGCTTGGAATCCTCAAGACGTCGAACGAGGCGGTTGCCGGTCTCGCGAGAGCTCGCCTCGCGGGCCTCCACGGCGTCGAGCGCGGCCTTCAGGCGGAGCTCAGTCGCGTCATCCTCTGTCTTCATTTGTTCGAGCTGACCCTTGAGCTCTGTCGCTTTGGCGGCGTGGGCATCACGGTCAATCTCGGCTGCCGCAGCGGTCTTTTGCGCTGTGGCGATCGCCTGACGCTGGTCGGCGACGATCTGGTCGTAGCGGCCTGCGATATCCTGGCGCGTCTCGAGTTCCTCGGCCTGATCGGCAATGCGCTGCTCAAGTTCGGCCAGGTGGGCGCGGGCATCGGCAAGTGCCTTTTTCGCGGCGTTCATCTCGCGCATGGCCGAGGCGCCCTGGGCGATAAAGGTGCCCACGGCGTTCGCAGTGTTCGAGACAGCGGTCCCCAGATCGCGGCTCGCGGCGGAGGAGTGCGGGGCGGTCGGGCGAGCGGTGTCGGCAGCGTCCGCATCGGCAGCCTGCGGCACGGCGATATTGCCGGTACCGCCTTCGATCACAGAAAAGCCTGCTGCGTGCGGGTCGACCGCATCGGCGCCAATCGTGGGATGCTCGAGCTGCAGAAACGAGGGCATGGTGCTGCCCTGGTCGGCAACCGGAGTCTCGCCGGGTACGAAGGTCGAGGCCGCCTCGGCGGCCTCCTCTTCCTCGGCGTCAACGTCAGCGTCGGCCACGGCGTCTTTCATCGCTTTGACGGCATCCATCATGGAGTCCATGACGGCGTCGAGCTCTTCTTCCGAAGAAACCTCGATAGGGCCCGCAGCTTGCGGAGCAGCATCCTGTACGGGGTGGTCGTCCTGAGCGGGCGCATCGTCGTTTTGCTCGCCTGCATCTTCGGCGCCGGGGGTTTCCGCCGTAGCGCTTTCGTCTAAGATGGGGTCGTCGAGGCCAATATCATCGCAGGTCACAGCGTCAGCATCTGCAGCGACGTCTGCGGAATTATCAATATGCTGTTGAGTCTGTGGGTCCAGCTCGTCTGTCATAGGCATGTGCTCCTCATCGTTGTTTGTCACCCTATGATAAAGTCTCGCGCCGACATCCCGCGCGCTGCAGCAAAGTTTCAAAACGTGTTCGATGGCTCGTGTCGATAGCAAAAACTCGGCCACTTTATCCAGTTTGTACTTGACAATCCCTTCGCCGAAAGACGTTATGCCGTTCGCCTACCGAGGCCTTTTCTATTCACTTGAACACGCTAAAGTTGCATGTCAGCTTTTGGCGCGTGAAGTTGGATGCGCGCAGTCGACGGGCAGGCCCGTCGCGATTTGAAAGGACTTTGTATGGGACTTTTCACTGGTAAGACCGTGATCGTCACCGGCGGCGGCAAGGCCACGCTCAAGGACGGCTCCGCTGGCTCCATCGGTTACGGCATCGATATCGCTTTTGCCAAGGAGGGCGCGAACCTCGTCATCACCGGCCGCAACGTTGCCAAGCTCGAGGCTGCCAAGGAATCCCTCGAGGCCGAGTACGGCGTCAAGGTTCTTCCTGTTCAGGCCGATGTCTCCGCCGGTCAGGACAACGAAGCCGTCGTGCAGAACGTTATCGACAAGGCGATTGAGGAGTTCGGTCGCATCGACGCCGTCGTTAACAACGCTCAGGCCAGCGCCTCGGGCGTGACCATCGCCGACCACACCATGGATCAGTTTAACCTGGCCATTTACTCCGGTCTGTATGCCACCTATCTGTACATGCAGAAGGCCTATCCGCACCTGAAGGAGACCAAGGGCTCCGTGGTCAACTTTGCTTCGGGCGCCGGCCTGTTTGGCAACTACGGCCAGTGCAGCTATGCTGCCGCCAAGGAGGGCATCCGCGGCCTGACTCGCGTCGCCGCCAACGAGTGGGGCAAGGACGGCATCAACGTCAACATCGTTTGCCCGCTTGCTTGGACCGCTGCTCTCGAGAACTTCCAGGATGCCTATCCCGAGGCGTTCAAGGCCAATGTCCACATGCCGCCGGCGGGCCATTACGGCGACGTCGAGAAGGAGATCGGCCGCGTGGTCGTTCAGCTCTGCGGCCCCGACTTTAAGTATATGAACGGCGAGACCGTCACCCTCGAGGGTGGCATGGGCCAGCGTCCGTAATTGTTACGGCGTTTTACCAAACGCCGTAACGGGCCGACGCTGCGCGGTCACCAGGGCGACAACTTGTCATTCAAAGAGGGCGGCATGACCAGAAGGTCAATGCCGTCCTCTTTTCATGCCAATTTGTTCGCCCTGGCGACCGCTCGCTGACATTTCCAAGACATCGGCGTTGCCAAGACATCGGCGTTGCCAAAATATCGGCGTTGCCGTGGCTGGTAAATAGCTCCACTCATCGGGAACGTACTTAAATGAGTGCCCGCAGAATGAAAGTGGATAATCTCCCGTTTTTGGGCTGTGCTTTGGGCAAAAGTGGGAGATTATCCACGCTCATCCGGTAAGCGTCCAAAAATCCACGCTCATTTGCCGTGTCCCTGCCGTATCCTCCTCGCGCCAGTTTCTGTCGAGTCGGTGCTTCTTGCGGGTTGCCCGTATAATGGTTTGCGTATGAACCGCAACCAAGGAGTTCCAGTTTATGGACCAGAACCTTTTTAAATTCGACCTGATTGCCGAGGATCCGACGACGCACGCGCGTGCCGGCGTACTGCACACCCCGCACGGCGACATCGAGACGCCGATTTTTATGCCCGTGGGCACCAAGGCAAACGTCAAGGGCATTCCTACCGAGACTGTCAAGAAGCTCGGCGCCCAGATCGTGCTCGCCAATACCTATCATCTGTCCATGCGTCCCGGCGAGGATACCATCGCCGAGCTGGGCGGCCTGCACAAGTTCATGAACTGGCACGGCCCCATCCTCACCGACTCGGGCGGTTTCCAGGTCTTCAGCCACAACGATGCCGTCAAGCTCACCGATGAGGGCGTGCGCTTTATTGTCAACGATTACGACGGCCGCCACGTGTTTTGGACGCCCGAGGACAACATGGAAATCGCCATGAAACTCGGCTCCGATATCTGCATGCAGCTCGACCAGTGCCCGGGCTATCCCGCCACGCGCGCCTACGTTGAGCGCGCCGTTGAGCTGTCGAGCATGTGGGCCGAGCGCTGCTATAAGGCGCATACCCGCGATGACCAGGCGCTCTTTGGCATCGTTCAGGGCGGCATGCACCTGGATCTGCGCCTGCGTTCGCTGCGCCATCTGGAGGAGTGCGGCGACTTCCCGGGCTATGGTATCGGTGGCTATTCGGTGGGCGAGGATCACGAGACCATGTTCGAGACCCTGGCGCCGCTCGTGAGCGAGTACATGCCCAAGCATAAGCCGCGCTACCTGATGGGTGTCGGCAACCCCACCACGCTCGTACGCGGCGTGGGCGTGGGCATCGACATGTTCGACTGTGTGCTGCCGACGCGCACCGGTCGCATGGGTACGGCGTTCTCCAGTGAAGGTCGCCTTAACTTCCGTAACGCGCGCTTTGCGCACGACGACAGCCCCATCGACCCCACCTGCACCTGCCCGGTGTGCACGGGCGGCTACAGCCGCGCGCTCATTCGCCACATGGTCACGCAGAAGGAGATGCTCGGCGGCATTTTGCTTTCGATGCACAATATCTACTACCTGCTCAACCTTATGCAGCGTGCCCGCCAGGCCATTATCGAGGGCCGCTACGGCGCATTCGTGAGCGATTGGATGAATAGTCCTGCCGCGGTGGATTACTAAGGGCGACAGACACGCTTGCAGAGCGTGGGCAACGGCAATGGTCGAGCGCCAGCCGGTCGTCACATTCGCTGACACCGGCTGCGCGACCGCTGGCCGATAGCTTGTAAGTGCTTGATGCATCGTGGGTACCATACCGAATAGTTGATGTTCGGGCGGGTGTTTGACACATGGCGTCGACCCCGCCCGTTTTTCTTTTTCTCGATAGGAGTACCCATGATTAAGAATGAGAACGTCGAGGGCGAGCCTGCCTACGACGAGACGTACCGCCGCGGCCCCGTGGTCATGCGCGGCCCCATGATTCCTAAGGACAACACCTACGCCAACCTGCTGGCGCCCGAGGAGTCGACTGACTGGCTGCACGCCGACCCCTGGCGCGTGCTGCGAATTCAGGCAGAGTTTGTCGATGGCTTTGGCGCACTTGCCGAGCTTGGACCTGCGGTGACTATCTTCGGTAGCGCCCGCACGCCCAAGACCGATCCGCTCTACAAGGCGGCGCGCACCGTCGGGCGCAAGATCGCGCAACGTGGCGTGGCGGTCATCACCGGTGGCGGCCCTGGCATCATGGAAGCGGCCAACAGGGGAGCGGCGAGTGTCAACGGCAAGTCAGTTGGCCTAGGCATTGAATTGCCGCACGAGCACGGGCTCAACAAATACGTGAACCTCGGCATGGACTTCCGCTACTTCTTTGTGCGCAAAACCATGTTCGTTAAGTACAGCTCGGGCGCCATCGTATTTCCCGGCGGCTTTGGCACGCTCGACGAGATGTTCGAGGTTCTCACGCTGGTGCAGACGCACAAGGTCAAGCGCATGCCGCTCGTGCTGGTGGGCAGCGAGTACTGGCAGGGCCTGTTCGACTGGCTCAACGGTCCGGTGATGGACGCCGGCATGATCAGTCCGCTCGATCCGGATCTGGTACACATTACCGACGACCTCAACGAGGCCGTTGACATTGCGCTCAGCGGGCTGATGTAGATCAATCGTGCCCACGCGACATGAATACGCATGGCAATCTGATGTTATCTAACATCAGATTGCCATTTATATTGGGTATACTGGTGTAAAAGACGAGGGCGAGGAGGTCGCAAATGTCTACAGCAACAGTTAAGCCTACGACGGTTCGAATCGAAGAGGGGCTCAAGGAGCAGGCGACTGAGTTCTTGGATTCGGTCGGCCTCAGCCTCAATTCCTATCTCAATCTTGCCGTTCGGCAGCTAGTAAATCAGCGAAGGATTCCTTTTGAGATTGTAGGAAGGGCGGAGGTGCCCAACGAGGTGACGAGGCGCGCCATGGTGATCGCCGAGGCTCATGAGCTGGGGATTTTGCCGGACGATAGCCTGTCATTCAATAACGCTGATGAGCTTATGTCATTCCTCGATGAGGAATAGCGATGTTCGAGATTAAAGTCGAGGCTCAATTTAAGGTGGACTACAAACGAACGATGCGCATGCATCCGCAGCTAAAAAGTGAGTTTAAAGCGGCGGTTGCAGAGCTTGTGGCTCATGGGTCACTTCCGGCGGAGTATGGCGCCCACGAGCTCTCAAACCCGGGCGGAAACTACAACGGCCACATCGATTTCCACCTATCCGATGGCTTGGTCGATGTGGTCGTTCTTTATCTTCCCCATAAGACTAACCCAGTGATTAGGCTGGTGAGAATGGGCACTCATCAGGAACTGTTTCAGGGTCCGCTGGGCTGATCGCCGATTTCTAAGTTGCGGTGGAATAGGGATTGATTTGCGGCTGATAAGCCAAAAACAGTTCCTATTCCACCGCAAGTGGTAAAGGTGCCCCTAGTGGATGGGCTGGTAACGAGGACAGTAGCTGATGGCGATGGCGTCGACGCCTACATGGGTGGCGATGGTGCAGCCGATGGGGCCAGTGCCGGCGTCTACGTAATCCTGGCCCGCGAGTGCCTCGTTGACAAGCTCCTGCTCCTCGGCGGCGCCGGTCGTGAGCACACGCACGCTTGAGCCCGGGTGCTCGTCCAAAAACGCGAGGCAATCTGCCATGGTGTTGGCGACGATGCGCTTGGCACCGCGGCCCTTTTTGATGGCCTTGATCTCGCCCGATTTCCACTCCGGCGAAACGGCCAGGCGAATGTTGAGCATCTGCGTGAGCTGGCCGGCGAGCTTGGGCGCGCGGCCGTTCTTAACGAGGTTCTCGAGCGTGCGGGGAATCAGTAGCAGGTGGGCGTCGGGCAGCGTCGCGCGAATCTGTGCCTCGGTCTCGTCCAGGCTGCGGCCGTCCTCGCGCATGGCCAGCGCGTACTCCACCAGCAGGCCCTCGGCACCCGAGCCGGTGCGCGAATCAATGCAGCGCACGTCGAGCTCGTGGGTCTCGGCCACCAGGCTGGCGTTGGCATAGCAGGCGGACCACTCGCTGCACAGCGAGATAAAGATCGCGCTATCGTGGCCGTCGGCGAGCACGCGGTCAAAGAGTGCCTTGAACTCGCCGGCGCTTGGCTGCGAGGTGTGCGGCAGCTGCTCGGAGCCAGCCATGCGCGCGACGTACTCCTGGGCGGTAATTTGCACCTGGTCGAGCAGGTCCTCGCCCTCGATAATCACATGCAGCGGAATCACGTAAATGCCGAGCTCTTGGGCACGGGCGGGGGAGATGTCCGACGTGGAGTCGGTTATGATGGCAAAAGACATAACTTGCACCTTTCGTTGGGGCGCTTGCGCGCCGCCTTCTGAGAGCAAAGTGCGACAAGTATAGTAGAGTCGTTCCACATTACTAGGTTCAATTGTTGAATAGTCAACAGTTTGAAGTGTCGGTGTGGAAATCGTCAACTGGGGAAGAGGAATGCCGATGGAGGCGTTGAAGATAGGCAAACGGCCGGTCGTGCTGTTCGATTTTGACGGCACGGTGGCCGATACGGGCCGGGCGGTGATGGCCTCGACGCGCAAGACGCTGACTGCGCGCGGGTTTTCGGAGGCGCAGATGGGTGACCTGCGCCGCATGATCGGGCCGCCCCTGTGGAAGAGCTTTCACGACTTTTATGGCTTTTCCCGCGAGGAGTCGCTTCTGGTGGCCGATGAGTACCGCGCCTTTTTTGATGAGCTGGGACCGGAAGAGTACCCCGTGTTCGATGGGATCCCCGAGCTGCTGGATGGGTTGGCCGTCCAGGGCAAGCGTATGGCCGTGGCGACGTCGCGCATGGAGGCGAAGTGCATCGATATGGTGCGTGAGCTGGGGATTTGCCAGTTCGAAGCCGTGGTTGGCATGAACCCTCCGCAGGGGCGCGAGACCAAGGCCGATTCGGTTCGCGATGCCCTGGCGGCTCTGGGCGCGACGGCGGACGATGCCGTGATGATCGGCGATCGCTTCAACGATGTGGAGGGCGCGCACGCGATGGGCGTGCCGTGCATCGGCATCTATTCGGGTGCGGCGGCGCCGGGCGAGCACGAGGCAGCGGGCGCCGATGCGGTGGTGCACTCGGTGGCCGAGCTTGCTAAACTTTTCGCTATATAGGTATTTGATGTGAGGGGCGGCACACTTGCCCCTTACTGGTAAGGAGGTCGTCCATGAATCAGGTGGAGCAGAGCGTTACCGAGTACGTCGACGAGGTCTGGGAAGATGTCGTCGCCGATATCGAGCAGCTGGTGAACTATCCGTCTGTGGCCGTTGCTGCCGATGCGGAGCCCGGCGCGCCGTTTGGCCGCCCGGTCCGTGATGCGCTCGATTGCGCGCTCGGCATTGCGCAAAAGCTCGGCTACCAGACGAGTGATGACGAGGGCTTTGTGGGCATCGCCGATATTCCGGGTCGCGGCGATAAGCAGCTCGCGACTATCTGCCATGTGGACGTGGTGCCTGCCGGCCCCGGCTGGAATACCGACCCATTTGCGATGGAGCGTCGCGAGGGCTGGCTGCTCGGCCGCGGCGTGATCGACGACAAGGGCCCGGTGGTGCTGTCGCTCTACGCTGGCGCTTATCTGCTCAAACACGGCATTGTGCCGCGCTATACCTTCCGCGCGCTGCTGGGCTGCGATGAGGAAGTGGGCATGTCCGACGTTCACCATTATCTGGAGAACCACGCAGACCCCGACTTTCTGTTTACGCCCGATGCCGAGTTCCCGGTCTGCAATGCCGAGAAGGGCCAGTTTGGGGCGACATTTGTGAGCTCCAAGATCGACGGCGGCCGTATTGTGTCCTGGAGCGGTGCCGAGGCGAGCAACGCCATTCCGTCGCAGTCTATCTGCGAGCTTGCGATTGACGCCGATGAGCTGCCGGCACCGGTCGAGAACGCCGACCGCCTGGAGATCACAGCACTCGACAACGGACATGCCCAGATTTTCGCCCACGGCATTGGCGGTCATGCCTCGATGCCCGAGGGAACGATCAATGCCGTCGGCCTCATCGTGGCGTATCTGCGCGAGGCCGAGGATGCGTTTGGCGCCCGTGACGAGCGCCTGTTGACGCCTGCGGAGCACGAGTTTGTCAAGTTTTTGGCTTTTGTGCATGCGGACGCCTATGGCCGCGGCTTGGGCATCGATGCGACGAGCCCCGCGTTTGGCCCGCTCACCAGCAATCCCGGCGTCATCCGTGTGGTGGATGGCCACATCGAGCAGGTCATCGACGTGCGCTTCCCCGACAGCACGAGTGCCGATACCATCCGCGAGCAGCTCGATCCGCTCGTGGGCCGTTTTGGCGTGACGTGCCGTGTGGGTCGTGCGAAGGTGCCGTTCTCGGTCTCTGCCGACGATCCGGCCGTGAAGGCGCTTATTGATACCTATAACGAGTTTACGGGCAAGCATGCTGAGCCCTTTGCCATGGGCGGCGGCACGTACGCGCGCAACTTTGCCCGCGCCGTCTCGTTTGGCCCCGAGGAGACCGGCCTGGAGCTGCCCCCATGGGGCGGCCAGATGCACGGCCCCAACGAGTGCGCCAACGAAGAGCAGCTCAAGCAGGCGCTCAAGATTTATATCGTCGCAATCCTGCGCTTGAATGAGCTTGAGCTTTAAGGCTGCGGCGTTTTAACAACTTAGCACCCCTTTCGTCCGGGCTTTTTAAGTTGCGGTGGAATAGTTCCTAAAAGAGGCTGCCTGATGGCCAAACAGGAACTATTTCACCGCAACTTCGTTTTCATTGGTGTAAAAGGTGTGCCATGTTCGACGCTGGATTGTTATCCGTTTGTAAAGGCTGGGCAGAGCTTGCGGTAAGGGTCTATCAGATGCCCGTAAGAAACCGCAGTTGGCGCGGGCGCTGCCCGATCGGGGCCGTATCGTTCCAAACAGCAAAGCGGGCAGGGTGCCCGCGAGTCGCATGTATGAAAGGAAGATCATGCTCGATCAGGCTTATTCTCGTCGTCAGTTCCTCGGCCTCGCTGGTGGTCTTGCCAGCATCGTCGGTCTCGGTCTCGTTGGTTGCGGTGGCTCCAACGCCGCCAACACCGCTGCTGAGGGCAGTGCCGCTGCTGCCGAGTCCGTCTCGGGCGAGGTGACCTACGACGGCGCTTCCTCGTTCCAGGCTCTCGTCGAGGCTGCTGCCGAGAAGTTCATGGATGCCAGCCCGGACGTCTCCGTCTCCGGTTCGGGTAACGGTTCGGGCAAGGGCCTGACCGCTGTCGCCGCCGGCACCGTCACCATCGGTAACTCCGACGTCTTCGCCGAGACCAAGCTCGAGGCCGATCAGGTCAAAAACCTCGTCGACCACGAGGTCGCCGTCGTGGGCATGGGCCCCGTCGTCTCCAAGAACGTCAAGGTCGACGACCTGTCCCTCGAGCAGCTCAAGGGTATCTTCTCCGGCCAGATCACCAACTGGAAGGAGGTCGGCGGCGACGACGCCAAGATCGTCGTTCTCAATCGCAAGGCCGGCTCCGGCACCCGCGCCACCTTCGAGGCCGCCGTCTTTGGCGACGAGGCCGTCGACTTTAAGGGCGACGCCGAGCTCGACAAGTCCGGCGATGTCCAGACTCAGATGGGCAGCACCGACAACGCCATCTCCTACCTCGACTTCTCGCACTTCGATGACTCCAAGTTCAACGCCATCATGGTCGAGGGCGTCGAGCCCAAGAGCACAAACGTCACCGACGACTCCTTCAAGATCTGGGCGACCGAGCACATGTACTGTGCTAAGGACGCCGACGAGGCCACCAAGGCCTTCCTGGAGTTCATGCTTTCCGACGACGTCCAGGGCAAGCTCGTCGAGGAGCAGGGCTTTATTCCCGTTTCTGCCATGAAGGTCGTCAAGGACGCCAGTGGCAAGGTCTCCGCTAAATAAGTAATCGCCCCCGGAAAGGTTTGCAATGGCAAAACAGCTGCCAAAGCGCGAGCTTGAGAACGTGGGCCTGGGCGTCACGGGTGCGTGCGTAGCGCTCGTGACGCTTGTCGTTGCCGCGCTCATCTTTATGGTCGCCCAAAAGGGCCTCTCGGCTTTTTTCAAGGACGGCGTCTCGATCGTCGAGTTTTTTACCGGTACCAAGTGGGACCTGGCCAACACGGCCGAAAACGGCCTGCCCTACACTGGCGCCCTGCCCCTGATCGTCACCTCGTTTGCGGTCATGGTGCTCTCCACGCTCATCGCACTGCCCATCGCCATCGGCTCTGCCATCTTTGCGGTCGAGATTCAGCCTAAGTTTGGCTCCAAGGTTTTTCAGCCGCTCATTGAGCTTTTGACCGGTATTCCCTCGGTCGTCTTTGGCCTGATCGGTTTTCACGTGGTCGTCGGCCTTATGAAGAGCGTTTTCCACGTGAGCACAGGCCTGGGCATCTTGCCCGGCGCCATCGTGCTGGCCGTCATGATTCTGCCGACGATGACCACGCTTTCGGTCGATGGCCTGCGCGCCGTGCCCGATAGCTACCGCCAGGGTTCGCTCGCGCTGGGCTACACCCGCTGGCAGACCATCTGGCACGTGGTGCTCAAGTCCGCCATGCCGTCGCTCATGACCGCAGTCATCCTTGGCATGACCCGCGCCTTTGGCGAGACGCTCGCCGTGCGCATGGTCATTGGCGGCATCGAGGCCATGCCGACGTCGCTGCTGTCGCCGGCGTCTACCATCACCACCACGCTCACCACGTCCATGGCGGTCTATGCCGAGGGCTCGGCCCAGGACGACGTCCTGTGGGCGCTCGGCCTGCTGCTGATGGGCATGAGCCTCATCTTTATCCTGATCATCCATCTCATTGGCCGCAAGGGGGCGAAGGCTCGTGGCTAGCACGCGCATCCATATCGACGAGGCGAGACTCGGGCGTGTCCAAAGGCAAGACCGTATCGCCACGGGCGTGCTGACGGCGATTGTCGCCATCGTCATGCTTATCGTCGTCTCCATGGTGGCCTACATCCTGTTCGAGGGCATCTCGACGCTGTTCCAGCCGGGCTTTCTCACGCAGCCCGCACGCGCCAACGGAACGCAGGGCGGCGTGCTCTACCAGCTGTTCGACTCGTTCTATCTGCTGCTGATTACCCTGATCATCTCGGTGCCCATCAGCCTGGGCGGCGCGGTCTTCCTAGTTGAATACGCGCCCGACGGTCCCATTCGCGACATCGCCTCGACCGCCATCGAGACGTTGTCTTCGCTGCCCTCCATCGTCGTCGGCATGTTCGGCTTTCTGGTGTTCTCGGTGCAGCTGGGCTGGAAGTACTCCATCATCTCCGGCGCCGTCGCGCTCACCATGTTCAACATCCCCATCCTGGTGCGCGTGATTCAGCAGGCGCTCGAGGACGCGCCGCAGGCCCAGCGCGATGCGTGCCTGGCCATGGGCCTCACTCGCTGGGAGGCCATACTGCACATCCTGATTCCCGAGGCCATGCCCGCCATCGTGACCGGCATCGTGCTTTCGGCCGGCCGCGTGTTTGGCGAGGCCGCGGCGCTGCTCTTTACCTCGGGCATGAGCTCGCCGGTCCGCCTCAACTTCTTGAGCTTTAACCTGTCGAGCCCCACCTGCGCCTGGAACGTGTTCCGTCCCGGCGAGTCGCTGGCCGTGCACATCTACAAGATCTATGGCGAGGGCAGCCCCGAGGCCCAGCAGATCGTCTGGGGCACCGCGGCGCTGCTGATGATTTGCGTGCTGCTGTTTAACGTAGTCGCCCGTATCGTGGGCAAGCAACTGGCAAGGAAGATGACGGCCGAATGAGCGAGATATATGCAATGCCCGCAACCGAGGCGGCCACGTCCGAGACCCAGGACTTTCTGTCGAGTGTGGGGGAGAGCGAGAAGCGCGTGCGCGTGAGCGGCAAGGCCGTGAGCGACGAGGTCGTGCTCTCCACCAAGGACGTCAACGTGTACTATGGCGACCACCATGCGCTGCGCGATACGTCGCTCGACTTTCACAAGGGCGAGATCACGGCGCTCATTGGGCCCTCGGGCTGCGGTAAGTCGACCTTTTTGCGCAGCCTCAACCTTATGAATCGTGAGATTCGCGGCTGCCGCGTGGAGGGCGAGATTAACTACCGCGGGCGCAACGTGAACACCAAGGCCGAGAACACCTACGAGCTGCGTCGGTCCATTGGCATGGTGTTTCAGCAGCCCAACCCGTTCCGCAAGTCCATTCGCGACAACATCACGTTTGCGCCCAAGCGCCACGGCGTCACCGACCGTGACGAGCTCGACCGCATGGTCGAGGAAAGCCTGCGCGGCGCGGCGCTGTGGGACGAGGTCAAGGACAAGCTGGACAAGAGCGCCTATGCGCTTTCGGGCGGCCAGCAGCAGCGTCTGTGCATCGCGCGCACGCTGGCGCTCAACCCCGACGTGATCCTGTTCGACGAGCCCTGCTCGGCGCTCGACCCCATCTCGACGTTGGCGATCGAGGACCTGATGTCGTCGATCGTTGCCGACCGTGCCATCGTCATCGTGACGCACAACATGGAGCAGGCGTCGCGCGTGTCCAACCGCACGGCGTTTTTCTACATGGGCGATATGGTCGAGTACGACGAGACCGACGAGATTTTCCAACGGCCCAAGGATAAGCGGCTGAATGATTACCTCACCGGTATGTTCTCCTAGTCCGGGACATGCTTGAGGCCCGCGGCGGCCACGGTTGTCGCGGGACTGATTGGAGAGGCGGGTCATCTCTTTTGCGAGATGGCCCGCCTTTTTGCTCTGCGACCGAAACGACCACCACAAAGGGGACAGGCACCTTCGTGGTGGTTTGGGGTGGGGCTCGCTGCTATCATGGACAACGTTGAATTTCTACGAAGGAGCAGGGCATATGGCGATTCTTTTGGGATGCGATTCCATCAGCCTAGAGTTTCCCACCAAGCATATTTTCGATAGCGTGACGCTCGGCGTGGGCGAGGGCGACCGCATTGGTATCGTCGGTAAAAACGGCGACGGCAAGTCGACGCTGCTGAGTGTACTCGCCGGCACGCTGGAACCCGACGACGGCCGCGTGACGCACCGCCGCGGCACGACGATCGGTCTGCTCGGCCAAAAGGACAACCTGGTCGATACCGACACCGTGCATCATGCCGTCGTGGGCGACGCGCCCGAGTATGAGTGGGCGTCGAGTCCGCGTACGCGCCAGATTCTGGCCGGCCTCATCAGCGATGTGCCCTGGGAAGGCACAGTGGGCGAGCTTTCGGGCGGCCAGCGCCGTCGCGTGGACCTCGCGCGCCTGCTGATCGGCGACTACGACGTGCTCATGCTCGACGAGCCCACCAACCACCTGGACATGCGTACCATCAACTGGCTTGCGCGTCACTTAAAGGCCCGCTGGCAGCGCGGTCAGGGCGCCATGCTCGTGGTCACGCACGATCGCTGGTTCTTGGACGAGGTCTGCACCAGCATGTGGGAGGTCCACGACGGCCAGGTCGATCCCTTCGAGGGCGGCTACTCGGCATACATCCTGCAGCGCGTGGAGCGCGACCGCATGGCCGCCGTCACCGAGGAGCGCCGCCGCAACATGGCGCGCAAGGAGCTCGCGTGGCTGAGCCGCGGCGCCCAGGCCCGTTCCACCAAGCCCAAGTTTCGCGTGGATGCCGCTCGCGAGCTGATCGCCGACGTGCCGCCCGTGCGTGACGAGCTGGAGCTCAAGCGCCTGGCCGTGAGCCGCCTGGGCAAGCAGGTTATCGATGTGGTCGACGTGGACGCCGGCTATGCGGATGCCGATGGCACGTCCAAACAGGTGCTCACCGATGTGACCTGGCTCATCGGCGCGGGCGACCGCTATGGTCTTTTGGGCGAGAACGGCGCCGGCAAGTCGACGCTGCTCGACGTGATCCAGGGCAAGATCGCGCCCCTGCGCGGCCGCGTGAAGATCGGCCAGACGGTGCGCTTTGGCGTGCTGTCGCAGCAGCTCGAGGAGCTCGAACCCTACATGGGCGACACGATCCGCGAGGTGCTCAGCCACTATAAGAAGTACTACGTCATTGACGGCAAGGAGACTTCACCCGAGAAGCTCTGCGAGCGTCTGGGCTTTACGACGCAGCAGCTCTGGAGCCGCATCGGCGATCTTTCGGGCGGCCAGCGCCGTCGTCTGTCGCTGCTACTGACAATCCTGGACGAGCCCAACGTGCTCATCCTGGACGAGCCCGGCAACGACCTGGATACCGACATGCTGGCGATTGTCGAGGACTTGCTGGACGGCTGGCCGGGCACGCTGATCCTGGTGACGCACGACCGCTTCTTGATGGAGCGCGTGACCGACCAGCAGTGGGCGCTGCTCGACGGCCACCTGACGCATATGCCCGGCGGCGTGGACCAGTACCTGCGCCTGTGCAACGCTACTGCCGAGGGCGAGCCTGTGGGCGCACCGAGTGCCAAGACCGGCACGTTCGACACCGGCGCCGCAGCGGTTGCGGCCGAAAAGCCCAAGACGAGCGGGCAGCCCAACGGTCTTTCCAACGCCGAGCGCCAGAAGCTCCGCCGCGAGGTGAGCTCGCTCGAGCGCAAGATGGAGACGCAGCGCGCTCGCGTGGAGGAGGCCGAGGCTGCGATGGCTCAGGTCGATCCCACCAACTACACGGCGCTGGGCGAGCAGCAGGCAAAGATCGACGAGGCCCACGCCGCCATGGACGAGCTGGAGATGGCATGGCTCGAGGCGAGCGAAAAGCTCGAGGGCGAGGAGTAGACGAGGATGATCAAAGCCGCGTTTTTCGATATCGACGGCACGCTGCTGAGCTTTAAGACGCACCGGATTCCGGCGTCGGCGCAGCGGGTGCTCGATAGCTTTCACGAGCAGGGGATCGCATGCGTGATTGCTACGGGTCGCCCGACCTACCAGATGCCCGATTGGCTGTTCGACTTGGGTTGGGATGCGTACATTACGCTTTCTGGCCAGCGCTGCTTTGATGCCGAGGGGGTTTACCGCAGCTGTCCGATTGACCCGGACGACGTTGCGGTGATCGTGGGCCAGGTGGTCGAGGGGCGCTACGACTCGCTGTGCATGCAGGGCGAGAATTCGTTTGTGAACCGCCTGTCCGAGCGCGTGGTGACGGCTGGCAGTAACGCGGGGATTGTCTACCATGAGGAGCCGTTTGAGCACGCCTTTGACGCGCCGGTCTACCAGTTTTGCGCCTTTGTGGATCCGGCCGACGAGCATATCGTGACCGACGCCGTGTCGCATTCGCTCACCACGCGCTGGTGCGACCTGTTCTGCGACATTATTCCCGCTAACGGCGGCAAGGACCTGGGTGTGGCAGCGACGCTGGAGCGCCTGGGTGTCGACGCGAGCGAGGCGATCGCCTTTGGCGACGGCGAGAACGACCTGTCGATGTTCTCGGCCGTGGGCACAAGTGTGGCCATGGGCAACGCGCAGGATACCGTGAAGGCCGCGGCGACCTACGTGACGACCGCCGTGGACGACGACGGCATCTACAACGCCGCCAAACACTTTGGCCTGCTGTAGCTGCGGATTCGGCATCTGGGGACGTTCCTTTTCTGCCGGCAGCTGGGGACACTCCTTGTGGGGCGTCCCCATTTTGTTTTCGTCCCGCATGTTTTGTGAAACACGGCTAACTTTTAGGCAAAGTAGTAAGACATGGGCAACTTTTGCGGTAAAGTAAGCCAAGGAAAGTATCAGAAGGCCAACTAGCAATCATCGCGAAAGGCGGCCCATGGCCCTACGTGAATCCGGAGAAGACTATCTCGAATCGATCTACGTTCTGTCGCAGCGCCAAGGCACGGTGCGCTCAATCGACGTCGCCGAATACCTGGGCGTGACCAAGGCGAGCGTTTCCAAGGCCATGGCGACGCTGGAAAGCAACGGCTATGTCGAAATGGGCAAGCGCGACGTTCATCTGACGGAGCGTGGTCTGGAGGTCGCTCGCCAAATGTGGGAGCGCCACTGCTTTTTTGTGGGGCTGCTCGAGGACGCAGGCGTTTCGGCAGAGGTTGCCTCGCAAGAGGGCTGCCACATGGAGCACTGCCTAAGCGAGGAAAGCTTTGAGAAGCTAAGGGCAATGCTGGGCCGGGACGGCGACCGGGATCAGTAACCCCATCAACCAAGTCTAACTCAGCCAAGGAACCCCGCCAGCAAGCGATGCCCAAGAACCACCGGCGATGTTGCCGCAGGTCCCGGCAGGGATGTCCCCTCCAAAACATTCCGCAGGCAAGTGGCCCCGTTGTCTATAGCCCCGTAGGAGCAGGACAACGGGGCCACATTTGCCGAGGACGTTTTGGAGGGGACATCCCTGCCGGGACCGTCCGAGTACAAGCTACAGGTTCTTGACACCCATCGCGCGCATGGCGTTCAGGATGGCGATGATCGCCACGCCTACGTCGCCAAAGACGGCAAGCCACATATTGGCGATACCCAGCGCTGCCAGCACAAGGATCAGCAGCTTAATGCCCAGCGCAAAGATTATGTTCTGCCAAACAATCGACATGGTCTTGCGCGCCACGCGGATCGCGCGGGAAATGTTGGACGGCTTGTCGTCCATCAGCACCACGTCTGCGGCCTCGATCGCGGCGTCGGAGCCCATGGCGCCCATGGCAATGCCCACATCGGCGCGCGTAAGCACAGGCGCGTCGTTGATACCGTCGCCGACAAAGGCGAGCTTGCCCTTGCCACTTTCGGCCGCGAGTAGTGCCTCAACGCGCTCGACCTTGTCGCCCGGCAGGAGCTGCGCGTGGAACTCGTCGAGACCGAGTTGCTTGGCCACAGACGCTGCAACCTCCTCGCGGTCGCCCGTGAGCATGACGGTGCGGTTGATACCGGCGGCATGCAGGTCGCGAATCGTTTGCTCCGCATCGGCCTTAACGGTGTCTGCAATCACGATGTGGCCGGCGTACACGCCGTCAACGAGCACGTGGAGGATCGTGCCGACAACCTCGCAGTCCGGTGCTTCAACGCCGGCCGCGCCGAGCATCTTGGCGTTGCCAACGACGACGTGCTTGCCGTCGATGGTTGCCGTCACGCCGTGGCCCGCGTCGTTGGCGGAGTCGCTCACGCGCTTGGGGTCGACCTCGCCCTGGTAGGCGTCGCGCACGGACTGCGCGATGGGGTGATCGGAGAACGACTCAGCAAGGGCTACGACTTCGAGCAGCGACTGCTCGGTATAGCCAGCCTCGGGGTGCACCGCGACGACTGAGAACGTGCCGTTGGTGAGGGTGCCCGTTTTGTCGAAGACGATGGTGTCCACGTCGGCGAGCGTCTCGAGGTAGTTGGAGCCCTTGATGAGAACGCCCAGCTTGGACGCGCCGCCGATGCCGCCAAAGAAACTCAACGGTACGCTGATCACGAGGGCGCACGGGCAGCTGACGACCAGGAAGGTCAGGCCGCGCAGGATCCAATCGGACCAAGCGCCAGTCACCAGGCCGCCGCCAAGCGCGAGCACCGCGGCAGCGCCAGTGACGGCGGGGGTGTAGACGCGGGCAAAGCGCGTGATGAAGTTCTCGGTGCGCGCCTTCTTTTCGCTGGCATTCTCCACGAGCTCCAGAACACGCGCGACGGTTGACTCGCCAAAGGGCTTGGTGGTGCGCACGTGGATGAGGCCCGTCATGTTGATGCAACCGCTGATGATATCGTCGCCGGTCTTGGCCGGGCGGGGGACCGACTCGCCCGTGAGTGCGGCGGTGTCGAGCTGGGTTTCGCCCTCGACGATGACGCCGTCGATAGGCACGCGCTCGCCGGGCTTGACCACGATCACGGTGCCGACGGCGATGTCATCGGGAAAGACCTGTTCGAGTGTGCCGTCGGCTTGCTCGACGTTAGCGTAGTCGGGCGCGATGTTCATCATGGCACTGATCGACTTGCGGCTCTTGCCCACGGCGTATGCCTGGAACAACTCGCCGACCTGGTAGAACAGCATGACAGCGGCACCTTCGGCCATGTGCGGGTCGGTGTCGGGGAAGAGCACCATGGCAAACGCGCCGATGGTCGCGACGGCCATGAGGAAGCTCTCGTCGAAGGCCTTGCCGCGGCGGATGTTATTGAATGCCTTTTGCAGTACGTCGTAGCCGGCAATCAAAAACGGCACGAGGAACAGCACAAAGCTGGCGTAGATGTTGCCGGGCTCCCCAAATGCGATAGTGAGGGCGCCGAGCTCGTCGAGGGCATAAACAACGGCAAAAATGCCCAGTGCTACCAGGATGCGGTTGCGCTTATGCTCAAGGGACTCTTTCTTCTTGCGCTTCTTCTTTTTCTTTTTGGGATCGGCGGCTGTCATGATTCAAACCTCTCATTTGAGTTTATGAACACTCGCTCATATAATTTCGCGAGCAAAGGCCGCGGCAAGCGCGGCCTCGCAGGTCAACGTATGCGCGGGTTAGAGAATGATCTCGCAGTCCGGCTCGGCGTCGGCGGTGAACTCAACGACGCGGTCCAGGACCTCGTCGAACTTGGCGTCGTCGGCCTCGAGCGTCAGCTTCTGGGTCATAAAGTTGACCGAAACGGACTTGACGCCCTCGAGCTTGGCAAGTTCGTCCTGAAGCTCGCGCGCGCAGTTGGCGCAATCGATCTCGTCGAGCTTGAACTGCTTTTTCATGGTGGGTTCCTTTCCCTGTGTTAGCGGTCTGGGTGCCGGCCGCGCTGATACCGTGGTTGATTGCTATTCGCAGATATGGCTCATGCCCTGGTTAAGCATGGTGTAGACGTGATCGTCGGCGAGCGAGTAGAGAATGTTGCGGCCGTCGCGGCGGAACTTGACCAGGTGCGACTGCTTAAGCGTGCGCAGCTGGTGCGATACTGCCGACTGCGAGGTTGCGGTCGCTTCGGCGATGTCAGCCACGCAGAGCTCGCGGCCCATGAGGGCATAGAGGATCTTGATGCGTGTGGTGTCGCTGAAGACCTTGAACAGGTCGGCCAGGTCGTACAACAGCTCCTCGTCGGGAAGGTCCTCGGGCGAGCAGGTGGTGGGGACGATCAGCTCGGTGGCCTCGATGCCAGTCTTTGTTTCATCAGCGTGGCTGCTCATTGCAACATCCTTTCATATGAACATGCGCTCATATAACTTACTTCCGATTATATGAGCGCATGTTCATATGTCAATACTATTTACGTTAATTTCGATGACTGCTTGCCGCCTCTGCGATTTTCTGCGGGTTGGGAGACATCGACGCAATGCTCGCCAACATATTTCGAGATGTTCGGCCAGCATGCTAAGAAAGCCACCTTGAGAAGCATTAGAACTGTTCATATTTGTACTTTATCGTGTTAAATACCGCGAGAATCAGTTCTTCCTCTACGGGAGTTCCTGCAGAATCAGTTTTATCTAAAGTTATATTGAGCATTGCTGCAGCCAATCTGGCACATCGGTGGCCGAATAAGTCGAAAAATGTAGGTGGACATCCGCAGAGATCGCCTTTAGAAGAGCGAATTCTCAATTAGATCAATAATCGTGTCGTCTTCCGTGCGGTTTTCATCGATTTTTGCGAACATGTCGCATTCCCAAGGCCCATTGATTTCCTCAGCAAGGGCCCCGACGTGTTGCATGTCGTCGGGTTCTGGCACATCGTTGATGCTCGGGTCATCAGCTTGCGGATATTGGCTTGCAATTTCGCGCTTGGCGGCCTCTTCTTCTTTGAGTGTCTCCAGGACGCGGCGACCGTATTCGAAGTAGCGCCGCAAGACAAATTGACGAAGAGTTTCTTGCAGGATGGCGAAGTTATCCGGGAGTCGACCGGGCCATATCTTCTCGCGAATGCGAATCGCTTCCATGACCCGCCTAAAAGCGGACTGCTTGAAAAACGAATGACGACTAACTGTGATAACGGCATATCCCATGTTTCGCAGCGTGTTTCGGCGTTCCTCGTCAATTGATTGCTGTTCGGGCTCGTCGTGGTAAAAGCCGTTGTATTCGATATCGGTCATCGAATTTTCGAGCAGCGCGTCGAGGTAGAAAACCGTCCGTCGCGTTAGGGCGGCGTATCTTTTGGGGACTGGGATCGGATAGTCCGTTTTGATAGCGCGTATGGCTAAGCCACCCATTGACTTGGGCATTGTCAGCATCATGACAAACGCCGTTTCGAGTGGGGAGCGACAGCCTTCGCGTACATAAGAAAGTGCCTTAAGTGCTTTATTAGATCCACGATACCCCGATGCCTCTGAAAAGAAGGCTCTGAGCTCTTCAACGCTGGTTAGGGCTGGGCGCTCGCGATATTGAGTTTCGTCGGACGTTCCAAGCGCGTAGGAGCCGCAGATTTCAAAGTAATACTCAACGAGCTCAGAAAGGTTGAGGTCGGCTGTTGCTTCTAACGCGCACAGCTTGATGTCGACGATGTAGACGTTCGGCTCGAGTTCTAGGTAGCTTTCTGCATCAAACGTATAGCGCGTGCAGTGGCAGATGCAGCCCTTGCGGTGCCTTTTGGCATTATTGGAAAACGTCAGCACATGGATGCTTTCAGAATCGACATTCTTTCTGTTGAGCCATGCTCGCGCCGCTTCCAGGTTGGACGTGGTCGGCGCAGACACCTTGATCTTTTCCATAGATATGGGATCGGTCGCGTGGCTTGCGAGCGAGTTGACTGTTTGGTATACAGCGCGTGCCGTGGTATGTGACAGAACGATTCCCATACGCGCATGATGGCATAGCGGACGCCATATACGCTCGAAACTTCGGGCAACGGTATTGGGGCGCGGCTTATCTTCTGCGAACGGTGGGTTTTTGAGCTGTCGTATTGAGGGGGGGGGCAGCTTCGGCTGGGGAGGTTTCTGTCGGCTGCCCCATTTTGGTGAACTTTAGTTGCGGATTCGTAGCTTCTAAGCGTTTTTGCCGACCGCTCAGATGCCTCACCAACATAATTTGAGTTATTCGGCCTTATCCTATACGAATGGTGTGATCGCAACGTCTTATTCGAATTGATTCAGGTAGATTTATAGGGCTTGGTTGCGAAATTGGGGCGACTATAGCGCTCGATTGCGGTTCAAGGGGCCTCGACTAGTGGTTCAGCTGGCCGAACAACTCGAAAAATGTAGGTGGGCCAACCTGCCGACTATGTGAAGCACGCGTATTTGCTCGTTTTGATGAAAACTAGGGTGCAGCCATAAGGCTGCGCCCTAGTTTACTGCGTGCCGGTGTGCCCAGACGGATTGCGCTGTGCCTGGCAGGCGCTCCCGCAGATGGATCGGTTATTTCGCGAATAGGTTCTTGAGGTTGAACTCGGCTTGGACGGTGCGGAGCATGAGGTCGGTGTCGTCCAAGCCCAGGTGCTGCTCGTTGGCGTCGGCGGCGAGGGTTCCACGGCGGCGCGCCCAGTTCTCGAGCGCGGCTGGGGCGGACTCGCGGGGGAGCGAGCGCACGTCGGCGTCCAGGCTGCGGCAGATCTGGCGCGAGTCGATGACGATGATCTTGCCGGCGCGGCGTGCCTCGGCGTAGCCGTCCAGGTGGATCTTGAACCAGCTGTCCTCAAAGGCGGCGTTGTGTGCCATGTACGGGTACTTCTTCATAAGCTTGAGCAGCTGCTTTTGCAGCTCTTTGTTCTCGCGGAACGGCTTTTTGCCGTCGATGTCGTCCCAGGTGATGTGATGGATGTTCGAAAGCGGCACATCCTCGCCGCGGTAGATGTCGGGCAGGCCGCAGTAGTGTGCTTCGGCGTCATGCGGCACGGCGTCGCTGGTGAGATCCATGATCTCCCAGCCCACGTTGATGATGTAGCCGCGCTCGGGCGCGCGACCGGTGGTCTCGATGTCGATACCGAGCACGGTGCCCTGGATGGGCTTGCGGGCATAGGCCACGCCGAGTGCGTCGCGGTCGCCGCGGATCTCGCGCATGACCGATGCGGCGGTACGCTTTTGCATCTTACCGATGGCCGCGCAGGTGTCGGCATCGGACAGACCACGCGAAAGCGTCGCGGGCGTCACGTTGCGCAGGCGCGCCTCGCCAATCTGGTCACACAGGTCGCGGTTACGGTCGGCTAGGTCGCGCACAGTGGCAAAGTCGAAGCCGGGGTCGCCCTCGGCGGTAAAGTACTCGGTCTCGAGCACCTTGAGGGCCTCCTCGCCCTTCTGGCGCTCGGACTCCATGGCGCCGTGGTCGCCGTAGATAAACATGGGGATAAACGGCTGGCGCTCGTATTCGAGTGCTTGCGAAACATTCATATGCTGCTCCTTGGACGGGCCGCGTCGCGCGGCTCGGGGTTACTGAGTTGTGGCGAGATGATAGTTTACCATGGGCAACTATTGGCACCGCGCCCGGGACAACTACAATACCCTAGTTGACCGCTAGGACTTTTACAATGTTGCCGAAAGACACGAAAGGTTCCATCCGTCATGGATTTACTGATTGATATTCTGCTCGACGCCGGCAAGGACACGCTGTCCCTGGTGCCGTTTTTGTTGGTGACGTATCTTGTCCTCGAGACGCTGGAGCATGTGGCGGGCGACCGCGTCAACGGCGTCATCAAACGCGCGGGCACCGCCGGCCCCGTGGTTGGCTCGTTGCTGGGCATGGTGCCACAGTGCGGGTTTTCGGCCATGGCGGCGACACTGTACGCTGGCCGCGTCGTGACGCTGGGCACGCTGGTTGCTGTTTTCCTCTCGACTTCAGACGAGATGCTGCCGCTGTTGCTTGCCGAGCAGGTTCCCGTGCAGACCATGGCGATGCTTCTGGCTTCGAAGGCGCTGATCGCTCTGGTCACGGGCTTTATCGTGGATGCGGCTATCCGCGGCCTTCGTCGTAATGCCCGCGCGCATGCGGCGATTCGCCGTACCGTGCTGGGGACCGCTGCCAATCCGGCTCATGTGAACTGCGCGCACGACGACCATACCGGGGGCGACATCATTGATGAGGTGGCCGAGGCGGGCGTAAGTGCCGATCACATCCATGAGCTGTGCGAGCGCGATCATTGCGGCTGCGACGAGGATGAGGACGAGCACGGGCATGGGCACGGTCACGAACACGGCCATGAGGGCGAGCATGAACACCATCATGACCACGGTCACTCCCACTCCCACGAGGGCGCGCCCCTCCTGGCAATCATCCGCAGCGCCATCTCGCATACCGTGCAGGTATCAGTATTCATTTTCCTGGTGACGCTGATTCTGGTCGCCGTGCTCGAGACGTTCGGCGAGTCCGCGATCGAGCAGTTCCTGCGCGGCAACGAGACACTCGCTGTCCTGGGTTCGGCGCTTGTCGGGCTGATTCCCAATTGCTCGGCGAGCGTGGTCATTACACAGCTGTATCTGGAAGGCGCGCTGCAACTGGCGCCGATGCTCGCCGGCACGCTCATTTCCGCCGGCGTGGGTTATCTGGTGCTGTTCCGCACCAACCGCAGCGCCCGCGAAAATGCCGTGTTCCTGATCATGATGTACGTCATCGGCGCTGGCTGGGGCCTCATCCTCTCCGCCGTTGGCCTCTAAGTAGGCCTAAAAAATGGGCTTCAAATAGCCATGCTCAGCGCCTGCGCAATGCGGCGACGCATGGCATTTTGAAGCCCGTTTTTTGTTGAGCCATGGATTCCGAGCGCTCACACCGCTCAAAACAAAAAGGTAGATTTTAGGCATGTCTCAAAAATCTACCTTGGTTAGTGCAGCAACTCGGTGAGGTTGCGTTTAAAGCGGGCGCGGTCTTCGCTGGTAAATGCTGCCGGACCGCGAGTGCGTCCGCCGGCGCGGCGTACCTTCTTTTCCTCGTGGCGAATAAACAGCTGCATGTCGATAGTCGCCTTGTCGTACACGCGCCCGCGCACACCGATGGCGGCGGCATCGCGCCCGAGCACCATGCTCGCCAAGCCAATGTCCTGCGTCACGACCACGTCGCCCGCCTGCAGGCGTTCGACAATGGCAAAGTCGGCGCTGTCGGCGCCCACGCTCACGTCGAGCGTCGTGACCCAAAAGCCGCGTCGCGCGTGCTCGGCATCGCGCGGGTCGTCGCGGCGAATGTGTCGTTCCAGGTTTTGCGTGCTGTTGCCGGCGATAACAACGGCGACGCCCGCCCGCCGCGCGCAGTCAATCGACTCGCGCGTGACCGGGCAGGCGTCGGCATCAATAAAGAGCGTTCGCGGCATCTAGTGCACCAGTTTGCCAAATTGAATGGCGCGAACAATGAGCGTTACGCCAAACACCAGCAGCGCGGCGCCACTAAAGATGACAAGCATCTTGGCCGACCACAGCGGATAGATAAACACGAACATGCCGGCGATGATGGAGAGTGCACCGCTCAGGATGGCAAGGGCGCGGTTGGACGAAAGCTCGGACTCCAGAATGGACATGACACCTTCGACAATCCAGCCAAAGCCGGCCACGATAACCACCATCGTGGTGAGTGTCGCGGTCGAGAAGGCCTGGTTGCGCAGGATTATGACGCCGCCCAGGATAATGAGTAGGTTGGAGATGATGCTCGTCACGCGCCAGCCAGTGGGCAGCAGCGGCTCAAAAATGGCAGTGAACAGCCTGATGGCAGCGGTGATTACAAAGTAAAAACCCAGGACGGTCGTCAAAAAGACGAGGGACTTGGCGGGTGCAAAAAGCAGCGCGATGCCAGCAATGAGCGCCACGACGCCCGTGATGGCGTAGATCCAGCGCACGGCCTTGACGGCTTTGCCCGCCATACTTTTCTCGTCAAATCCAAACTGGCTCGATTTTTGGTCATCGTTCCTAAAGATACCCATAACGTCTCCTTTCCGTGCGGCGTAAGCCTTGATCGTTACAACCAGTATCGCCTAAAGGCGCTGGCGTATGGGTCGGGGAGGGCGAAACGTAACCCAAAGGCCCCGAATTGTTTCCGTTGTTCCCCACGTCGCGATTTTCTATTCAACAGGTGTAGAACATTGCAGCCCTGTTCGTTATTGCCTACGTTTTGGGTTAGATTCTCCTAAGAACAATTGCCCGAAATTGGGGGTCCCTATGAACGAAGCAGTTCCCGAGGCGCCGGTAAGCGCTGAGTCGATGGCAAAGCAGGGTTGCGAAAAGCTCGGTCTGGAAGCGTTTGATGCGCTGGTCCGTCGTGCCCGTACGTGCCGTCGCTTTGACGAGTCTATGCGCGTGCCGCGCGAGTTTTTGCTCGAGCTGGCGGAACTGGCGCACCTGGCTCCCTGCGGCGCCAATGCTCAGCGTCTGCGCTTTCACGTGGTGAGCGGTGCAGAGGACTGCGCGCGTGTATTTGACGAGCTTGCATGGGCCGGTGCGCTCAAGGATTGGCCGGGTCCCGATGAGGGCGAGCGCCCGACCGGCTACATCGCGATTCTTGCTGAGCGCGCCGTTCCGGGCAAGCCCGCCGCTCCCATTACCGATGTCGACACGGGCATTACCGCGCAGACGATGATGCTCGCCGCCCGCAGCGCCACGCCCGAGGTGGCAGCCTGCATGTTCAAGGCCTTTACGCCCCACGCGATCGATGCCATGGGGCTCAATAACGACAAGTATGAGCTCAAGCTGATCATGGCCTTTGGCGTTCCGGCCGAGACACAGGTGATCGATGCGATCGATTCCAACCCCGACGGCTCCATCAATTATTGGCGCGACGAGGCGCAGGTGCACCACGTACCCAAGCGTCCGCTTGCCGACGTGCTGCTGTAGTTGTGCGTCGTTGCGGTGCAATCCGGCGGCAAAATCACCACAAAGGCTCCTGTCCCCTTTGTGGTGGTACGAGGGGAGGGTGTGTGGCAGATCTGTATTTGGTGCGGCATGGGCAGACTGAGCTCAATGTGCAGAGCATTTTGCAGGGCTGGCACGATTCGCCGCTTACGGCGCGCGGGCGCGAGCAGGCGCTGACGGCGCGTACGGCGTTTGCGGCGCGTGGCGTGGCCTTTGATCATGTGTATTCCTCGCCGTTGGGCCGGGCGCGGCATACGGCAGAGCTTATCGTTGGCGAGGGCCGTTCCATTGAGCTGGTCGATGACCTGCGTGAGTGGCATTTTGGCTCGCTGGAGGGCACATCAAATCGCGAGATGCCGCCGCAGCCCTGGGGCGATTATCCGGTGGCCTTTGGCGGTGAGTCGGAAGTGCAGCTTCAGTCGCGCATGGTCGCGGCGCTGTCCCGCATCATGGCCAGGCCGCAGCACGACTGCGTGCTGGCGGTTTCCCACGGCTCAGCCTGCCAGGAGTTTCTTGAGTATGTGACTGGCGGGGGAGAGCTACCCGACAACGGTGCCGTGCTTCATTTTGGCTATTGCGACGGGGCGTTTTCGCTCTTGGGTTGGTGACGAACGAAAGGACCCCTATGAATAAAGATCTGTATCTGGTCCGTCATGGACAGACGATATTCAACCTTAAGCGTATCATTCAGGGGTGGAGTGATTCGCCGCTTACGCAGTTGGGTTGCGACCAGGCGGCGCGCGCCGGCATGTTTTTACGTGCGCGCGGCATTGAGCCCGATCATGCCTACACCTCCACGCTTCATCGCACCGAGCAGACTATCGCCAACTTGTGGCCGGGCTTGGCGTACGAGCGCCTGGACGGCCTGCGTGAGTGGTTCTTTGGCGACTTTGAGGCCGAGCGCGTGATGCTCATGCCCGAGCGCCCGTGGCGCGATTTCTATCGTCAATTTGGCGGCGAGGGCCAGATCCAGGTGCGCGAGCGCATGGTGGCGACGCTGACCGATCTTATGCGACGCCCGGACCATTCGTGCGTGCTCGCGGTGAGCCACGGGTCGGCCATCAAGGAGTTTTTGGATCACGTGAAGGGCACGGAGGCCGACGAGCGCGAGCGCGTGCCGGGCAACTGCTCGGTGCTGCATTTCGTGTTTGACGATACGACCGATACGTTTGAACTGGTTGAGATCTTTACGCAGGAAGACTACGCGCGCGAGCTGGGGCTTGAGCCGCTCGTGGCTGCCGCGGGTCCGCAGCGCGGGTAGTTTGGGCGTGGCGGTGCGGGTCGCCGACTTACTTCTCGACGCAAAAGGGGCGGAGATGCATGTACCTGCTGCATCTCCGCCCCCTGTTTGTTGAGCTGCCGATTTTTGTGCTGGGCGGTCTGGTCTTGCTAGAACCGCGCGACCTGGTGCGTGAGCAGACCTGTCGGAACTTGCGGCGCGGCGCCGCTGACCTGCGCGGCGGGGAAGAGCACGGCAACGGTAAAGTTGAACGGCTCCTTGCCGGTGTACGTTCCGGCGGCACGGGCCTCATCGGCCAGCAGCTGCGACGCCCCGGTCAGAGCGGCGGCGTAGGCGGGGTCGTCGGTCAGTGCCGGCTCCGGTGCTTGGTCGAGCATAGCGCGGATGGCCCCGACGGCGTCCTCGCGCTTGACCTCCCACGCGCGGTGCGTAATGCCCGCGGGGTCGGTGACGGCGTAGAGCGACGCGCCCTCTTTGGCGGCGCCCAGGATGATATCCATGACGGGCGAGGCCTCGTAGGCGAGCGACACGGGGCGCGGCTGCACCTTGAGCTCGGCGATCGCGCGCGCGGCGGCGGCCACGTCGGCGCTGGCATCGCCCTTGCCGTCCGCAAGTACACTCGTCGGGCAGATCGCCACGACACCCGTCACGCGTCCCGGCTCGCCCGAGCATTCGTACACGTAATACGCCGCACCCGGGTCCTTGAGCATCAGGCCATCGGCAAGGGCTCCGCGCAGAGCATCGTTGCCGCTCAGGATGCTGCCCATTGCAGGCAGCGCCTCGAGTACGCGGTCCTGAGCCGGGCGGATGCAGGGAAACGGAAGTGCTTTCATGGGCGGTCCTAACGCACGAGTCGGTTTGTTCGCGGCTTATTATGCCCCAACTTGGCCGCTCGCGTCCCAGAGCACGTTATCGGCGAGCGCGATTAGCACCTGCTGACAACGAACGATATCGGCATGGGGCACATATTCGTTGGGCTTGTGTGCGAGCGCGAGCGACCCGGGACCGTAGCTCATACAATTGCGGTTGCCTGTCTTGCCGGCAATGACGGCAGTGTCGGTGTAGCCGGTAAAGAAGCCGACGGTCGTGTCCGTGCCCGTCACATCGTCTGCTGTGCACTTGAGCGCAGCTAGAAGGGGAGAGGCCGGATCGCGCTCGATGGCGGGGCGGTCGCCTGTCACGGTATAGCTTCCATGGCAGCCTGGGACCGCGGCTTCGGCGGCGACAATGGCCTGCTCTACCATGCGCGTCGCGGCGGCCGTATCGGTCGGCGGGGTCAGGCGCATATCGACCCAGACCTTAGCGTGGTCGGGCACGACATAGGGACGGTAGCCACCCTCGATCTGTCCAAACGTGATGGTCGATGGCCCCAGCTCCTCATGTAAAGGCAGCGTCGCAAACGTGCGACGAAGCGAGCACACGACCTCGGCTATGGCGGCGACGGCGTCGGCGCCCTTCCAAGGCTGGCTCGCGTGCGCCGTGACGCCTGCCATCTCAATCTCGAACCATGTGCGCCCCTTGTGCGCCACCTGGATCTGTCCGTCGGTGGGCTCGGTGTCCAGCACCCATTCGCGCGAACCGACCCAGCCGGCATCAATGGCCGCCTCGGAGCCACGCATAAAGTCTTCCTCGTCGACCGAGCAGATGAGCGAAAAGCCACGTCGGGGCAGCTCACCGCTTGCCGCCACGCGCTCGAGCGTATGGACCAGTGCGGCAATGGCGCAGGCCAGGCCACCCTTCATATCGCAGGCACCGCGGCCATAGAGTTTATCGTCGCGCACAACCGCCCCAAGCGGTTCGATGTCTGCGTCCCAGCCATCGCCCAAGGTGACGGTATCCATGTGGCAGATATAGATCAGCCGCGGCTCGTCGCTTTGGCCCGGCACGGTGACTTTAAGGTTGCGGCGCCCGGGCAGCACTTCGAGCTCCTCAATCTGCACGGCATCGAGCGCAGAACTATCAAGTTGTGCCAGCTGCTGCTCAATGAGCCTCTTAATGAAGCGCTCAATTTCATCCTCATACGCGCCCGGGTCTGAGCTGTCGATCCGCACGAGCTCCTGCGCAAGCCGCCAGGCAAAATCCTCATCAACCATATGCAACCTCACAATCAGTTTGCTTTCCAAACCGATTGTAAGCCTCCTGAGAGATCCGCGACGTGGGCGTGGCAGTATTTACCGTTCGCAGGCCGAGCCAGCGCGTTTGCCGTCCGAGCGGGTTCACAAGCGACGCAGCGGGTACGTACCCTTCATGGACGACATGCTGTGCGACATATCTGCCTTTCGGTATCACCGGATACCTCCACAGGTCTTGGCAATAATGCCGGACCTGCCCGATTCTGCGGACGATCCGCGCAGGGAGCACCTATGTGAGCATCCGCTCGTCACGCATTTCCTGGGCACCCCGTTACACGTGTTGGCGCAGGGCAGCTGCGGACGTAAGGGCGATCGCATTGTCAGGCATGTTTGGAACGGGGAGAGGCCGTTTGATTCCGTGCGGCAGACGGAGTTTGGCCTCGATGTTGCGTCCCCACTCTTTACCCTGCTGACCCTGGCTTCCTCGGTCTCAAACGAGCGTCTGATCATGTGCATGTATGAGATGTGCGGCACCTTTGCCGTGTGCAAGATTGCGCCTCAGGTAAAGTCGGCACTTGAGCAGGCATACGGGGGCCGGTGGGGTGACGCACGGTCGGGCTGGGAAAACGTAAAGGATACCTCGGGGAATCCAACAGACTTGTGGAAACGACCTCCCTTGATTGAGCTCTCTGAACTTACCAAGTACGTCGATAAGATCCCGGGGCTCCGCGGCGCTAAATCGTTCACGCGTGCCGCGAAATGCATTACGGGGGTGGCGGCATCGCCGCTCGAGGTCCAGGCTTCGATGCTGTTTGGCCTTACGAGGTTGCGCGGCGGCGAAGGGCTGCGCCTTACCAATAACGTCGAGATTCGCTTGACGCGCAGTGCCCGCCTGATTTCGGGGCTTGATAGGCGCTATGCCGATATTCTGCTGGCAAATAAGGACGGCAGCCGAGAGTGCCTGGTTGAATGCCAAGGTAAAGCCATACACGGATCCATAGAATCCAAGATCTCGGACTCCGATCGAACGACGGCTTTGCAAGCCATGGGATATCCCGTCGTTCTGATGACCTATGGTCAGCTGGCCGATTCCGATGCCTTCCGCGTGGTGATGGAGCTCATCATGTCCTATCTCGATGTGCCGCTGAAAGACAAGACGCCGCGGCAGCAGGAGCTCGAACGGCGGCTTCGTGAGGAGATTTTTATCGATTGGGCGGGAATGTAGCCGCGCGGGCGGAAAATGGTCGCGCGGACTAGAGTTTTGGTCGCATAATACTTATATTTTGCCTTGGACGGGCCTTAAAAATGCTACCTAGAATAAGTTGTTTCGGAAAATGGACAGTCAACTTACATTCGGCACATAGAGACCGATTTTTACCTACTAAAGTCCCTGATAAAGCTGTTTATCAAAGCGGGTGTGCTTAGCGACTGGAGCCTCACTATCGATTATCTGAAAAAACTTGTTCTGGGTATCATTTTAAAGTCGTCCGGAGCAACAAAATCGCCCCCCGTTTCGTGAAAACGGGGGGGGCGAATGGGCGTCGTGGTCTGTCTGGCAGGCTTGGCACCGGCGCTATTTAATCACGCGCACGCGATACATCGACGGAATCTGCTTGAGCGCCTCGATCGTGCTGCCGTCCAGGTGCTCATCGGTGTCGAACATGGTGTAGGCGTTCTCGCCAGCGGACTCGTTGGTCATGCGCTGCACATTGGCGTTGTCCTTGGCGAGAATGGCCGTGATCTGGCCGATCATGTTGGGCACGTTGGCATGCAGGCAGGCAATACGGCTTGCGGCGCGCGCCTTGCCCATGCTGCAGGCGGGGTAGTTGACGCTGTGCGCGATGTTGCCGTTTTCCAGGTAATCCTTGAGCTCGCTGATGGCCATGTCGGCGCAGTTGGCCTCGGCCTCGCCGGTGCCGGCGCCCGAATGCGTGGTGATAAACGTATTGGGCATCTTGACGGTCTTGGGCGTGGCAAAGTCGCAGCTAAACCAGCTGAGCTTGCCCTCGCGCAGGGCGGCGTCGACGGCGTCCTCGTCAATGATGGTCTCGCGCGCGTAGTTGATGAGCACGGCGTCGGGCGCCAGCAGGTTAATCTGCTCGGTGCTGATCATACCGATGGTGTCGGCCTTGCTGGGCACGTGCACGGTGAGGTAGTCGCAGCTGCGGCACAGATCCTCGAGCGTGCCCACGCGCTGCACCTCGCGGCTCAGCACCCACGCGTGCTCGACGGAAATGAACGGATCGTAGCCGTAAACGTCCATGCCCAGGTCGACACAGGCGTTGGCGACCTTGGAGCCTACGTTGCCCAGGCCGATGACGCCGATGCGCTTGCCCTTGAGCTCGCGGCCCACAAAGGCCTTCTTGGCCTTCTCGGCATCGACCTGGATCTCGGGGTCGTCGGCGTTGTTGCGCACCCAGTTCATCGACTGCACGACGCCGCGGCTCGAAAGCACCAGCATGCCCAGGACGAGCTCCTTGACGGCGTTGCTGTTGGCACCGGGGGAGTTAAAGACGACGACGCCCTTCTTGGCGTACTCCTCGACGGGGATGTTGTTGACGCCGGCACCGCAGCGGGCGATGGCGCGGATGCCCTCGGGCAGCTCGTAGCCGTGCAGGTCGGTGGAGCGCATCAGGATGGCGTCGGCCTCCTCGGCGGTGCCCACAAACTCGTAGCCCTCGCCAAACTCGACTTTGCCGTCTTTGGTGATGTCGTCGATGGTCTTAATCTTACGCATGGAAAAACTCCTTAGCAGGTTTTGATCTAAACAGGGTGGTTTGAGATGGCTGGTCGGCCCGCGTGCTGCGGGCTAGTTAGATCGCGGGCTCAAACTATGCTGCGCTTCGAAGTCTTTCATGTACGAGGCCAGTGCCCGCACGTCTTCCATGGTTACGGCGTTGTAGACGCTGGCGCGCATGCCGCCCACCAGGCGATGGCCCTTGACGTTTTGAATCTGGTGCTCGGCCGCGCCTGCGACAAAGGCGGCGTCGAGGTCGGCATCGCCGGTACGGAACGTGACGTTGGCGATGGAGCGACTGTCTGTCTGTGCGGTGCCGTGGAACAGCACGCTGTGCTCGAGCAGGTTATAGAGCAGGTTGGCCTTGGCCCAGTTGCGTTCGGCCATGGCGGCAAGTCCACCGGTCTGCTCAACCCAACGGAACACCTTGCCGCACACGTAGATACCAAAGGTGTTGGGCGTGTTGAGCATGGAGCCCTTGGCGGCCTGGGTCTTAAGGTCCATGTACTGCGGCGTCTGCGCAAAGGCTGGACCGTCGGTGATCAGGTCGTCGCGCACGATAACCACGGTGACGCCCGCGGCGCCGGCGTTTTTCTGAGCGCCGGCGTAGATGAGTCCGTAGCGCTCGACGTCGAGCGGCTGCGACAAAAAGCAGCTCGAGACATCGGCGACCAGCGGTACGTCGCCGAAGTTAGGCAGCTCGTGGTACATGGTGCCAAAGATGGTGTTGTTCTGGCAGATGTAGACGTAGTCGAGCCCGCCGCCCGCGGCCTCGGCGGCAATGCGCGCGTTGATGTCGGCCATGGCGGGAATGCGGTCGAAATTGGCGTCCTCGGAGCTCGCGAGCAGCACGGCCTCGCCGTACTTGGCGGCTTCCTTGTACGCCTTGTTGGCGAAGTTGCCGGTCACGACGTAGCCGGCGCGGCCGCGGCGCATGAGGTTCATCGGGATGCCCGCAAACTGCAGCGTGGCGCCGCCCTGCAAAAACAGAACACGGTAGTTATCGGGGATGCTCAGCAGGCGGCGCAGGGTTGCCTCGGCGTCGTCGATGATCTGCTGGTACATGCTAGATCGATGGCTCATCTCGAGCACGGACATGCCGCAACTGCGGTAGTCCATCATCTCGTCGGCGATCTCGGCGAGCACGCTTGTAGGCAGTGCGGCCGGGCCAGCTGAGAAGTTGTGCACACGTGCCATCTTCTAGTTCCCCTCGTAGTCGTTTGAACGTTCGGGATACTTTAGCACAGTGCAGCGCCGGGTGCGACCGCATCACGGTAAAACTCGAGTGCGCCGCTATGATTTACAGGATGGTTACATGGGGGAGGGTTGCCTCGAGGCTCACATACGATCCGCCTCGGCCTTCATTCTATGTTGAGTGTAGCGGAGGGCGGGGACAGATTCACAAGCGCGGTTGTCTGGCAAGTGTGATTTGGGGCGACCTCGTTAAAGCATCTGAGCTGCGAAAATGACCGTTAACCGGATTTAATTTTGTTGCTCAACATTTGACACTCTGGGCGTGGTAACTTTTTTACCAACAGGTATGATTATTGTCATGTGCGCCGCACCTGCCTGCCGGGTTGCGGCGCACTTGTGACAGCCTTTGACACCCTTGGAGCGTGTACTGTGGATATAACCACAAAAAGCGTTCGGGGGGGGGGTGCTCACCCGCGAGCAATTCCTCCCGCATGAGATGCGCATCGTCGCTGCCCTTCGTATGCAGGGCGCAAGCGACGAGCAGGTCATTGTACGCGTAAAGAGCGAGAACCTCTTTCAATATCCCACGGAGCGCATGGTCGCCAACCGCGCAACCGTGTGCCTTCGCCGCCTCGACGCCATGGTGCCCACGGACGCCGCATGCGCCGCGCGCGGCATCGACCCCAATACCGCCGCCGAGGCTGCGTTATCCCTAACCGGCCTCATAGCATCCGGCACCCCCACGCAGGCGGACCAGGCCATCTTCTACAGCATGATCTGCCGCTACGACATCGTGCGCGAGCTCGTGCTCGTCGAGGTGGGGGAGCGCCTGCAAAACTTCGATTATGCCTTCACGGCGGTTGACCTCAACGCCTTTATGACGCGCTTTACCACGGAGTATCCGAACGCGGCCCGCTGGACCGAGGCCACGGTCAAGCGCATTAAGGGCTCGCTTCGCCAGACGCTCCGCCACGCCGGTCTTATCGGCGAGGGTATGGGTCCGGAGTCCGAGCGCCTGTCACCACTCTTCCTCGATTCCGATGTCGAGCGAGCCTTGGTTCAGCTGGGCGAGCAGTCGCTTATCGCGGCCCTTACCGGCAGGGTGGTGATGTAGCGTGGCTCCCGTCAACAGCGCCGCCGAACCTGCTATCACCCCGGCGACCGATCTCACCACCAATATCGGCATCCATTCCCGTAAGAGCGTCGTGGCGGCGCATGTCCGCTCCGAGCACGCCCGTCAGGAATTTGAGCGCCGCGCGCAGCTTCTGCGCGAGTGCCTGTGCAGCGAGGACTTTTTGGCCAACAAGGGCATAGGCAATGAGATCGGCTTCCACACTTTTTGCTATGACCCCGCGCTGGAGTTTGAGGCGCGTGCATTATTTGACACCCTTTCACGCGATGCCGAGGCCGGCAAGCTTCCATGCACGCTCAAGGTCGTGAACCTTTACGACGCCGTGCTGGCAATTCTCGAAAAGCGCCGGGTCCTCAAGGCTATCCAGCGCCAAGAGGAGCGCCGCGGTACCCAGCGCGTGCTCGAGGACGTGGCCAAGTTCGCCTCGCCCGAGAAAGTTGCCGCGTACATCCTTGAGCAGACCGAGCCGTTCGCACCCAGAGACGTCATTCTCCTCACCGGCGCGGGCGAGGTCTTCCCATTCTTTCGCATGCACACGCTTCTCCACTGCATGCTTGCGGATTTTGATGAGGTGCCTGTGGTCGCTGCCTATCCGGGCAGCTTCAACGGCTCTTCTTTCCAGCTCTTTAACCGTCTGCCGGCCGATAACTACTACCGCGCCATCGATATCTCGTAAGCACGGCTTCCCGCAGACAAGGCCCCGCCGCCGGTAACAACCCTTTGCCATAACGTTCCCAAACCCAAAGGAGCACCCATGGACAACACGATCATTCGCGACCTCTTTGCAAAAGACATTAACCGCTCCATCAACGGCGTGGTCAAGGTCCAGGATTCAAAAGATGGGTCCATCCGTCAGGAGCTTGACGAGTACGTGGTGACGCGCGAGCTGCAAGGGCACCTTGCCACGTTCTTCAAGGCATACGGTGATGCCATTGATGTGCCCACCGACAAGATCGGCGTGTGGATCAGTGGCTTCTTCGGTTCCGGTAAATCGCACTTCCTCAAGATGCTGAGCTACCTGCTCGAGAATCGCCAGATCGGTGGTAAGAGCGCCATCCTCTACTTTGACGGCAAAATCGTCGACCCCATGGTCGCGGCTGCCATGGAGCGCGCCTGCTCGGTGCCCACGCAGGCCATCCTCTTTAACATCGATAGCAAGGCGGGCCAGTGGAAGCAGGGTGATACGGCTCCCACGGCGCTGCTTCGCGGCTTTGAGCGCATGTTCTACGAGGCGCGCGGCTTCTACGGTGAGGACCTAAAGCTTGCAAAGCTCGAGGACCACATCGATTCCCTGGGCAAGACCCAGGAGTTCCGCGAGGCCTTTGAGCGCGTCAACGGCGAGTCCTGGCTCCAGACCCGCGACACCTACAGCTACTTTGAGGACGACGTCGTCGAGGTGCTGCAGAGCGTGCTCGGCATGAGCGAAAAGGCCGCATGGAACTGGCTCGAGGGTTCTGAGGACGAGGTTTTGGCCCCTGATGTCTTTGCCAAAAAGGTCAAGGACTACGTGGACGCTCAGGCAGCGGCCCACGGCGGCAACTTCCGTTTGCTCTTTATGGTCGACGAGGTGGGTCAGTTTATTACAAACGACCAGGACCCAAGCCTTATGCTGAGCCTTCAGACCATCGTCGAGGAGCTGGGTGCCGCCTGCGGTGGCCGCGTGTGGGTGATGGTCACGAGCCAGGAGGCCATCGACAACCTGAGCCTGCCCGTGGGCAACGACTTTTCAAAGATCCAAGGCCGCTTCAATACCCGCCTTTCGCTCTCCAGCTCTAGCGTGGACGAGGTCATCCAGCGCCGCGTGCTCGAGAAGACCGCGCCGGCGGCCGATATGCTTGCACAGGTCTACGAGCAAGACGCCGCCGTGCTCAAAAACAACTTTACCTTTGAGGGTGGCTCGCGCTCCGACCTTGCCGGCTTCGCCAACTCCAAGGAGTTTGTCGCCAGCTACCCGTTTGTGGGCTATCAGTTTAAGCTCCTGCCCGACGTGATGACCGAGGTACGCAAGCATGGTGTTAAGGCCAAGCACATGTCCACGGGCGAGCGCTCCATGCTGAGCGCATTCCAGGAGAGCGCTCAGGTCATCCAGCATGACCAGACCGGTGCGCTCGTGCCGTTCTGGCGCTTCTTCGACACTATCTCCAAAGATCTTGAGCACGGCATCAGCCTGGTGGTCGACCGCGCGGTCCGTGCGGCCGAGAACGCGGAGGGCCTTGAACCCTACGACGTTCAGGTGCTTAAGCTCCTGTACTTGATCCGCTACATCGGCTACGTCAAGGCCACGGTCGAGAACATCTCCATCCTTATGATCGATAGCCTGGACGTGGACAAGCGCGCCCTTAAGGACCGCGTCAAGGAATCTCTTGCCCGCTTGGAGCGCGAGAGCTACGTGGCACGCCAGGGCGATACCTATAGCTTCCTCACCGACGAGGAGCAGGAGATAGCGCAGGAGATCGCACGCACCCCGATCGACAACGCGAAGGTGATTGAGTACATCAAGAAGCGCCTGTTCGAAAGCATCTACACTGCGCGCAAACTCAACCGCGGGACCAACGACTTCCCCTTTGACCGCTACGTGGATGGCTCGATTCATGGATCCAACATGGGCGGCATGGAACTATCCGTGGTGACCATGGCCAGCGATCTGGGCCGTGCGGACGATGCCGAGCTGGCATTGAAATCCGTGGATAAGGCCATCGTGGCCTTGAGCGACGAGGTGGATTATTGGGCCCCACTCGTCAACGCCGCTAAGATTCGCATGTACGCCCAGACGCGCAACCTGCAGGAGCTACCGCCGAGTACCCGCCAGATCGTCGAGGCCAAAATGCGCGAGAAGGACTTTAACGAGAAAGAGGCTGACGCCCTTTTGGCTGAGGCGGTGCTCCATGCACGATGCGCCGTCAACGGGCGCATGATTGAGATCCGTGCTGCCAAACCCGCCCAGGTCTTTGAGCAGGTGCTGGCGCAGCTGTGCGATGTGGTCTTTGAAAAGGCCGGCTATATCGGCGCGCCGGTCACGAGCGATTCCGATATCCGCTCCACTCTGGCGGGCAACGTTCAAGCGGGGCTCGCTGGCATGAACGCGGGTAACACGCGTGCGCTCAAGGAGGTCGAGGACTACCTCAAAGTGCAGCACCAGCGCCATCTGGATACCGCTATGGGCGATATCCAGCGCCAGTACCAGCAAAGGCCCTTTGGCTGGCGCGAGGTCGACATCGCAAATGTGGTGGCGCAGCTTGTGGTGGAGCAGCGCGCGCAGGTGCTGTTTGGCGGCCAGACGGTTCAAGCTAACGATAGCCGCATGGTGGCGCTCCTGCGCAAGGATGCCGATAAGGCCCAGGTGCGCTTGCGCGTGCGCATGAGCGACCGGTTGCTGCGCGCCACGGGAGAGCTCATGCGTGATCTGTTTGATCTCAAGACCGTGCCCTCCAACGAGGATAAGCTCGTGGCCGAGCTCAAAGAGCGCCTTGAGGGCTTGCGCGAGGCGTGCCTCGCCATGGCACGCGACTACTACACGGGCATCAAGCCGGCCTACCCGTATCCCGGTGAGGACGAGTGCGAGAAGATGCGCTCGGAGGTGGCCGACGTCCTTAAGGACCAGAACGAGGCCGAGGCGTTCTTGACCACGTTCACCAAGCATGAGGACCGCTTGCTCGATGCCAAGGAAGACTTTGATAAGGTGGTTGAGTTCTTCGAGTCCAACCAGCGAACAGCGTTTGACCACGCCAAGGATTTCTTGAGCCGCACCGAGGGTATCGAGTATGCCTCCGATGACATTCCCAGCGCGGTTGAGAATGTGGCAAAGGTGCGTGAGGTTCTCAAAGATCCCAAGCCCTACGGCCGCATTAAAGACCTGCAGCCGCTTATGGATCCCGTCGAGGACGACATGAAAAAGCTGCTGGGCATCCGCCGCAATGAGTTTTTGTGCCGAATCGAGAGCGATCTGCAAGACCTGCAGGCACAGGCTGAGAGTCAAAAGGGCTTTGTCAATCAAGCCAAGGATGCCATAGCAGACGCCGGCGCCAAATACGAGTCGTTCAAAAACCGTGCCCACAGTGCTCAAAGCCTCAACGAGCTGAGTGTTGCCGCGACTAACTGGGCCAACTGGCTCAGCGCAGCAACCAACGGGATGTACGACGCTGTGGATGCGGCCCGCATGCGTATGGACAACGAGCGCCGCACCACCGAGGTCACGAGTACGGGTGAGGTGGTCAAGAAGATCTCCAACAAGGCCGTTGCGTCGTCAGCGCCCACGCCTGCACCCGTGCCCCAGCGCAAGATCAAGACTGTGCGCCGCGCCGATCTGGCCAAGCCGAGTCGTCTCTTGTCCGCAGGGGACGTGGAGCGCTACGTGGACGACCTGCGCTCCCGCCTTATGCAGGCGCTCGCTGCAAACGACGAGATCCGTATCAACTAACCCGCGGAGCCACCGGTGCCAAAGCGCGCACCGGTGGCTTATGGCGTTTAGAAAGGCTCATCAACCATGAACGATTCTGCTCTTAAGAGCTTCTGCACCTGGGCCCGTACGGAGCTCATCAAAGGCGTGGAGGCGCAGATGGTGCGCTATGGCATCACCGAACCTGCACCCGCGCCCGTTGGGTCCGAGACCATCAACGGCCTGCCCCTAAGTCCGGCTGAGATTGAGCAACGCGACGAACTGCTGCGCATGCAGGCAGAGGTGGGTCACGAGGCGCTGCGCGACCGTGCGGCCTACACCTGGTTCAACCGCATCGTGGCCATTCGCTTCATGGATGCACGCGGATGGCTCCCCAGCCGTATGCGCATGCTGAGTCGTGCGGACGGCAGCCATGGCAGCGAGGCCGTGGAGAACGCACTGGACGTGGAGATAGCGACGGCCGATGCCGATCGCATAGCCGAACTCAAGATGGCGGGCTTGGATGAACCGCTGTGGCGCTACCTGTTTGTTGCTCAGTGCGAGGAGCTTGCCGATTGCCTGCCGGGCGTCTTTGAACGCGTGGGCGGAGCCATGGAGCTGCTGTTGCCCCAGGGCCTCATGATGGCCGACGGCGTGGTGGGCAAACTCAATGTTGTCCTCACTGACGAGGACTGGCGCGAGGGCGTGACCGTTCTGGGCTGGATGTATCAATACTACAACGCTGACGTTAAAGACGAGTTCTTCAAGTCCAAGCGCAAGGCAGCGGCGGCGGACATCGCGCCCGCCACGCAGCTCTTCACCCCCGAGTGGATCGTGCGCTATATGGTCGAGAACTCGCTCGGCCGTCTGTGGATGCTCAACAACCCGGGGAGTTCGCTACGCGAGCACATGAACTATTACATCGAGCCCGATGCTGAGCACGAGGACTTCATCCGCATTTCGAGTCCCGAGGAGATAACCCTCTGCGACCCCGCATGCGGCTCGGGCCATATCTTGGTCTATGCGTTTGAGCTGCTCTTCCATATGTACGAGGAGCGCAGCTATCGTGAGCGCGAGATTCCCGAGCTCATTCTTACTAAAAACCTTGCAGGTATGGAAATCGATTCCCGCGCGGCACAGATTGCGGAGCTGGCGCTTGCCATGTGCGCCCGCGAGCACGACCGTCGCTTCTTTAGGCGTGGCGTTCGCGCCGACGTTACCGTGCTCTCGAGCATCCCGCTAGGGGAGGACGAGCTGCCGGGTAACAAGAAGCTCGCCGAGGAGCTGAGTCATTTGGGCGAGATCGGTTCGCTGCTCAATCCTTCAGAGGACGAGATCGACGAACTCAAGGCTGCCGCGGCGAGCTGTCCCGACGATCTCTTTGCTTCTGCGACCAAAACTAAGCTCGAAAGCGCTGCCACCATCTGCGAGAGGCTGTCCCGTCGTTTTGCCTGCGTCGTGGCGAATCCTCCGTATATGGGCAGCAGCAGCTTTAACCCCTTCATGTCCAAGTGGGTCAAGAAGAACTACCCCGACGTGAAGAGCGACCTGTGCACGTGCTTCATCGAGCGCGGGTTCAGCCTTGCCGGGGATCGCGGCTACGCGGCAATGGTCACCATGCAGAGCTGGATGTTCCTGGGCAGCTTCGAGAAGATGCGCTCCTCGCTCATCGACGGCAAGACGATCGCCTCGATGGTACACCTCGGCCCCCGCGCATTCGACGCCATCGGCGGCGAGGTCGTCAACGTAACCGCCGACGTCATCTACAACGGCCGCGCGGCATGCGGGGGCGCCTACGTTCGCCTCGTCGACATCAACGGCAGCGAGGCGAAGCGCCTCAAGCTGCTCGAGGCGATCGAAAACCTCGACTGCGGCTGGTTCTACCGCCGCGACGCCGAGGCCTTCAAGCAAATCCCCGGCACCCCTATCGCCTACTGGATTTCGGACGCTGCGGTCAAAAACATGGCTTCCTTGCCTAGCCTGTCAAACTTTGCTCAACCTAAGCAGGGAATGGTAACTAGAGACAACAAGCGTTTTATGCGTTCCTGGTGGGAGATAGGGCTTATAGATTTTGATGATGAAATTCAGTCACATAAGGAGGCTCGAGAGAGTAAGGCGAAGTGGCTCCCATGTACTTCTGGCGGTCAGTTCCGCAAATGGTTTGGAAATAATGAGGATGTAATTTTTTGGGAACATGATGGCGCTGAATTAATAGAGTTTTCAGGAGCGCATATCAAAAATAGACAGTTCTATTTTCTACCGGCTGTGACCTGGAGCTCTATATCAAGCGGTGCTTTCTCAACTAGATACGTATCTTCTGGTTATTTGCCTGAACATGCTGGAAATTGTCTCTATACGAATGAGTCGATGCTTGCATTAATTCAGGGGATTGCGAATAGTTCAATTGCATTGTTTTTTATGTCACTACTTTCTCCATCGCTTAATTTCAATGTCGGAGATGTCGCACGAATACCGATAGTGAAGCCCTCTGATTGCAATCAACAGAATGAAATAATCAATATAGTGAGAGCGTTGAGACATGAATCCAAAAATGACTGGGACTCATTTGAAACCTCTTGGGATTTCAAACGTCATCCTCTAATTTAAAGGAGCTCTCATGAATCTGGATTTCTCTGCCGCTGAGTTTCTTAGCTCATTTTTCAGTCTGGTTGCTGTTTTCATTGCTGCATGGCTGGCTTTCGGTTACGAAAAACGCAAAGTTGCTCTAGATAAACATCTGTCCGCCTGTAGAGATCTTTACATTTTATTGACTGATTTGAAAGACTCTATTCCTTTGAGAAAGAATAGAAATGCCGCTGAGAAGCTAATGCCAATTGCCATCGATTTGGCAATTGCTGGTAACAAGGCATTATCTAGTGATGTTGCGAAATTTATGAGTACCTTTAATAAATGCCTAGACAGTTTTGAAGAGGCGTTAACCAAATCCGAAGAGGAGGAGGGGAATAACATCCAATACTTAATGGAGTTGAAAGGCTTTACGAAAGAAGAAGCCACGGCCCATTATCACCGAGATATTTTGAAGGAAGCTCAGATTTCTTCGGAGGCGGAGCTTGATGAATCGATCCCCTTTCGTCATCTACTAGTCTCAGATAAATCTATTGATGATCTCATGAATAAGGTTGAGCAACAACTTAAAGAGTGCCTTCAGTTCAAGTCTCCTACACCGGAAATATCGCATAATAAACGTGGTATTTTCTACAAACCTATTTTGTGCATAGGAATTGTTTGCATTCTTTTTTTGCCTGCAATTCTTCAAGTGGTTTATTCGATTCCTTTGTTTGAAAGTAAGATATCCGCTGAGTCTTCGCTCGCTTATTACAGCATACTCGTTTGCGCTTCAATTCCTGCTGTTATTTATTTAGCGATTAGGTAATGAACAATTAGGTGGATTGGCAGCGCACATTCTTCCCGTTCTGCCTGGCTTCGTCGAGTGACATTCCATTCTTGAATTTTGACTTGAATAATACCTTATCAATAAATGGTCCATTTTATTGCCATGCATGTCGCAATGAAGAGGGAGGGAAGGAAGGGGGCATCTCGCTGCATTATCTCGTATTTACGATTATTTCCGTAACGCTAGAGATCGTTCTAGTGTCCTAGATAATTTGCGGTAAAGATTTGTGGCTAACGCAATGCCCTTTTATTGGGCTCTCAAATCGAAAGGACGGCCCACTATGGCCACTTTACTTCAAGATAAATACGAGGCCCGCAAGGCCGAGGTCAACGAGAGGTTTGAGCAGCTTCGCGCTAACGAGGAGGAGCTCAACCGAATCTTTGCCAAGATCTACAACATGGAGGGCGAGGTGCCCATTGAGGTCGAGGACAAGTATGTCTCGGTGGCGCGCATCTTCGACACCGTCGAAGAGATTCCCGAGAGCTACAAGGGCAACAAGTATGTGCGCACCAAGCGCGACGAGATCACCTCGCTCATAAGCTATGCCGTGGGCTGCATGTTTGGCCGCTATTCGCTGGACGTGGACGGGCTGGTCCTGGCCGATCAGGGCGCCACGGTCGACGACTATCTGGCCAAGATGCCCGACCAGGCGCATGTGGCCTTTATGCCCGATAGCGACAACGTGCTGCCGATTACCGACGACGAGTACTTTGATGACGACGTCGTGCGTTACTTTATCGACTTTGTGCGCACTGTGTATGGCGAGGAGACGCTCGAGCAGAACCTGGCCTTTATTGCCGAGGCGCTCGGCGGCAAGGGTACCTCGCGCGAGGTGATTCGCGCCTACTTTTTGAAGGACTTCTTTAAGGACCACTGCCAGACCTATAAGAAGCGCCCCATCTACTGGCTGTTCGACAGTGGCAAGAAGAATGGTTTCAAGTGCCTTGTTTATATGCATCGCTACCAGCCCGACCTGTTGGCTCGCATCCGCACCGACTATGTGCATGAGCAGCAGGAGCGCTATCGCTCGCAGATCGGCTATGCCAACGATGCCCTTGCCAGTGCCGAGCGCGGCGAGCGCGTGCGCTTGGATAAGCGCGTCAAAAAGCTCAACGACCAGCTCAAAGAGACCATTGGCTACGAGGAGAAGCTGCATCACTTGGCAGACCAGATGATTAAGATCGACCTGGATGACGGCGTCAAGGTCAACTACGCCAAGTTTCAGGATGTGCTGGCAAAGATCAAGTAACTGCAGATACGGTAAGGATATTCATGCCCAAGATCGATGTAGAAGAACAGCTCAAACTGCGGTTTTTGCAACCGTTGCCCGCATGTATGCCCCGCCGTGTGGTGGTTTGGCACGATGCGGACGGCGAGTTTGCCCCTGAGTTTGAGCGATTGGCCGTCGAGGGTTTCGACGGCGCGGGTGCCGATGCTGGCGTTATGCCCGCTCACGGTGACTTTGAGCGCCCAGTGCGGTTTGTTGAGGCCTGCGAGGGCCGCATGTTTGCCGTTAAGAAGCTTATCAACCGCGATGACCTTGCGAGCGATATCTTGCTGTATCGCCGTTGTCCGCGCGGCAGGCTTGAGGGCGATTGGCTTGCCGATGTCGAGCTGTATGCCGATCGGTTCCAGGCTGACTATCTTTCGCTTTTGGCCGATCGGCTTGGTATCGAGAACATCGATGCCGTGCGCGAGAGTCTGCGCGAGCACAAGGCGTTCTTTGATGCCAAGTCCCGCTGCGCTAAATTTTCCGCGTGTGTTCCACATGCCTTGTGCGCATCCGATATCGAACTCGGTATTCTTACGGTGATTTTTGGCGGTAAAGAGGTTGGCGACGCGCGGCCCGCGTTTGTACTGCGCGGTTGTATGACCACGCTGCTGCACGAGGGCCCCGAGGCACTGGCCGAGTTGGCGGACAAGTACTGTGTGCGTGATGTCATCTCTGCCTTCATTTTGCGTTGCTATGGGTTTGAGGGGCCGCTGTATGAGCGCGATTCGCTGCTTGCGCTGGCATCCCAGCTGCTCATCACGGCGGCATCCACCGCGCTTCCCGAGGGGGCGCTCAAGGGACTCGAAAGCTATGTAGCTCCCGCCTACGGCCCCTATTGCCTTGAGGCGGTGCGCACGTGGGACCAGGCCGACGATGCCCGGGCATCGAGCGAGGACCTATTTGAGATCTGCCGTTTGGTAGAGGATGCCCGTGGACTCTTTGCGCGGTTCGAGACCTTGCCGATCGATGTGCTGACCTCGCTCGATGTGTTTCCGTGCGTCAATGAGGCCGTGCTCTCGCAGCTGTTCTGCTCGTTTGCCCAGGGCGCGGACCGTGTTGAGGATGCGCGCACATTTGCTGCGCGTCGCTGCGACCTAAGCTGGTACCGTCGTGTCGAGAGCTACTTTGACTTGCTTGCCGCTGTGGCCGATATGTGCGCGTTTAGGCAGGCACACGCGGGCGGGTTCCATCTGGCGCAGCCCCAGCAGGTGTGGGATGCCTACACGTCCGATTGGTATGCCATGGATGCCGCCTATCGTCATATGTGCACCGCGTATCTGCGGGCGCGCTCCGTCGAGTGCGATGTACTCGAGGAACCTGCCCGAGCCGTGGTGGACTGGGCGGAGAATCTCTACAGCAACTGGTTTTTGGCCGATGCCAATGCCTGCTGGACATCAGCTGCGCAAGGGGAGTGGGCCGATTGCGGCTACATCGATGGCCCTGCACGGCAGGATGAATTCTACTGGCATGTGCTGCCCACCTTTGTGGGGTCTGCCAAAACGACGGTCGTTATCGTAAGCGACGCGCTGCGCTATGAGGTGGCCCGTGATGTCGCGGCGCTTCTCGAGCGCGAGCGCGGCGGCAACGTCAGGGTTTCTAGCATGCAGGCGGTCTTTCCCTCCATCACCGAGGTGGGCATGCCCGCGCTGCTGCCGCATCAAGCGCTTGAACTTGCAACGGATGGCTCGTTTGTGTTGGCTGACGGCATGCCCACTGCGACGACTCCGCAGCGCGAGGCCGTACTTACCCACGTTGAGCCCACGGCCCGCGCTTTGCGCTCGAGCGCATACCTCAACATGGCGGGAACCGAGCGCAAAGCGCTGCTCAAAGACTCCAGGCTCGTTTATCTCTACCACAACAAGATCGATACCACGGGCGAGAAGGCAGCTACGCAGGATGACGTTTTCGATGCCTGCGCGGACACCGTGGAGGAACTTGCCGCGTTGGCGCGCCGCGTGTGCACCGACGCCCCGGGCGCGCGTGTTGTTATGACGGCGGATCACGGCTTCATCTACACGCGTCGTGAGCTCAACGAGTGCCAGATGCTCGGCAAGCCAGACCTTCCCTTCCTTGACGCTCCTGTCATGCACGGCAAGCGTCATCTGGTGGTGCCCAACGAGGCCGTGGCCAAGCTTTCGGAAGAGGCATGCGGGGTGTTTGTTAATGTTGGCATGGGACGTTTGGGTGCCGGTTTTGAGGGATTTGCCCCGCGCGAGAACGTGCACCTCAAGCGTTCCGGCGGCACTAACAACTACGTCCACGGCGGCATGAGCCTGCAGGAGCTCTGCGTGCCCATTATCGGTTTTTGGCGTGCGCGCTCGGGTTCCAAGGACTTTGTCGATACGCGCGCAGCGACGCTGCGCGTGCTGAGTGAGGGACGTCGAGTGACCAACTCGCTCTTCTCGGTCAACTTGATCCAGGAAGAACCTGCCCAAGGTAAGGTCTTGCCGTGCGAGTACGAGCTGGTGTTTACCGATGCAAGTGGCAACGAGGTGAGCGATACGGTCAAGGCGCATGCCAACAAGACTTCTGTTAACTCGCAGGAGCGCGTGGTGCATGCCAAGTTTGCGTTGCATGCAGCGGATGGATTCTCGGCCAAGGGTCCGTACTATCTGGTCTGCCGCGAGCGCGAGACGGGCAAGATCGTTTGGCGCGAGACGTACACCATCGCTGTTTCGTTTGCCCCTGTTGCTGACTTTGGTTTTTAGGAGTGTGCCCTATGTTTGATAGCCATGACGACGATCTGTGGGAAGTTCCCTCGATTGATGTGGATGTGCCGGCGCAGGCTGCGGTGCCTGTAGGGGAGGCTGTGCCTGCCCCGGAGGCTGAGACTGCCGCGGAGGCCGTGGCCGCCGCGCCTGTTCCGGAGCCGGTGGCGGCCACTGCACCCGATGATGTTGCAGCGACCGCCGAGGACGAGTCCTCGACCGATGGCTATGCCCAAGCCGTGGCCGAGGCTCCCGAGGACGACGGCTACGACATGGATGTACTGGACGGCAAGCTGCTCGAGCACTTTGGCGGCAAGATCGTGCGCAAGGACCTCACGGCCCTTATGAAGCGTGGCGCCAACGTGCCTACCTTTGTGCTGGAGTACCTGCTGGGCATGTACTGCTCAACCGACGACGAGGACGCCGTGGCGGAGGGCCTGGGGCGCATCCGCAAGATCCTCACCGATAACTACGTGCGTCCCGACGAGTCCGAGCGCATTAAGTCCAAGATCCGCGAGCTGGGTCGCTTTACCATCATCGATAAGGTGACGGCCAAGCTCGACGAGTACAAAGACATCTACGTGGCATCGTTTGCCAATCTGACTATTGAGCCGTTTGTGATGCCGGCCGAGTACGTGCGCGACTATTCCAAGATTCTCCAGGGTGGTATTTGGTGCATTATGAGCATCGAGTACCGTCATCCCATGGAAGAGGAAGACGAGTTTGGCATGGAGGTCTTTGGCGACGATGCGCCGCGCCGCTCCAAGGCCAAGCGCAAAAAGCGCGGGCCCGAGGACTCTCCGTTTAGCGTGGCGTCGCTCACGCCTATCCAGATGCCCAACCTGGACCTGGAGGCCATGATCGACGAGCGCCAGTATTTCTCGCGCGACGAGTGGCTCAACATGCTGCTGCGCTCTGCCGGCTATGAGCCCAGCGAGCTTTCGGAGAAGGAGCGCCTGCACTTTATCGAGCGTATGGTGCCGCTGATCGAGCGCAACTACAACCTGTGCGAGCTTGGCCCCCGTGGCACCGGCAAGAGCCATATCTACAAAGAGGTTTCGCCCTACGCCATCTTGCTTTCGGGCGGGCAGACCACCACGGCCAACCTGTTCGGCCGTATGAACTCCATGCGCGCCGATCGCGTGGGCCTGGTGGGCCATTGGGATTGCGTGACGTTTGACGAGGTCGCCGGCATGCGCTTTAAGGACACCAACGCCGTGCAGATCATGAAGGACTATATGGCGAGTGGCAGCTATGCGCGTGGCCGCGACCAGATCAATGCCGATGCCTCCATGGTCTTTGAGGGCAACATCAACGACACCGTGCAAAACGTTCTTAAGACCACGCACCTGTTTGACCCGTTCCCGCCGGAGTTTAACAACGATTCGGCCTTCTTCGACCGTATCCACTATTACCTGCCGGGCTGGGAGATTCCCAAGATGCGCTCGAGCCTGCTGACCGGGCATTACGGCTTGATCACCGACTGCCTGTCGGAGTTTTGCAAGGAGATGCGCCGCAAGGACTTTACGCATCATATCGACCGTTATTTCCGCTTTAACAGCGACTTTAACAAGCGTGACGAGATTGCCGTGCGCAAGTCCTTTAGCGGCCTCGCCAAGCTGCTGTTCCCCGACGAGGCTATGGACAAGGACGACGTTCGTTGGCTGCTGGACTACGCCATCGAGGGCCGTCGCCGCGTAAAGGAGCAGCTCAAGATTATGGCGGGCGTCGAGTTTATCGACGTCAACCTGGGCTATATGGATGCCGACAACCCGCAGGACGTGCATGTGGTACGCGTGCCCGAGCAGAGCGAGGACACGCTGATTCCCGACGGGCCGCTGCTGTCCGGTCACGTGTTTGGCGTGGGCAGGTCGCAGGGCGGCGAGGTTGCCGTGTACAAGCTGGAGAACAAGGCCGTTGCCGGCGAGTGCAAGTTTAAGCACGAGGGCGTGGCCTTTAACAAGCCGGTGCGCGATACGCTGGAGGCCGCGTTCGACAACTTTGTGAACCTGGCGAACCGTGTGGCGCCGGGCATGCACATTGGCTCCAAGGATTATCTACTGTTCTATAACGACCTGCAGAGCAAGGGCCTGTCCGAGGAAGTTTCGCTTGCCGAGTTTGTGGGCCTGTGCTCCGCGGCGTGCAACCGCCCAGTGATGCCTGCGCTGGCGGTTCCGGGAATCTTGCGCATGTCGGGCTCTATGGATGAGATCCGAGGGCTCGAGGACATCATGCGCGTGGCCAAAAACGCCGGCGCCAAGCGCGTGATATTGCCGCTGAGCGCCATCGCGGGCCTGCAGAGCGTGTCGTCCGAGATTATCTCGGGACTGAGCCCGGTGTTCTACATGGATGGCGACCCGGTCGACGCCGCGAAGAAGGCGCTGGATCTGTAGGGGTGCGGGCGTGCGGGCTTGCGTACGCGTGGGCCCGCGAGCGTGTTGGCGTGTTCGGGTAAGGAGGCCTGCCATGGCAGACGAGCGTTCTGTTGGTGAGCTGCTCGACGAGCTGTTTGGCTTTGAGTCGGTGGCCAAGCGGCAGACGGCGCTTGAGCAGTACGATCGCGGGGAGTTGGTGCGCAATGCGCGCTCCCGCGAGCTGCTGGGCGTGCTTAGGGGCGTCGAGGCTGCCGAGCACGCTGCGCGCGAGTCTGCCGTGCGGGCTGTTGACGGGTATGTTCGCCGTGTTGAGGGCGCTGCGCTTGCACGCGCTCGTAAGCAGGCAGGTGTTGTGGGCCCGCTGCAGATGGAGCGCCGCTATGCTGCCTTTTTGCGCATGGAGGACAAGGCCGAGCTGTTGACCCGTCTGGAGCAGACACTTGCGTTTATCGAGGTAAAGCTGCGCGCCAATACGGCGGACAGGGTTCGTGCGGCATACGATGCCGCGGAGGCTTTGGTGTTGCGGGGCGTGGCGCGCCTGAGTGACGTGCGCGTTGTGGATGCCGTGCCCCTGGATGCCGATCTGCTATGCACGCAGTTGGAGCAACTGCGTTGCGCCGCCGACGCAACGGACCTTGCCGGCATGATTACGGCGACGTTTGAGTCCGAGCTGAGCGCGACCGGACCGCAGGGTGTTGACGAGCTTGCTGGTGGTGTTGCCGGCGACGTAGCACTGAAGCGCGAGCTGACTAACGTGCGCGGCGCTGCGCAGCGAGCGCGCTTGGCAGCCCAAGCGTACCGGGCCGAACGCGCTGCCCGCGTTGCAGGGAGCACGGTGGAGCCGGTATCGTTGCCGGGGCTTGTTTGCATTACGTGCGAGACGGGGTGCGATGCCGGGGAGCTTGCCGAGTTGCTCGCTCAGGTTAAGAAGTCGTTTGAGACCTATAGGCGCGTTGTTGCCGACGGTGGGTTGTTCCGTGCCTTTGGCGCTGGTTCGCTGCACGGGATTTGCCGCGGCAGTAGTTATTTCGACTACGATGATCGGTTTGACGAAGACGTGTTGGTGGGTGAGTACGATGGTGTTACCAGGCATAATGTTCGGCGCGAGGTTGCGATTCCCGAGCTTGTGGACGAGGCTTCGGCCGACGGCGGCGACTCTCTCGAAGTTGCCGTGGCGCGCATGCGCGAGTTTAACGGACGGCGCTATGATGGAGTGCTGGACGAGGATCCTGCGCGCCATGTGAATGCGTTTTGGTATGGACTCAAAAAGCTCAGCCAGTATTGCGAGGCCGCTGTGCGTGTGGATGAGCGCGCTTGGGATTGCTTTATCGATAAGGTTCAGTTTGCCTATGACGAGCCCGCGGGGCGCTTGGCCACGCAGATGGACGACAAACAGGTTGCGGCTTTCGTTGCAGCCGTGAATGTGCTCGGCGCTGCTGAGTAGGGGCCTGATCCGGTAGGGGGTTTCACCATGAAGATCGATGTTGATGTTGACCAGCTGCGCGAGAGTTTACTCGACCGTGCGGGGAGTGCAGCCGGCGTGGGCTTTCCAGTCGCTATGCTCGACGTAATGGATATCGAGGACGAGTCGCCCCAAGAGCTCCTAGCCCGAGCCGAACGCGAAGGCCTCGACCTCCGCGATTTTGCCGTTGACGATGACTAGGAATGTGACAAGGGTAGCTAATTTGGGACGGGCGTCTGCACCCACAGCTGCTCAAAATGCACGATAAGCCGTCGCAATGGAGTCTAATGAGTTCGCGACAGTTCTATTTTGACTGCACGCTGGCTAAGTGAGTAGGCTTTATTGCAAATCCTGAGCACACGACAAATTCGCTTCAACAAACCCGCAGGTCACAGAGTTGTGCTTTGGTGACGTGGTCGGCGATTCGGCAAAAGTCTACTCACTTAGTTTTGCGAGACGCAAATTGCCCGCAATGTAGCTAATTTGGGACGGGGGTCTTTTAGCTACCTGTACCTCCCCTAGAGGCTAGGTAGGAATTGCGGCAACGTTACGCATAAAAAATGCCGGGGGGATCCCCCGGCCCTTGACTGCCCTCCATAAAGGAACGCAATCCATTTATACCATGGTTGCGATAAGAACGGCTGGCTCACTCGATTCTCTTTTTCCTCAGCTTCTTGACGAAGTTCTTTTTGAATGGGGCAATCGAGCCGAAGAATTCCGTGTCTGTTTTGGTCGCTGTCCCATTCTGGAATTTAAGGAGCGTGAGCTCAATTCCGCAAATATAGTCGGCGACCTGGGAGAGTCGGTATGTCTTGGGCGAAGCGTCGCGATATACCGTGGCCTTTTGGGAAATGGCCTTCTCGATAGCACCATGAAGTGCTCGCGTTACAACGCTTTGGCCTCCGTCGTAGTAGATCTTAACGTGGTCAAAGCTCTGTATATACGCCAAGTGATCTCTGAGAAATATTGTTACGTCGCGCTCGATCTTTGCGGAGAGCTTTTGCGGTTCGTAAAGGCCCTGTTTCTTATCGTAGATGAAGGGCTGATAGGTGATGGGGGAGCGGTCTACAAACTGGCGGAATAGGCTGAGCTGTTTCTTTCTGTTGCGAATGTTGACCCATTGATAATCATCGTGACCAGTGAGAAGAGGCCCAAAATGAAATGGCATAATATCGAGCTCGCAGTCTTTAACGTTGCGCTCGTATGCGGCGATATTTGCATTTAGCTCTATTGCCTGCTCATGAAAAACAAGGGTAACGATGTAGTAGCGAGATACGGGACCCGCGTCACCAGATTCGTCGATAAAGATCGACAGTTCCGTCATGAGGTGACCTCCAATTACGCAAAAAAAATGCCGGGGGGAAGCCCCCGGCTCTTGGAGGTCCCTCTATTCGAGGGTACCAACCCTTTTATACCACGAGACGAGGAGTCTATTCAAGTAGAAATTATAATAAGCAAACACATGTTCGTCAATCTACCTGCGGGTATAGGAATACAAGGAGGGGCTGGGGTAGCTGTGCCTCTGGCCCCTATGACGCCAGCGTGGCGATGACGGCTTCGTCGCCGGCGTATATTAGGGTGTTGCCATCGGGGATGATCGTTTGGCCTTCGCGCTTGAGCATCACCACGATAAACGGGTGCTTGCCCTGCGGCACGTCGCGCAGGCGCTGACCGGCCAGGCGACCGTGGAGCGTCACGGTGACCTCGCGCAGCGTAACCTCGGCACGCTCTTCGAACGTTGGGGCTGCCATCACCAGAAGGTCGCCTTCCTCGATGACGGTATCGCCGTTGGGCAGTACCGGGTGCGCCCCGTCGCGCAGCACCAAGACCACGAGCATGTCCGTCGCGCTGCCAATATCGGCGAGCGAGCGCCCGGCAAACGGATGGCCAGCGCCCACCTTGAGCTTTACAAACGACATGCCGTCCTCGTCGCGGTAGTCGTTAAAGGTGCGGCGCACGTCGCCGGCCGCATCGATCATATCGAGTTTCTTCGCCACCGCCGGCAGTAGCGAACCCTGCACCACAATGCTCGATACGGCAATCACAAACACCAGGTCAAATAGGTCGTGTCCGCCGGGAACGCCGGCCACCACAGCAAAGAGGCTAAAGACGACCGAAGCCGCGCCGCGCAAGCCCGCCCAGCTTACGAGCGCAACCTGGCGAGGGCTCGTCTTAAAGGGCGCCAGCAGCAGACCGACGGCGATGGGGCGGCTCGCAAAGAGCATAAACGCCATGAGCGCAAGGCCGGGTAGCAGCATTTGCGGCAGGCGCGCGGGCGTGACGAGCAGGCCGAGCAAGAAGAAGATCGTCATCTCGGCCATCTCGGTAAGGGTGTCAAAGAAGTGCGCCATCTCGACCTTGCCGGTGATGTCGCTCGCGCCCAGCACAATGCCTGCCAGGTATACGGCCAAAAAGCCGTTGCCGCCCAGGTAGCTCGGCAGTGCGTAGGCGACGATCGCCACGGCGAACAAAAAGATAGTCTGCGCGCCCTCGGCCGTTGCGTGTGCGCGCTCAATCAGGCGGCTGGATATCCAGCCGATGGCAAGGCCCAGCCCCACGCCCAGGATGATCTGCTTGGCCAGCAGCACGGGAATGTCGATGTTGCCACCCGCCGCGAGGGTGGCGAGTACCGCGGTGAGCATGTAGGCGACGGGGTCGTTGGAGCCCGATTCGACCTCGAGCAGCGAGTCGGTGCCGCCCTTTAGCGACAGGTTGTGCTCGCGCAGCACGCTAAAGACGCTCGCCGCGTCGGTCGACGCCACGACCGAGCCCAGCAGCAGGCCGCCGATCCAGTCGAAGCCCAGCACAAAGTGGGCGAACACGCCGGTGATGCCTGCGGTGATGACGACGCCGAGCGTGCTCAGCAGCACCGCCGGCGCGGCGACGGGCTTGGCGCGGTCTATGTTGGTGTTAAAGCCGCCGTAGAACATGATGAACAATAGCGCCGTGCTGCAGACGGTTTCGGTGAGTGCGTAGTCGCTAAAGTCGATATGCGCCGGGCCGTTGACGCCCAACAGCATGCCGAGCGCGATAAAGATAAGCAGGGTGGGGAAGGGGAGCTTTTTGCCGATGGGTTTGATGGTCAGGCACAAAATGATGACGAGGCCGATAAAAAGAAGGATCTGGTTCATGGATGGTGTCCGCTCCTGGGTGGTTGGCGTGGCACGGTTAGTTGTCTGCGGTTATTTGTACCCAAAGATGGTGGGTTTATGGGGTTGGATTGCGGGCGTGCGCGATATCGTCATAGACGGCTGCCGTCTTTGCCTCTGCTCGGAAACCCTTTCCAGCTTTATTGCAACGGAGTACAATGGGTAACGTTTAAGTTCAACTTGAAGTTTTAGTTGCGGCGCCGGGCTTTGGCCGCAATGCAAGGAGAGGCGTACCATGGCGATCTATGTGACATCTGATGCTCACGGGCACGTGCGTGCGCTTGACGAGGCCCTGTCTAAGATTTCGCTGGCGTCCGACGACACGCTGTACGTGCTGGGCGACATGATCGATCGCGGGCCCGATCCGGTCGGCGTTATTAAGCTCGTGCGCTCGCTGCCCAACGCCCTCGTGCTCAAGGGCAATCACGAGCAGATCATGCTCGATGCCATCATTGGCCAGGATCCGCTCGATGCCGAGACCTGGGATATCAACGGTGGCTGGACGACGCGCGAGCAGCTCAACGACATGGAATTTGACGCATACGAGGAGCTCGTGCGATGGATGGCCGCGCTGCCGCTCTACGCGGTGGCCGAGACCGAGGAGCGCCCGTATCTGCTGGTACATGCTGGAATCGAGATGAAGGCGGCGCGCGCGTTTTTGCTTGAGCATGGCGTCGATTGTGCCGATGGCGTTGGAGCGGTGGGTGCCGATCGCGAGCTGCTGCAGCAGATGCTCGCGGTGCAGTCGGCCGATGACCTGCTGTGGATTCGTCACGGCTATTGGGATGCGCCGACCGGGCTGCTTTCTGCCGGGGGCAAGGGTCCGGTCGTGGTGAGCGGTCACACGCCAACGGTGTCGCTCGGGCGTTATTGCGAGGTCGGTGGTCTTGCGGGGCTCGATGAGGAGTCGGGCCGCGGGCAGATCGTGCGCCTGGGCGGCGAGGATGCCGCCGGTGTGCCCGATCGCATCGACATCGACTGCGCTGCCGCCACCGGCTCCGAGTTCGGTCGCGTGGGCATCCTGCGGCTCGATGATGGGGCGGAGTTCTACGCGAATATTCGCCCCGGGGAATAACTTTGTTCCGCCGTTCTACCGAACGGCGGCCACGTTGATGCTGCGCAGCCCCGAAGCACCCCATCTTGTCGCTCAAACCGTCGTTCGCGTACGGAAGTACGCGTCGCTCCTCTTTCGCGCCAACCTGGGGCACTTTGAGACTGCTCGCTGTCGGTGCCAAAACATCGACGTTTCTTTTCTTCAAATTGATTCGAATTAGGCGCCGTACGGGTTGCGGTCGCGTTCTATGCGCTGGCGAATGTGGGCGTATTCGACAATCAACAGCACCAGGAGTAGGGCCATGATGGCTAGGTAGCTCACCACAGCGCCCATCAGACCCAGTAGCTTAATCAGGATCACCGGCAGCACCACGCTTACGGCGAAGCAGATCAGGTAGATCTTGGTGACGTCTCCAGCGTGGCGCAGCACCGTGATAATGGCGTAGATAAAATCGATGGCCGCGGTTACGCCGCCGGCGACGACCATCAGCAGCGCCAGCGTACGGTAGCGTTCAAAGCTGAGGCCGTACATAAAGCTCATGAGGGGAATACCGGGACCTGCCATAAATGCGGCGCACACGCCGGTGATGACCACGATCAGCGCCATAACGGCAACAATAATCAGGTCAAAGCGACGACGCTTGCGAGGATTAGCCCAAATGCTCGACAAGCGCAGGAGCTGCGGTTTATAGATAAATCCAATGCTCAACAAAATGGCCTGCGCCGGAAAAAACAGTGCATTAAAGTACAGCTGATATTTGTATGCCAGCGTGCCCTCCATCACAAACTTGGGCATGCTCTCGATAAGGTTGAACAGGAACAGCGCACCAAAGAGCGGGGCGCACTGGACAAACAGGTGGCCAGCCTCGCGCAGACTCATGCGGCGTGATTTTTCGGTTTCGAGCAGGGCGAGCGGGGCGGTGACCAGTACGAGCGAGGCAATCGCGGCGATGCCCATGGCCATGGCCGCGATGGGCATGCTGCGCGTGAGGAACAGTGCCACGCTAAAGACCGCGATGACGCCGGCGGAACGCAGCGTTTGGCTCATGCCTGCCAAATAGAGCTTGTCGGCCTGCTGCAGGCGGCCCTCGTACACGTCGGCGATGCCGTCGATCACCTTATAGAGGTAGACGCCCAGGCCGATCGTCGCCATCTGCGCGTCATAGCCGCGGGCGCTGCTGTACATGAGGCCGCAGCCTAGGGCGAGCGCTCCACAAAGCCAGCGGTTGAGCTGGTAGGAGGCAAAGGACGTCTTTTCGTCGATGTCCGAGACCTGGAAATTGCGCACGCCGTAGTTGCACGCGATCATGATGAGCGTGCCGGTGACAAAGGCGATGGAGAATTTGCCTGCTTCTTCGGCGCCCACGAGCTGCGTAGACACGATGGTGAGCAGCGGAAATGCCAAGCCCCACACGGCGGTGCCGAGGGTGTTCCAAAGATAGTCGCGACTGGTGGCGTGCTCCTCGTATTCCGCTTCCTGCATGGAGAAGCCGCCGCCGTAGACGGCACCGAGCAGACGGTTCCACCAGGCGTTGACCATGCGGCGGACGGGGCCGGGCTCCCGATCGCGTTCGCGCCGGCGACGGCGCGTGGCCTGGCTGCTGTCGGGGCCGCCGGCGTTGCGCTGGCTCAGCTCCTGGATGCGCGCGAGCTCTTCGGCCGTGTGGGAGGCGGGGAACAGGCCATTCTCGATGCGTCCGCCCTGGGCCCTTGCGGTGCCGCTGCCCGCTACGGCGGGGTCGGCGACGCCATTGCGGCGGGCGATGGCGCGGCGAATGCTATCGAGGGGCGTTATGCTCAAAGCGGGGTCCTTTCTATTGCTGCGCTCTAGTATAGACGCGACGGTGTTCGCTCGTGTTTTTGAACGGATTGTTCAATATTTTCGGCAGGCGGCTGTAATTTGTCGGTAAGTGTGCGGTATCCTGTTGAAGTTTTGTGACACCCCCCCGATGCCGCCCACGCGGCACCAAGGAGCTTCTACCTATGGACGTCGCCGCATTCTTACTGGCTCTTGTGCCGATTATTTGGCTGGTCGTGATGCTGCTGTGCTTTAAATGGCCAGCTTGGAAGGCCGCTATCGGATCGTTTGTCCTTTCGTGCGTGCTTGCCTTCGCATGGTGGCACCTGCCGGCAGCGCAGATCGCGACCGCCTCGCTTGAAGGCTTTTTGATGGCTCTGTGGCCCATCGTCCTGGTGATCATCGCCGCGGTATTCACGTATAACCTGTGCGTTCGCACGGGCGCCATGGACGTGATCGGCAGCATGATCACCTCCATCAGCAGCGACCGCCGTCTGCTGGCGCTGCTCGTGGCCTGGTGCTTCGGTGGTTTTATGGAGGGCATGGCCGGTTTTGGCACTGCCGTCGCCATTCCTGCCGGCATGCTCGCGGGCCTGGGTTTTGAGGCCGTGCCCGCCGTGCTCATCTGCCTGCTGGCCAACGGCGTACCCACACCCTACGGCTCCATCGGCATCCCCACGGTGTCCGTTGCCGACTTGGTGGGTCTGGATTCCCTGCACCTGGCGACCGTTCAGCTGGTGCAGTTGGCGCCTTTCTTTGTGATGATGCCGCTGTTTATCGTACTGGTTGCTGGTCGTGTTGCCGAGGACCAGGGCAACGTTGCAGGCGTTGCCGAGCGCCTACGTGGCGCGGCGGGCATCGCCGTGCTCTCCGGCGTGTCCTTTGCCGGTGCGGCTCTGGTCGTTGCTAGGTTTGTGGGTCCCGAACTTGCCGTCGTCGTCGGTTCTATCGTTTCGCTCGGGCTGACAGCTGCGCTTGCTATGCGTGCCGAGAAGTCGGGGCATCTGGACGCACGCTTTCACATGAATATCGAGGCCGGCGAACAGCTCACCGTTAAGTCGGCGCTTTCTGCCTGGTCGTGCTTCATCCTGATTTTTGTTCTGCTGCTGGGTACGTCCAACCTGGTGCCCGTTGTACATGCCGCGCTCGCGCTGTTTGCGAGTCACGTGCAGGTATATTGCGGCGAGAACCCCGGTACGCTTACGTTTTCGTGGATCAACACGCCGGGTGTTTGGATTTTCCTGGCTGCGTTTGTCGGCGGTGCCATTCAGGGCGCTTCGCCGCGCTTGATGGGCGAGGTGCTGGCCGCGACTGTCAAGCAGATGATGCCGACGGTCATTACCATGCTTTCGGTGCTGGGCTGCGCCAAGGTGATGGGCTATGCGGGCATGATCTCGTCGATCAGCGCGTTCTGTATCGCCGTCGCCGGTAGTTTGTACCCGATTCTGGCCCCGTGGATCGGTGCCGTCGGTGCGTTCGTGACCGGTTCGGGCACGTCGTCGGGCATGCTGTTCGGTCCCATCCAGAGCCAGGCGGCTACGGCGCTGGGCGTGAGTGACTACTGGATGGTCGCGCTGAACGCCCTGGGTGTCGCCGCCGGCAAGATGATCTCGCCGCAGACGCTCGCCATTGGTCTTGCCGCCGTACGCGTGCGCGGCAAGGACGCCGAACTCCTGAGCGCCGTGCTGCCCTACGCCGCCGGCATGCTGGTCCTCATGAGCGCCATCGCCATGCTCGGACAAGGCCTGCCACTATAGTCGGCACTTAGGGACGTTCCTTATGTGCCGGCACTTTGGGAACGTCCCTAAGTGCCGGCATTCGGGGACACTCCTTGAATGTTGCCTGTTCAAGAACGTCTCCAATGACTAGGCCGCTTGCGTGCGATTTTTGACCGTTGGGCGGGCGCTTCGCCGTTGCCGCAAAAACGTTTTTGCATATCGGGTACAACGAGCTTTACGTGAGTAAAGTGCGCGTCGCGTCCACGTGTCGCGTTTTTAAAGGAGGCCCCATGCCTGGTGTTACCCCTGCAGATGTTTTGTCCAACTTTGGTATTACGCTGGTCGAAGATCCCGCCGAGAATCAGCCCCGTCTGCTGGTCGATCTACCCGCCGCGGAGCTCGTCGAGCACGCTATCCGCCGCGAAGAAGGCCGCATGGCATCCAACGGCGCGCTGGTGATCGAGACGGGGGAGCGTACCGGCCGTTCCCCCAATGACCGCTTTATCGTCGACACCCCCGATGTCCACGACAAAATTGCCTGGGGCGCCGTCAACCGCCCGCTGTCCGTCGAGAGCTATGAGGCCATCAAGGCCGGCATCGTCGACTATCTCAACGAGCGCGACGTGTTCGTCACCCGCGGCATGGCGGGCGCCGACCGCAACCACACGCGTCGCCTGCTCGTTGCCTGCGAGCGTGCCAGCCAGGCACTCTTTATTAAGCAGATGCTCGCCCGCCCGCTCGCCCGCGAAATCGCGCGCACCGGCGAGCCCGACTTCTGCGTGCTCGCAGCGCCCGGTTACCAGTGCGACCCTGCCATCAAGGGCCTCAACTCCAGCGCCGCCGTGGTCATCAATTTCCAGGAACGCGTGATTCTGGTCGCCGGCACCGGCTACTCCGGCGAGATTAAAAAGTCGATCTTTAGCGTTATGAATTATTTGCTGCCCGTCGAGGACGACGTGCTGCCCATGCACTGCTCGGCTAGCATGGATCCCGTCACGCATGAGACCGCCGTGTTCTTTGGCCTGTCGGGCACCGGCAAGACCACGCTTTCGGCCAACCCCACGCGCCTGCTGATCGGCGACGACGAGCACGGTTGGTCCGATATGGGCATCTTTAACATCGAGGGCGGCTGCTACGCCAAGTGCGAGGGCCTGGACGCGTTCCACGAGCCCGAGATCTTCAACGCTGTTCGCTTTGGCGCCATCTGCGAAAACGTGGTGCTCGATGAGAATCGCAAGCCCAACTATGATGACGTCTCGATCACGCACAATACGCGCGTGGCCTACCCCGTCGAGCATATCCCCAACGCGTGGACCAAGGGCATGGGCACCACTCCGAGCGTCGTACTGTTTTTGACCTGCGATGCCTTTGGCGTGTTGCCGCCCATCTCGCGTCTAACGGCCGATGCCGCCATGTATCACTTTGTGACGGGCTTTACGGCCAAGATCCCCGGCACCGAGGTCGGCGTCACCGAGCCTACGCCCACGTTCTCTTCGCTGTTCGGCGAGCCGTTTATGCCACTCGACCCCATGGTTTACGCCAAGATGCTCGGCGAGCGCATTGCCGACGGCCGCACGCGTGTGTACCTGGTCAACACCGGCTGGATCGGCGGCGGCTACGGCGTGGGTCATCGCATCGAGCTTGCCTACACGCGCGCCCTGGTGGCCCGCGCCCTCGACGGCACCATCGAGGACAGCGAGTTCGTGCACGACGACATCTTTAATGTCGACATTCCCACTACGTGCCACGGTGTGCCCGACGGCATCCTGGTGCCGCGCCAGTACTGGCAGAGCACCGCGCGCTTCGACGAGGCCGCGCACAACCTGGCGGTGATGTTCGAGGAGAACTTCGAGAAGAAGTACTCGCACCTGCCCGAGTCCGTCAAAGCCGCAGGCCCGCACGTTCAAGTACACGCCGACGCCCGTCATCGCGGCCGCGGGCTGCTGGGACTTCGCCACTAGCTTCGCCGTGAGTCCATATCCACCACAAAGGGGACAGGCACCTTTGTGGTGGTTTTGCTCGCGTGGATGACTCGGGTTACAATGCGCCTGACATATCGTCCCCTTCTCCGGATGGGGACAGCGCAAGCGTTCTTGTGACGGCACCGTAGGACTTTGAAGGTGGCCGTTGTAAGGGCGCTTTTTGTTTAGGCGCCCTCACTCGGGCGCGCACGATGAAGGGAGCACGTATGAAAGGCTTTATTGCCGAGGATTCATTCTGGGAGCTGTTTCCGCAGGCAGCGGTCGGTGTTGTGGTCGTGGAGGGCATGAAGCCCACGGCTCAGATTCCTCAAGAGGACGTGGATGCGATTGCGGCGTTGCTCGACCGCGCCAATATCGATGTGGAGCGTCATCTGACCAGCGACACTATCAGCGAGAACGCACCGGTCAAGGCATGGCGCGAGGCCTATCGTCTGTTCAAGACCAAGAAAGGCGCCCGCTGCTCGATCGAGAACTTGCTCAAGCGCGTGCTTAAGGACAAGCCTGTGGGCCACATTACGCCCGCGGTGGACATCTACAACACGGTGTCGCTGACCTACGCGCTGCCCGTGGGAGGCGAGGATCTGCATGCGATCGAGGGAGACCTTCGCTTGAAGGTGACCGACGGTGGCGATGCGTTCTTGCCTCTTGGCGAGGAAGCGGATGACCCGACGCTGCCCGGCGAGCTCGCCTACATCGATGATGCGGGCGCCGTGTGCCGCTGCTGGAACTGGCGCGACGGCGTTCGAACGGCCCTGTCCGACGATTCGGCCGACGCGTTCCTGGCGATTGAGTGCGTGGAGCCCGAGCGAATGGAGGACTGCCAGGCCGCCATCGACCGTCTTGCCGATTTGCTCGAGCGCTATCTGGGAGCGACGGTTGTCGTTAAGACGCTTGTGACCCGCGACAATCCCTGTGTGGAGCTGTAGCGGCGCCTAGAACCTATTGATGCCCAAAATCACCACAAAGGCGCCTGTCCTTTGTGGTGATTTTTATGTTGATGGGTCAACAAATGAGGCACGCAGGGCCGGCGGTCGCTGGATACGGCTAAGATGTTTACCCGTTAGCATTATGCAAGCGAAAGGCGGTCGTCTCCCATGCAGCAGAACGACGAGACACGTTTCGAGGACTTTGTCGGACTGATCAGCGGGCTCTACAAGGAGATCCAGCGCATTAAGACATCCGAGGGCGCAAGGCTGGGCCTCAAGGGCTCCGACGTTATGTGCCTGTACTATCTTGAGCGCAGCAAGGACGGCCTGACTGGTGCTGACCTGGCTCGCATGGCAGGCGTGACCCGTGCCGCCGTTTCGCGCACGCTCGCGCATCTGGAGGAGGGCGGTTACGTTGAGGTCGATGATTCGGGCGATGCCGCCGTTAAGTATCGTGCTCCGGTGCGCCTGACCGCTCTAGGCGGCGAGAGCATGAGCGAGGCGGACCGCATCATTCGCGAGGTGCTCGATACCACCGGTAAGGCTATGGGTGTGGAGCAGCGCGAGCAGATGTATGCGTCGCTGCGCACGATTCTCAACACCTTGCGCGAGATCTAGAGCCGCGCTGGAGCTAGCTTTCAGCCAAGAACTGCATCGTCCCGTTTGAGCGCGTACGCCGTGCCGGGACATTGCTGTCAAAATTCCCTGCGCGAGACCTGCGCAAGAAAGGATTCGCTATGTCCGTCCGCATTATTACCGATTCCGCCAGCGATATGTCGCCGGCGGAGCACCCCGCTCTGCGTGTTCTGCCGCTGTCCGTCACCTTTGGCACCGATGTGTATATGGATGGCGTCGACATCGATCACCAGCGCTTTTACGAGATGCTTGTGGAGCGCGACGAGCTGCCCAAGACCGGCCAGGTCAACCCGTACGCGTTTTCGCAGGCGATTGCCGAAGCACGTGAGGCCGGCGACGAGGCTGTGATTATTACCGTGGGCGCTAAGCTATCAGGCACCAATCAGAGTGCCCGTACCGCACTTGCCGAGGCGCCAGGTGGCGACGTGTTCGTGGTAGACAGCAACAACGTCACCCTGGGCGAGCGCGTCCTGGTCGAGTATGCGCTGCGCTTGGTGGACGAGGGCCGCAGTGCATCTCAGATCGCGGCGGCTGTCGAGGCCGTGCGCGACCGTGTGGTGGTTATCGGCCTGCTCGAGACGCTGGAGTACCTGGTGCGCGGCGGTCGTCTGTCTGCTGCGGCCGGCGCCGTGGGCACGCTGCTCAACGTGAAGCCCGTGGTGGCTGTCGAGGACGGTCTGATCGTGCAGCTGGGCAAGGCGCGCGGTTCCAAGAACGGCCGCAACCTGCTGAACCAAAAGGTCGAAAAGGCGGGCGGCATCGACTTTTCCATGCCGCTGGCGCTCGGCTATACGGGTCTTTCGGATGCGGTGCTCAAGAAGTATATCGAGGACAGCGCGGCACTGTGGGCTGGTCACACCGAGGGCGAACTGCCCGTTCACACCATCGGCGCCACCATCGGAACCCACGTTGGCCCCGGCGCCGTGGCAGTAGCCTTCTTCCAGCCCGCCAACTAACCGACCTGCCATAAACCATCACAAAGGTGCCTGTCCCCTTTGTGATGGTTTATGCTTTTCCGGGTGGAAGGGAGCGAGCAATGGCGTCTGAGGGCTTTTTTGATCGGGTGTACGGGGTGGTCGAGCAGATCCCCGAGGGGATGGTCGCCACGTATGGTCAGGTGGCACTGCTTGCCGGTCGTCCACGAAGTGCGCGGTACGTGGGGTATGCCCTTCATAGTAATCCGCGCCCTGGCCAAATTCCCTGTCATCGCGTGGTGTTTGCCGACGGCCGTATCTGTGAGGGCTTTGCCTTTGGCGGCCCCGATGCTCAGCGCGAGCTCTTAATGGGGGAGGGCGTGACGTTTGCCGATCCCATGCATGTTGATCTGGCCGCCTGTCGTTGGCCTGCTGGACTCTAACAGCTCTGCCGTGGTCAAAGCCACCACAAAGGTGCCTGTCCCCTTTGTGGTGGCTTTCCGTTGCAGGTTTACCTGGGCTAACTTATGGAGAAGGTGTGTTGGGGTAGTTTGACGCTAGAAAGTAAGCCACGGTGAACTATATTGTATTCAGCAACGGAGCAGGCAATAGGCGATGAAAAAGCCTGCCCCGTTGAGTTTGATTCGCATCCCTCCCCTCTGTGCGATTCAACGGTGTACTTCGGGAACAGGCCTGGCAACTAACTGCCAGCGGGCCTGTTCCTGTTTGTCGAGGGAGTGCAATGGGCAGAGCCGAACCGGTCGGGCACCAAAAAAGGCGGACGCCGTAGCGCCCGCCCTATAGCAATCGAAAGTTCTAGCCAGCAGATCGATCTAGTACACCATGCCCATGGCGTCCTGAACCTCGGCCAGGGTCTGCTCGGCAATCTCGTTGGCGCGACGGTTGCCCTCGTGCAGCACGTCCTTCACATAGTCCAGATCGTTCTCATAGCGCTGACGACGCTCGCGGATCGGCGCGAAGTACTCGTTGACGGCCTCGGTCACGTACTTCTTGAGCTGGCCGGAGCCGCCCATGCCAATCTCCTCGGCAATCTCGACCTCGGAACGGCCGGTGCAGATGGCGGCGGTTGAAAGCAGGCCGGACACGCCGGGGCGGTTCTCGGGATCGAACGTGATCATGCGCTCGGAGTCGGTCTGGCTCTTCTTGATGCGCTTGGCCGTCTCCTCGGCGGTCATCGAGATGTTGATGGCGTTACCGTAGCTCTTGCTCATCTTGCGACCGTCCAGGCCCGGCAGCAGCGGGGTCTCGGACAGCAGTGCGTCGACCTCGGGGAACACCTTGCCGTAGCGGTTGTTAAAGCGGCGGGCGATGGTGCGGGTGAGCTCGATGTGCGGCAGCTGGTCGCGACCGACGGGCACCACGTTGCCCTTGCAGAACAGGATGTCGCAGGCCTGGTGCACCGGGTAGGTGAGCAGAAGGCCGGTGAGCTCGTGGCCCGAGGCCTCCATCTCGGCCTTTACCGTGGGGTTGCGCGCCAGCTCGGCCTCTGAGACCAGCGACAGGAACGGCAGCATGAGCTGGTTGGCGGCGGGCACGGCGGAGTGCGCGTAGATCATGGTCTTGTCGGGGTCGATGCCGCAGGCAAGGTAGTCCATGACCATGTTGTACACGTTGTCCTGGATGTGCTCGGTCGTGTCGCGGTCAGTGATGACTTGGTAGTCGGCGATGAGCACGTTGGTCTTGGCGCCCATGTTCTGCAGCTCAACACGGCCCTTGAGGGTGCCGAAGTAGTGACCCAGGTGCAGACGGCCGGTGGGGCGGTCGCCGGTGAGCATGGTGAACTTCTCGGGCGTTTTGGCCAGGCCCTCGCGAATGGCGTTGCTCTTTTGCAGCGCGACTTCGTAGCTGTTCTCGTTTGGCATGATTGCTCCTAACGTATGTTCATGGGTCAAGATGATAACGCGTTTATTGGAGGGGCGGGTCGTAAGTAGGCGAGGGGCGGGAGAGCGGCGGCTTGTGCGATGGGCGCGGCGTGGCTGCACGTTTGGCCGGCGGCGTCTGGACGCATCCTCGGCAGCTTACCCTAGAGCTTGTGGTGGCGCTCTTCCTTACGTTCCTCGGCTGCCTGCTCCTCCTGCTTAAAGGCGGGATCGTCGGGGGTGACGAGCTCGTCCTCGTGCGTGCGCTTGTTGTAATGGTGGCGCAGCACGGGCTCAAACAGATGTAGATGCTTGGCAAAGGCCGCCGAGCCAATGGCGAGCACGGTAAAGATGAGCACGCGCATGGGCACCTCGACCTGGTTGATCGCGGCGGCGCCGGCCGAAAGCATAATGCACCAGGCATAGATGAGCAGCACTGCCTGCTTTTGGTTGTAGCCCTCTTGGATCAGGCGGTGGTGGATGTGGCCCTTGTCGGCCTGCCCGATGCTAATGTGGGCGCGCTTGCGGCGCACGATGGCGCTAAACGTGTCGATGATGGGCACGCCGGCAACGATGAGCGGGATGATAAGCGAGGTGAGCGCGGCGGTGCGGCTCACGTTGAGTAGCGAGATGGAGCCCAGCGCAAAGCCCAGAAGCAGCGACCCCGAGTCGCCCAAGAAGATGCTTGCGGGGTTGAAGTTGTAGCGCAAAAAGGCCAGACAGGCGCCAAAGAGCGCAATGGAGAGCGCGGCGGCGTCGATGCGGCCCGAGAGAACGGCCATCGAAAACATGGTGAACGACGCGATGCCGCAGATGCCCGTGGCTAAGCCGTCGAGGCCGTCGATGAGGTTAATGATGTTGGTGAATGCCACCAGATAGATCACGGTGATGGGGTAGGCGAGCCATCCGAGCATGATTTCGCCGGGGGCAAACGGGTTGACGATGACGCCGATGCGCAGGCCACCCACGCAGGCGATGAGCGCAGCGAGGACCTGTCCGGCCAGCTTTTGCTTGGGCTTGAGCTGGATGACGTCGTCGATAGCGCCGGTCGCAAAGATGACGGTAAAGGAGAGCGCCAGCATGGGATAGCTAATGTGAAGGCGCGGGTGCGGCACCAGGACGGGCGGCCAGCCTAGGTGCCAGGTGCCTAGGATTTGCACAATGCAGGCAACGACCAGGCCCAAAAACACCGCCGTTCCGCCCAAACGCGGGATGGGCTTGGTGTTGATGCGGCGCTTGGAAGGATAGTCGACGGCGTCGAGCTTAATTGCCAAGCGCTTGACCAGGGGCACCATGAGGAAGGTCGTGATAAAGGCCGCCGCTGCCACGCATAGGTACGGTATGTAGCTCGGGGATGAAGCCATGAATCTAAAACCCGCCAAGCGTCGAAGGGAAAGGTCAGAAGAACGCCATGCGCAAAGGGCATAGCCGAATCATGATACTCGACCAAGGGGGGTGCATGGAATTGCGCGCAGCGATAATCACGCGCTTACCAGATATTAGGGTATTGTCGATGGATTGTTGGGATGCCGGTGGGGATCCATATGGACTGTAATGGCGATTTTCGGCAAAAGAAAACCACCCCCCACGTTACGAAAATGAACCCACCTAAAACAGGTGGGTGCCCTCATCGACTGTTCCAGCGTCCTTAACAACGAAGGATACCTGTACTAGGTACGACTGTGTGGGCTCCCTAAATAAACGCGACGGTTCACCCAGTTGCTCCGCGGGGGGCGGAATACCTACATCATAAAGCGGCACTTTATCGATTCCAGTCTTGACATTACAAAAATCGTGTCGGACGATTACGGCGCCTTGGGCTCGAGCCGTCTGTGCGGTTGGTCCCTTTACGTTTGAGCTGCTGAATCGTTGTTTTGGAGCATGTTTTTATGCCGACGCCGTTGACCGAACTTTTTTCGCCCGCCTGCCATTTGTGTCCGCGTCGTTGCGGTGCGGTGCGCGACGAGGGTGCGCACGGCGTATGCGGTGCCGATGACACGCTCAAGGTGGCCCGCGCGGCGCTTCATATGTGGGAGGAGCCGCCTATCTCGGGCGAGGCCGGTTCGGGCACGATCTTCTTTAGCGGCTGCTCGCTCAAATGTATCTATTGTCAGAACCACGAGATCTCGACGGGCAATTTTGGGCTTGAGATTTCGCCCGAGCGCCTGGTCGAGATTATGCTGGAGCTGCAGGACCAAGGTGCCAATAACATCAATCTGGTGACGGCGACGCATTATGCTCACCTGCTGCCGGTCGCGATTGCCGCAGCTCGGGAGCGCGGACTGGTCATTCCAATCGTCTACAACACGAGCGGTTATGAGCGCGCGAGTGCCGTGGCAGCGCTCGGCGATTTGGTCGACGTGTGGCTTACCGACTTTAAGTATGCCAATGCGGCGCTTGCGCAGTCACTCTCTCATATTAAGGACTACCCGCGCGTGGCTGTGTCGGGTCTGGCCCAGATGGCGCGCGAGATTGAGCGCCGCGGGGGAGAGCTGGTAGACGGGGACGGGCTCATGAAGCGCGGCATAATCGTGCGTCATCTGGTGCTGCCGGGGCATGCGGACGATTCGTGCCGCGTGTTGGACCTGGTGTGGCAGACGGTGGGCGACGTGCCGATCTCGGTCATGAACCAGTACACGCCCAATGCCCTCATGCGCGAACAAGGCGGCGACCTGGCGCGCGCCGTGACGCGCGAGGAGTACGAGCAGGTGCTCGACCATGCCGACGACCTGGGCTTTACGACGATGTTTTGGCAAGAAGGCGGAGCGGTAGACGAGAGCTTCACCCCAGCCTTCGACACCACCGGCGTCCTCACCAGCGCAAAGTAGCACATTCGCCGATGATTTTTCTGGGACGGGGATTAAAAAATCATCGAGAGGATTGCCTGCTCGAAAAGTTGTCAAAATAGCCACGCCCCAAAAAGACTGGTTATTGGGCGTTGACAGTTGGCGAGCCGTAGGTAAAATATCGACTTGTCCTGGGGACGTAGCTCAGTTGGGAGAGCGCTGCCGTCGCATGGCAGAGGCCGAGGGTTCGACTCCCTTCGTCTCCACCCTTGGATTTGATAAGCCGCTGACATTGTGTCGGCGGCTTTTTTTAAAAGAAAGGGCTGTACCATGGCCGAGCTTGAGTCCCAACCACTGTCTGCCGAGGAACGCGCCGAGTTGGAAGAGCTCCGCGCCGAGAAGGCCCGCCGCGAGGCCCAGGAAGAGGCACGTCGCGAGCGTGAGGAGCTGACCGCCCTGCGTGCCGAGCGTGCGAAGGCCGAGGAGGCCGCCGCGAACGTCGCCCCCGCGCCCAAGCCCGCCGCCGCGAAGCCCGCGCCCACCGCACCTAAACCTCAGCCTAAAAAGGCCGCTCGTTCCAAGTCCGTCGAGCCCAAGCCGAGCCGTGACGAGATGACCTTTGCCCAGCGCATGGTTACCTCCAAGGAGCCTACGGGCGAGAACGAGATCCCTGGCATGGCGCCGGCTCAAAAAATCATCATTGTCCTTGCCCTCATCGCGTTTGTCATCTTTATGGGCTACACGATCCTGACCAGCATGGGCCTGCTCTAACCGATTTACATCGGGCGTCATGTCCGCATGCTCTGCTCTCGTCCAACCCTCAAATTCTGCACCACACATCCGAAAGGTCGCCCCATGGCTTTGACCGACATCTCGCATCCCACCGACATTGCAATGCTTACCGATCTGTACGAGCTCACTATGGCCCAGGGCCTGTGGGAGAGCGGCAAGGCCAATGAACAGGGTTGTTTTACCGCGTTTTACCGCGACCATCCCTTTGGCAGCGCCTATGCCGTCATGTGTGGCACCGCCGAACTGCCCGAGCTGGTCGAGAATCTGCGCTTTACGCCCGAGGACATCGACTACCTCGCCTCGCTCCAGGCCCCTGCCGGCGGCGCGATGTTCAAGCCTGGATTTCTCGACTACCTGCGCGATTTTCGTGCGCATGTAAACATCGACGCCGTGCCCGAGGGCGAGCTCGTCTTTCCGCGCGAGCCCATGGTGCGCGTCACCGGCCCCGCGCTGGAGTGCCAGCTGCTCGAGACGGCGCTGCTCAACATCGTCGGGTTCCAGACGCTTGTCGCCACCAAGACGGCGCGCGTGGTGCTCGCCGCCGACGGTCGCCCCGTGGCGGAGTTTGGCCTGCGCCGAGCCCAGGGTCCCGATGGCGGCCTGGCCGTTGCGCGCGCGAGCTACGTTGCCGGCTGCTCCTCTACGTCCAATGTGCTCGCCGGCCGCCGCTACGGTATTCCCGTCTTTGGCACGCATGCGCACAGCTGGGTGATGAGCTTCGATTCCGAGCTCGAGGCCTTCCGCGCCTTTGCCAAGTCGAGCCCCAAGAACTGTACGCTGCTCATCGACACCTATGACGTGCGCGAGGGCTGTGAGCATGCCATTACGGTTGCCAAGGAGATGGAGGCGGCGGGCGAGCGCCTGTCGGCTATTCGCATCGACTCCGGCGACCTCGCCAAGCTCTCCAAGTATGTGCGCGGCCGTTTTGATGCCGAGGGCCTGCCCTATGTGGGGATCTCGGTTTCTAACGATCTGGATGAGTACACGATTCAGTCGCTGCTCGACCAGGGCGCGCCCATCGACAGCTTTGGCGTGGGCACCAAGCTCGCGACCTGCTACGATCAGCCGGCGCTGGGCGGCGTGTACAAGCTTTCCGCCCGCCGTGCGGGTGAGGCAGATCCATGGACGCCGGTGGTCAAGCTCTCCGAGCAGCCCTACAAGCGCACGATCCCGGGTGTGCAACGCGTGCGCCGTTATTACGACGGCTTTGGCGGCCCGGTCTGCGACATGATCTATGACGAGGACCATCTGGCAGGGGAGGGCGCCGCGCGCGGCAATACCCTCGTGGCCGTGAACGATGCGGCGCTGGTGACCGATGTGTCCGAGCTCGAGTATCGTGAGTTGCTGGTGCCGATCGTGCGCGACGGCAGCGCGGTTTCTCCACGTGAGGGCATCGAGGACGCGCGCGAGCGCTGTGCTTGGGCGCTCGATCATCTGGACGCAGCTTTCAAGCGCTTCCTGTACCCGCAGACCTATGTGGTGGGCATGGAGCAGGGCCTGGCTCAGGTGCGCGACGAGCTCGTGCGCAAGAACATGGCCGCGGCCTCTGCCTTTCCCTGGGCTCACTAATTCCTTGGGCGGTAGGGGCGAGCCACGCTCCCTTGGCCGCCAGCTCGGCCGAACCCTCCACAGTTGATTGGTTTGACGTATGACGACTTCTTATAAAACGATAGTGGTAAAGATCGGTTCGTCCACGGTGGTGGGTGCCGATGGCAAGGTCAACCGCGCCTTTATCGGCGGACTTGCCGATCAGGCCGCAGCGCTGCGCAAGCTCGGCTGGCGTCTGGTCGTGGTGAGCTCGGGCGCTATCGCCTGTGGCTATCCCGTGTTGGGCTTCGACCACAAGCCGGTCGGCGACCTTCCGAGCTTACAGGCCTGCGCCTCGGCCGGTCAGTGCATCATCTCGTCGGCCTACGACGAGGAGTTCCATACGCGCGACCTGCTCACCTCGCTCGTGCTGCTCACACGCCACGATACGGCCCGCCGCACGTCCTACCTGCACGCGCGCGACGCCCTGCTGCGCCTGGTTGAGCTGGGCGTGGTGCCGGTCGTCAACGAGAACGATACCGTCACCGTCGACGAGATCAAGTTTGGCGACAACGACACACTGGCGGCGCTTGTGAGCTGCCTGGTTTCTGCCGATCTGTGCGTGACGCTCTCGGACATCGATGGTCTCTATACTGCTAATCCGCATGAGGACCCCACGGCCGAGTTCGTCCCGGTCGTGCATAAGATCGATGCCAAGATTATCGCCTCGGCGGGCGATTCTTCCACATCGGTGGGCACGGGCGGCATGATTACCAAGATCCGCGCGAGCCGCATTCTGATGACCGCGGGCATTCAGAGCGTGATTTGCTCGGGCGAGGAGCCCGATGCGCTCGTGCGCCTCGCCCGCGGCGAGAGCGTGGGCACGCTGTTCGATCCGCCGGCGGAGCGTCTGGACATCGCACCCCGCAAGCTGTGGATCGCACTGGGCGACAAGGCGCATGGCTCGGTGACGGTCGATGACGGCGCCGCGAAGGCGCTGGTCAGCCGTGGCTCTTCCTTGCTTGCGGTGGGTATTCGCGAGATCGATGGCCAGTTTGCCGAGGGCGATGTGCTCGATGTGTGCGATCCGAGCGGTATGGTCGTCGCCCGCGGTATCGCCGAGGCCGATTCGGACGTGCTGGAACTTGCCGCCGGCCGCCGCCAGGACCAGATCGCCAGCAACCGCCTGCTGGCAGACCTGGCCGAGAAGCCCGCGATCCATCGAGATAATCTGATCGTCTTTGCCTGACCAATTGACGCTGCAAACGCCCCTAAGCGGCAATCTGACGTTCAATCGTCGGGCATGACCAAAAGGTCAATGCCCTCCTCTTTCACGTCACCTTGCTTGCTTAGGGGCGTTTTCGCTTTCCGTCCTCTTCCTGCGGCATTGTCGTTGCCGGCACTTGGGGACGTTCCTTTTGTGCCGGCAGGTGGGGACGCTCCTTTGCTAGAAGATTTGGCGCAGGTCTCCGCGGTTGAGGGCTTCGTTGAAGAGGTGCTTGAACACCACGCTACCGTGTAGACCGTCGTGCTCGAACTCGTTGGTCACCCAGGCATGCGAGTTACCCACGCGGCTGAGCGTATCGAGCTGCATGCCCGAATCGACGTACATGTCGTCGAAATACACCGCGGCCTGCAGGGGCACCTCGTTGCACGCCAGTCGCTGCGGGTCGTAGATCTTGTCCCAGCTGGTGTCTTCCATCAGCAGGTCCATGGCGGTCTTGAAGGGCTTGAGCTCGGGCATCTGCTCGAACATCCACGGGAACATGGCCTCGCCGGTAAACATGAGCGGGCGCGCGAGTGTGTCGAACTCGGTACGATGGGCTTTCTCTTCTGCCGCGGCCCAGCGAATGGGCATGGTGTCGCCGTCGGCGTAGATGAACTCCTGAAGCGTCCAGTACAGCGGATTCGCGCGCGTGTTGGTGCGCTCGAAGGCGCACATCAAAAAGCTATCGGATACTGAGGCACCGCAGCTCAGCGTGCCGTCGCCGTCAACAAAAGCGTGGTCGATAATCCAATGCATGCGCTCAAAGCTCGGCTTCATGCCAAAGTCGCTGCCCATAAGCTGCAGGCGCTCCACCGTCATCGGCGAGCCGTCGGGTAGCACAGGCTTCTGCTCCTCAAGCGCATCGGCCAGCGCCGCCACGCGCTCGACGTCGGCGGGGTAGCGGTCGTAATACTGCTGCGTCTTGGCGGCCATGCGCGGGAAGGTGTGCGCGTAGACCTCGCTGGCGCTCGCCGGGACGTGGGGGATGCCACCGCAGGTAAAGCTCGCCGCCACGCCCTCGGGGAAGAGCGACAGGTAGCTCAGCGTCAAAAAGCCGCCGTAGCTCTGCCCCAGTGTGACCCAGGGCTTGCCGCCAAAGCCCACCAGGCGCAGGTACTCAAAATCGCGCACGATGGAGCTGGCAAGATGGCGCTTGAGGAAATCAGCCTGCGAGCGTGCTGTATCGGCGCCGGCGGCCGTTGCGCGATCACCCAGTGCCTTGATCGTGCGTCCGTCCACGCAGCTACTGCGTCCGGTGCCGCGCTGGTCGGGAAGGACCACGCGGAAGTGCTTGACGGCCTCCTCGATCCAGCCGTCGCTTGTGGGAGACAGCGGACGCGGGCTCTCGCCGCCGGGGCCGCCCTGCAAAAACAGGAGTAGTGGCAGATCGTCGTTGATGCGGTCGGGCGCGCAAACCACACGGTAGAAGAGCTTGATGCTCTCGGGCGCGCCGGCGATGGGCGCCGGCATAGCGCCGCGGCGCATGGTGCTGCCGACGGCCAGGAGCATCGGCTCCAGGCCGCGCCAGTCAAGGGGGACGTCGATGCTGTGGTCCTCGACGTAAAGGCCGGGGACGTGGTACGAAGTGATGAGGGCCATGTGAGTCTTCCGTTCGTTGCGGTGTTTCGGGTTGACCAATTCTACCGCCGCGGGCGAGGCCATGCGCAAATCGGCTACCATGGTTGCAAACTTCTAGGAGAAAGGGCCGCCCATGTCGGTCGATATAGCCACGTATGTCCTCGATCTTGCCGTTGCCGCCAAGGCAGCGTCGGTCTCGCTTGCCACGGCGAGCGATGAACAGCGCCAGGAGGCCGTGCGCGCCATGGCCGCAGCACTACGCAACGGTGTCGACTCCATCGTCGCCGCCAACGAGCTCGATATGTCCGCCGCGAGCGATGCGGGTACCTCGGCGGGACTCCTCGACCGTCTGCTGCTGACGCCTGAGCGCGTTGAGAGCATGGCCGCCGGCCTGGAAAAGCTCGCCGAGCTGCCCGATCCCGTGGGCCGCGTGCTCGACCACCGCGTGCTTGCAAGTGGCGTGGACCTGACCCGTGTGAGTGTGCCGCTGGGCCTGGTCGCTATGGTCTACGAGGCGCGCCCCAACGTGACGGCCGACGCCGCAGGCATCTGCATCCGTACCGGCAACGCCTGCATTCTGCGCGGCGGCTCGCTGGCCTATCACTCGTGTGCCATGATTTCTGAGCTGCTGGCCGATGCGCTCGAGGCCAAGGGCTTCCCGCGCGAGGCCGTGTCGATGATCGAGTCCACCGACCGCGAGGCCACTGGCGAGCTCATGAAGCTCCGCGGTATTGTCGACGTACTCATTCCGCGCGGCGGTGCAGGCCTGATCCAGCGCTGCGTGCGCGAGTCGCTTGTGCCGGTGATCGAGACGGGCACGGGCAACTGTCACATCTACGTGCATGAGTCCGCCGACTTTGATAAGGCGCTCAACATTATCGTTAATGCCAAGACCCAGCGTGTAGGCGTGTGCAATGCCGCCGAGTCGCTGCTGGTCGACCGTGCCGTGGCCGATGCGTTTTTGCCCGCGGTCGTGGCCGTGCTGCATGACCACGGCGTGCTCATTCACGGCGACGAGGCCACGTGCGCCGCATGCGCCGACGCCGGGCTTGCCGAGGGCGATGACTACGTTGCCGCGACTGAGGAGGACTGGGGTCGCGAGTATCTGGCGCTCGAGATGAGCGTGAAGGTCGTGGCGAACGAGGACGAGGCCATCGCGCACATCAACCGCTACGGCACGATGCACTCCGAGGCCATCGTTGCAGAGGACACGGATGCTTGCGAGCGCTTCCTGGACGAGGTCGATGCCTCGGCCGTGTATGCCAACGCCAGCACGCGCTTTACCGACGGCGGCGAGTTTGGCCTGGGCGCCGAGATTGGCATCTCGACCCAAAAGCTCCACGCCCGCGGCCCCTTTGCCGCCGAGGCCCTCACCACCTACAAATACAAGCTCCGAGGCACCGGCCAGGTCCGCCCCTAACGCCCGCGCAAACAAAAACCACCACAAAGGTGCCTGTCCCCTTTGTGATGGTTTTGGAATTAAGCCTGAAAGGTGTCGCGGTCGGGGGCGAAGGACTGCATGGCCGCGATGGTACGGTCGAAGAGCTCGGGGAGCTCCCAGCCCAGCATCTCGGCACCCTGCGTAATCACGTCGCGCGAGCAGCCGGCGGCAAAGCGCTTGTCCTTGAACTTTTTCTTGAGCGACTTGGTCGTAAAGTCCATGACGCTCTTACTCGGACGCATGATGACGGCAGCACCGATCAAGCCGGTGAGCTCGTCGCAGGCAAACAGGATCTTTTCCATCTGCAGCTCGGGCTTGGGCAGCGAGGTGTTGAAGTCCGACGTGTGCGTCTGAATGGCGCGAATGAGATCGGGAGAGGCGCCCTCGCCTTCAAGGATCTCGGCCGCATAGATGGTGTGGTTCATGGGGTCGTCCTCATGCTCCTCCCAATCTAGGTCGTGCAGCAGACCGACGATGCCCCAAAACTCCTCGTTCTCGGGGTCGAACTCGCGCGCAAAGTAGCGCATGGTGCCCTCGACCGTTTCGCCGTGGGTGATGTGGAACGGGTCCTTATTGTGCTCGTTGAGCAATTCGAACGCACGGTCGCGGGTGATTCCGGCGGAAAGTGGCTCTGCCATAAAAGACTCCTTGTGCTCGCAGGTATCGCTAAGAATGAATACTACTAGAACGACTAGAACGAAAAAACCACCACAAAGGTGCCTGTCCCCTTTGTGGTGGTTTTTGGCGCGGATGGGTTAGTTGAGGGCGGCTTGGGCTAGGCGGGCTTCGGCGGCCTCCTCGGTGACGCCCAATGCCACGGCGAACTCCTCGATGGAGCGGCGCTTGGCTTCCTTGAGTACACGCATATAGTAAGAGCTGGGCTTTTTATCGGCTTCCTCGGCCTGGCGAATGCGGTGCATCATGGTCTTTGCCACGCGGACCGTCTCGGGCGCGCCCAGCTTGAGCTGCTGCTTAAAGTGCGTCTCCTCAAGCGAGCTGTTGCGCTCGGTAAAGGTGTCGCACTCCAGCTCGTCGTAGTGGCTCAGCAGGTGCTCGGCATCTTGCTGCGAGATGGCAGCGTGCAAACGGTCGGCCTGCGCCACGGGGTACATAAGGATCGTCTGCGCATGTCCCTGCTTGGTCTCGAGCAACAGCATGGGCTGCGGCGTGTCGTCCCTAAAACCGACGACGGTGCAGACTCCCTGACCCGGATGAATGACGTGTTGACCGATTGAGAACATGCTACCTCCAACTTATACGAATTTACGTATGTCTAGAATAACACGCTGACGTGCGCAAACCCTTACTTTATGCAGGAAAAGCACACAATTCTGATAGGTAAGAGTATTCGATAACAGACGCAGCTCATTCACACCTTTATGCATTTTCAACGCCTGCATAATCTGCAGGCAGACCGGCATCTTTGAGTGACTCCATGCAAGCTGTAGTCATTTTTGTGCATATGCAATATCTATTAGCTTTACCCTGCGACAGTGCCCGTCGCTTGTGATAGAGTGCTACAAACTCTGGCTTTTGCCCTACGAGTGACCAAGAGCTCGGGGGCTTTAACACAAGGAGGATCTATGCCCGAGAAGATTGAAGAGCTGGTACGCGCTGCGCTTGCTGCGGCCCAGGAGGCCGGCGACCTTTCCGCATTTGAACTTGACGATTGCGCTATCGAGCGACCGGCTGACACTTCTCATGGCGAGTGGACCTCTACCATGGCCCTGAAGTCCGCCAAGCTGGCCCACTGCGCCCCGCGCAAGATCGCCGAGGCCATCGTTGCCCATATGCCCGAGGACCCCGCGATCGAGAAGGTCGAGATCGCAGGCCCCGGCTTCATCAACTTCTACCTCTCCGTTGCCGTCAAGAATGCCATCTTTGGCGAGGCTCGCGAGAAGGGCATGGACTTCGCTAAGTCCAACGTCGGTGGTGGCCTGAAGACCCAGGTCGAGTTCGTTTCCGCCAACCCCGTCGGCCCCATGCACATCGGCCACGGCCGCTGGGCCGCGCTGGGCGATTCGCTCTGCCGCGTTATGGACCACGCCGGCTATGAGATCCAGCGCGAGTTCTACATCAATGACCACGGCTCTCAGATGAACACCTTCGGCAACTCCATCAGCACGCGCTATATGCAGCTTGCCGACATCATCGCCAAGCAGGGCGTTGATATCGACGAGGCTCACAAGCTGCTGATCGCCGACCGTGACGCCTTTGTTGCCGACGAGAACGACGAGCACCCCGAGACCCATCCGTATCAGGACAACTTTGCCGAGACCTTGGGCAAGGACTCTTACGGCGGCGACTACATCATCGACGAGGCCGCCGAGTTCTGGCGCACCGACGGCGACAAGTGGGTCGACGCCGATCCGCAGGAGCGTATGGAGAGCTTCCGTGAGCGCGGCTACGTGAAGATGGTCGACAACATGCGCGACCTCTGCCACGCCGTCAACTGCGACTTTGACCGTTGGTACTCCGAGCGCTCGCTGTATGTGAAGGACACCGAGGGCGAGACCGCCGGCACCTCCGCCGTCGACCGCGCTTTTGAGAAGCTCGACAAGATGGGCTACCTCTACACCAAGGACGGCGCCCTGTGGTTCCGCTCCACCGATCTGGGCGACGACAAGGACCGCGTCCTGATCAAGTCCGACGGCGAGTACACCTACTTCGCCTCCGACGTCGCCTATCACTGGGATAAGTTCCAGCGCGTCGACCACGTCATCGACATCTGGGGCGCCGACCACCACGGTTACATCGAGCGCGTCCGCTGCGTCTGCGACGCTCTGGGTTACCCCGGCAAGTTCGAGGTTCTACTGGGCCAGCTCGTCAACCTGCTGCGTAACGGCAAGCCCGTCCGTATGTCCAAGCGCAAGGGCACCATGGTGACCCTTCAGGAGCTCGTCGACGAGGTTGGCTCCGATGCCGCTCGCTACACGCTCATCTCCAAGAGCTCCAACCAGATGGTCGACTTCGACATCGAGGCCGTTAAGAAGCGCGACAACTCCAACCCGGTCTATTACGTGCAGTATGCTCACGCCCGCGTGTGCTCCATCCTGCGCCGTGCCGCCGACGTTACCGCCGAGCAGGCCGACGAGATGGGCATGAAGGCCGTTGCCGCCAAGGCCATCGGTGAGAACGTCGATTACTCGCTGCTGACCGACCCGACCGAGCTCGCCCTTTCGCGCAAGCTCAACGAGCTCACCGACCTGATCGCCAGCTGTGCTCGCGATCGCGCCCCGTTCCGTCTGACCCACTTTGCCGAGGAACTCGCCGGTGACTTCCACAGCTTCTACGCTGCCTGCCAGGTGCTGCCGAGCGAGGGCCGTCCCGTCGACCCCGAGCTTTCGCGTGCCCGTCTGGCCGCTTGCGATGCCGTCCGCGTGACGCTCGCCCTGGTGCTCACCCTCGTTGGCGTTTCCGCGCCCGAGCAGATGTAACCTGCGGGTCATTTGACCGTGTAGGTTTGGTTTAACTGAGCCCTATAAGCCCGATCTCCCACGGAGGTCGGGCTTTTTTCGCAAATGCCGACGTATTGACGAATTTGGAACTGCTGGAAATACGAAACTATGCCGGTTTACTACGATGAATTGGGAATTTCCAACCACGCCGGCTTTTCGCAAAAAAGCGCAAGGCATCTACCTGCGGTTTTAGTTCAACATGTTTCGGAGTGGTCGCGGTTGATCGATTCGTCGTAGTAAACCGCCATAGTTTTGGCGGAGGCAGTCTGATTTGTGGGTGGTAGACCAAAGAGTGTCCCTTTTGACTAGTCGTTTAAGAACGCCCCCAATGACTAAGTTGCAGGTGGCGGCGGTTGTGTTACACTAACGCTGCGTAGTTGACGCAATCATCTCGATACAGATCAATGATGTCCGTCGTTTTGAACGGAACTAGACTGTTTAGCCGCCCTGAAGGTTTATGCAGGGAGCATGTGATCACAGGGCTTGAAAAGAAAGTTGAGCAAACACTGTGTCTGATCAACAGCAAGAAAACGAAATAACGACGACGCAAGCCGCTCCCGCTGCACCGGTTGCGTCGGACCAGGTCGCGGCGCCCGCGCAAGCCTCGGCTCCCGAGACGCCTAAGGCTGCTTCGACGCCTGCGCCTGCAACTGGTGAGGAGGCTGCTCCGGCAAAGCCCAAGCTCGTGCGCCGCACGGCCAAGCCTGCCGCTGACGGCGAGGAGGTCACCAAGCCCAAGCGCCGTACCACGCGCACGACGCGCGCCAAGCGCACCGTTGCAGCTGACTCCTCAGCGCCGATTTCCGATGAGGTCGCGCAGGCACGTGCGTTGGCGCAGATTAGCGAGGCTCAGGTGGTGCGCGCCCGCCGTCGTGCTGCCGAGCGCGAGGCCGCGGCTCTGACCGAGCTTGCAGCTCCGTCTGTGCCCGAGACGCCTGCCGCCATCGAGACCCCTGCCGCCGACCTGCCGACCGAGAAGCCGGCACCGCGCACACGCCGCCGCACGGCTGCTAAGGCCGAGCAAGTTGCGGAACAGGTAGCCCCCGAGCTCACTGAGGCTTCGGTCCGTTCCGCGGCAGGGGAGGGCACATTGCCTGTTGAGCCCGCTGCGCCTGTCGAGGCCAACGAAGTTCCCGTTGTCGATCCGGCTTTGCGCCCGCACCGTCGCGGTCGCAAGCCCAAGGCCTTTGTCGAGGCAGAGAAGGCCGCAGCAGCAGCCGCCGCCGCTCGGGATGCTGCGGCGACCGCCGAGTCTGCAACCGCTGCCGATGCACCCGTCCAGGATGCTACGACTTCCGAGGCCGCTCCCGCCGATGCCGAGCCCGCCGATGTCCGTCCCGGTCGCAGCCGTCGTACTGCTGCTAAGCGCACGTCCAAGGCCAAGGCTGCCAAGAAGGGTGCGTCCGAGGATTCTGCCGAGACGACCGCCGATGCGTCGACTGATGTCGCCAAGGCCCAGGACGTCGAACAGCCTGCGTCCGAGAAGCCCAAGCGCGGTCGTAAGAAGTCCGTTAAGGCCAAGGCGTCCGAGCAGCAGGATGTCGAAGCGCAGGTTGATTCTGGCGCCGAGGCCAATGACGCCGCTGCGGCCAATGTTGGCACCGCCGCAACCGATGGTGCCGCCCCCGCTGAGGGCGAAGACGGCACTCGTCCCAACCGTCGCCAGCACAAGCGCAACGACGAGCGCAACGAGCGTAAGGACGACCGCAACAACGACCGTCGCAACCGCCAGCGCGATCGCAAACAGCGCAACAAGGAGCGTAATGCCGCTCCCACCGAGCCCACGCTTTCGCGCGAGGAGCTCGCTGCCATGAAGGTCGCCGAACTTCGCGAGAAGGCCAAGGAGTTCGAGATCGAGACGACCGGCAAGAAGAAGGCCGAGCTCGTCGAGGAAATCTACGTCACCGCTGCGAAGGCCGAGGGCTTCCGCGACATCAAGGGCATTCTGCAGATTCGCCCGGACAGCTCCGGCATCATCCACGCCCATGGCTACATGAAGTCCAACGACGACGCCTTCGTGCCCGCCTACCTCATCCGCTCCGCGCGCCTGCGCACGGGCGACGTCATCGAGGGCTCGCTGCGTCCTTCGCGCGGCGGCGACAAGCGCGCCGGCCTCGCCAAAATCACGACCGTCAACGGTCTGGACCCCGAGCAGATTCGCAACCGTCCCAAGTTCGGCGACCTCACCCCGGTCTATCCCAACGAGCCGCTGCGCATGGAGCACGGCAAGGACTCTATTACCGGTCGCGCCATCGACATCGTGTCACCGATCGGCAAGGGCCAGCGCGGCCTGATCGTGTCCCCGCCCAAGGCCGGCAAGACCACGATCCTCAAGAAGATCTGCCAGTCTATCTCGATTAACAACCCCGAGGTGCACCTCATCTGCCTGCTCGTCGACGAGCGCCCCGAAGAGGTCACCGATATGCAGCGTTCCATCAAGGGTGAGGTTGTGGCGTCGACCTTCGATATGCCTGCCGACAACCACACCCGCGTGGCAGAGCTCGTCATCGAGCGCGCCAAGCGCATCGTAGAGCTGGGTGGCGACGTCGTGGTGGTGCTCGACTCCATCACGCGCCTCGCCCGCGCCTACAACTTGGCGGCGCCCGCCTCGGGCCGCATCCTTTCGGGCGGCGTCGATTCGGCGGCACTGTATCCGCCCAAGCGCTTCCTGGGTGCAGCCCGCAATATCGAGAACGGCGGCTCGCTCACCATCCTGGCCTCTGCCCTCATCGACACCGGTTCCAAGATGGACGAGGTCATTTTCGAGGAGTTCAAGGGCACCGGCAACATGGAGCTTAAGCTCGACCGCGACCTGGCCGACCGCCGCATCTTCCCGGCTATCGACCCCGTTGCCTCCGGTACGCGTAACGAGGACCTGTTGGTCGACGAGCAGATGCGCCCGTTTGTCTTTGGTCTGCGTCGCATTCTTGCCAGCATGAACAACACCGAGCGCGCGGCCGCATCGTTTATCAAGGGTCTTAAGGGCACCAACACCAACCAGGAGTTCCTGGTGCGTTCGGCCAAAAAACACAGCGACTACGAGCAGACGTTCTAGGTTGTCATCCACGCGCAGCGATAGTCATCAATGCGATAAAGGGTCGGGGCTTTGAGCCTCGGCCCTTTTCCATAGCGCCGCTCCGCGCTTATTTTTGACCGTAAGACCGACGAGCAGCAGGTTTCCCGTTTCAATCCGACATCGTCGCTTGCAATCGACAGGGCGGTTTCGCATAATAGCTTTTAAGCTTCGCGACGGAAAACGCAGATGAAACGAACCATATACCGTTGCTTTGGGGCATAGCCCCGCTTCATCTTCTCTCGCGCAGCCAACTGAATGATGCGATTTGGGTGCCGGAAGATGGGGAGAGCTCATGGCTTCTTCTGATGCAACACAACGAGCAGTCCTTGCCGGACTTTCGTGCGGGATCGGCCTTGCCGCTCCCGTGGTTATGTATGCCGCGACGCTGCCGTTTTCGTCGGTGAACGAGACGGTCGTGGCGGGTGCGGTTCCCTTCGCCGTGGGCGCGGTGGCGGGCGTGGGCATCTATGCCGCCTCGCTGGGTATCTCCGAGTATCGTGCGCAGCGTGAAGAGCGTCTGTTCCAGCCCGATGCCATGGGCGGTGCCGCCAATCTCAATCAGCATCAAAGCGAGTTCAAGACCGCCTCGATTCCAGCTCAGCAGCAGGATGCGACTCCTTACGCTGCGACTTCTGCTTCTCAGGCTCAGTCGGAGCAGTCTACCTCGGCATTCCTTTCCGGCCTGACTGGTGCGTTCCAGCGCCGTCATGCCGATGATGGTGTCCCTACCATCGCTCGAGCCGCAGATGCTATGGACGAGGACGAGGCTTGGTCTATGATCGACAGTATGCTCGACGACGATTCGCCGGTGAGCTGCGACCCTGCACACTCGCGCGACGTCTATCAAGTCGCCATCGACGAGCTCACCAACGGCGGGCAGTCCGGTTCCTTCAATCGCGACGACATCGCCGCCGCGGCACGCGCCGTGTCTGGCTCCCAGGCCGCCCCTGCGGGCAGCACGGCGGCTTTCGTGGCACTCGTCGCCAACGCGGCAGCCAATAACGCCTACAGCGCTACCTCGGCGGACGCGAACGCTTCTGCCGATAATTCGTACGTTGATGAAGCCATGACCGCGGACGAGGAGGCCGTTGCCGCCCGCCGCGCCGCCGAAAGCTCGCTTTGGGGCGCTCCTGCCCAGCAGCAGGCGGCTGAGGCTGCGCCGTACAACGCAAGCCTCGCCAGCATGCCTATCATCTCCGGTGTCGCGGACATCGATCTCGATGACCTCGATGAGCCTGCAGCCATCACCGCATCGATTGATGCCCAAGATCGCATCGACACCGGCGACCTTCCGGACGCTTCGCTCGAGGTTGATGTCCCTATGGCCGATTACTCAGGCCACGAGGACATGTGGGCCGCCGCCACCGCGATTCTGGATGAGATTGACGAGCCTGCTCCTGTTGCAGCCCCCGCTCCCGTCACTGCCCCTCAGCCTGCTGCCCCCGCCTATGTTGGCCGTCACAGCGCTGTGTTCCCCGAGGATACTGCCCGCATCTCGCGTGAGAGCATCGAGCGAGCCGAGGCTATTGCCGCCGGCATTATGGAAAATCGTCGTCACGAGCGCGTCAATCAGATCCTCGAGGAAGAGATCGAGCGCCTGCAGTCCTCTACCGCCAAGCGTACGGGCCGTGCCTATCTGAGCGTTATCGAGGGCGGTACCGCCAGCTTCGCGCCGCTCCGCGCGGAGGCATAACTTCTGCATGGTTAAGATCAATCGAAAATGGGCGGTCGTGACCTGCCTGATGGCGCTCTTGATCTGGGGCAATTCGCTGGTTCCCGGCTCGGGGTCGGGCTCGCTGAGCCTAACAGTCATGGAAGCTATCCGCGGTTTCCTGCACGGCGTGGGACTTCCATATGCATGGGTGACCAACTTTGTTGTTCGCAAGTGCGCGCATTTTACCGAGTATATGGTGCTCGGTATCTTGGCAACGCACGCCTTTGATTTTGAGGGCCGGCGCACCTTTGACGTGCTGCTGCCCACGGCGGTGTTCCTGCTGCTGATTCCCTCGATCGACGAGACGATTCAGCTCTTTGTGCCGGGACGCGCCGGCATGATCACCGATGTGATGATCGACTGCTGTGGTGCGGCAACGGGCGTTGTGCTCCGATATCTCTTACGGCCGCTGATGCGCGCCAAAAAAGCCGCCTAGGACGTATTGTTTGGTCCTAGGCGGCCTTTTTTATTTGAGGGCTTATATGAGGCGTGGTGGCGTCGTTCCGTAGGTCGGATTTGCCGGGCGCGCCACGCCCTGTGGGTGCGTCTGCTACTGAAGCGCCTGTGCGCCCAGGGCCAGGCAGCCCATAATGCCCTGCTTGCCCTCGAGGCTGTTGTTGACGATATAGCTATCAATGTCGGCCATCTCGGGCGTGACGATGTAGCCGTTGAGCATCTCGGCGCACTTCTTGCGTGCGAGCGGCACGATGGGGGTGTGATCGGCCACGCCGCCACCGATGACGTTCTTCTGCGGTGCGTAGCACAGGATGTAGGTCATGAGCGCCTGCGCCAGATAGCCGGCGAGCAGGTCCATGGCCTCCGGGTCATCGGCCATCTCTCCGGCGCTCTTGCCACCCCAGCGTTTTTTGATGCCGGGACCGGCGATGAGGCCCTCGAGGCAGTTGTCGTGGAAGGGGCAGCCGCTGTGCTCGCCAATGGTGTCGCGCGGGTCGCGAGTGACCAGGATGTGACCGGCCTCGGGGTGCATCATGCCGTGCACGAGCTGGCCGCCCGAAAGCACGCCGGCGCCCACGCCGGTGCCGATGGTCAGATACACCACGTCCGTGAGGCCTTGGGCGCAACCAAAGGTGACCTCGCCCAGGCAGGCGACGTTGACGTCGGTGTCGTAGCCGCAGGGAATATTGAGCTCGTTTTGGATGGTGCCCAGCAGGTCAAAGTAGCGCCATGCCGTTTTGGGCGTCTCCAGGATCTTGCCATATTGGGACGAGGCAGGGTTGACTGCGGTGGGGCCAAAGGCGCCGATGCCCAGCGCGGCGATGCCCTTGTCGGCAAACCATGCGTTGACGGCCTCGACGGTCTCCTACGGGGTCGTGGTCGCAATCTGCTCGCGTTCAAGGACCGTGCCGTCTGCATAGCCCGTGGCGCAGACCATCTTGGTGCCGCCGGCCTCGAGCGCTCCGATAAGCTGCTGCTCTGCCATAGTATTCCTCTCTGGGACGAGTTGCTCCGTGACTAAAGTATAGCGCTCTAAAAAATAAATGAGGTCGCTATAAAAAGAAACCTCGTGGCCCAACGGGTTCACGAGGTTTCTTTAGTGCCTTTAGTTACTGACCGTCCTTACCCGCGCGGCTCGATTTTATCACGCAGAGACTTGAGGTTCTCCAGCGCCGCGTTAAGCGTCTCGTCTCGCTTGGCAAAGTGGAAACGAATCAGATGGTTGACGGGCTCGCGGAAGAAGCTCGAGCCGGGCACGGCGCCCACGCCCACCTTTGAGGCCAGGTCCTCGCAGAAGTCGAGGTCGCTGTCATAGCAAAACTCAGAGATGTCCATCATCACGTAGTAGGCGCCCTGCGGCACGTTGTGCGTGAGGCCGATGTTGTCGAGTCCCTGACAGAATAGGTCGCGCTTGGCGGTGTAGAGGTCGAGGACCTCCTGGTAATAACTGTCGTCGAAGTTGAGGGCGGTGACGACGGCCTCTTGCAGGGGAGCGGCGGCGCCTACGGTGAGGAAGTCGTGGACCTTTTTGATGCGCTCGGTGATTTCGGCGGGAGCGATGGTGTAGCCTAGGCGCCAGCCGGTGATGGAGTAGGTCTTGGACAGCGAGCTGCAGCTGATGGTGCGCTCAAACATGCCGGGCAGCGTGGCCATGTACACATGCTCGTGGGGCGCGTAGACGATGTGCTCGTACACCTCGTCGGTGATGCAGTAGGCGTCGCACTTCTTGCACAGGTCGGCAATAAAAGTGAGCTCCTCGCGCGTAAAGACCTTGCCACAGGGGTTGGACGGGTTGCATAGGACGATTGCCTTGGGATCGTTGTCGCGGAAGGCCGCCTCCAGGACCTCACGGTCAAAGTCAAAGGTGGGCGGGTTGAGCGGCACGTAGATGGGCTCGGCACCCGAGAGGATCGTGTCGGCGCCGTAGTTCTCGTAGAACGGCGAGAAAATGACGACCTTGTCGCCGGGGTTTGTGACCGTCATCATGGCGGCCATCATGGCCTCGGTGGAGCCGCAGGTGACCACGATGTTCTCGTTGGGGTTGATCGGCATGCCCATAAAGTGCTCCTGCTTGGCGGCAAGCGCCTCACGCATGGCCTGGGAGCCCCAGGTGATGGAGTACTGGTGATAGAGCGGCTTGGGGTCGCTGGCGATGGCGCTCAGGCTGTTGAGCAGCTGCGCCGGGGGATCGAAGTCGGGGAAGCCCTGCGACAGGTTGACGGCGCCATACTTATTGGAGATGCGCGTCATGCGGCGGATGACCGAATCGGTAAACGTTGCCGTACGGTTGGAGAGTTCTTTCATGCTTGTCCTTTCGAGCATTTGCAGTGGGGCAAGTTTACTCCTATGAAACCGGTGGGAATTGCTCGAAACGCGCTTGAAAAACTCTTTTCAAAATTCTTGAAAATTGGGGCTTGCATCGCGTGGCGTTCCTTGCAATAATAGTCGAGCGCGAAGCGCACAGGACACGGTGGGTGTAGCTCAGTTGGCTAGAGCGACGGGTTGTGGTCCCGTAGGTCGAGGGTTCGAGTCCCTTTACCCACCCCACTTCTTGCTTCGTGTTGATATCGGGTCGTTAGCTCAGTTGGTAGAGCAGGGGACTCTTAATCCCAAGGTCCAGGGTTCGACCCCCTGACGGCCCACCAAAGATTGTTAAGACGGTCAACTTCGGTTGGCCGTCTTTTTTGTTGACCTCGCATGGGGTCGAACCCGAAAGGGCGCGGAGCTGAGGAAATGCGTAAGCATTTACCAGCGCAGCGCGCAAGGCGCAAAGCGCCGAAGCGGCCGCCTGCAAAGCAGGCTGACCCCCTGACGGCCCACCAAAGCATGTTAAAGCGACTGGCTTAGGCTGGTCGTTTTTTTGACCTCGCATGGGGTCGAACCCGAAAGGGCGCGGAGCTAAGCTATCTGCACCGTGATTCCCTTAGGGAAAACACGGCTAAAGCCCCGTAAGCGTGTTCTCCTTGGGGGAATCATGCTTACGGGGCTCGATGCATGTTGAGAAATTGTGATCAAACTCTAAGTGAGAATCGAATTAGTCCGCTCGATAGTGCGATCCGAGGCTTTCGGTCCGCTTGTGCATGGCTTTGACCATTTCCTGTGCTAGTTGAATCTGCGATTGCAGGCGGGCGAGGGCTGCGATCTCGCTGTCGTTGGCATGCGGCTTGCTCAGCGCCGTTGCCTCGTCTTTCAGGCTTTCAAGCTGTTGCAGGGCCTTGGATAGACCTGCTTCGGTCCTGTTGATCATGCAATAGGTGCTCATCGTGTGCTTAAGGCTGTGTGTCAGGCGTTCGGCATCTGTTGTGGCAATGCCATACTGAGGGAGGGCGATATCCATCGGAGCGGCCGCCTCGGGAGCGTCCAGTGCCGCGTGAGCCGCTGAGACGCCCGCGATGCGCCCAAACACGATGCCGTTGGCGCTTGACAAGCCGCCGATGCGGTCGGCGCCGTGCATGCCGCCTGTTGCCTCGCCACAGGCGTAGAGGCCCTCAACGCCCGTGTACGAGGTCTTGTCGATCCTGATGCCGCCGTTGGCGGCGTGGGCATACATCGCCACGCGCATCCCGTCGCTCGGCGCGATGCCGTGCTCGTCTTGCAGCCAGGTGGCAAAGGTCTGCACAAACTCTGGGACATCCTCGCGGGGGAAGTCGTAGTGGAGTGCCAGGCCTTCGACACCTGCCTGATCGATGACGAGATCGATAGCGCGGGAGGCCAAGCGTGACGTGAAGGGACCATATCCAGAGCGCTGCTCGAGCAGGTCGTCCAGCTTGTTGTCGGCAATATCTACCGGCTGGTCAACATGTACGTAGCGCCAGGTTTTCTCGTTGAAGACCAGGTTGCGCTTGGGCTCGATGAAGCCGGGCATCATCTGCATGAACTCTATATTAGTAAGTGTTGCGCCGTGCGCCAGTGCGATGGCCTGCGAGGAGCTGAGCACATCAGCCGACGTAAGGCTGCGCTCGAACAGGCCGCCTGTGCCACCGGCTGCGATGATCGTGGCCTTGGCAGCAAAGGGCACGATTCGATTTTCGGTAAGGTCGTAGAGCACGGTTCCGGTGATTCTGCCGTTCGTGTTCTCAACAAGGTCGATAAGCTCATGGCGGGGGAGCAGGCGAATGCCGAGCGACTCGATCCGGGTCGTCAGAGCGTCCTCAAGGGGCTTGCGGGTGAGGCCGCGCCACATGCGCGTCTTGTGGTCAAAGCAGGGGATAAACTGCTTTTGCTGGGCGCTTTCGGCGCTTTGCGGACGCTGAAGCTCAACGCCCAAGTCTTGCTCGAGCCATTCAATTGCCTGGGGAATGCCGTGGACGAACGTCTGGACGAGTTCGGGGTCGGCAACGCCGCCGCCGACGGCCTGGATGGTGTCGATAAGGTTCTGTTCGTCGCCTTCGTCGACGGGACCAATAAGGCCGAGGCCCCAGGTGCCCGGGAAGAAGCTCGATCCACTCATAGTCTTTCCGGCGCTTGCCACAGCGACGGTTGCACCCGTGCGCGCCGCTTCGATGGCGGCGCAAAGGCCCGCAATGCCAGATCCAATTACCAGTACATCAGTCGATTCCATCGGATTCCTTTCTCGTCCGGTGCATTGTCGCACGGGTGATCGGCAATGGGGCCGCAAAGACTCGGCAAATCGGTTAAGGGCAATTATGGCAGGTGGGTGTCATGGACACTTTGACGTTCCATCTCGTCTCATCTCGTATTTCGCCCCAACTGGTATATCGGCATTAGCTACCCTGCGACAGCGTAAACAAAAAGAGCCGCTACCTCGAAAGGTAGCGGCTCCAAAGCTCAACTATATGAGCATCGCGCGGGCGCGATTAGGCCTTGAGGGCCTCCTCGACGGCGACAGCGCAGGCGACGGTGGCACCGACCATGGGGTTGTTGCCCATGCCGATGAGACCCATCATGTCGACGTGCGCAGGCACGGAGGAAGAACCGGCGAACTGGGCGTCGGAGTGCATGCGGCCCATGGTGTCGGTCATGCCGTAAGAGGCAGGGCCGGCGCCCATGTTGTCCGGGTGCAGGGTACGGCCAGTGCCGCCACCAGAAGCGACGGAGAAGTACTTCTTGCCAGCCTCGAGGCGCTCCTTCTTGTAGGTGCCAGCGACGGGGTGCTGGAAGCGCGTGGGGTTGGTGGAGTTACCGGTGATCGAGATGTCGACGTTCTCGTGCCACATGATGGCAACGCCCTCGCGGACGTCGTCGGAGCCGTAGCAGTTAACGGCAGCGCGGGGACCATCGGAGTAAGGGATGGTCTCGACGACCTTGAGCTCGCCCGTGTAGTAGTCGAACTGGGTCTTCACGTAGGTGAAGCCGTTGATGCGGGCGATGATCTGAGCAGCGTCCTTGCCCAGACCGTTCAGGATAACGCGCAGCGGCTTCTTGCGAGCCTTGTTGGCGTTCAGAGCCAGGCCGATAGCACCCTCAGCGGCAGCGAAGGACTCGTGGCCGGCCAGGAAGGCGAAGCACTCGGTGTCGTCGGAGAGCAGCATAGCGCCCAGGTTGCCGTGGCCCAGACCGACCTTGCGGTCCTCGGCGACGGAGCCGGGAACGGTGAAGGCCTGGATGCCCTCGCCGATGATGGCGGCAGCCTCAGAAGCAGTCTTGGCGCCACGCTTGACAGCGAGAGCGCAGCCGAGGGTGTAGGCCCACTCGGCGTTCTGGAAGGCGATGGACTGGGTGTTGTTGACGATCTCACGCGGGTTGAAGCCCTTGTCGGTGCAGATCTGCAGAGCTTCCTCGAGGGAGGCGATGTCGTTGTCGGCGAGGCACTTGTTGATCTTGTCAGCGCGGCGCTCGTAACCTTCGAACGTAACAGTCATAGTTATTTCCCTCCCTTTCTACTCATGAACCGGGAACACGCTGGCGACGGAGTGAGTCTCCTCGTCGGTGCGCGGGTCGATGTACTTGGCAGCGTTCTCCCACTGACCATAGTGGCCCATAGCGCCAGCGATGGCCTCCTCGGGGGTCTTGCCGGCCTTGACGGCGTCGGTGAACTTGCCGAGGTTCAGGAACTCGAAAGCGATGATCTCGTTCTTGTCGTTGAGAGCCATGCGGGTGACGTAGCCCTGAGCGAGCTCGAGGTAACGAGCGCCCTTGGCCTTGGTGCCGAACATGGTGCCGACCTGAGAGCGAAGGCCCTTGCCGAGGTCGTCGAGGGAGGCGCCCACGGGCAGGCCGCCCTCGGAGAACGCGGTCTGGCTGCGGCCGTAAACGATCTGCAGGAAGATCTCGCGCATAGCAACGTTGATGGCGTCGCAGACGAGGTCGGTGTTGAGGGCCTCGAGGATGGTCTTACCGGGAAGGATCTCGGAAGCCATGGCGGCAGAGTGGGTCATGCCCGAGCAACCGATGGTCTCAACGAGGGCCTCCTCGATGATGCCGTCCTTGACGTTCAGCGTGAGCTTGCAGGCGCCCTGCTGAGGTGCGCACCAACCCACACCGTGCGTAAGACCGGAGATGTCGGAAATCTCCTTAGCCTGGACCCACTTGCCCTCCTCGGGGATGGGTGCGGGGCCGTGGTATGCACCCTTGGCAACGGGGCACATGTTCTCCACTTCCTGTGAGTACTGCATGCCTCTCCTCTCTATCGTGTTGGCGTCCCGTCTGGGGGTCGTGGCTGGCGATTGCCGGGCGACCCTTCGAAAGGGACATGACATGCAGCCCCTATAATACCGCGAAATGCACGGAATATTCGGCGAACGGCTCAGTTTTCGTAGCGAGAAGTCCGGAAGTTTTAATTGAAACGGTTTAACTATATGTTCTGTGGTCGCGAATTTCCGTAGAGGGGGTTCGTCTTGGGCAAGCTTTTGGTCAGCTCTTGTATGCGTTGCGGGGTCTGACCTGTTGCAACGGTGCCGTTCGCCGCCCGTTTACTGCCTTTGGCCGCGCGAGTGTATTGTTTTGCGTGAATGTTTTGATGGCACGCTTCAATCGTGCTGTATTGGATGGCAATCAGATCCCGGCGAAGGGAGCGCCATGCAGCGCGTTTGGAGAACGGTTACCGGCTTTTACCATGTCTGTGCCCGCGGTGTGGGCAAGCAGCTCATCTTTGAGGGCGATGAAGACCGGTGGGAGTTTTTGGAGCTGATGCGCGAGTGCTGCCGCGAGGCGGGCGTGACGGTTATCGCCTGGTGCCTAATGGGCAATCACGTGCATCTGGTGCTTGCAGATTACGAGGACGCGATGAGCGCGGCGATGCACCGGCTGCTTTTGACGTACGCGCGGCGGTTCAATAAACGCACGGGGCGCACGGGTCATCTGTTCCAGAACCGTTTTGACCGGCGCTCGCTCGATACCGACCGTTATCTAATGGCTGCCATTCGCTATGTTCACGCTAATCCGCAGGAGGCGGGTATCGCCCTGATCGAGCGTTATCCCTGGAGCAGCTTTGCCGAGTATCTGAGAGCGTATGACAACGATACGACGAGGGGATTTTCGGACCCTTCTTGTGTGCTCGAGCTCTTTGAGTCTGCCAAGGGGTTTCTGGATTATTCTCTGTCGATGCCCGATGGTTCCGATCCGGTGATTCACGATATGGATGAGACGGAGTGGGAGCGGCGTGCGTTTGCCGACAAGATGGCGAAGCGCCTGGGTGTGCCGCTCAACGAACTCAAGACCGTAGCACCCTCGCGGCGAGACGGAATCGTTTTCGCCCTGCACGATGGCGGCTACACGGTGCGCGAGATCGAACGATATACGGGAATCAGCAAGAGTACCGTCTCTCGTATCGTGCGCGCTTATGTTCGGGTGAATGCTCAGGCTGAGGGCTCGGAATAGAAAATGGCCGAACCACTCTTGTCAAGCGATTCGGCCAACAAAATTCTTAAGATTTGGGACAAATACTACTGATTATTTTGTCCCGTGAGCATGCCGTCGAGGGTGCGCCAGGCGAGCTCGGCGCACTTGACGCGGGCGGGCATGTGCGAGATGTCCTGAAGCTGGGCAGCCTCGTCCAAGTCTTCCAGGTCTTCCTTGGAGAGCTGCTCGCCGCGGATCATGGCGAGGAAGAGCTCTGCCAGGTGGCGAGCTTCCTCGACGGTCTCGCCGGTGATGAGGTCGGCCATGATATCGGCGCTGGCTTGGCTGATGGCGCAACCGTGACCGGTAAAGGAGGCCTCCTCGATCACGCCGTTCTCGACACGCAGCTGCAAGGTGAGCTCGTCGCCGCAGCTGGGGTTGATACCGTCGTGCTTGTGTGTGGGCGCGTCCATCTCGTACTTGTAGTCGGGGTGCGAGTTGTGCTCCATAAACGTGGTGGAGGTGTACAGATTACCCATTGAACGTGCTCCAAACGTGATGCAGGCCGGCGATGAACTTGTCGATGTCGGCCTTGTCGTTGTAGAAGGCCACGCTGGCGCGGCAGCAGGCGAGGTTCTCGACGCCAAGCCAGGTGAGCAGCGGCTGCGCGCAGTGGTGACCGGCGCGGATGCAAACGCCGTCCATGTCCATGATGCTCGCGACATCGTGCGGGTGGATACCCTTAACGTTAAAGCTGACGACGCCGTGGTGGTTGTCCCAGTAGATCGAGCCGATGATCTGGACAAAGTCGAGCTGCATGAGCTCGCCCATCAGGTAGTGGACGAGTGCCTGCTCGCGTGCCTGGATGTTCTCGTAACCCACCGTGTTGACCAGGTAATCGAGTGCGGCGCCCGTGGCGAAGATGCCGGCGGCGTCCTGCGTGCCGGCCTCGAATTTCTCGGGGACGGGCGCCCAGACAGCGTCCTGCTCGGTGACCGAATCGATCATCTCGCCGCCGGTAAGCATGGGCGGCATGGCGTTGAGCAGGTCCATCTTGCCCCACAGCACGCCGATGCCCATGGGGCCCATGGCCTTGTGCGCACTAAAGGCAAAGAAGTCGGCGCCCAGGTCGGCCACATCGACCGGCATGTGCGGCAGCGACTGCGCGCCGTCGACGACCAGGTAGCCGCCGTACTTGTGCACGAGTTTGCCGAGGTTCTTGACCGGGTTCTCGACGCCCAGCACGTTGGAGACCTGTCCCACGGCTAGGATCTTGGTCTTGGGACCCACCTTGGCAAGAACCTCCTCGGTGGTGAGCTGGCCGGTCTTGGTGGGGTAGAGGTAGACGAGCTTGGCGCCGGTCTCGCGGCAGACCTGCTGCCACGGAATCAGGTTGGAGTGGTGCTCCATAATGGTGATGACGACCTCGTCGCCCGGTTCGAGCACTGTGGGCGCAAAGCTCTTAGCGACCAGGTTGAGCGACTCGCTCGTGTTGCGGGTGAAGACGACCTCGTTGGCCTGTGAGGCGCCGATGAGGTCAGCGATCTGCTGGCGGACCTTCGCGATGGCGTCGGTGGCCTCGACGGACAGCGAGTACAGGCCGCGCAGGGGGTTGGCGTTCATGCGCTGGTAGAAGTCGCGTTCGGCGTCGAGCACACAGGCAGGGCGCTGCGCGGTGGCGGCGCTATCGAGGAAGGCGATCTCGGGGTGCTGCTGGAACAGCGGGAACTGGCCCTTGTAGGGGTTGGTCTCGATGTCCACGGTGGGCCAGCCGCGCGAAGCCTCGTCGCTGGCGTCGAGCTCCATGGGCTCGGGGGCAGTACAGGTATCGCATTTAACGTGCTCGGTGTCGATCATGCGAGCTCCTCTTCAAAGTTGTCGATCAGGTTGTTGCCTAGGCGGATGACGGCGGCGCGGGTGCGCTCGTCGGTGGCGGAAAGCGCGGCGTCCTCCAGCTTGGCGCGGATGAACAGGTCCTCGGCGGCGTTTTGGTCAAGGCCACGGCAGGCGAGGTAGAACAGCTGCTCGTCGCGGACGTGACCGATGGTGGCGCCGTGGTTGCCGGCGACGTCGTCCTCGTCACAGAGAATGACGGGAACGGTCTTGTTGTCGACGCCCTTGTTGGCCAAAAGCACCGTCTCGCGTTCGGTGCCGGTTGCACCCTTGCAGCCGTGCACGAGGTCGATGGTGCCACGGTAGACCTTCTTGGACGTGCCGGTCAGCACGCCGTTGGCGTCGATCTCGCACTCGGTCTTGCGACCGCGGTGGCGCAGCTCGTAGTTAAAGTCGCGCACCTGCTCGCGGGCGCCCAGGTAATCGGTATCGATGGTCACCTTGGCGGTGTCGCCCAGCAGGTCGCCGGCAAGGCCGGTGGCGCTGGCGCCGGCACCCAGGACGGTGTGCTGCACGTTGACGCGCGCGCCCTCGTCCAGGAACAGGCCGGTGTCGTCGAGTGCGATCCAGCTGTCGTCGAGTGTCTGCGTGCAGGTCACGTTGACGGTGGCGTACTCGTGGGCGCACACGCGTAGCACGGAGCCCACGACACCCTCGCCGGTAACAGGAGAGTCTAGGGCAATATGCAGGTCGAGCGTTGCCTGCGGGCGAGCGACGACGTCGATGGCGGCAATCGCAGCCGCTGCGTCGACGCCACTCACGCGCACGGTAACGGCGGCGTGCTGGTAGGCGGGAACATCGATGACGATGCGCTTGGTGGCGTGCTCGGTCAGATACGCATAGGCAGCCTCGCCCATGCCGGTCTCGAAGGCCTCGGCAGGGGAGAGCTCCTCCTCGAGCTTGATGGCGCCGGCCTGGTAGACGGAGGTGGCGGGCACGTCGAGCTCGGTCTCGGGCGTGATGCGGGCGCGGTCGGCGGCATCACCGGGGGCGGAGGAGCGGCGCTCGGGGAAGCGCTCGGCCATGGCGTCCATGGCGGCGTCGAACGCGTCTGTCACGCCAATAAACTGCTCGCCCAAGCCTTCGACCTCAACGGCCTCCGCGGGAGCGGCGGCAAGCTCGTCAGAGAGCTCGAGCTTGGTCTGATTCATCTTCAGCCAGCCCCAAGTGGCAGCCGGCATCGCGTTGACCTGCTCAAGGGTGGTAGCAGCGGTGTTGGTTTCCTGTTTCATTATCCGATCGCTCCTTCCATCTCGAGCTTGATCAGGTTGTTCATCTCGACGGCGTACTCCAGCGGCAGCTCCTTGGAGACCGGGTTGGCAAAGCCGTTGACGATCATGGTGCGGGCCTCTTCCTCCGAGATGCCGCGGCTCATCAGGTAGAACACCTTGTCGTCGCCGATGCGGCCGATGGTGGCCTCGTGGCCGATGTCGACGTTCTTGGCGCGGATGTCCATGGCGGGGATGGTGTCGGAGCGGCTCTGGTCGTCGAGCATGAGCGACTGGCAGCTCACGGTTGCCTTGGAACCCTCGGCCTTGGGCGTGGCCACGATGGAGCTGCGGAAGGTCTGAATGCCGCCGCTCTTGGAGATGCCCTTGGTCTCGACGGTTGCCGAGGTCTCGGGGGCGTTGAGCACGACCTTACAGCCGGTATCGAGGTTCTGCCCGGCGCCGGCAAAGGTGATGCCGGTAAAGCTCGACCGGGCGCGGCGGCCGTTGAGCACACTCATGGGGTAGAGGTAGCCCACGTGGCTGCCGAAGGAGCCACTGATCCACTCTATGTCGCCATCCTCGTCCACGCGCGCACGCTTGGTGTTGAGGTTGTACATGTTTTTGGACCAGTTCTCGATGGTCGAGTAGCGCAGGTGCGCACGCTTGCCCACAAAGAGCTCGACGGCGCCGGCGTGGAGGTTGGCCACGTTGTACTTGGGCGCGGAACAGCCCTCGATAAAGTGCAGGTCGGCATCGTCCTCGACAATGATGAGCGTGTGCTCAAACTGGCCGGCACCCTTGGCATTGAGGCGGAAGTAGCTCTGCAGCGGGAAGTCGAGCTTGGTGCCCTTGGGCACGTAGACAAACGAGCCGCCCGACCATACGGCGCCGTGCAGGGCCGCAAATTTGTGGTCGGTGGGCGGGATGAGCGTCATAAACTTCTCGTGGATGAGCGGCTCCCACTGCGGGTCGTGCAGGGCCTCCTCGATGCCGGAGTACACGATGCCCATCTTGGACGCCGTGTCCTGCATGTTGTGGTAGACCAGCTCGGAGTCGTACTGCGCGCCAACGCCCGCCAGGTAGCTGCGCTCGGCCTCGGGGATGCCCAGGCGCTCAAAGGTGTTCTTGATGTCGTCGGGCACCGACTCCCAGTCGTGCTTTTGGTCGGTGTTGGGCTTGACGTAGGTGACGATGTTGTCCATGTCCAGGCCCTCGATGGAGGGGCCCCACGTCGGATCCGGGAAGCGGTTGAAGATCTCGAGGGACTTGAGGCGCAGGTCGAGCATCCACTGCGGCTCGTCCTTCTTGGCGCTGATCTCGCGCACGATGTCGGGCGTGATGCCGGCGTCGAGGCGCTCGAATCCCTCCTCGCCGTAGGTGAAGTCGTAGAGGCTGCGGTCGATGTCCGCGACCTCGGTGCGGTTCTTGGTCATTGCGTCGCCCCTTTACGCCTGCTGCTCGGCAGCGGCGGCCTCGGCCTGGGCGCGCTGCTCGGCTGCCTCGCGCTCGAAGGCTTCAAAGCCGTTCTTGTCGATCCAGGGGATGAGCGAGGCGTCGTCCTCGCGCACGATGTGGCCCTTGACCATAACGTGGACGCGGTCGACATCCAGGTGCTCCAGGATGCGCGTATTGTGCGTGATGATGAGCATGGAACCGTCGCAGCTCTTGCGGTAGGCGTCCATGCCGTGGCTGACGGTGGAAAGCGCGTCGACGTCCAGACCCGAGTCGGTCTCGTCCAGAATGGCGAGCTTGGGCTGCAGCAGCAGAAGCTGGAGCATCTCGACCTTCTTCTTCTCGCCGCCCGAGAAGCCCACGCCCAGCTCACGGTTGAGGTAGGCGGTGTCCATGTTGAGCTCAGCTGCGAGCTCCTTGACGCGACGGCGGAACTCCTTGCCCTTCATTTCCAGGCCGGGGCGGCCGGCGATGCTGGCGCGCAAAAAGCTCGACAGCGGCACGCCCGGGATCTCGACCGGGGCCTGGAAGCTCAGGAACAGGCCGGCGCGGGAGCGCTTGTCGGTGGTGAGCTCGGTGATGTCCTGGCCGTCAAAGACGATGCGGCCGTCCTGCACGGTGTAGACGGGGTCGCCCATGACCAGGTGGCCGAGGGTGGACTTGCCGGCGCCGTTGGGGCCCATCAGCACGTGGGTCTCGCCGGCGGCGACGTTGAGGTTGACATTGTGGAGGATGGTCTTCTCGTCCACGGAGGCGGTGAGACCTTCGATGGAAAGCAGCGGATTTGCGCTCATGCTGTCCCTCTCTGTATATGGTGTACTCATAGGTGTACTAAACCCTAGGAATCTTCTCGGAATAAAGTTACTATGGGTTCGGCGTTAGTCAAGGGAAAACCCGACTAATCCACTCGACTTTTTAGATGAGGGACATAATAATCAGGTTTGTTTGTTCCGCTTGCATAGGATTTGGGACAAACAAGCCTGGTTTTGTCCCAGTAACGATGGGAGGGTAGGTATGCTCATTTCTTCTAAGGGCCGCTATGCCCTCCGACTGATGATCTATATCGCGGCGCTCGGTGACGCCGAGGGCAAGATTGCTCTGCGCGAGGTTGCCGACCGCGAGCGCATTTCGCAGAAGTATCTGGAACAGCTGGTTCGTCCGCTTATGAAGGCTGGCCTGCTTAAGAGCGTGCGCGGCAAGGGCGGCGGCTACATGATGGCCAAGGATCCCTCCGAGGTGCGTGCTGGCGACATCCTGCGCGCTGTCGAGGGCAGTACTGCTCCGGTGGCGTGCGATGGTATCGACAACAGCTGCGCCCGCAGCGATCTCTGCTCGACCGTCAAATTCTGGCGCGGTCTGGACGACGTGATCGAAAAGTACGTCGACGGCGTGACGTTGGCCGACCTTGCTGCCGTCCCCGAGATCAACTTCGACATTAAGCTGTAGGGCTGCAGATGGTATCTCTCGACAAGGTGTACAAGCAAATTGAGATTTTTGCTCGGGAATGTGACGCCGAGAGGGTTGTGCTGTTTGGTTCTCGTGCCCGCGGTGACAACTTGCCTAAGAGCGATATTGATATTGCTGTAGCAGGTTGCCGGGATTTCGACCGTTTCTCATATCTGATAGAGGAGCGTCTTGATACTCTTTTAGATATAGACCTCGTCAATCTGGATGAGTCCTTAGCGCAGCAATTGCTCGATGAAATTGCCAGGGATGGTGTGATTCTGTATGAAAAAATATGAGAACTTTGCCAGCGCCTTGGCGAATCTTGAGGATGCACCCAATCAGGATCTTAGCAATGATTTTGTTCAGAGTGGATTGATTAATAAGTTCAACCTTCAGTTTGAACTGAGCTGGAAGCTCCTTAAACGTCTGCTCGAGTATGAGGGCGCCACGCTTGCTGCATCGGGGTCTCCTCGTGCCATCTTGAAGGAAGCCTACCGATTCTACGACTTTATTGATGAGGCGGCATGGCTAGATATGCTCAGAGACCGCAATACGAACGTCCATATCTATGACAACAAGCTCGCTCAAGATTTGATTCAGCGTATCTTAAACGTCTATATCCCCGCTTTCTGTCAGTTGAGAGACGGGCTGATGGGACGCTACGGCGATCTTCTTCTGGTGCCCGACGACCAGTTTGTTTAATTCCTTTAGATTTCGCGGATTTCGCGGAGGGTTGTTGCCGTTTACCGAGGGGTTGTTGTGCAACAACGGGCGAGCTGCAATACTTATTTTTATCTTTGCAAACTGCACTTTAACTACACCAATGCAGGGAGGATCTTATGCAGCCCAAGCATTCTGCGATTGTCGCGGGCCTGACGCTGGCGCTTTCGTTTGGCGCCGTTTCCGCGCCGGCACCCGCCGCTGCCGAGGAGCCCACGCCGGGCGTTGCCTCGGATGCGACCGATATCGATAAGGGTCTCTATACCCAGCAGTCCTTTTCGGGCGTGCTGAGGTCGGTCCAGGGCGTTTCGTTTGTTAACGTGACTCCCGAGATGAAGTACTTCACCAAATATGAGAGTCACGGCAACTATAACCAGGGCTTTTCGTACGGTGACGGTTATAACGCGCTGGGTTATTACCAGTTCGACCGTCGTTGGTCGCTCATTCCGTTTATGAAGCAGGCCTACAACTACAACCCCGAAAAATACAGCATGCTCAAGGATGCGATTGATCGCGGCAGCGAGATTTCCAACATGAGCAATGCCATGTACGAGAACGGCCAGCTCACCGAGTTGGGCCGTATTGCGCAGGAGGCCTTCCAGGGCGCTTATAACATCGATCCTGTTGAGTTCTCAGCTCTTCAAGATGCCTATGCGTACAACTCGTACTATGCGGTGACCGAGGCGTGGCTCAAGAGTGGCCTGGGCATTGATATTTCGGGCCGTGCCGATTGCGTTAAGGGCATGGTGTGGAGCATCACCAACATGTGCGGCACCGGTGGCTGCAGGGACTTCTTCCGTTGGGCGAATCTCTCCAACGATATGTCCGACCGCGAGTTTGTGACGGCGCTTTCCAACAGTGTGGTCAATAACGTGGCGACCAAGTATTCGAGCCAGCCCCAGTATCATGAGGGCTGGAAGAACCGCTACCGCAATGAGCTGAAGGACTGCTTGGTTTATATCGCCGAGGACGAGGCCGCTGCGACGCCCGTGCAGCCCGAACCTACGCCGGCGCCCTCGCCGACGCCTGATTCGAATGACGACTCGAGCGACGATGCCAACGATGACAGGATGGATGCGCCCTCGACCGGTGCTGACGGTGATGGCTCTGCTGGTGGCACTACCAACAACGGCTCTACCTCGAACGGCTCCGATTCAAACGGCTCTGCTGCGGGCGATTCGTCTTCAAGCTCTGCCGGCAATACGGACAGCGACGCTTCTGGTTCGACCGGCGCTGGCACCTCTAACTCATCCACCGGCTCGAGCGATTCGTCCGTTGGCACCGGCTCTAACAACGGCTCCGGCTCTGACGCAACCCCTGGTTCTGATGCTTCCAAGGATGACTCGAATAAGGCGCCGGACGTTCCCGTTGCTTCGCCGGACAAGAAGCCTTCTTTCTCCGAGCAGCTTGGTTCTACGCTGGGCTCTTCGCTGATGGCTGGCGTCAATAACGGCTCGACCCAGAACAAGGGCAACTCTGATCAGGTTTCCACGGAAAAGATCGAAGCCGCAAAGGGCGACTCCAAGGACGAGGCTTCCGAGAAGACCGAATCCGATAAGGGTTCTAGCTCTGAGGAGAAGAGCGACAAGTCCGAACAGAAGAAGGGCGAGGATAAGAAGTCTGAATCTGAGGAGAAGGACAAGAGCAAGGCCGGGGGCGAAAAGAAACAGTCCGAAGACGACGACAAGAGCGGTGCTGACAACCAGGTCCAGGAGCAAAATGACTCCAAAACGGTGACCACCACGACCACGACGACTACAACGACTAAGTCCTCGGGCGGCAACATGCCCAAGACGGGCGACTTGATTGTGATGGCGAGCCTTGCCAGTGCAAGCTTGGCCACACTGGGCGCTACGTCTATCGTAAGTGGTAAGCATAAGCTCGATCAGCAGAAGAAGGCTTCTGGGGAGGACGGCTTGGAGGAGTAATCTTCCAGATCGTTTTCTATAAGAGTTTGGGACGGGGTTCGGTGCGGCGGCATCGGGCCCCTTTTTTGTTGTGCAACGATTTGTTTGCCCCCTCGGGGGTCTGTTGCTACCGCTGCCCGAAACGTTTGCATGTCGATATTGTTGCGCTCTACCCGCTCGCTACAATGGGCATCGTGCTGCGTTAGAAGGAGGGTTTACAGTGTCTGAACAGGTGAATTGTGGTTTTACTCATGCGTTTGGCGCACGGTTGCTCAGTTATGCGGATAACGCAGCTCTGCCGGTTGATGTACACGACTTTTCCGATGCAATCAATCGGTGTCTACTCGTCGATAAGACTATGTTTATTGCCGATATATTGGACAGCGAAGCACCTGTTGCGCTTTGCTGTCGGCCCAAGGGTTTTGGCAAGAGCATGAATCTATCGATGCTCAAATGCTATTTGGAACGACCTGATCACCGGCGGCCGGATCGAAGCCCGTTCGTCGGCACTCAGATTTGGCAGGCGGGTGGCGGTCGCTATCGTGATGAGTACGCGTGTTATCCGGTCATCATGCTCGACTTTACAGCTGCCGCTTCGAGGTGCGGCGCTGATGCTGCTGCGGCTATTCGCAGCGCTGTCGTGCACGAGTGCGCCCGATTGCTTCCGCTGCTTGCCGCGCCTGATCTGTCAAGACGTGAGGTTCGTCTTATCGAGAGGACGGCGCGTGGGGTGGCCAGCGATAAGGAGATCGATGCGGCGCTTGGCGTGCTTATTAAGCTGCTCCGGACAGCTTTCGATGAGCAGGTTGTTTTCCTGATAGACGACTACGACGCGGTATGTCCAAAGCGTTTGGACGCTCAGGACGACGGTGGCGTGGATTCCCCAGAGCCGCTCATCCGAATGTTGTTCGACACCATTGCCGACGCCGGCGACTCGTTGCGATTGACGTGTCTTATGGGTGAGCGCCCCGGTCCTGCCGCGCTTGCGTTGTCCCAGCGTGGGGTTTCCTATCGGTCGGCGACGCCGCTGTCGAGTTGGTGTGATCGATGGTTCGGTTTTTCGGACGACGAAGTCCGGGTGCTGTTAGATCGCATCGGGCGCAACGGCTGTCTGGATGACGCGCGTGAGTGGCTCGAGGGCTATCTGTTTGGTGGTTTTTATTGCTCGAGCCCGGAGCGTGTGGTGGACTACGCACATCGCGGTTGCGTCGCTCCTGTTCGGGCAGATCTGTATGGTTACGCCGACCGTCTGAGCGCATGCATCGGTGACTGGAACCTCATACGCTTGTCCACATTGTTCGATTTGCTTGAGCCGCATGGGTTTATTGAGGCGCCAATACATGTGCATGCCGAGGAGGCCGATGCCGCCAAGCCCGAAGATATCTGGACTGCGCTGTATCTGTCTGGATTCCTTACGACGGACATGACGGGGCATTCGGAGGACGGCGCGTGCCTTCGTTCCCTGCGTCTGCCTAACAACGAAGTGCGTCAGGTACTCCGTCTTGTAATTCTGGAATGGTTTGAGTGCTCCGTTGAGGACGTTGGAGCTATCGACTCGTTCCATGACGGGCTATGTCGAGGAGACGAGGACGCTGTAAAGCAGGCTTTGAGCTGTGCTATCGGCGATCTAGGCATCGATGTGGGCCAATCAGATATGCCGACATCCTATCATCTGGCGCTGCAGGGGCTCTGCTTTGGCTTGCCGGGCTATGCCAATCCTGCTTCGAGGCGAAAGTGTGGCGCGGGTCGCTGGGACATCCAGGTTTTTCCTACGGGCGCTGTGTTCGACGTAGCAGATACGATTGGCATGCTGGACGAGCGCCCGCTGATAACGATTAACTTGATGTACGACCCTGGCGTCGATGCCCTGGGCCTGGAACTGTTGGCGGTTCAGGCGCTGCTCGAAATCGAGCGCAACGGCATCGATGATATTCGCGTGCCACGCCCCGCCGTCGGGCGCATGCGTTGGGGCTTTGGCTTTGACGGGCAGCGTGTGTCCGTGGTGTGCCAGCGGTTATAGGGGATGGCGAAAGCCCTTTACTACTCCGCGTCCTTCAGGGGCGGCATGGGCTTCCAGTTGGGGTCCTTGACGATCTTGCGGGCGTCCTTCATGCCACGGCGCAGCGCCGGAATGCCGGTCTTAAAGCACTTGTCAACGGCGGCCAGACGAATGAACTCCTTGCAGAAGGTCGCGGCGTTGCCCAGACGGAACAGCATGGGGTGATAGTCGCCGTAGATCTGCATGTAGCGGGCCAGATAACCGCGGTTGCGCATGATGTAGTAGCGGTTGGTGTCGCTCGTGGAGTTGAGCTGGCGCTTGCCGGCGATGTCCCAGTTGGAGACGGCGCGGGCGCGCTTGAGCACCACGTCGGCAACAACGGCGGCGGGGAAGTGCTGGCTGGCCACGTAGCCATAGCAGGCATCGTCGCCGTAGATGAAGAAGCGCGCATCGGGCAGGCCGATCTTGTCGACCACGCGGCGCGAGAACATGCCGCCTTCAAAGCACAGCTGGTTCATGGCGCGGTAGCCCTCGGGTCCCAGGTCCCACTTGGCGACAGGGTTGGGAATGCCGAGCGAAAGGATGAGTTGGTACTGCCAAAAGAAGGCGCCGCCGTCAAAGTCCAAGCGCGAACCCTGGATAACATCGTAGCGGTCGGTCCACTTGGCCAAGCGCTCGATGCCTTCGGGGATGACGAGCACGTCGTCGTCCATCACCCAGAACCACTGGGCGCCCAGGTCGTAGGCGCATTTAGTGCCGGCTGAGAAGCCGCCCGCACCGCCGCCGTTTTCGAGCTGCGGGGCGTAGATGACACGGTCGGTGCCGCCCTGTGCGTCGGGCTGCTCGGTGTCGATGCCCCACAGGTTGGCCAGGCGCTCGTTGAATGCGGTGCACATGGCCTCGGTCTCGCGCGAATTCTCGTTATCGACAATCACGATGCGCCAGGGCGTTGCCGTGAGCTCGGTCATAGAGTCGAACAAGTTGACCAGGAGTTCCTGGCGCTTGTACGTAACGACGACGATGGCGAGCTTATCGATGGGAGCGGGAAGGGTTGAAGGCATGGGGCAATATATCCTTTCACGCGCGGCGTACATGCGCTGCACGGAAGCTATCGAATACGTCCTTGGGACTGTCCTATTGTAAAGGCTCAGCGCACCTTGACGGCAAGCTTTGAATAAAACGCAGGAACCTGCCACGGGCCCGCCGCATGACGTGCGGCTACTTTGCCCGCAAGAGGCTCCATAGATTATATAAACGCCCGCTGGCGCGCTGACCCTTTGATACCATGAAACGACAGGTATTTCCTAAGGAGCACATTTGTCTACTAACGTCTCTGGCAGCCCTGTTCTGTCGCTGCTTATTCCCATTTACAATGTTCAGCGCTACCTGCGCGAGTGTCTCGATTCCGCCCTGGCACAGACGCTCAAGGATATTGAGATCATCTGCATTAACGACGGGTCGATCGACAACTCGCCGGTGATTATCCGCGAGTATATGGAGCGCGATGGGCGCGTCAAGATGATCGACAAGGCCAACAGCGGCTACGGCGACTCGATGAACCACGGTCTGGAGATGGCGCGTGGCAAGTACGTTGGCATCTTGGAGTCCGATGACTTTATGGCGTCCGACGCACTCGAAAAGCTTGTCTCGGCCGCCGATACCAATAATGCCGACTTTGCGAAGGCGAACTTTGATTTCTACTGGTCTAAGCCCGAGGAACGCCGTTCGCTGCATGAGATGTTTAGACCTCAGGATTGTGGCAAGCCGGTGCACCCGAGCGATACGACGCAGTTCTTTAAGCAAAAGCCGTCGATTTGGTCGGCCGTGTACCGTCGCGATTTTCTTGAGCGCAACGGCATTAAGTTCCTGCCGACTCCGGGGGCATCCTTTCAGGACACGTCATTTGCCTTTAAGGTGATCGCGTGCGCCGATAAGGCTGTTTACCTGCATGATGCCGTGTTGTCGTATCGCCAGGACAACGAGAATTCCTCGGTCAATTCTTCGGCTAAGGTCTTTTGCGTCAATACCGAGTATGCCGAGATTGAGCGTTGGATTCGAGAGGATTATGCCCGCGACCACGCAAGTGATGACGTCGCGCGCATGCTCAAGTTCAATCAACTCATTAAGTACGATTCGTACATGTGGAACTATGTGCGCCTAGCGCCTAAGTTCTATAAGGAGTTCCTGGTGCAGATGGCTAAGGAATTTCAGGCGGCCTTGGACGCGGGGGAGTTTTCGCTTGACGACCTCAAGCCGTGGAAGCGCGCGAATCTCGCTGCCATTCTCAAAGATCCTGAGGGCTGGGTTGACGAGCATCCGAGTTTTGCGACGGATGGTGCCTTGGGGCGCGCTAAGTATTACGCCTCGGTTGGAGGCCCTGGCGTGGTCGCCGCCTTCCTCATCGAATCGCTGAGGGGGTAGGTCGGCATGGGAGAGGTCTCGTGTCCTAAAGCTACCATTATCGTCCCCGTTTACAACTCTGCGCACTCCATTCAGCGATGCCTCGATTCGCTGTTGGCCCAGTCCGAGCGCTCGATTCAGGTTGTCTGCGTCAACGACGGTTCGACCGATGATTCGTTGAACGTGTTGCACCAGATCGCGCAGGCCGACGATCGCGTACTGGTGATTGACCAGGAAAACGCGGGTGTCTCGTGTGCTCGAAATGCCGGTATCGATGCCGTCGAGGGCGAGACCGTCTTTTTTGTGGACGCCGACGATTACATCGATGCCCAGACGGTCGAGCGCGTGCTGCATTCCATGGAGTCTGCAGATGCCGAGGTCGCCGTCTTTGGCGGCGTCTGTGAACCAGCCGATGCTGCCCCCAAACGCGTCCAGCAACTCATGAGCCCCAAAGCCGGTACCTTCGGCGCCCGTGATCCCCAACTGCTGTTCCATTCGAATGCGCAGCCCTATGCCTGCCGTGCGGCTTTTTCGCGCCAGCTGCTCAATCGCGAAGGCATTCGCTTCGCCCCCGGTTTGGCTTTGGGCGAGGACGTCGTCTTCCAATTCGCGGCTTATGCGCTTGCCCGCAAGACCGTCGTCATGCCGGACAAGTTCTACCACTACGTGATGGAGAGCGAATCGGCGACGCACGAGTTCAACAGTGCCGAGGCTCGCGCCAAAAAGCTTGACGCCCACATGAGAATGCTCGAGGAGGTCTTGGAGGACTGGGCAGCCTACGGTCTTTTGGACCTGTGTCCCGGCGAGCTGATAACTTGGTTTTTGGACCTCATTGTGTTCGACCTGGCGCGCTTGGATGCCGATGACTTCCATCGCGTGGCGGCTCGCGTCAACATGGACCTCACCACGTTTTTGGGAACGGAGTGGGCGGATATGCCTGCTAAGGGCGCCGTTCGCCGTGTTGCCCACAAGCTCGTTGCGGCGACCTCGGGCGTTTCGATGGTAGACGCCACGCTGTTCTATCTTTCGACTCGCGGTCTCAAAGCCTGCCTGGAGCGCTTTCTCTAATTCCAAGCGCTGCCGCCCGCCGCAACTCGGCTGCTAAAATAACCCTGTTACACGCTATTCAACAGGAGGTTCTCTTGCAGAACTCTGATACCCCTAAAGTTTCGTTGCTCGTCCCCATTTGCAATGTCGAGCGCTATCTGTGCGAGTGCCTCGATTCTGCCGTGGCGCAGACGCTCAGGGACATCGAGATCATCTGTATCAACGACGGCTCCACCGATAGCTCGCCGGATATCATCCGCGAGTACATGGAGCGCGACCCCCGTGTAAAGATGATCGATAAGGCCAACAGCGGCTATGGCGACTCGATGAACCGCGGCCTGGAGATGGCGCGCGGCGAGTACGTGGGCATCCTTGAGTCCGATGACTTTATGTTTGAGGATTCGCTCCAAAAGCTGGTCGCCAAGGCCGATGCTGAACATGCCGATGTGGTAAAGGGTGACTTTTACCTGTATTGGTCCACGCCCAGCGAGCGCCGTGAGCTGTTTGGGATCATCGACGAGCATATGGCGGGCGCCGCGTATCGCCCCGTCGATCGCCCGGGCATCTTCTACCGCAAACCTTCCATTTGGTCGGCTATCTACCGGCGCGAGTTCCTCAACGACAATCAGATTCGGTTCCTTCCCACGCCAGGTGCTTCGTATCAGGATGCGGGTTTTAACTTTAAGGTCTGGGCATGCGCCGAGCGTGCTGCGTTTATCGCGGACCCCATTTTGTGCTATCGCCAAGACAACGAGAAGAGCTCAGTTAATTCGCTCAACAAGGTGTTTTGCGTGTGCGACGAATATGCTGAGATGCAACGTTTTTTGGACGAGCGTCCCGAGCTCAAGGCTCAGCTCCAGGGCATTTTAATGCGCATGAAGATCGATACGTACCGTTGGAATGATGAGCGCCTGGTCGATGAACTGCGCGAGCAGTTTTGGGAGAAGGCCTCTCCCGAGCTCAAGGCCGACTGGGATGCCGGTCGCTTTGACCTGTCGCTGTTCGATCCACGTGGCGAGACCGACTTGCGCCTGATGGTCAAGTCGCCCCGCGCCTATATCGATTCGCGCTTTGACTTTAAGAAGCCGGGCAAGCTCAATACGTTTAAGCATTACTTTAAGATTGGCGGCCTGCCGCTGGTCAGGCGCGTGCTGACGTATCAGCGCACCTACGGCGACAACCCGCACCCTGATGATGTTCCGGCCGCACAGTAGGAGCGAGTGACTATGGCTACCCCCAAGATTTCCGTTGTCGTTCCCATCTATAAAGTGGAGGAGTGCCTGGCCTGGTGCCTGGACTCCCTGCTTGCGCAGGACATGCCCGATTGGGAAGGCGTGCTGGTCAACGACGGCTCGCCGGACGGCTCGCGCGATATTGCGGCTACCTATTGCGAAAAGGACGCGCGCTTTACGTTGGTCGATAAAGAGAACGGGGGCCTGTCGAGCGCGCGCAATGCAGGCATCGCCGCGTCCACGGCGCCTATTGTCGCGTTCTTGGATTCCGACGACCGCTTTACGCCCGATGCATGCCGCGTGATCGTCGATGCCTTTGAGCGCGAGGACTGCGACGTGTTGACCTTTGGCGCGAACCCGTATCCGCTGGAGGCGGGGTATCCGTGGCTTAACTATGTGCTTAGCCCGCGCGATGTGTCGTTTGAGGGCTATAGCTCCGACCTGCTGTTTAAGGAAGCGTCTCGTCCCTTTGCATGGCGCACCGCCTGCAAGCGCGACTTCTTGCTGGGCAACGGGATCGTGTTCGACGAAACCGTTAAGTATGGCGAGGACCAGGTCTTCGACTTTGCCGTGTACGGTCGTTCGCACAAGACCGCGCTTATCTCGAACAAGTTGTACGACTATCGCGTGGCTCGCAAGGGTTCGCTCATGGACACCATGCGCTACGACGACGAGACACGTCTGCTGGAGCACGTGAAGATTTACTCCGCTATGCTGGCTGACTGGCAGCGCGACGGTCTCGACGCACAGCATGCTGATGACCTGGCGTACTTCCTGTGTGATCTGGTGCTGTACGATGCGCTGAGGTTGCTGGGTTCGGACTGCGGCAAAGTGTTTGCTGCCGTTGCCGCGGCGCTTAACGGTTCTGCCGTGGACAACGATGCTGCGCTCGCACAATGTGCTCCTTCGGTTGCCGCCATGGTGCGCGCGGCACTTATCGGTAAGGCCCCTGCTGCTCGTTTGTGCAAAGAGCTCATGTTCGATTACGACGTCTTGAGGTTTGGGCGCCTGGGTGCCTGCAAACGCATGGCAGCGAACGCCCTGGGAAAGCGAGAAGTGTAGATGAGTATCAAACGTTTGGCACTTTGCCGCAGCCAGGGCCGTCTGTTTGTGCTGCTTCGTTTTGCCGGTCAGGATGTCGCCGCGCTTATTGAGCGGGAGGGTTCTCAAGCGTTTGTCCATGCGACGACGAGCGGTTCTCGTGTGCCGTCGCTGGTGCTCCCGGTCGATCATGGCCGTGTGCTGGCGCTTTGCCCTTCCGTTTCCGGTTACGAGCGCGAGCTCGCCGTCATGGTACTTCCGTTTTTGGATGGCTCGTCGATGGATGTCGTTTTTGCATCCGGTGGTCAAAGGTTGGGCTCTATTCGCCTCGATAGCCGCGTGGCCAAGCTGGAATCCAAGATTAACTACAAAGCAAAGCCTGCGCTGTGCGCGCTTATCCGCGATGCGCAGCGTGGCGAATGCTGCGGTCGCTACGAGATCGATGCCATTCGCTATTTGCCGGCAGACTCCGGCGCGGTGTGGCGCTATGAGGTTACCTGGGCGGGAGACCCTCAGTGCGCACCTGAGCTCCAGATCTTCGATACGCATATGAATGCGATTGATGCCACCGTGCATGTGTTTGAGTCGCAGGTCGATGTGCCGCAGCAGGACGGATGCCGCGTCAATAAAACGTTTCTGAGCGTTGAGATGCCTCAGGATATACGAGATTTTGTCGCGATTGTGAGCGATCCCACAGAGCAGATCCAGAGCGGGTTTTGCGCCATGGATGGTCGCCTGTACAACGGCATGGTCGACGACAGCTGGAACCGTATGAAGGACGCGCGTGCAGACGACGCAGCTTATCGACGTTGGTTTGAGCAGCATCGCGCAAAGCCGGGCGATTTGGCGTGCCAGCGTGTCGCTTCGGCGGCCTTTGCCTATAGGCCGCTCGTGAGCATTGTGGTGCCGTGCTACAAGACCGATCGAGTCTACCTGCGCGAGCTGCTGGACTCGGTGCTAGCCCAGAGCTATGACAACTGGGAATTGCTCCTTATGGATGCCTCACCTGAATGGGATGCGGTTGCCGACCTTGCGGCAGGCGCCCACGACGAGCGCGTTCGTCGCTTTGGGCTGCCCGGCAACGGCGGCATTGTGGTCAACACCAACGCGGGTATTGAGCAAGCGATGGGCGACTACATCGCGTTCTTGGACCACGATGACATTCTGGAGCCGGACGCGTTGTTCCACTATGTTGCCGCGCTGAACAATGCTGCCGAGGGCGAGCGTCCCCAGGTCCTGTTCTGCGACGAGGACATGTTTCAGAAAACGGGGGAGTGGGGCCAGCCGGTCTTTAAGACCAAGCTCAATGTAGACTTGCTCTATAGCCATAACTGCGTGACGCATTTCCTGATGGTGGAGAAGGCGCTTATCGATCGTATCGGCACGTCCCCAGAAGACGTTGCGGGTGCCCAGGACTACGACCTGACGCTCCGCTGCCTTGCGGCGGGCGCGCGGTTTGAACATGTTGCGCACGTGCTGTATCACTGGCGCGTTCATCCGGGGTCGACCGCCGATGGCTCTGCCGATAGCAAGCCGTATGCTATTGAAGCCGGTCGTCTTGCGCTGCAGCGCCACTTTAACGCGCTGGGCATTTGCGGAACGGTCGAGGAGACCGAGACGCCGTTTGTCTACCGCATGCGCTTTGCGCTGCCGGAGCCTGCGCCGCTGGTGAGCATTGTGATTCCCACCAAGGATCACATTGAGACGCTTGACGCCTGTGTGATGTCGATCGCCCAGAAGGCCACGTATACCAATTACGAGATCGTCTTGGTGGAGAACAACAGCGAAGCCCCGGAGACGTTTGCGTATTACGAAACCCTGTCAGAGCGCGTGGCTGCAGCATCCGAAGGCAAGGGCATCGCGCGCGTTGCGTACTGGCCGGGTGAGTTCAATTACTCCCAGATCATTAACTTTGGCGTGGAGCATGCCAAGGGTGATTACCTTCTGTTGCTGAACAATGATACCGAGGTCATAAGCCCCGACTTTATCGAAGAGATGATGGGCTATCTGCAGCGTCCCGATGCGGGCGTGGTGGGCGCCAAACTCTACTTTGCCGACCATCTGGTGCAACACGCTGGCATATTGGTTGGTGTGCGTGGCGCACTTGCCCATGCCAACCAGGATTTCTCGGCAAAGCGCGAGGGCTATCTTGCCCGCGCCGTACGTCCGGGTAACTTTAGCGCCGTAACAGGTGCCTGTCAGATGGTGCGACGCGACGTATTTGAGCAGGTCGGCGGCTACAACGAGGAATTTGCCGTCGGTTTTAACGACGCTGACTTTTGCCTGCGCGTGCGGGAAGCTGGCTACCGCACCATCTTTACGCCCTATGCCGAGCTGTACCACTACGAGTTCACCTCGCGCGGCAGGGAAGAGGCCAACGAGGAGAAGCTGCGCCGTTGGAAACGCGAACAGGCACTGTTCACGCAGCGCTGGCCGGAGTTTTTCTTGACGGGTGATCCATGGTTGGGGCCTAACTTGTCTTCCGAGAGTGAGTACTTCTCGCTTTAGACAATGGTTGTTAGAAGGCCCTCAGCTTGACTTCGCCATGAGTTGGGAAGAAGGCAGCGTTTAGGCTATTTGTTAGTTTACATTACGATAGCTCGATACTTCTACGATAAGTTTGTACAGGCTTATACAACTCGATATAATCCGATATAGTTGCGATAAACTAATAAAGCTAAGATTGACCGATAATCGATTTCCTTGAGAGGCAAACAAGTGAGCGCCACAATATTCCATAACCCGTTTCGTCCCACTGCCGGCGCTGAGCCTCCGCGCATAATTGGTCGTGATGATATTGCCCTTGAGTTTACCGAGAGTTTGAATGCGGGAATTGGTGCACCTGCGAGGCTCATGCGTATTGCTGGACCGAGGGGCTCCGGAAAAACTGTTTTGCTCTGCGATCTTAGGGATCGTGCGCGAGAGCTTGGATGGAAGACCGCTATTGTTTCTGCTGGCCCTAACCTATTGCTGGACTTGAAGGATCAGGTTGCTGATTCTTCCCTTGCGGCCAATGCTTCGGTCGGTGTAAACGCCGGCTTTGTTTCTGCGAAAGTCGATGTTGCACCCAAAGAGTCGAGCCTTAGAAAGTTGCTAAGTTCGGCGGCGAAGTCATCCGAGGGTCTTTTTATTGCCATCGATGAAGTTCAGGACGCTCCGATTGACGATATGCGTGCCATTGCGTCTACGGTTCAGCTTTTGATAGGGGAAAAAGTAGATATCGCACTTGCCTTTGCCGGGTTACCCGCCGGTGTTATGGATCTTATTAACGGCAAGGCGCTTACGTTCTTGCGTCGTGCCCTCCCCGAAGATCTGGCGCCTATCAACCAGGTGGAGGTAGCGCTCTCTATGGGCGATAGCTTTGTCGCGACTGGCTTGACCATAGAGGACAATCTCCTGTCGAGAGCCGCTAAGGCCACTAAGGGCTATGCCTATCTGGTGCAACTGGTCGGTTATTCCATTTGGCAGCGCGCCAACTTGCATCGTGCCAAAAGTGCCATTGTGAGCGAGCGTGACGTCACTGAAGGCATTGCGCTGGCAGAGGCTCGTTTTCACGATGTTGTTCACGAGCCCGCGATTTCTGGACTGGGGCTCAACGATATCAAATACCTTTTGGCCATGTGCGAGGATAAACAACAGTCCAAATCATCCGAGATTGCTAAGCGCATGGGTAAAAAGACCAATGAGGTCAGCTCCATTAGGGCAAAATTGCTACAAAGAGAGGTTATTCAGGCACCACAGAGGGGCTACGTGCAGTTTGCCGTGCCGGACCTAGATATCTATCTGCGAGAGAACGCCGAGGAGATTCTCGAACGGTTCTAGGTCGAGTGAGGGCGACGTCATGTTCTTTAAGACTGCTATCAGCGTCGATTGCCATATCGGGTTTTTCTGGGGCGGCAGTCCCCGTGATAATAGAGATGTGGCATTCATCGTCGCCCGCTAATCAGATTTCGTCTATCTATAACATTGCGTGTTTTAATTTGCAGGAACAAAGATATCATTCGCAAAGCGTGAGGGTTATCTTGCCCGTGCACAACTGTTTTCGTTGCTAGACACCAAAAGCAACCCTTTTAGTTGCATGAGACATAATGCAACTGTTTTCGTTGCTATATACCAAACGCAACCCTTTTAGTTGCAAGAGACAAAATGCAACGGTTTTCGTTGCCTGATGCCAAACGCAACTCTTATTATGTAGTTGTTAGCTTTCTCACATACATTCATTTACAACAGGCATCTACGAATTCAGCCGTCTCATATATTCCTTATAAGGCATGAGAAAATGAACCCGATACATGGTATTCAGCGCTAAAAGAGACGAAATGGACATACCGTCTCTATGCTGCCGATACGGCATCGCGAACAACCCCTTCGCGCGGTTGCCCTTGCCCTTGAGCGACTCAGGGAAGTAGATCTCGTCGAGCTCGCCGCCGCAGCCCCGCCCGGCCCTGAATGGGGGCAGTGGGCCGAGAGGCACTCGATCAGCCTATGGCGCATGGCGTAGGCGGTCTTGAGGCAGACGCGGCTGCGCTCGACCTCGTAGGCGGAGCCGGCCGTGTCGTCGAACGCCGCCGCGCGGATCACGTCCCTGACGGACTCAATCGCGCGGCGGCGCTCGGTCCCGCTCAGCTTCGCCATGTCCCGTTTGAAGGCGATTACCAGGTCCTCGGCGTTCATGCTGCCCCGCGGTCTACGAGGCTAACGATATGGCGCCGTGGGGACAGATGTGTGTCAATCCTGGTCTAACAGAGCTTTTTTAATTGACGCGCCCATATAAATCTTTTCTGCATACTCGACTGCTTCTGCAGCCTCTGCGGCGCTCCGTAATTGGTAAAGCGACCTGACAGAGAGTGGAATTCGATGTCATAGCTGGCGTCTTCATCGGAGGACAAGACTGCTTGATGACTATATGTTTTCATCTCTAGCCATCTCAGGCTATTATAAATATATCCGTTGGCAGCTTTTACGATTTCCGGTACGTTCCAATCGGAATCATTTTTTGGTAGTTGATAGACATGACTTCTGCTTCGTATGTGCATTCAGTATTTTTGCACTGGATAAAATCAACTGCATCTAATTTAGCTAGATCGGGAAGCGATATTGCATGGCGCTAAGCTTGACACAGAAAGAAACATATCGGGAGACGCTGGCTAATCTCGTTGCCAAGCAAAACGATGGCGCCTCCATTGTTTCCGCAAAGAAGGAGCTGGAAGCGCTATCGACTTCTCTCGTCCCGCGAATGCTTTACCGCTATCGACCTCCAAGTGAATACGCTTTTGCCGATCTAGAAAACGCGACTGTTACATTTTCTCATCCAAAGGTTTTCAGCGATCAGTGCGACTCGGTACCGATCTATAACTGGAATGGTATAGATGAAATCGAAAGTAATCTCAATGATGATGAACAAGCGTTAAAGATAATAAATCAAATTGATTTTAGACGACTTGCGTTTGTTTTAGGGGTTCTGGGGGCTCCTTTTAATCCAGCAAGAATAGATGAGTTCGAGATACTATCCGATGAGGGAAAAGTTAGTCTTTTTCGCTCGGCTGTTAAAAACTTGCGCTTATTTGTTGGAGGATTTGTTGCCCCAGTTCATCAGAATAGCTGCCGAAATTGTTGTCGCATTTTGTGCCTAACGGACAATCCTAGCGATTCGAATATGTGGAATGTATATTCCGAAAGCCAAGCGGGTTTCGTTCTTGCTTACGACAGAGAAGCTATTCGCAATTGCAACATAGCTAACGGAATGCGCACTGAATTATTACCAATTTTATATGATGACGAACCATTTAATTGCGACCCTCAAATTGCTTGGACTGCTGCTAGGATGCTTGGTCTTAATGTGAGCAGTGATGACATGCTTAGTGATCTACGGGCAATTTACAGAAAGGGCAGTGTGTTTGAGCGGGAGAACGAATATCGTGCCCGTCTTGTACCAGAGCCAGATGAGCTTGAGATGAATTATGTACAACGCCCATGCAAGCCGTTGCGAGTTATTCTTGGGAGCAGGATGACTCAAGAGGATAAAGAGCTTTGCATTTGCGCGGCGAATAAACTGGATATTCCTGTAGATGAACAGTGCTAGTTATCCTTTAATAGTGCCGTATAGTCAATTATTTGTCAGCTGAATCGGGCGTCAGTAGACTTCTGAGCTGGCGATTGCTATATCTACGGGGGCATTTCGAAAGATAATTTGGTGTAATTTACGTTAACGGGAGTTGCTTGTCTATGAGTTTATCTTTATCAAATTGGGATTACTACTTGGTTCTTGAAAGAGAGCTTGTTAATTCCTTTAATTATGTTGAGCTGAGCAACGATAATTTCTCAACTTATTCAGTTGAATTTGCAAAGATGCTTTTATCGATTTGTTCTGAATTTGATTCGGTTTTTAAAGATTATGTCGAACTTCGATCCGGAAATAGACCATCTAATATCAAGGAAGCATTCGAGTGCCTGTCTGCTTTGAATGATATTGCCTTTGTAAATGAGGTAGTTGACATTGCGATTAACCAGAGTATTTCACTCAAACCTTTTAATGCGTGGATAAATGGAATGTATGCAAAATTAACTTGGTGGGATAGCTATAACGCTGTGAAACATGATCGTGGTACGTATTTTAGAAAAGCTAATTTGGAGAACTGTTTGAATTCACTGGCAGCTTTATTATGTATCGAAATTGTCAGTTTGAAATGTTTTGGAGTTAAGCGTTTGACTCCAGTTAATCGATTGTTTCGTATACCTAACAAACAACTTTGCCGATCATTGCCGGGCCAAAATGGACAATGGGATTTGGTTATCGATTCTAAGGAGCTGAATGAAACATCAAATATGAGACCTGCAAATTTGATGATAGTGAAGAGCGTGAGCTAGCGATACTTTGGATCGCACAAAAAATAGATGGCGTAAGCGTGGGGGGGTGATGACGTCTGCCTGACGCAAAACGGCTTTCGCACTAGAATCTGAAATAACCACAAGGAAGGTTCTTGAGAAGGATGAGGACCGCAATGTAGATCTTAGCGGACGCCGCGCCCGACATGTTCGCTGAGCCCCACCTCAGCGACGGGACGATCGACAGCTGGTGCTTATCCGCAGGCTCTCCGATCAGGTGCTTAATTCGATCATAGAAGCCGAGGCCGGTCAGCTTCACTGCAGTGGCGTGAACAGCCGGAACATCTATTGCGAATGTATTCTTAAGACCTGCAGCGTCGACATTGTCGTTGCTCTCTACTATGAAGTGACTCAAGTGGTCACCGGGAATTGAGCCCGTGAGCACGAAATACTGAGCAGTTTAATCAAGAGGGCCGCTTCCCGGGGACTGGGGGCGCAGCTCTCGGCCAATGGTTTCACCGGGTGGTTACTCTGACGTGCTCGAGCAGGAAGGATGGAGGAGATGGTCCATGCCCCTGGACACAGTGAGTGCTATTGTTTTATTGGTTATTGTGTCCTTAACCGCTTATTCGATATCAACTGACATGCAGTCTAATTATGTTGGTTGTTATCTTTATTTTGTCGTTATTAGGTGCTCTTGCGCTAAGGCTGATGGAGCTGATTTTTATGGCATATCCTCCGAAACGTCCAAATAGCCACATAATTGATACAGAGGCATGCTCTTTCGTCACCTCCCTTATGCCTTCTGAAAACTGGGTTGTTCGAGACTTAACAGAACGTGATTTTGGAATCGATAAAATTTTTGAGCGCTTTGAAAACGGATTCGCTACTGGTGAATTAATGGCAATTCAGGTGAAGGGAACAAACAAGCCACTCGAAGATAAACCTGAAATTCCATTTTCCATTGATACGAAGACGCTTTTATACGCTGAAATGTTTGCAATACCTTTTCTTTTAATTAGATGTTCTTTAGCGGATGATGGAGCGTGCTATTTTGTCTGGTTGCAAGAGTATATTCGTGTTCGATTGAATTTCGATAATTCGTCTTGGCGAAAGCAAAGGTCAAATACTATTTTAATTCCAACTTCTAATAGATTGGGCGATACCTCTGCTGAAAGTCGGTTAATCCATATCTCTCGGTTTCCAAAAATGAAAGAGTCATGGATCAAATATTATATAAATACATGTGATTTAGCGTATCGACTTCCGAATTATATTGAGGATGATACCGTCACATTAGATTTCGCAATACAATACGTTTTGCCTGTTCTTGATAGCCTTGAGAAGGCTAATAACATGCTTGGTTTAATTTCCAACCACTTTGTCGCTACTAAATTGAGCCAAGCTATTGAGCTTGGAAAACGTATATGCGACAAAGAGTTTGAAAGCGAATTAACTGATTCGTTTTTTAAATTCGTTTGCCTGTGTTCTGATGTACGCAAATCTATAGATGTGCTATCACTTAGATTCGATGTCGATCATATGAGGTTTTTATATGAGTCCGAAGGCATGGCGGAGTATTAGTGCTCTGTTTTTTCTGCGGGTTGAATGTAATGCGGGATTTCTTGTCGGATACTTTAATCTACTGCTTATCTTCAAGAAAGACCTGAAAGGTATTTTGTTTGACTACGTTTGTGCCTAAGTTGCTTTGAAAGCATGGTTTTTAGAGAATAATCCCCGAGCCTTGCTCCGTGTGGCGGCACGTAAAAGTTGTACTGTGCTTGGGCAGGTAAAAGTCCAAGACGATTAGATATCCGAGAGGATATCGAGCCCGCGTCGGGGAGATAAGGTGAGTCCGCGCCGGGGACTTTAATTTCGGCGGCAATTAGGTTTCCGAAAGGATGCCGTGGCTGGCAGCCAGCAGAAAACCGCTCTACACACTCCTTCCGCGTGCCGCCTGCTCAAACGATTTGCGCCGAAAAGGATATCCGGTTTGTGCCATAAGACGTTGCTGTCGACAATGCACGGGACGGCAAGGACGTGGCGGCTCTCATCAAATTGCAGTCACAAAGATACCTTTTATCGATTCCCTGTTGAAAAACTAAATTGATAGTCTGAGAATAACTTAAGAGAGCCTTAAATCTCGGAGAAAGGATGTCGTATGAATAACCTTCGAGAAAGATGGCGAGGACTAACAGCGCTGGGAGTTGCTGTATTTGCCGCCGCCTGCATGACGGTTGCCCCGGCGCCCTCATTTGCTGATATTGATTCTCTCGTTGGTCTTCAATATATTGATCATAGCGAGTCTCGCAATTTGACAGGTTTCTCTGTTTCTCGTCCTGCTGGAACGTATTATTTCGACAACGATGGCTCGATGCAGACCGGACTCGTTCGGTGCGAGGACGGCAACCTTCGCTATTTCGATCCCGAGACTGGCGTCATGGTCACGAACCAGTGGTATAACGATTACGAAGCCGTTTGGTACTATTTTGGCGCTGACGGGACCGCGGTGTCGAACTGGCAGCTTATCGGCGGGGATTGGTACTACTTCTATCCCGAAAACCACGATATGGCATACGGCCGAGTTCAGATTGATGGCAAAAACTACTTCCTGAACACCCCTGGCGCCAATGCTGATGGCCGCATGCAGCATAGTGGCTGGATTTATGACTCCATCTATGGAAAGTGGCTCTATGCGACTTCCAGCGGCGAGCTGTTGACCGGTTGGCATAATATCGGTGGAACTTGGTACTATTTCAATGAGTACGGTGTCATGCTAACTGGCTGGATCAACGATTCGGGCACCTGGTACTACGCCAACGCCTCCGGCGCGATGGCCACTGGCTGGCTCAACATCGGCGGTGCGTGGTTCTATCTCGACGGCTCGGGCGCCATGGTCGCTAACGGCTGGCGCAGCCTGGGTGGCTCTTGGTACTGGTTCGACGATTCCGGTGCGATGGCCACCGGCTGGCGTCAGGTCGGCGGCGCCTGGTACTACTTTAGCGGTTCCGGCGCTATGGCCCACGACGCCTGGGTCGGCGACTACTACCTCCAGTCTTCCGGCGCCATGGCTACGAATGCCTGGGTTGGCTCCTACTATGTCGGCGAGGACGGCAAGTGGATTCCGGACTACGGTTTAGTTTGGTATAAGAGCGGTAGCGATGTTTACCATACGCATAAGTGTCGTACCGTTGGCAAGGACGCAAAGGGCTATTCGCAGATCTCTATCCAGGAGGCCCGGAAGCGCGGTGCTTTACGAGAGTGCAAGAACTGCCAACAAATTGGCTAACGCATTATTGAGCTAATTTTGATTGAGGCCCCGTTGCCCTGAGGTGACGGGGTCGCTGCGTGATTGGATACCGTGCTGCTATGAAGAAATGCTCATTCGGGGTGTTGGTCTTTTCGGGCCTTGTTTCTTTGGGACTCCTTTTGGGTTCGCCCTCGATGTTATACGCCCTTGATTCGAATAACACTGACGAAGGTCCCGCATCTAACGTTGCTATTGCTTCTGTCGAGTCAGGCGTTGATGCTCAGCGCGAATCGACCTTCGCTGTCGAGCAGAACTCTCAGGTTGATAATGAGACCCCTTCTGAGGTTTCGAATCAAATTGTTTGGCATCAGGGGTGGATATCACCCGAAGAAGGGGCTGGTTATTGGCGTTGGGGCTTGTCCGACGGAACAATCGCTGTTTCTTCTTGGAGACACATAAACGGTAGCTGGTACTGGTTCGACGACGAAGGTCGAATGGCTCAGGATGGATTGGTTCAAGTCGGGGGTGCATCTTATGGATTCTCCTCTTCGGGTGCAATGCGTGTCGGCTGGTACCTAGATTCTACAGGCCCCACTTCTGCTTGGCGTTATTTCTCCGGTTCTGGCGCCATGGTAAAAGGCTGGCTTTCAGACGGCAGCAACTGGTATTGGCTGGATGATGAGGGCAAGATGGTCCACGATACAATGCTGCAGATCGGGGAAGCCACGTATGGATTCTCCTCTTCTGGCGCAATGCTTATCGGATGGCACCTTGATGCTTCCGTCTGGCATTATTTCTCCGGCTCTGGTGCCATGGTGAAAGGCTGGCTCTCGGATGGGGGTCGTTGGTACTGGCTTGATCCTGCAGACGGTTCTATGGCCACCGGGTTGAAAGAATGTAATGGCACTTCTTATAGCTTTAACAGCTCAGGGGCCATGCTCTCCTCCCAGTGGGCTCTTATTGACAACAACTGGTATTACGCTGACTCCAACGGCTTACTGCATGGAGGCTGGTTACTTCTAGGGAATTCTTGGTATTACCTGGATCCAGGAAGCCATATTATGCTCACGGGCTTTATGCAAGTGGAGTCGTCCACCTATTTCCTTACGAGTTCAGGCGCCATGGCAACAGGCTGGGCACTTGTTGATGGTACTTGGTATTACGCCGCATCAAATGGAGCTATTCAACGAGGACGATGGATAAAGTTCGGAAGCGCCTGGTATTACCTTGATGATGTATCCGGCGCAATGTGTACTGGTGAATTCGCGGTAGGAAACACGCGCTATTTTTCTTATGATTCCGGTGCGATGGCATCTTCGTGCTGGATTAACTTGAGCGACGGTATGGCATGGGCGAAATCGTCTGGAGCACTGAGCGAGCCGTTGCCTACTTCATCTGATGGATCTCCCGTAGTCGCTGATCGTGCTGACTCGTCTTCATTGCCAGGTGTGATTCATATTGGAGACGCGGTTTTCTATGCGGATGCAAACGGTGCCGTCAATGTAGCATCTGGTTGGATTATGTCGAAAGACGCTTCTGACGAAAGCGGCAATACTTGGTATTACGCATCTTCCAATGGTGTCCTTAAGTCTGGTTGGCAATATGTTAACGGTGCGTGGTATTGGATGGATCCTTCCACCTACAAGATGAAGACCGGATGGCTCAATGACCGCGGCACGTGGTACTGGCTTCAGCCTTCGGGCGCTATGTTTGCTAACGGGTGGCTGAAAATCGATGGCGTCGACTACTACTTCAATGCAAGTGGTGCATGGTTGAATACGTCTGGTTCTGTTTTGGGGGTTAATAGGTCCAGCCTGGTCAATTGGCTTATGAGCCACGAAAACGATGGCTATTACCGTGGAACACCCTACGATACGCATCTTAGCCAAGAAACATGCATGTATCCAAAGGGTGATCCTCGTTGGGATGGGTATACCGGTATGAACTGCGGCGGATTTGTATCGCATGCGTATATGAAAGCGGGCGGTAATTTAGCTCCCATTGCCGCCGAGCAGAGCCATTCCCCTTGGAGTGGAGGTCCCGGAAGGGGCGGCTGCGTTAACGCTTATCGTTGGTACGGCTACGCTATCGATACGTGCGCGAACGTGACTTATTTCAACTCTATTGATGAGTTGTTGCGCAGTGGCTTGGCTCGTAAGGGGGACATTGTGTTCTTCAATCCTTACAACCCATATGCCGACGATAGCCACATTGGCTTTTTCTGGGGCAATTCGCCGAGCGAAAATTTGTTCTGGCATAGTGATGGTTATGGAAACCGCATCTCCGGTTTGACCGCTTTGGGTCCATCGAAAGTAATATTGATTCGTTAGAATTCTGAGTTGTAGGGGACTCTCTGGGTCCCCTACCTTTTTGACATCTAGTTTGAAAGTTTATTTGAAGTCGGTATTCTTGGGGGGGGGTAAGAGTAGGGACTAGGAGTCCTTGGTTTCACCCTGCTGGGAAGTTCTTGTTTACATTGTGGTATTGCGTGCAGTTATTTGTCGTCCTAGATGGCATCTTGTCCAGTTGGATGTTCGGAAATCTTTCACAGCCATGCTGTAAGCTAAACGCAAACAAGAACGAATGACGAGGTTTACATGAGCAAACATCTTAAGTTATTTTCGGCATTGTTGGTGCTGATGGTCCTTGCGCCCATTTCTGTGTTTGTTTTCCCCTCGAACGCGGAAGCTGCGCGGTCCCTAGTTGAGAATTCCTGGCGTTATGAGGATGGGCAATTGGTCGCAGAGGATGCTTCTTCCGAAGAAGATGGAATAGCCTTATTGTCCATGGACATTCTTCCCGATGGGGCTACGGCGCAGGGCATCGATGTCAGTGAGCATCAAGGACGTATTGACTGGAATGCTGTTAAGGCTTCTGGTATCGATTTCGCTATTCTGCGTGTTGGATTTGGCGCTCCATCTTGGGGCGGTCGAGTTGACTATCAATTTAATCGAAATATTTCTGAGTGCGAGCGACTCGGAATTCCCTACGGCGTCTATATCTATTCATATGCTTTTGATAATCAGCAGGCAGCCGATGAGGCATCAATGGTGATCAATTGCCTTTCTGGACATAATCCAAGATTGCCGGTGTATTACGATCTTGAGGATAACTCGATAATTGCAAATGGACGTCAAACCGGAATTGCATCGAGGGCGCAGGTTTTTTGTAATAGGATTTCTGCCGCAGGATATGAGCCTGGTATTTATGCAAATTTAAATTGGTTTAACAACATTTTGACTGACTCTGTATTTAAGAGTAGCTCTTGGGATCATTGGATTGCTCAATATAACTCGCAATGTGACTATACCGGCAATTACAGTTTTTGGCAGTATAAGAGCAACGGAAAAGTTCTTGGAATCAACGGCAACGTTGATATGAACTACGCGTATGTTGATGTCTCCCTTTATCATTGGCAACTAATTGACAGCACCTGGTATTATGCAGCCTCCAACGGCAAGGCGTATGCCGGATGGTTGTTTCAGAGCGGCACGTGGTACTGGCTCGACCCCGACGCGGGCGGTGCCATGGCAACCGGCCTTCACGAGTGCAACGGCTCCCTGTACTGGTTTAATTCGTCCGGCGCCATGGCGACCGGATGGCTCCTCGACGGCGGTACCTGGTACTACGCGACGGGATCCGGCGCGCTGGCGCGCGGCCCCGTATCCGTCGGCGGCGTGCCCTACTGCTTCGACGCCCGGACGGGGGCCATGCTGACGGGCTACCAGACCGATGCGCAGGGCGTCCGCCGCTACTTCGGCAGCTGCGGCCCCCTTAACGGATGGGGCCTCGTCGACGGCTCCTGGTACTGGTTCGCGAACGGCATCGCCTCGACCGGCTGGCTTTACACCGGCGGCTCCTGGTACTGGCTCGACCCCGACGCGGGCGGCGCCATGGTGACGGGCCTTCACGCATGCAACGACTCAGCGTACTGGTTCAGCGCCTCCGGCGCGATGGCGACCGGATGGGTGCTCGACGGCGGGACCTGGTACTACGCGACGGGCTCCGGTGCCCTCGCCTCCGGATGGCTCAGCCTAAGCGGTGCATGGTACTGGCTCGACCCCTCGACGCATGCCATGACCAC
>CABPCG010000002.1 GCA_902405995.1 uncultured Collinsella sp.
GTGGCTCTTTTTTTGTATTCTTTATTCAGTTCGTTGTTTCGTTATATCTAGTATATCGCTTTTTATGCTACAAACGCATATATACGTATTAGTGAGCAATTAAACGCAAAAGAACGCGCATTAATACGCACGAAAACAATTAATGGAGAACAACGCATTATTTATGCTACTCATTTATGTCTGTCCCCAATGAGTATTTTTGATCTAAAGACTGTCCCCATAGGCTAGTCGTTTAAGAACGTCCCAAACGACTAGTCATTTAAGTCTGTCCCCAATGACCACCAAACAACGGCCACTCATTTAAGCCTGTCCCCAATGAGTATGTCCCCAATGAGTGGGGATAGAAAAAGGCCCGGGTGCCGTGAGGCATCCGGGCCTTTGCTAGCAACTTGATGTTGCGGGCAGCTTAGAACTTGTGGCCGCACTTCTTGCAGACGCGCAGCTTGTTCTTGCCGTCCTTCTCGTGACCGACGCGGGTAACCTTACCGCACTCGGGGCAAACGAGATTGACGTTGGAGGCATCGATGGGAGCCTCCTGCGAAACGATGCCGCCCTGCTGGTTGGCAGCGTTGGGCTTGACGGCCTTCTTGACGACCGAAACGCCCTCGACAACGACCTTGTTCTCGGCGGGGAGAGCACGCAGGACAACGCCCTGCTTGCCGCGATCCTTACCAGAGAGAACCTGGACCTTATCGCCCTTCTTGATATACATATATCTCCCCTAACTACAGGGTCTCGGGAGCGAGCGAGACGATCTTCATGTACTTCTTGTCACGAAGCTCGCGAGCGACGGGCCCGAAGATACGGGTGCCGACGGGCGAACCATCGTTGTTGATGACAACGCAGGCGTTCTCATCAAAGCGAATGTAGGAGCCATCCTTGCGGCGGATCTCCTTAACGGTGCGAACGACGACGCAACGGACAACGTCCTTCTTCTTGACGTTGGCGCCAGGGGTAGCCTCCTGGACAGCACCGATGAACACATCGCCGATGCCTGCATAACGACGCTTGGAACCGCCAAGCACCTTGATGCAGCGAATCTTGCGAGCGCCGGAGTTGTCGGCGACGTTCAGCATGGTTTGCATCTGAATCATGGTAGATGTTCCTCCGAACTAAGAACCGAAGAGAGGTGCGCAGCCTTTATACGGCCCGTGGTATGCAAGCCAGGCATACGCACATCTTCGGAAACGTACAAGTCGTAAGAGCGACTGCTTATTTAGCGCGCTCGACGACCTCGATGAGGCGCCAACGCTTCATCTTGGACATAGGACGGGTCTCCATAACGCGGACGGTGTCGCCCACGCCAGCCGTGCACTCCTCGTCGTGAGCGTGCAGCTTCTTGGAGCTGGTCATCATCTTGCCGTACTTGGGGTGACGCTTGCGCTCGGTGATGGTGACAACAATGGTCTTGGCACCGGAGACGGAGGTAACGACACCCGTACGGACCTTACGCGAGTTACGCGAATCAGTCATGTTCTCTCCTTAGGTCCTACTCGGCGACAGCGGACTTCTCCGCTGCGATCTCGCGGGCGCGCTGCTCCGTGAGGACGCGAGCGATGTCCTTCTTCACGGTGTTGACGCGAGCGGTGTTGTCCAGCTGGCTGGTGGCCATCTGGAAACGAAGGTTAAAGAGCTCGGCGCGCATTTCCTTCAGCTTCTCAACGAGCTGAGCGTCCGAGAGCTCACGAATCTCTGCGGGCTTCATTAGTTCTCCTCCTTGGCGGCGGCGGCGTCCTCAGCAGCCCACTTGGCCTCGAGAGCGGCCTCCTCAGCCATCTCCTTCTCGATGCGCTGCTCAGCGTTCTTGGCAGCAACAATCTTGGTCTTGATGGGAAGCTTGTGCTGTGCAAGACGCAGAGCCTCGCGAGCGACCTCCTCGGGCACGCCCTTGACCTCGAACATGATGCGGCCGGGCTTGACGACGGCCACCCACTCCTCGGGGTTACCCTTACCAGAACCCATGCGAGTCTCGGCAGGCTTCTTGGTGATGGGCTTATCGGGGAAGATCGTGATGTAGACACGACCGCCACGCTTCATGTAGCGGGTCATGGCAATACGAGCGGCCTCGATCTGACGGTTGGTGATCCAATGGGCCTCGAGAGCCTGGATACCAAACTCGCCGAAATGCAGCTCGGTATTACCCTTGGCCTGGCCCTTCATGGAGCCACGCTGCACCTTGCGGTGAAGAATACGCTTAGGGGCAAGCACTACTGACCCCTCCTCTCGGAGTTACGACGACGAGGACGGGAAGAGCCCTCGAGTGCAGGGTTGGGAACAGGCTGGCCCGGGAGCTTCTCGCCCAGGTAGATCCAGACCTTCACGCCGCAAGCGCCCATGGTGGTGCTGGCGACAGCCGTGCCGTAGTCGATCTTGGCACGGAGGGTATGCAGAGGCACGCGACCCTCGCGGTACCACTCACGACGGCCCATCTCGGCACCGCCGAGACGACCGGAGCACTGGATACGGATGCCCTTAGCGCCGGCCTTGCGGGCAGACTGGACAGCCTTGCGCATAGCGCGACGGAAGGCAACGCGGCCCTCGAGCTGCTCGGCGATAGACTGAGCAACGAGGTTGGCGTCGAGCTCGGGGCGCTTAATCTCGACAACGTCGACGGAGAGCTGGCCCTTGGAGACGCCAGCGACCTTCTCGAGCTCGGTGCGGAGGGTATCGATCTCGGCACCCTTCTTACCGATGACAACGCCGGGGCGAGCGGTGAGGATGATGACCTTCACCTTGTCGCCAGCGCGCTCGATCTCGACGCGGGAGACAGCTGCGCGGGAAAGACGCTTCTCGAGGTACTTGCGGATCTCGAGATCGTTACCGAGGGTCTTAGCGTAATCCTTCTCTGCGAACCAGCGGGAGCGCCAGTTCTCGGTGATGCCAAGACGGAAGCCGGTGGGGTAGACTTTCTGACCCATACAGCTTTACGCCTCCTTTCGAGGAGCAACGACGACGGTGATGTGGGAAGTACGCTTCAGAATGCGAGAAGCGGAACCCTTGGCGCGGGGACGGATGCGCTTAAGCGTCGGACCCTCGTCAACATAGGCAGCGGCGACAACCAGGTTGTCGGCACGCAGACCGTTGTTGTTCTCGGCGTTCGCAACGGCGGAACGGAGAACCTTCTCGACATCCACGGCGACGGCGCGGTCGCAGAAGTGGAGGATGTCGAAGGCCTGAGCGACAGGCTTGCGGCGGATCAGATCGACCACCAGGCGGGCCTTGCTGGGGGAAACACGCACGTACTTAGCGACGGCGCGAACCTCGGTGGCCTCAGTTTCAATAGACTTAGTTGCCATTTACGGTTAACCCCCTATTTGGCCTTGTGGCCACGGAACGTACGAGTCGGCGCGAACTCGCCGAGCTTGTGACCAACCATGGACTCGGTAACATACACGGGCACATGCTTGCGGCCGTCGTGGACGGCGATGGTGTGACCAACCATCTCGGGGAAGATGGTGGACGCGCGGGACCAGGTCTTCACGACGTCCTTCTTGCCAGCCTCGTTCATCGCGGTGATACGCGAGAGAAGGCGAGTCTCCACGAACGGGCCCTTTTTGAGACTTCTGCTCATAAGTGCTTTCTCCTAAAACTCGGTATCCGAAATTACTTCTTACGGCGACGAATGATGTGCTGGTTCGAGACCTTCTTCTTCTTGCGCGTACGAAGGCCCTTCGTCGGCTTACCCCAGGGGGTAACAGAGGGACGACCAGAGGTGTGGTTCTTGCCCTCGCCACCGCCGTGCGGGTGGTCGACAGGGTTCATGACGGTACCGCGGACGGTCGGGCGCACGTTCATGTGACGCTTACGGCCGGCCTTGCCGATGACGATGTTGGCGTGATCGGCGTTGCCGACCTCACCGACGGTGGCGCGGCAGGTAACGAGGATGCGGCGCATCTCGGAGGAAGGCATACGGACGATAGCGTACTTGCCCTCCTTACCCATCAGCTGGCAGGAGTTACCGGCGGAACGGGCGATAGCAGCGCCCTTGCCCGGCTGGAACTCGACGGCGTGGATGAGCGTACCGACGGGGATGTCGGCGAGGGGCAGAGCGTTGCCCGGCTTGATGTCGGCGTCAGAACCGGACATGATGGTCTGACCGACCTCGAGGCCCTTGGGGGCCAGGATGTAGCGCTTCTCACCGTCAGCGTAGTGCAGCAGAGCGATGCGAGCGGAACGGTTCGGATCGTACTCGATCGTGGCAACCTTGGCGGGCACGCCGTCCTTGTTGCGCTTGAAGTCGATCACGCGGTAACGACGCTTCACGCCGCCGCCCTGGTGGCGGGTGGTGATGCGGCCGTTGTTGTTACGACCGGCCTTCTTGGGCAGGGGCTCGAGAAGGGACTTCTCGGGCTTGGTGCAGGTGATCTCAGAGAAATCGGAGATCGTCTGCCAACGCCTACCAGCGGAGGTCGGCTTAAGGTGCTTTACAGCCATTACAATCCCTTTCAATAGGAATCCGTTAGCCATCGCAGACAGGGATTCGAGGTTCTGCCTCGGGTGCGATGACACCGGACGTATACACGGTTCCGGGCGTGTCCATTTTATACGCCCGAAACCTTGAGCTCTCGCCTCCCCTATTTGGGAGGCATGAGCTCACTCAACAGCAGCGAGTCTTAGGCCTGGTTGCCAAAGACCTCGATGGTGTCGCCCTCGGCCAGCGTGACGATGGCCTTCTTCCAAGAACGGGTCTTGCCGGCGACATAGCGCACGCGCTTGGTCTTGGGCTTGACCGTCAAGGTGTTCACGCGAACGACCTTGACGCCGAAGATCTCCTCGACAGCGTCCTTGATCTGATACTTGTTAGCATCCTTGGCGACCTCGAACGTGTACTTGTTCTGCTCCATGCCGGAGAAGGAACGCTCGGACACGATCGGACGGATGATGATCTCGTGGGCGGTCATTTATGCAAGCACCTCCCCGAAGTGAGCGGCGATGTCGGCGGGCATCAGCACAGCGTTGTTGTTGACGAGATCGTAGGTGTTGGCCTCGTCAGCGGTGATGATGAACGTCTTGGGAATATTGCGGAACGACAGGTAGGCGTTGACGTCCTCATCGCGAACGATGATGGTCAGACGCTTGCCCTCAAGGCCGAGAGCCTTGAGCATGGCGACGGCAGCCTTGGTGGAAGGCTTCTCGAAGCCGTAGTCGTCGACGAGCACAAGCTCGCCATCGGCCAGCTTGGCGGACAGCGCAGAGCGCATAGCCAGCTTGACCTCCTTGTTGTTCATACGCTTAGCGTAGGAACGGGGCTTGGGGGCGAAGACAACGCCACCGTGACGCCACTGGGCAGCACGGATGGAACCCTGGCGGGCACGGCCGGTGCCCTTCTGACGCCAAGGCTTCTTGCCGCCACCGGAAACCTCAGAGCGGCCCTTAGCGGACTGGGTGCCCTGACGCCAAGAGGCCATCTGGCACTTGACGATGTGGTGCATAACGTGGATGTTCGGCTCGATGCCGTACACCTCAGCGGCGAGCTCGGCCTCGGCGACCTTCTTGCCCTCGCTGTTCTTTACTTCAAACTTTGCCATTTAAGTGTTCTCCTTGGTATGACGCTGGGCTAAATGGGCTGGGCCCTTAGGCCATACGGATGGCGACGAGACCATTCTTGGCACCCGGGACAGCGCCCTTGACCAAGATGAGGTTCTGCTCGGCATCGATGCGGACAACGGAAAGGTTCTTGACGGTAACGCGCTCGTTACCCATGTGACCGGCCATCTTGACGCCCTTGAGGACGCGCGCAGGATAGGCGCACTGACCGATAGAACCGGGGTGACGCTGGAAGTGAGAACCATGCGTCATAGGACCGCGGCGCTGACCCCAGCGCTTGATGCGACCCTGGAAGCCCTTACCCTTGGAGGTACCGATGACGTCGACCTTCTCGACATCAGCGAAATCAGCGACGGTGACGACCTCGCCGACCTTGTGCTCCTCGCCGTTCTCGACGCGGACCTCACGAAGGAAGCGGACAGGCTCGACGCCAGCCTTGGCGAAGTGACCAGCCATGGGCTTGTTCACGTTCTTGGCCTTGATGTCGCCGAAACCGATCTGGACGGCGTCATAGCCGTCGGTTGCCTGAGTTTTAACCTGCGAGACAGCGCAGGGGCCAGCCTGGATGACCGTGACGGGAACGACGTTATCGTCCTCGTCCCAAACCTGGGTCATGCCAATCTTGCGGCCGAGAATCATGCTGATCAAGATATGATCCCAACTCTCGCGTGGTCTTGGGACAATGCGTACACCACCGAGCGTACGCCCCTAGAGGACCACTACTTACACGATGTGCTCCCCAGTCTTGTATTGCGCCCGGACTACCTGACAACCCTATTAAGCAGGCATTTTGTCCAGCCAGAATACTCCCCTGGTTTCACACAACTGTTTAGTATACACGGCTGCGGGCGTATCCATCGAGATTCATATTTCACTCACATTGTTTACGCAGGTAAAGTGCGTGGCACGTTCCCAGTGTGCGGCGGAGGGGGCGGGCCTGAGACATATTAAGGTTGCTGCTCTACAGTCCTGCTCACGACGGAGAGCACATTAAGTGCTCTCCTGTTCGTGCGGAACTCGCGACAACCTTAATATGTCTCAGGCCCGCCCCCTCCGCCGCACACTGGGAACGCCACGTTGATGTCTGCTAAACCTTGCTCGCTCAGGCTAATGACTTTGTTGGGGATCGATAATTTGCCGCAAGGTGAACTTGGATTGAGGCGTGTCGCCCTCTTCTCCCGACTTTTCCTCGTCAAAATCGAAGATCATGATGGCGCAGTTGGGGAGTTTTGTTGGGAGCTCGAAGCCCTCTGGGGCTGCAGCCTTGATGAATTGGCGGCTGGCACTGCCGTGGCTTACTGCTAGGAGGGTTTCGATGCCCTCGGCGCCCATGAGATTGGTGAGGGCGCCCACCATGCGCTCCTGCAGGGCATGGCTTCCTTCTCCGCCAAATGGGATCAGGTCCTCGCCGGGGTCCCAGACGTCGGTGGGAAGGGCATCGTGGGGGCCTTCTTCGAAGGTGCCGTAGCTGCGCTCGATGATGCCTTCGCAGGGCTCGACTGCTGCATCCGGGCCGAGGAGTTCGGTTGCGACGAGACTTGTCGTGTCCATGGCTCGGCCTAAGGGCGAAGAGACCACTTTGTCGGGAACGACGTTGTGGGCCTTGAGCCATGCGGCTGCCATTCCCGCTTGTTTGCGGCCCAGGTCGGTCAACGGTGAATCGCAGCGGCCCTGGACCAGCTTTTTGACGTTGAACTCCGTCTGACCGTGGCGGAGTAGATACAGCTTCTTCATGCTCTCCCCTTCTGCATAACCTGCTTTGCCGGCACAGCCTTACTCGTGAGTATGCCCTACGTAGTCTTCGTCGATCGTGATCTTGGCAATCGACTTGGGATATTCCGATTCGACCCGTTGTGCCAGCGCGTGCTTTAAGTCTTCGGCACTCATCTGCAGATCCGAGGGACGCACGCAGTCAAAGATCACATTGGTGTGCGTAGGACCCGGCACGCAGCGCAGATCGTGAATTGAAAGGCGGCTATCGATCTGTTGAGCCATGGCGTTAATGCGTAAACGCATGCTCGCCACATTGGGATCGTCGGTCACGATGGGGTCGTAATGGAGCGTGACAATCATACCGTCTTCGTTTCTAAACGACTGCTCGATGTTATCGAGCGTGTCATGGCTTTCCAGAGGGCTGGCCTCGGCTGCCATCTCGGCGTGAGCGCTTGCGAACTTTCTGCCCGGACCGTAGTCGTGAACCATCAGATCGTGAACGCCCAGAACGCCGGGGTAGCTCATGATCTTGTCTCGAATGTGCTTGACCAGCTTAGGATCGGGCGTCTGGCCCAAAAGCGGGCTCACCGTATCCTGGATGAGTTCAAAACCGCTCCAGCCAATATAGGCGCCAACGGCAAGGCCGACCCATGCGTCAAGATTGATGTGCGTCGTCTGCGAAACAATTGCGCACGCCAGCACGGCGCCTGTGGCAAGAACATCGTTCTTGGAATCTTGCGCGGTCGCATGCAGTGTCTCGGACTCAATGCGATCGCCGAGCTTTTGGTTGAGGGCCGCCATCCAGAGCTTTACGACCATCGAAAGCACTAGAACTGCCACCAGGGCAAGCGAGAACTCGACAGGTTCGGGGTGGATGACGCGCTCAACCGAGGACTTCACCAGTTCAACGCCAATCAGCAGCACGAGCGCCGCCACGACCAGACCCGAGAGATACTCGTAGCGACCGTGGCCGTAAGGATGCTCGGGGTCGGCCGGCTTGCTCGCCAGCTTAAAGCCCAGCACGCTCACGATATTCGAGCTGGCATCGGACAGGTTGTTCATGGCATCCGCAACAATCGAAACCGATCCCGAAACCACACCAATGGCACCCTTTGCAGCACAAAGCGCCACATTGGCGACAATACACACCATGCCCGCTAACGTGCCCACACGTGCACGATCACCCTGCGCGCGCTTAACAATCCACTCGACCATCTGCATCCGCCCCCACGGTACTACTTATATATCTATTGCTTGACCGGATTGTAGTGTAGCCACTTTGTCCCCCAGATACAAAAAGGCCGCAGCCCACACGGGCCACGGCCTTGGAACATGACAAAGGAATCGTCCTTTGTCGCACAGATTTATGCGCTTGCTTCAGCAGCGCTCGCCACTGTTTCGGGCAAATCGGCTTCGTCTTCTGCCGCATGCCCCTTCGCCGGCACCACGCCAAAGCAGTAGCTCAGCGCCGCGGACACCGCAAATGCCACACCGCCGGCAGTGCAGCACCACAGCAGGTTCGAGATGCCGCCCGTGGCAAAGCCAATGACCATGAGGACATTCGTCATGCCGATGGTATAGGCCGTAACGTGGCCCACGGCAGCAACAAGGCCTCCGACGGCGCCGCCAATGGCCATGCACGTCAGACACCCGCCATATTTAAAGCCGCAACCGTACAGCGCCGGCTCGCTTACGCCGCCAAGCACGCCCGAGATTGAATAGCCCAGCATGAGCGCCTTCTCGTCCTTATCCGCAACGCGAAGCGACGCGCCAAAGGGCATGCCCCAAACGGCGAACGTTGCCATCGTCGCGGCAATGAGAATGCACGAATCCGTTCCCACACTCATAAACTGCGCATAGGCGAGCGATAGGACAACGTTGCTGACACCCGCGATCTTTAGGAACTCCCAACCCGCGGCAAGCCCCATGAGCGTGAGCAGCGACACGATGCCACCGGAATTGCCAAGCATAAACATAAGCTGGCCCAGCAACATTCCCAGATAGCTGCCCGCCGGCGCCGTGATACACAGGGATACCGGAACCATGACGAGCATGGTCGCAAACGGAACGAACGAAAACGCCACGGCCTTAGGGATAACGCGCCGAAAGAAACACTCCACTCGCCATAGCACGGGCACCGAGATGAGAACCGGAATAACAGTCGTTGTGTAATCGTTGACCGGCGCGGGAAGCAGACCATACACGGAAGTCATCGATGCCCCCGTCGTCGATGCGGCATCGACGAGCTTAAGCAGATCGGGCGCAATCAATACGCCGCCCAGCATCATGCCCAGCTGCTCCGAGCAACCGAGCTGGCGGGCGGCCGCCCAACCAAGATAAATGGGCAAAAAGTAGTAGCCGGCGTTATAGAGCCAACTGTAGAACAGGCGATAGATTTCGGAATCGGCAGACCATAGGCCCAGCATGCCTTCGCCCATAATGACGGCGACGGTGCGGAACAAAGCCGCGCAGACAATAAACGGCAGCGTCGACATCATGCTTTTGGACAGATAGTCCACCACGGCCATGGCGTTTGATGAAACCGTCGTTGTAAACGAGGTGTTAGAAACTTGCGACACAGGAACCCTTTCCCAATGTGACATGCGGACTGTCCCTTTGTTACATCGTGCGGTATCGACCGATTGCGCGGTACTTTTCGTAGCGGAGGTTTGTGAGGGTCGCGTCGTCGAGCCGCCCAAGCGTATCGAAGGCATCAAATGCCGAGGACATGACGGCACCGGCAATCTCCTCATGCGACAGGCCCCTATCGTCGACAATGCCGTCGATAATACCGAGCGCCAACAGATCGGGGGCCGTGAGCTTAAGCGCCTCGGCGGCCTCATTCGCGCGCTCGGTATCCTTCCACAGGATCGACGCACAGGCCTCGGGGCTCACGACCGAATAGGCCGAGCTCGAGAGCATCAGGATGCGGTCGGCCACGGACAGCGCCAGCGCGCCACCAGAGCCGCCTTCGCCCGTCACCACCGAGACAATCGGTGTCTTAAGGCCGCTCATCTCCATGAGATTTTGGGCAATCGCCTCGCCCTGGCCGCGCTCCTCGGCACCGATGCCGCAAAACGCGCCCGAAGTATCGACCAGGCACAGAACCGGTCGACCAAACTTTTCGGCTTGGCGCATAAGGCGACGCGCTTTGCGGTAGCCCTCGGGATGCGCCATGCCAAAGTTGCGGCGCATACGCTCTTTGGTCGTGGTGCCGCGCTCGATGGCGATAACCGTCACGGGGCGTCCGTCTTTCCAGCCAATGCCAGCCACCACGGCGGCGTCATCACCAAAGTAACGGTCGCCATGCAGCTCCACAAATCCGTCCAGGCCCAGCGAGATCATCTCACCCGCCGTGGCACGATCTGCCGAGCGGGTCTGCTTGACAATCTCGAGCGCGGTTTTTGGTGCCGCCGAGCGCTTAAACAAGTATCCCAGCTTTTTGCCGCGGCGACCCGCATGCACAATCTCGTGCGGTGCCCCCAGGCTGGGCGCGTGCCCTTCGTGCAGCGCCAGCAGCTCGCCTACCGTGAGCGCAATCTCGCCACGCGGAACAACGGCATCGCAAAAGCCGTGCTCCAGCAAAAACTCGGAGCGCTGGAATCCCTTGGGCAGACGCTTGTGCATGTTCTGCTCGATCACGCGCGGGCCGGCAAATGCCGTCAGGGCATCGGGCTCGGCCAGGATAATGTCGCCCTCCATGGCAAAGCTCGCGGTTACACCTCCGGTCGTGGGGTCGGTGAGCACCGTGATATACAGGCCGCCCGCCTCGCTGTGGCGCCGAACCGCCGCAGAAATCTTGGCCATCTGCATAAGCGAGGTCACGCCCTCTTGCATGCGCGCACCGCCCGAAACGGTAAAGCCGACAACTGGCAATCCCAGCTCGGTCGCACGCTCAAATGCGCGACAGATCTTCTCGCCCACCACGGAGCCCATCGAGCCCATCATAAAGTTAGCGTCCATAAAGAAGAGCGCGGTATCGCAACCGCAGATTTTGCCCCTGCCGCACACAACGGCATCGCGCTCGCCCGAACGCTCGCTCACGCTCTTGAGCTTATCGGCATAGCCGGGAAACGAGAGGAAGTCCTCCGACGCCAGATTGGCATCCCATTCCTCAAACGTGCCCTCGTCGACCGTCATGCGCATACGCGCGCGACCGCTCACGCGAAAGTGTTTGCCGCAACGAGGGCAGACCTCGAGGTTGTCGTGTAGGCGTGCCTCATCGATCACACGGCGGCACTCTGGGCACTTGATAAACACGTGGCGCGCGGGAAACTCGGCGCACGACTCGGTTATCGGCCCCTCAAGGACATTGACCGTCTTCGCTTTTCTATTCATCAGCATAGAGATGCCCCATCAGATCGGTGTGATACATGCCCGACAAGAACTCGTCGTTTGCCAGCACGTCGAGCTGAAGCTCGCTGTTTTCACTCACGCCCTCAATCACGAGCTCGCCCAGGGCCGAGCGCATCTTGCGAATGGCACCGTCACGCGTGGGCGCACACACGATGAGCTTGCCGAGCATGGAGTCGTAGTACGGCGGAACTGTCGCACCGGTGAACATGGCCGAATCCCAGCGCACGCGCGGACCACCCGGTACACGCAACGCGGTGACCTTTCCGCATGACGGCAGAAAGTCCGGCGTTTCGGCATTGATGCGGCACTCCATGGCGTGGTTGCGGACCGGCATGTCCTCCTGCTCAAAGGGCAGAGGCTGGCCGGCTGCCACGCGCAGCTGCCACTTGACCAAGTCGGTATCGGTCACAAACTCCGTAACCGGATGCTCCACCTGCAAGCGCGTGTTCATTTCCATAAAGTAGAAATTGCCGTCGTCCGAATACAGGAACTCGATGGTACCGGCTCCTTCGTAGCCGACGGCACGAGCCAGGTCACGCGCCGCCTTGTGCATGCGGGCACGAATGTCGTCGTGTCCGTCGAGGCACGGCGCGGGGCTCTCCTCGATCAGCTTTTGGTTGCGGCGCTGCACCGAGCACTCGCGCTCGCCGAGCGAAAACACATGGCCCTGCTTATCGGCCATAATCTGTACCTCAACGTGATGCGCCGGCGCAACGAACTTCTCCATGTAGCACTCGCCGTCGCCAAAAACGGCCTCACCCTCGGCACGCGCCTCGATGAACGCCTTTGCCGCATCTTCCACGCGCTCGACCTTGCGAATACCGCGACCGCCGCCGCCCGCGCGCGCCTTAATAAGCACGGGGCAGCCGATGCGCTCGGCCTCGGCCGTTGCTTCCTCGGGGCTTTTGAGCAAATCGCAGCCCGGCACGATGGGCACGCCCGCAGCAGCGGCCGTTCGGCGTGCGGCGTCCTTGTCGCCCATGCTGTCGATCACCTCGGCCGAAGGACCGACAAACGCCAGACCGAACTTGTCGCAGTCGCGCACGAAGCTCGCCTTCTCGGAAAAGAAGCCATAGCCGGGATGAATTGCCTTAGCTCCCGACTTTACGGCACAGGTGAGCACGGCATCGTCGTTGAGGTAGCTCTCGGCAAGACGCGGGCCGCCGATGCAATACGCCTCGTCGGCAAGCTGCACGTGTAGCGCGTCCGCATCGGCCGTGGAATAAACGGCGACGGTCTTGATGCCCATATCGCGGCACGCGCGGATAACACGGACCGCGACTTCGCCGCGGTTGGCGATGAGCACTTTGTCGAACATGGAGCCTTCCTTAACTTTCGTGCATGAGTGCAAAAGACATATCGGCGCGGCAGCAAACCTCACCGTTGACGCTCGCAGTACCCGTCGCAAAGCGGAACGGCCCGCGCGCACGCGTGATGGAGCACACTAGATCCACCGTGTCGCCCGGGCGCACCGGACGCTTAAAGCGCACCTTGTCCAGACTCGTGTAGAACGGCGTCGCGCCGCGCGCCTCCTCATCGCCCATCAGCAGCACGCAGCAGTTCTGGGCGAGCATCTCGCACTGAATCACGCCGGGAACGACCGGGTTTCCCGGAAAATGTCCCTGCAAAAAGTACTCGTCGCCTGTAATCGTGATCTTGCCGTGGGCCTCGTCGCCCACCAGCTCGGCTTCGTCGAGCAAAAGCATCGGCTCGCGATGCGGTAACAGCTTCTTGAGCTCTTCTTTGTTCATGGATATCACCTATCCGATCCTCATGAGGCAGCTGCCAAACTCCACGAGGTCGCCGTCGGCCACGCAGATCTCGAGCACCTCACCGTCTGCCTCGGCCGTCACCTCGTTGAGAACCTTCATGGCCTCGATGATGCAGAGGGTCTCGCCGGCCTTGACCTTGGAGCCCACGCGCACAAATGGCTCGTCGCCCGGCGCAGGGGCAGCATAGAAGACGCCCACCATGGGAGCAGTCACCTCGGTGCCCTTGGGCTCCGGCGCGGCGGCAGGTGTCTGCGTGGCGGGTTCCGGTGCGGCGGCAGGCATGGCGACAGGAGCCACCGCCGGAGCAGTCACGGCACCCGGCATAGGCATGGGCACGGCAACAGGCTGCGCGGCGCTCGCGCGCTCGAGTTCGACCGCGGTGCCATCGGGCTCCTCAACGCGTACGCGCGTGAGGCCGCGGTCCTCCATAACATCGGCTATCTCGGCAAGTCTTTTGGAATCCATGCTCTAGCTCCTCGTATATCTACGCAGCGCGATGGCGGCATTGTGTCCACCAAAGCCCAGATTGGTCGAAAGCGCCCAGGTAAGGTCGGCGCGAGCCGCGCGATTGGGCGTGTAGTCAAGATCGCAGGCGGGATCGGGCGTGTGGTAGTTAATGGTCGGGGGTACTACGCCCTGCTCGAGCGCCATGGCGCAGGCCATGACCTCGATGGCACCCGTAGCACCGATCATGTGACCGGTCATCGACTTGGTCGACGAGACATGCGCGGCGCGCGCCGCGTCCTCGCCGAGCGCCCGCTTAATGCCCGCCGTCTCGGAGGAATCGTTGAGCTTGGTCGAGGTGCCGTGGGCATTGATGTAGAGGCCCTCGGAAGGCTTGACGTCGCCCTCGACCACCGCCAGCGATATCGCGCGGGCAATGCCGGCAGCCTCGGGATCGGGGCTCGTGATGTGATAGGCATCATCGGTGTTGCCGTAGCCCACGACCTCGGCATAAATGTGCGCCCCGCGAGCCAGCGCGTGTTCCATGCTCTCGAGCACGAGCACGCAGGCGCCCTCGCCCATCACAAAGCCGTCGCGATTCGCATCGAACGGACGGCATGCCGTCGACGGGTCGGGGTTGGTAGTGAGTGCACGGCAGGACGTAAAGCCCGCAACGGCATCGGGGATAATGGCCGCCTCGGCTCCGCCGGCGAGAATCGCATCGGCATAGCCATGCTTGATGGCGCGGAACGCCTCGCCCACGGCATGGGCCGAGGTCGCGCACGCAGTCACCACGGGCAGGGTCGGGCCTTTTGCCTTGTGGCGGATTGCGATATTGCCCGAAGCCATATTGGGAATCATCATCGCAATCATATAGGGCGATGCACGGCGGGGCCCACGGTCAGCAATCGTGTGGACGTTGTCGACGAGCGTCTGCATGCCGCCCACGCCCGAGCCCACGTAGACGCCCAGGCGCTCACGATCGATGGCGCCTTCGACATCAAAGCCCGCATCGTGCATTGCCTCGTCCGAAGCCACCAGCGCAAACTGAACGCAGGGGTCCAGATGCTTGGCGTCGCGCTTGCCAAAGTACTCGTTGCCGTCAAAGCCCTTGACTTCGGCCGCCACCTTGACGGTAAACGCATCGGTATCGAAGTGCGTGATCGGGCCGATGCCACAGGTCCCGGCGCACATGGCCGCCCAGGTGGCAAGCGCGGTGTTGCCGAGCGGCGATACGGCACCGATGCCGGTGATTGCAACTCTCTGTTCCATCATGGTCTCCTCATCCAAGCCGTTCTTCGGCCCTGGTTTCTACATCGCCATTCCGCCGTCGACGCGCACGACCTCGCCCGTAATGTAAGCAGCCGCATCGCTCGCTAAAAAGCGCACCACGCCGGCCACTTCCTCGGGACGTGCCATGCGCTTAAGGGGAATCTGTTCCTCGGTTGCCGCACGCACCTTCTCCGAGAGCTTTGCCGTCATATCTGTCTCGACAAACCCGGGAGCGACCGCGTTCGCTCGTACGCCACGAGGCGCAAGCTCGCGCGCCACCGCCTTGGTAAGCCCTATCACGCCCGCCTTGGAAGCAGCGTAGTTGGCTTGCCCGGCATTGCCCATCAGGCCCACGACCGAGCTCATGTTGACGACGCAACCGCCGCGCTGGCGCATAAAGGTCTTGGTGAGCGCGCGCGTCATATTGAATGTTCCCTTGAGATTGACATCGAGCACGCGATCGAATGCGTCATCGCCCATGCGCATGAGCAGGCCATCGCGGGTGATGCCGGCGTTGTTGACGAGCGCCCAAATGGAACCAAAGTCGTTGAGGACCGCTTCCACGCACGCGTTGACAGCAGCGGGATCGGCCACGTCGCATTGATATGCGCGTGCCGTGGCGCCAACCGCCTCACAGGCTTCGCACGTCTTGCGCGCCGCATCGACGCTGCCGGCATAGACGACGGCGATATCAAAGCCGTCCTCCGCCAGACCGACAGCGCAGGCGCGGCCGATACCCCGCGAGCCGCCCGTGACCAGTGCCACGCGACGTGAGTCGTTGCGCTCGAGCGCGCCGTTGTTCAAGTTGCCCATGTCATTCCTTTCGGGTTACAGCCCTGTGGACTATGCGAGCTCGTCGGCAATAGCTGCGACCTGCTCGGCCGTTTCGCACGAATACACGCGAACGTCGCTCAGCGTACGCTTGACCAGGCCCGACAGCGTTTTGCCAGGGCCGACCTCAATAAACGTGTCGATGCCCTGATTCTGCAGAGTATGCAGCGTGTCGACCCAACGAACGGCATGACTCACCTGATTGGCCAAGACATCCGATGCCGCTCGCGGGTCCGCCGGATAGGGCGCCGCCGTCATGTTTGCCATGACCGGAATCAGCAGCGGTGACGGCGCGTGGCCGGCTTGGATATACGTCGCCAGCCCCTCAGTCGCCTCGGCCATATAGGGGCTATGAAATGCGCCCGACACCGCGACTTTCATAGCGCGGCCGCCAGCCTCTTTTACTAGGACGTCGAGCTCCTGCAGCGCCTCGGGCGCTCCGGCAACAACCGTCTGCTGCGGACTGTTGTAGTTGACCGGCCAGCAGTCCTCGCCGGCCTGTTTTGCCAGGTTCTCGACTTGCGCCGCATCGAGCTTGATGACGGCGCGCATGCCGCCCGGATGGCGCTCGGCAGCCGCGGCCATCAGCGCCGCGCGCTCGCACACGAGCTCAAAGCCCGCTCGCGTATCGAACGCCCCCGCAAAGGTGAGCGCGGCGACCTCGCCAAGCGAAAAACCCGCACAGGCGGCAGGTACCACGCCGCGCTCACGCAGGGCGGCAGCCGCTGCCAGATCGTGAACGAACACGCACGGCTGCGTGTTCTCGGTCTGCGAGAGCTCCTCCTTGGAGGCGCTTCGGCACTGCTCACTGGTCCCCGGGCGCACCTCGTCGGCAATGGCGAGCACCTCGGCGGCGGCCGGCGATGCCTCGATCAGGTCGACGCCCATCGCGGGGTGCTGGGCGCCCTGGCCGGCAAACAGAAACGCTACGCCACCCATGCGCACGCACCCTTCAGGACGTGCTCGGCGCCATCGACCAGGTCGTCAACGATTTCACGTGCACTTTGGCGCTCGTTGACCATGCCGGCAATCTGTCCACACAAAAACGAGCCCTCTTCGTAATTGCCGTCCTTGGCGGCCTTGCGAAGGGCGCCCGTGCCCATGGCCCCGAGCTCCTCGACGCTTACGCCCGCCGCCTCGCTCTTGGCGTAGGCGTTGGTGAAGGGGCTCTTGAGGGCACGCACCGGGTGTCCCGTCGAGCGGCCGGTCGCACGCGTCGAGGTGTCGTTGGCCTTCAGGACCATCTCCTTGTACTGCTCCGATACGGTGCACTCATCTGCGATCAGAAAGCGCGTACCCACCTGCACGCCGGCGGCGCCCAGCATAAAGGCGGCCGCCACGCCGCGGCCATCGGCGATACCGCCAGCCGCAACCACGGGAATATCGACCGCATCGACAACCTGCGGCACCAGTGCCATCGTCGAGGTCTCGCCAATATGGCCGCCTGATTCGGTACCCTCGGCAACCACGGCAGTGGCTCCACGACGCGCCACGAGGCGCGCCAGCGCCACCGAGGCAACGACCGGGATGACCTTGATGCCCGCCTCGTTCCACGCCTTCATGTACTTGGTGGGATTGCCGGCACCCGTCACGACGACCGGCACCCGCTCGTCAATCACGACCCGCGCGACCTCGTCGGCAAACGGGCTCATGAGCATGACGTTGACGCCAAAGGGCTTATCCGTCCTGGCGCGCAGCTCATGAATCTGGTCGCGCAGCCAGTTGGCGTCGGCGTTCATGGCCGCGATAATCCCTAAGCCGCCCGCCTCGGACACTGCGGACGCCAGCGAGGCGTCGGCGATCCAGGCCATACCGCCCTGGAACACGGGCTTTTCGATGCCGAGCAGATCGCAGAGAGGAGTCTTGAGCATCTCTACTTCTCCAATGCCGCCTCGACCGTATCGGCGAACTCGCCGACCGTCTTGGGGTTCTCCTCGGTATCGAGCTGGATGCCAAACTCGTCCTCAACGGCGACGAGGATCTCGACGGTGCCCAGACTGTCGAGACCAATCTCCTCGAGCGTGGACTCGGGCTTCATCTCGACGTCGTCAAGACCGGCGGTCTCGCGGATAACATCGCAAACGCGCTCGAAGGTCTTCTGATCTGCCATGGTAGTTCTCCTTTAGTTTGTGCCCTAGGGGCGTTTTTATTTCCTATGTGCAACTACTTCCAACGAAGTAGATAGCCACCTATATCCAGACCGGCGCCAAATCCAACGAGGGTGATGGTGTCGCCCGTGTGAAGTGCACCGGCGTTTGCCAGCCGGTCGAGGGCAAGCGGAATGCATGCGCTCGAAATGTTGCCGGTCTCGCGCAGCGTTCGAACCACGCGCTTGTCTGGCACACCGAGGCGCTTGACCGCCTGACTCAGGATTCGTTCGTTAGCCTGATGGAATACAAAATGGTCGATGTCCTCGACCGAAATGCCCGCATCGCTCGCAAGCTTATGGACCGTGTCGCAAATCGCGTTGACGCCGAACTTGAACACGCGGCGGCCATTCATGGACAGCACGCTCTCGCTATCTGCGGAGGCCTTAAACGGCGAGGTGCCGACCAGACCGGGAACGCACAACGTCTCGACGTCGGGCGCCGTCGAAAGCTCAACGGCAAGGGGGCTGTCTCCCCCAGCCTCAATCACCGCGGCGCCTGCCCCATCGCCAAAGAGCACACAGGTGGCGCGGTCGGTCCAGTCGAGCGCGCGCGTCATCTGCTCGGCGGCAACGACAAGCACATGCTTGGCTCGTCCTCGGGCGATATAGCCCTCGGCAACATCGAGCGCAAATACGAAGCCGGCGCAGGCAGCCGAGACATCGAAGGCAGGGCACGTCGCGCCCAGTCGCTCAGCAACGGCACACGCCTCGGCGGGAACAAGGTGGTCACCCGTCGTCGTCGAGCAGACGATCAGATCCAACTGGCTTGCGTCGATTCCGGACACCTGAAGTGCCCGCTCGCTCGCCGCTACGGCAAGGTCGTCAAGTGACTCGGTGGTGCAGACGTGGCGACTCTTAATACCTGTGCGGGTAAAAATCCACTCATCCGAGGTATCGAGGAACTCGGACAGCTCGTCATTGGAAACACTGCGCTTAGGAAGCGCCGAGCCTGTTCCAAGAATCGTGAAACCCATCACTAACCTCCTTTGAGTTGTTGACGTGTTTACATCGACCAAGAGAGGATAGCGCATTTCAGTCGTTGTTAACGTGTTAACATTAAATTGTCCAAATGCGACAAAGGCTTCACATTGTGTCTCTCTCGACACCATTGCGTTATTCACTTATTCATTAAGGAGGTAGCAGCCGTTATGGATGCCAAATTAACGATAGTCGACGTAACCGGATCGACCAACGATGACCTGCTCGAAGCAGGAAAACAGGGAGCGCCGCACGGCACAGGACTTGCCGCCCGGGCTCAGACAGCAGGACGCGGCCGGCGCGGCCACAAGTGGGATTCAACCGCCGGCAACCTATTGCTTTCGATTGTCCTGCGTCCATGCGTTAATCCTGCGAAGTACTCTGGTCTTGCTGCCGTCAGCGGCCTAGCGGTGCTCGAGGCGCTCGAAAAACAGGGTCTTGCAAACGAGATTGGCCTCAAATGGCCCAACGACCTGGTCGCGCGTGGACGCAAACTCGGCGGCATTCTGGTCGAGGCCGCACGCGATAACGAAGGCAAACCTTTCGCCGTCTGTGGCATTGGTGTCAATGTGAACTATGCGCCCCAAGAGGTGCCCGATGGCGGCCTGCCGGCAATCGGTCTCTCGGACCTTAACGAGAACGTTCCAGCTGTCGACATGCTCCTCGATGAGGTCTATCACGCAGTTATAGACGCTATAGATGCCTGGGCAGAACGCCTCAACGCCAAGGAAAAAGACGCCGGTCCGCTCGCGCCCGTCCACGACGAATATATCGCTCACCTCAATTGGATTGGGAAGCACGTTATCGCCCGCTCACCCGCTGGAGACGAGCTGGCACGCGGCATCTTTAAAACCGTTGATGCCTTTGGTCGCGCGTGCATCGAAACGGAAGACGACTTGCGATCCTTCCATTCTGAGGAGGCATCGCTGCGTCCCGTGAGCGAATAGGGCGCCGCAGCCACCTACTCGTCAGCATTGTCCGACAGTCCAAACCACCATTCAAAACAAAAGGGCCCCGCTACCGTAACGGCAGCGGGGCCCTTTAAGCTATGAGCGATATCGCTTAGAGCTTGATGTCGATGTCGACGCCAGCGGGGAGGTCGAGACGCATGAGCGAATCAACGGTGCCCGAGGTGGGGTCGAGGATGTCGATGAGGCGCTTGTGGGTGCGCATCTCGAACTGCTCACGGGAGTCCTTGTTCACGTGCGGCGAGCGGATAACCGTGTACAGGTTGCGCTCGGTGGGCAGGGGGACAGGACCGGAAACGCGAGCGCCGGTCTTCTGAGCGGTCTCGACGATGAGCTTCGCGGACTGATCGACGACCTCGTGATCATAGCCCTTGAGGCGAATGCGGATCTTCTGGGTAGCCAACTTAAACCTCCAAAGAGTGCGAGAGATGTTCTCGCGGATTACGTAACAGGGAGCTCAAACTTAGGCGTTCTTGCTCATGACCTCGTCCACGATGGACTTGGGCGCGGGCTCATAAGAGTCGAACTGCATCGTGTAGGATGCACGGCCCTGGGTCTGGGAGCGAAGGTCGGTAGCGTAACCGAACATCTCGCCCAGCGGCACCTTGGCACGGATGAGCTTGCTGTTCTTGCGATCCTCCATGCCCTCGATCTTGCCGCGGCGACCGGAGAGGTTGCCCATAACGTCGCCCATGTACTGCTCGGGGGTCTCGACCTCGACAGCCATGATCGGCTCGAGCAGCTGCGGATCGGACTTCTTGAGGGCGTCCTTGATAGCCATGGAGCCGGCGATCTTGAAGGCGGCCTCGGAGGAGTCGACCTCGTGGTAAGAACCGTCGAACAGGGTGACCTTAACGTCGAGGACCGGGAAGCCGGCGATAACACCGGTGTTCAGGGCCTCCTGGATGCCCTTGTCGATGGACGGGATGTACTCCTTGGGCACGACGCCGCCGACGATAGCGTTGACGAACTCGTAGCCGAAGCCCTCCTCCATCTTCTCGAGCTTGATGACGGCGTGGCCGTACTGACCGCGACCACCGGACTGACGGACGAACTTGCCCTCAGCCTTCTCGACGTCGTGACCAGCGGTCTCGCGGTAGGCAACCTGGGGCTTACCAACGTTAGCGTCAACCTTGAACTCGCGGAGCAGACGGTCGACGATGATCTCGAGGTGCAGCTCGCCCATGCCGGCGATGATGGTCTGGCCGGTCTCGTGGTTGGTGGACACCTGGAAGGTCGGGTCCTCCTCGGCGAGCTTGGTCAGAGCCAGGGACATCTTGTCCTGCTCGGCCTTGGTCTTGGGCTCGATGGCAACGTCGATAACGGGCTTAGCGAACTCGATCTTCTCGAGGACGATCTCCTTGCCCTCGGCGCACAGGGTGTCACCAGTGGTGGAGTTCTTGAAGCCGACGCAAGCGACGATGTCGCCGGCGGCAGCGTCGTCACGGTCGATACGCTCGGCGGCGTTCATCTCGAGGATGCGGCCGAGACGCTCGCGCTGACCGTTGGAAGCGTTAACAACGTAGGAGCCGGACTCGGCGCGGCCGGAGTAAACGCGGACATAGGTGAGCTTACCGACGAACGGGTCGGTCATGATCTTGAAGACCAGGCCGGAGAAGGGCTCGTCGAAGGAAGGATGACGCTGGATCTCCTCGCCGGTGTCCGGATCGGTACCGGTGACGGCCTCAACGTCGAGCGGGCTGGGCAGGTAGTCGACGACAGCGTCGAGCAGCTCCTGGACGCCCTTGTTCTTGTAGGCGGAGCCCACGAAGACGAGGTTGAGCTCGTTGGCCAGAACGCCCTTACGCAGAGCAGCCTTGAGCTCCTCGACGGTGAAGTCCTCCTCCATGAGGATCTTCTCCATGAGCTCGTCGTCAAAGCTGGCAGCAGCGTCGAGGAGCTCCTCGCGCTTGGTGGCAGCGATGTCGGCGAACTCAGCCGGGATCTCGTCCATCGGCTCGGGGTAGGTCATGCCCTTCTCGTCGGCCTTGAAGTCCCATGCAGTCATGGTGACCAGGTCGATGACGCCCCAGAAGTTGTCCTCGGCGCCCATCGGGACCTGAGCGGCCACGGCGTTAGCGTCGAGACGATCCTTCATGGTCTCGATAGCGTTGAAGAAGTCAGCGCCCACGCGGTCATACTTGTTGATGAAGGCGATGCGGGGAACGTTGAAGGTAGAAGCCTGACGCCAAACGGTCTCAGACTGGGGCTGAACGCCGGCAACGGCGTCGAAGACGGCGACAGCGCCATCGAGGACGCGCAGGCAGCGCTCGACCTCGGCGGTGAAGTCAACGTGGCCCGGGGTGTCGATGATCTGGATGCGGTAGTCCTTGCCGTCCTTGTTCCAGAAGCAGGTGGTAGCAGCGGAGGTAATGGTTACGCCGCGCTCCTGCTCCTGAACCATCCAGTCCATGGTGGCAGCGCCCTCATGAACCTCACCGATCTTGTGGGTCTTACCGGTGTAGTAAAGAATACGCTCGGTCGTGGTGGTCTTACCGGCATCGATGTGAGCCATGATGCCGATGTTACGGGTATCGGAAAGCTTGTACTTAGGCTTAGCCATGTTAGTTCCTTACCTTAACTTACCAACGATAGTGAGAGAACGCGCGGTTGGCCTCGGCCATCTTGAAGACGTCCTCACGCTTCTTGACGGAAGCGCCCAGGCCGTTGGAGGCGTCGAGGATCTCGTTGGCGAGACGCTCGGCCATGGTCTTCTCCTTGCGAGCGCGGGAGAAGTTGACGATCCAGCGGATACCCAGAGCGGTGGAACGACGGGAGTTGACCTCCATCGGGACCTGATAGGTAGCGCCACCGACACGCTTGGGCTTAACCTCGAGCGTGGGCTTGACGTTGTCCATAGCCTTCTTGAAGGTAGCGAGAGCGTCGCCACCCTCGGACTTCTCGGCAACGATCTCGAAAGCGGTGTAAACGATGCGCTCAGCGGTGGCCTTCTTGCCGTCAAGAAGGACCTTGTTGATGAGCTGAGTCACCAGGCGGTTGTTGTAAACGGCGTCAGGCTGAACCTCACGACGATTAGCTGCTGCACGACGCGGCATGTGAAATCTCCTTAAGTGTCTACCGTGCGGCGCTTAGGCGGCACACGGCGAAAGTATCAAAACGTTATCTGGCTTATTTAGCCTTGGGGCGCTTAGCACCGTACTTGGAACGGGCCTGCATACGGTTCTGGACCGGAGCAGCGTCGTAGGCGCCACGGATGACGTGATAACGGACACCAGGGAGGTCACGGACACGACCGCCGCGGACGAGCACGATGGAGTGCTCCTGCAGGTTGTGGCCCTCACCCGGGATGTAAGCGGTAACTTCGATGCCGTTGACAAGGCGAACACGGGCAACCTTACGAAGAGCCGAGTTCGGCTTCTTGGGGCTCGTGGTGAAGACGCGGGTGCACACGCCGCGCTTCTGGGAGTTGTGCTGCAGAGCAGCGTTCTTGGACTTCTTGGGCACGGAACGACGGCCCTGGCGAACCAGCTGGTTAATAGTAGGCAAAGCGTACTCCTTCTCGAATGATTCCAGCTTTCTGTAAAGTGCAACGGCTTGAATCGAGGGGTCAGCATCCCCCTACGAAACACGCAGTTCGATAGGATACGTGGCGTTAGCTGTGTCGTCAACAGACCACGCCGCCGGGCGTATCCCAAAATTGGCACATTTCCGCAAAGCCTACACAAAAGGAATCCCCTCCTGTGCGCAAGTGCCCATTCCAGCCGTCCATGTAACACGAAAATGGCCGCTTCCTCTAGCAGGAAGCGGCCTAGACCTTACGAATAGACGATGGTAAAGGGTTCCGACGTTTCGGCGCCCCCTGTTGAAGTGCAGCGTGTGCCCTCAAGCGTTACTGAGACCACTTGGTCGACATCAATCAACTTCGTTGGCACCCAGATGTTCTCTCCGCTATTGCGCGTATAAGAAAAATATAAGTTGAACGCCCCTGCGTCGTCATCTTCGATAATCTGCTCCGATCCATCCTTGTAGGTAACCGTCAACTTCTTCGTGACTGCGTCAATGCCCAGATCATCGATGTGCGTCTGGATGGAAAACGGGCTGATCTCGAGAGGCGTGTCATCGGAGCGGAGTTCCTTAGTATCGACGTACGCTCCAACGCTAAACTCGGGTGTCGATGCCTCGAACGGCTTCGCATCCTCTCCTTCGCCCTCGGTCCACGAGATATTCCAGGTGACCGCATGTTGAAAACCTCGCTCGCGATCCATAGAAGCAAAGTACATCGTGCCATTAATGACAGTATCGCTTGATGTGTCCTTATCAATGGTGCAGCGTGTATCAGCCCATTCCTCGCCGAAGTTCATGCTGGGTGTACCGATGCCTTGTTCTTCTTCACCATAGAGAACAAGTTCGCCTGTCTCTGCTGCCGGCTTGTAGTAGTTAACACCATTTGGATTGGACAGCGTAAACGTCACAGCACCGCAGCCGTTTTGGTCGATAGCCATATCATGAATGTCGAGTGTATAGCCGTTGCCCTCGACGGACAGATTGACCTTCTGTACTGAACCCTCCAAGCTTTGGGGCGCGATACCATCACCAAACTCTCTGGTGTAGGTATATTTAGTCCCCGACGAGCCACCTTGAGTCCAGGTAACGGACTCTCCGTTGCCATGGTTTCCCCAGGCAGAGGCAAAATAACTGGAATTGACGACGGCGTAGGCGACCCCTCCGGTCGCCAGCACTCCGGCAAGGCATCCGATCACGGCAACATACAGAGGCTTCGCGTGACCCTTTCGGCGAAGCGGCTCACCAGCAGCGGCATAAAGAACACGGTCGGCAAGATCGCTATCGGCTTGGACGGACTCGAAGGCCTGCTTGATTTGATTGGATTTCACGGTCGCCCTCCTCTAGGATGAATTTGAGCTTCGATCGACCGCGAGCTAAACGCGTTCGAACGGTAGCGGCTGGCACATGCAGTAACTCGGCAATCTCTGAGGTCGAAAAGCCCAGATAGTAATAGAGCACGATGGGAACACGGAATCGCTCCGGAAGTCGCATAACGTCTGACAAGACCGCCTTGGTCTCATCCTGCGCCGCCGAAAGCGAATCGGTCAGACTTTCAATATCCTCCACGCGTCTCCACGGCTTTCGAAAGAGAGATTTGCATTCATTGATCGTGACCCGGATAAGCCAGCGGCGAAGATGTTCCCAACTTTCAAAGTGTCCATCGCTTTTAAGCAACTTAAGAAAGACATCTTGGGCAATATCGTCGGCATCGGCACGATCGCGCAGGTACGTCAATGCGATTCGAAACACGACATCCCGGTGATCTTCGACCGCCTGTCTAAAAGTTTGTTCTTCCATAATCACCTCCCGGTGACGCTGATGGTTCTTGATGAGGTCCTCACCATAGATACGCTTTGACCGAACGAAATGTTTCAAATCCAAGCAGGAAAAACCTACCAAAATAAACCTGTCCCTTTTTGGCAAGGGATCAACGGAACGCAACAGGTTGAGCATACGCAAGCGAGCGGCCCCCAGAGCGTACAAGATGGCATGAAAAAGGCAGGGCATTGACCTTTTGGTCATGCCCTGCCTTTTGAATGACAGATTGTAGCTCTGGGGGCCGCGCAGCGACGGAGGTCGCCGCCGTTCGTTAGAACGGCGGAACTAATTACTCCTCGTCGTTGTCCTTGGCCTCTTCGGCGTCGTCGGTGTCTACGAGCTGGTTGAGCAACTCGTCGAGGGAAGCCATGTCCTCGTTGATGGCACCGTTGGCGGGAGCCTTCTTGTCGTCGATCGGGGCGCCCAGGAGCTCCTCGTCGGCGTCGGCGTGATGCGTCGGAGCGGAGGTACCCAGCAGGATATCGTCCGGACCGTCGGGGCTAAAGACCATCTGCAGCAGCTGCGAGAGGTCTTCCTCGTCGGCAACGTCGTCGTTGTTCTCGAGGATGTAGAGCAGATCGTGGGCCTCCAGGCCGTCACGGAGCTCCTCGATCGCCTTGGCGCCGATGCCATCGATGCGCAGCAGATCCTCCTCGGACTTGCCAACCAGGTCGCCGACCGTCTCGATGCCAACCTCGCTGAACTTGTTGGTCCAGCGCTGCGACACGCCCAGATCGTCGAACAGGTACAGACGAGCCTTCTCGGCGGAGATGGTGTGGCCGTTGCGGGTGAACGAACCGTCAGCACCACCGAACTCGTCGTAGCCGGCCCAGTCGAGCTGCTGCGGGAGCTGCTCGTCCAGGTCCTTGAGCTCCACAGGAGCCCACTCGGGCAGCGACTTGGCGTTGGGCGAAGCCGGGCCGTCGATGTCCACGTAGCCGTCGGCCGTGCGATACGTCAGCTTGGCGTTGGCGTACGGCTTGAGGCCGGTACCAGCCGGGATCTTCTTACCGACGATGACGTTGGACTTAAGGTCGAGCAGGTGGTCGACCTTGCCCTCGATGGCAGCCTCGGTAAGGACGCCAGCGGTACGAATGAACGAAGCGCTCGACAGCCAGGAGTCGATGTTGGACGCGACCTTGAGCGTACCCAGGATGACGGGCTCGGCCACGGGAGCCTGACCGCCCAGACGGGCAACGCGCTCGACCTCGTCGGCAAACTCGTAGCGGTCGACGTACTGACCAAGCAGGTACTTGGAGTCGCCGGGGTTGGTGATCTGAACGCGACGCAGCATCTGGCGTGCGAGCACCTCGATGTGCTTGTCGTTCAGGTCGACGCCCTGGCTGGTGTAGACGTCCTTGACGCTCTCGACGAAGGTGTGCATCGTCGACTCGATGTCGGTCAGCTTGCGCAGGTTGCGGAAGTTAACGAAGCCCTTGGTGATCTGGTCGCCAGCGCGAACCTCGCAGCCGTCCTCGATCTCGGGCATGAAGCGCACCGAAGCGGGGACACGACGCTCGTCGAGGACACGGGTGTGATCCTCGGAGTCGGTGAGCGTCAGCACGTACTCGGACTTCTCGGGCTTAATCGAGAGGTGACCAGAGTACGGAGCCAGCTCGGCCTCGCGACCCAGGATCTTCTCGTTGACGTTGCCGACGATATCGAACATACGGCTGACCGTAGGCAGACCCTGCGTAATATCGTCGACGCCAGCGACGCCGCCGGAGTGAATGGTACGCATCGTAAGCTGCGTACCGGGCTCGCCGATGGACTGGGCGGCAATAATGCCGACCGCGGTACCGATGGCGACCGGACGACGGGTGGAAAGATCCCAGCCGTAGCACTTCTGGCACACGCCGTACTTGGAGCGGCAGGTGAGCAGCGCGCGAAGCTTGACCTTCTTAAGGCCGGCATCGACCATCTTCTGGATGTCGGCGACCTTCTCGATGTAGCCGTCCTGCTCAAAAAGCACGGTGCCATCGGGAGCCACGACGTCCTCAATGAAGCAACGGCCGACGAGGTCGGTGTTGAGGTCGGTGGTGCCGGGGATGATGAGGTTGTAGGTGACGCCCTCGTGCGTACCGCAGTCCTCCTCGCGGACGATGACGTCCTGGGCCACGTCGACCAGACGACGGGTCAGGTAACCAGAGTCTGAGGTGTGGGATGCGGTATCGACCAGGCCCTTACGGGCGCCGTAGGTCGAAATGAAGTACTCGAGCGGCAGCAGGCCCTCGCGGAAGTTCGCCTTAATGGGTAGGTCGATCGTCTCGCCGGACATGTCTGCCATCAGGCCACGCATGCCGCCGAGCTGACGCAGCTGGGTCTTAGAACCACGGGCGCCGGAGTCGGCCATCATGTAGAGCGGGTTCTCCTCGTCGAACAAGTCGAGCATGAGCGCTGCAACCTTATCGGTACAAGCGGTCCACTCGTTAACGACTTCGATGTGGCGCTCCGTCTCGTTGATGAAGCCCTCCTCGAAGTACTCGTTGATCTGGTCGACGTTGGCCTGGGCGCGATCGAGCAGCTCCTGCTTCTCGGCAGGGATGAGAGCGTCCCACACCGAGATGGTGAGGCCGGCGCGGGTAGCGTAGTGGAAGCCGGAGTACTTGATGGCGTCGAGGATCGGGCCGACCTTGGCCTCGGGATAGCGATCGCAGCAGTCCGCAACCAGCTTGGCCACGTCGCCCTTGACCATCTTGTAGTTCATGAACTCGTAGTCTTCGGGCAGGCACTGGCGGTTGAAGATGATGCGGCCGATAGAGGTCTCGAAGCGCGCGGTCTTGTTGCCGGTGACGTCGTAGTCGACAAACTCGTTCTTGCCGTTCTTGACGCGGAAGATACGGGTGCCGTCCTCGTTGATGACATTGGCGTCGGCAGCGGACACGCGGACCTGAATCTTGGCCTGCATGTCGACCTCGGAGCGGCAGTCATAGGCGTGCAGCGCGTCGTCGAAGCTGGCGAACACGTGGTTCTCGCCCGGCAGACCGTCGCGGACCTGGGTCAGGTAGTACACACCGATGATCATGTCCTGCGAGGGGATGTTAACCGGCTTGCCGGATGCCGGCGAGCGCAGGTTGTTCGCAGAGAGCATAAGCACGCGAGCCTCGGCCTGAGCCTGGCTGGACAGCGGCACATGGACAGACATCTGGTCGCCGTCGAAGTCGGCGTTGAAGGGCGAGCAGACCAGCGGATGCAGGTGGATAGCCTTGCCCTCGACCAGCACCGGCTCAAAGGCCTGGATGGACAGACGGTGCAGGGTCGGTGCACGGTTGAGCAGCACGACGCGGCCGTCGATGACCTCTTCGAGGATATCCCACACAAAGGTGGCACCGCGGTCGATAGCGCGCTTGGCGCCCTTGATGTTCTCGACCTTGCCGAGCTCGACCAGGCGCTTCATGACGAAGGGCTTGAAGAGCTCCAGCGCCATGGTCTTGGGCAGACCGCACTGGTGCAGCAGCAACTTGGGGTCGGTAACGATTACCGAACGGCCGGAGTAGTCGACACGCTTGCCCAGCAGGTTCTGACGGAAACGACCCTGCTTGCCCTTGAGGGCCTCGGCGAGCGACTTGAGCGGGCGACCGCCACGGCCAGAGACCGGGCGACCACGACGGCCGTTGTCGAACAGGGCGTCCACGGACTCCTGGAGCATGCGCTTCTCGTTGTTCACGATGATCGCAGGGGCGTCCAGGTCGAGCAGGCGCTTGAGTCGGTTGTTACGGTTGATCACGCGACGATACAGGTCGTTGAGGTCGGACGCGGCAAAGCGACCGCCGTCGAGCTGGACCATCGGGCGCAGATCGGGCGGAATGACCGGGATGACATCCAGGATCATGTTCGCGGGGCTGTTGCCACCCTTCAGGAAGGCGTCAACGACCTCGAGGCGCTTGACGGCCTTCTCGCGCTTCTGCTTCTGGGAATCCTCGTCGGCAATGATGGCCTTGAGCTTCTCGGCCTCGGAAGGAAGGTCGATGGCAGCGAGCAGGTCGCGGACGGCCTCGGCACCCATGCCACCCTTGAAGTACATGGAGTAGTAGCGGGTCATCTCGCGGAACAGCGGCTCATCGGAGATGAGGTCGCGCTCGGTGAGCTTCATGAAGGCGTTGAAGGCGTCCGTGCGGAGCTGCTTCTCGTCCTTGCACTCTTCCTCGATGTCGACGATGCCAGAGGCGATCTCCTCGGGGGTCAGCGGCTCCTCGTCGGAGAACTCGTCAAAGTTCTCGGGGTCGCCCTGCTCCTTGAGGGACTCGATCTGGCGGGCGCACTCGGCATCGATCTCTTCCAGATCGGCGGCGAGCTCCTCGCGCAGGTCGTCAGCGTCGGCCTCGCGAGCCTCGTAGTCAACCTCGGTGATGATGTAGCTGGCAAAGTACAGAACCTTCTCGAGGTCCTTGGACTTGATGTCGAGCATACGGCTCATCGGGAAGCTCGTGGGGCTCTTGAAGTACCAGATGTGGGACACGGGAGCGGCGAGCTCGATGTGGCCCATGCGGTCGCGACGCACCTTGGCCGAGGTGACCTCGACGCCGCAGCGCTCGCAGACGATGCCCTTAAAGCGGATGCCCTTGTACTTGCCGCAGGAGCACTCCCAGTCCTTGGCGGGACCGAAGATCTTCTCGCAGAACAGGCCGTCCTTCTCGGGCTTGAGGGTACGGTAATTGATGGTCTCCGGCTTCTTGACCTCACCGTGCGACCAGGAACGGATCTGGTCGGCGGAGGCAAGGGAGATCTTTACCGAGTCAAAATCAGTAGCTTCGAAATCTGCCACAGTCAACTACTCCTTATCAGTGGTCGTGGCGGCGACAGCCTCGGGTGCCTCGGCGGTCTCGGCATCCTCGGCCTCGACGTCGGTGTCAACGCCGGCGAGCGCAGCCAGGTCGTCGAGAGCAGAGGTCTCCTCGGCGGTCACAGGGGCGGAGGCGTCCTCGTCGGCATCGTGCATGGGCTCGATGTCCAGCGCGAGGGAGCGGATCTCCTTGACGAGAACCTTGAAGGACTCGGGGATACCCGGGACAGGAACGTTCTCGCCCTTGACGATGGACTCGTAGGTCTTGACGCGGCCCACGGTATCGTCGGACTTGACGGTCAGGATCTCCTGCAGGACGTTGGAAGCGCCGTAAGCGTACAGTGCCCAAACTTCCATCTCGCCGAAGCGCTGGCCGCCGAACTGGGCCTTGCCGCCCAGAGGCTGCTGGGTAACCAGGCTGTAAGGGCCAGTCGAACGGGCGTGGATCTTGTCGTCGACCATGTGGCCGAGCTTGAGGATGTAGGACGTACCCACGGTAATGGGCTCGCGGAACTCCTCGCCGGTACGGCCGTCGAACAGACGGGTCTTGCCGCGCTCGTCAAGCTGGGTGACGAACTCGGGACGCATGTGATCGCCAAAGGCAGCGGTGGCCTTGTTGAGCATGTTCTTGTTGGCGCGACGGATGACCTCGGCGATCTCGTCCTCCTTGGCTCCGTCGAAGACGGGCGTGGCGGTGAAGAACGGACCGGGGACATACTTGTCGGAGTCGGCCTGCTCGGTATCCCAACCGCAGGCAGCAGCCCAGCCAAGGTGGCACTCGAGCAGCTGGCCGACGTTCATACGCGAAGGAACGCCCAGCGGGTTGAGGATAACGTCGATCGGGGTACCGTCAGCCATGTAGGGCATGTCCTCGACCGGCAGAACGTTACAGATAACACCCTTGTTGCCGTGGCGGCCGGCGATCTTATCGCCCTGCTGGATCTTACGACGCTGGGCGACGTAGACGCGCACCTGCTCGTTGACGCCGGGGGCCAGGTCGTCGCCGTTCTCGCGGCTAAAGCGGACGACGTCGATGACGCGGCCGTAAGCGCCGTGAGGCATCTTAAGGGAGGTGTCACGGACATCGTGGGCCTTGGCACCGAAGATGGCGCGCAGCAGGCGCTCCTCGGCGGTCAGAGCGCTCTCGCCCTTAGGCGTGACCTTACCGACCAGGATGTCGCCAGGGCCGACCTCGGCGCCGATGCGGATGATGCCGTCCTCGTCGAGGTTGGCAAGCATGTCCTCGGAGAGGTTCGGGATCTCGCGGGTGATCTCCTCGGGGCCGAGCTTGGTGTCGCGGGCGTCGATCTCGTGACGGGTGATGTTGATGGTCGTCAGCAGGTCCTCGGCCACCAGGCGCTCGGACACGACGATACCGTCCTCGTAGTTAAAGCCTTCCCACGGCATGTAGGCCACGGTGAGGTTCTGGCCCAGTGCGAGCTCGCCGTGATCGGTCGAAGGACCGTCGGCCAGGGGCTCGCCCTGCTCAACGGTGTCACCGACGCGCACGAGCGGACGGTGGTTGATGCAGGTGGACTGGTTGGAGCGCTGGTACTTGGCCAGGTGATACTCGTCCATGCCGCCGGCATGCTTGACGATGATCTTGGCGGCGTCGGCAAAGATGACCTCGCCGGCGTTCTTGGCCAGGGTGACCTCGCCGGAGTCCAGAGCGGCGCGACGCTCCATGCCGGTACCGACATAGGGAGCGGCTGGGTGAACCAGCGGCACGGCCTGACGCTGCATGTTAGCGCCCATCAGCGTACGCTTGGCGTCGTCGTGCTCAAGGAACGGAATCAGCGTGGCTGCGACGGACAGCATCTGACGCGGCGAGACATCCATGTAGTCGACGTCCTCGACAGGCACGTCGGCGGGAGCGCCGAAGGAGCCGTCGAAGTCGCGGGTACGGGCGATCACGGTGTGCGGACGGACGATCTTGCCCTCGGCATCGGTCGTGATGAACTCGTTGGTCTTGGGATCGAGCGGCGTGTTGGCCGGCGCGATGACGTGCTTCTCTTCCTCGTCAGCGGTCATCCAGTCGATCTGGTCGGTGGCAACGCCGTTCTCGACGCGACGGAACGGGGCCTCGATGAAGCCATACTCGTTGACGCGGGCGTAGAGGGCGAGCGAGCCGATCAGGCCGATGTTGGGGCCTTCGGGGGTCTCGATCGGGCACATGCGGCTGTAGTGCGAGTTGTGAACGTCGCGGACGGCCGTCGGCACGTTGGTGCGGCGGCTGGAGCCGGACTTGTGGCCGGCAAGACCACCAGGGCCGAGTGCGGACAGACGGCGCTTGTGGGTCAGACCGGTCAGGGGGTTCGCCTGGTCCATGAACTGCGAGAGCTGCGAGGAACCGAAGAACTCCTTGATGGAGGCCACGATCGGGCGGATGTTGATGAGCGACTGCGGGGTGATCTCGTCGATGTCCTGGGAGCTCATGCGCTCACGGACGACGCGCTCCATACGGCTCATGCCGATACGGAACTGGTTGGCGACGAGCTCGCCGACGGTGCGGATGCGGCGGTTGCCGAAGTGGTCGATGTCGTCGACCTTGAAGCCCTGCTCGCCGGCAGCGAGGGACAGGAGGTAGCGCAGCGTCGCGACGATATCCTCGTCGGTGAGCACCGTGACCTCTTCTTCGGTGGTGAGGTTGAGTTTCTTGTTGACCTTGTAACGACCGACGCGGGCCAGATCGTAGCGCTGCGGGTTAAAGAGCAGGCCCTCGAGCAGGCTGCGGGAAGCGTCCACGGTGGGAGGCTCGCCCGGGCGCAGGCGACGGTAGATCTCGATGAGGGCGTCCTCGCGGGTAAGGGCGGTGTCGCGCTCCAGGGTGCGCTTGATCACATCGGAGTTGCCGAGCAGCTCGATGATGTCGTCGTTGGTGACGGCGATGCCAAGGGCGCGCAGGAACATCGTGGCGCTCTGCTTGCGCTTACGGTCGATGGAGACCATGAGCTGGTCGCGCTTGTCGACCTCAAACTCAAGCCAGGCACCGCGGGACGGGATGATCTGGGCCTTGTAGATCTGCTTGCCCGAATCCATCTCGGAGCTGTAGTACACGCCCGGGGAGCGGACGAGCTGCGAGACGACGATACGCTCGGTACCGTTGATGATGAAGGTGCCCTGATCGGTCATCATGGGGAAGTCGCCCATAAAGACGAGCTGCTCCTTGATCTCGCCGGTCTCCTTGTTGGTGAGACGGACGTCGGTCAGAAGCGGAGCCTGATAGGTCATATCCTTCTCGCGGCACTCCTCGACGGTGTGCGCGGGGTCGCCGAACTGATGCTCGCCGAAGGTAACCTCGAGAACATGGTTCTGGCTCTGGATGGGGCTGGATTCCTTGAACGCCTCACGAAGGCCCTCGTCCTTAAAACGCTCAAAGGATTCCCTTTGAACAGAGATAAGGTTGGGGAGCTCCATGGCCTCCGGGATTTTCCCGAAGCTGACGCGCTTGCGCTCAGTGGCAGTGTATGCGTAGGTCACCAGGTTTTTCCTCCTTCACGGAAATGCTCGGTGGGTTGGCGAGGCATAGCTTCGCCAGTTATCGCAACCTAATAGTTTATCAGGTACCGACCGTTGGGCAAGAAAAGCCTTGACGCGATTGAGTTTTTGGAGTAGCAAAGTTTTTCGACAGAAAACACGCAGGTAGATGTATGTGTATCGAACATCTGTTCATATATTTTATGTGAACAGAGAGCTAGCAATCGCAGCTCTTATAAAAAACGGGCGCGAACCGAGGTCCACGCCCGTAAATGTCGGTGCCCGAAGGCTTACTTGCGCATCAATCCGCCGCGCTCGTCGATGGCGTCCCAGAAGGCATCGGCAAAGCGGGGGTCGTTTGCAGCCATGAGGGCGTTAGTGGCCATCCAACCAGAGGGAGTGCCGGTGTCGTAGCCCGACAGCGGGTCGATGACGACGGCGTACATGGCCTCGCGGTCGAGCGAACGGGCCATGGCGTCGGTGAGCTGGATCTCGCCGCCCTTACCGGCCTGCTGATCGGCCAGCAGGTCCATGACTAGCGGGCTCAGCAGGTAGCGACCGACGATGTACAGGTTGGACGGAGCAGCCTCGGGAGCGGGCTTCTCAACCAGACCGCCGATACGCCAGACAGCGCCCGGCTCTGCATCGGCAACGTCCTCGGCACCCTCGAGCGAACCGACGCGCTCACCGGCGATAACGCCGTAGCGGCTGACTTCCTCGGGCGAGCAAGCAGCGACGGCGATAACCGAAGCGCCACCGTGCTCCTTGGAAACGGCGAGCATCTTGTCGCAGATGTCGCGATTAGGCACAACGTAGTCGCCCAGAAGAACCAGGAAGTTCTCCCCTGCTACGGCGTCGGCAGCAGAGCGGATAGCATGGCCGAGGCCCTTGGGCTCGTACTGATAACGGAAGTCGACCGGCATACCGCCAGCGTGGGCGACGGCATCGGCATAGGCGTTCTTGCCGCGCTCGCGCAGCAGGTTCTCGAGCGAGCGATCGGGCTGGAAGTAGTTCAGTAGCTCGGGCTTACCGGGAGAAGTAACGATGATGGCATCGTCGACTTCCTCGGGGTCGAGCGCCTCCTCGACGACGTACTGAATGACGGGCTTGTCGAGCACCGGCAGCATCTCTTTGGGCGTGCACTTGGTGCCAGGCAGAAAACGCGTGCCAAGACCGGCGGCGGGGATGATTGCCTTCATGTTATTCAAAGATCCTTTCGCAGGCGCAAAAGCGCCCCATGCGTGCGGCACACAGCCGCAGACCAAATTGCGATACCCAAGCATCTTACCGCTGGAACTATATGTCGCTACAAGGCAGGGACAATTCTTCAGCAGGTCAACGCAAATTATTGCTCGAATGGTGCAATTTTATTACCCAACGGCAGGACACCCGATACGACGCAAATCACAGAACATGGCAGTTTGAGCAACCGATACCGAGGGACCTAAAAACAAAAAAGACGGGGCTCGCAATGCGAACCCCGTCTGCAAAGAAATCTGGCGAGAAAGCCTGATTACTTGAGGGTGACAGCAGCGCCAGCAGCCTCGAGCTTCTCCTTGGCAGCCTCGGCGTCCTCCTTCTTGGCACCCTCGAGAACAGCCTTGGGAGCGCCCTCGACGACCTCCTTGGCCTCCTTCAGGCCAAGGTTGGTGAGCTCACGGACGGCCTTGATGACCTGGATCTTGTTGTCGCCGAAGCCCTCGAGCACGACGTCAAACTCGGTCTTCTCCTCGGCCTCAGCAGCGCCAGCAGCAGGAGCGGCGACAACAGCGGCAGGAGCAGCGGCGGAAACGCCGAAGGTGTCCTCGATAGCCTTGACGAGCTCGGAAGCCTCGAGAAGGGTCATTTCCTTAAGAGCATCGATGATCTCATCGGTGGTAAGCTTAGCCATTTCTAAGTCCTTTCGGTTTCCGTGTCTGTGCACGGAGATCAGTTAAAACACGGCGCGAATGCGCCAGGGGTGCGGCGTTGCCGCCGCGGGTGAAAACAGCGACTAGGCTGCCTTCTGCTCGGAGACCTGCTGGATCGAACGAGCGAGACCAGAGGAAACGCCGTTGACGCAGACAGCGATGTCGCGAGCGAAACCGGAGATGAGACCGGCAATCTGGCCGAGAAGCTGATCCTTGGTGGGCAGCTCGGCGATAGCCTTAACATCATCAGCGGAAACGGCCTTGCCGTCGGAGATACCGCCCTTGATCTCAAGGACGCCCTTGGACTTAGCGGAGAAGTCCTTAAGGGCCTTAGCGGCCTCGACCGGCTCGGTCTCGTAGAACACATAAGCGACGGGGCCGGCGAGGATCTCGTCGAGCTCGGGCTGCTCCTGGTTCTTGAGAGCGATCTTGACCAGGTTGTTCTTGTAGACCTTCATCTCGGCGCCGCACTCGCGAAGCTGATGACGCAGCTCCTGAGCCTGCTTAACCGTCAGACCGTTGTAGTTGACGACGAACAGACCGGCGTTCTCGGCGATACGGGACTCGATCTCTGCAACCTTGTCGATTTTGTACTGCTGGGGCATGAATTACACCTCCTCGAATTCTTTCCGGGCACGGTCCGCCACAAGGACGTGACGGGGGCATGTCCAAAAAGAAAGCCCCCGCGCTGCATGAGCGACGGGGGCGAGAAGACATATCTACTCGACCACCTCGGCTGGCGGGATATCCCATTAAGCTCGCGGGCAATGCCCGTTTGCACCGGCTGTCTCTGGCAGCGGATTCGTGCGTGAACCGAAAGTATTATGGCGGGGACCCCGGCGTCGGTCAACGGAAAACCGGGCTGCACACAATTCCACCATCCGGCCGCGCAGCCAAAGGCCAGGCGCAAGGTTTTCGCTCGGTCAAGTCCTGGCTCGCACGAAGAGCACATTAAGTGCTCTTCGGCTCGTGCGGAATCTACGAAAACCTTGCGCCTGGCCTTTGGCGGCGCGGCCTACGTCAACTATGGGCAGCCCGGTTTTCCGTTGAGCGACGCCCCCACGCATAACCCTTATGTCGGTGGGCTGATGTGTTGCGTCCCTGAGGACTACAAAGTCGAAATGAAGGTGGACAGGCGGCGGAGGCCCTTGTCCAGATTTTCATCGCTTACGCAGTAGCTGAGGCGGATGTGGCCTTCGGTGCCGAAGCAGTTTCCGGGGACTAGGGCTACGTTGGCCTCTTTGATGGCTTTGATGCAGAAGGCTTCGCTGGTTAGGCCGAACTTTTTGATGCTCGGGAAAGTGTAGAAGGCTCCTGCCGGTTCCACTACGTCGAGGCCCATGGCGTTTAAGGCTGCGAGTACACGTTTGCGACGAGCTCGGTAGACTTCGAGCATGGGGGTGGGGTCGACGGTCAGAGCTCGAGCTGCAGCGTCCATCTCAAATGAAACGGCGCTCGATACTAAGTATTGGTGAGCCTTTGCGATCTCGGCGGTGACGGAGGCTGCGGCTGCGAGCCAGCCCAAGCGCCAGCCGGTCATGGCCCAGGGCTTGGAGAAGCTCTCGATGACCACCGTCTGATCGCGCAGCTCCGGGTGGCGCTGGGCAAAGCGCTCGTAGCCATCCACGTAGACCAGGCGGTTGTATACGTCGTCGCAGATTACGTATATGCCCGCCTGGTCTGCCACGTGTGCCACGGCGTCGAGCGATGCCGCATTGAGGATGCAGCCCGTAGGATTGTTGGGCGTGCAGATGACGATGGCCTTGGTCGCCGGCGTCACGCAAGCACGAAGTGCGTCCTCGTCAATCTGAAATTGCGCAGGCTCCGTATCCAAAAAGACCGCTTTGGCATGGTTGGCCACGACGATGCTCTCGTACAGGCCAAAGGCCGGTGTGGGGATAATGACCTCGTCACCGGGGTTGAGCATAGCCATGAACGTTGCCGACAGGGCCTCGGTCGCGCCGTCGGTCAGGATGACCTCATCGGCGGAAAACGCCAGGCCTGCGTCCCCCATGTAGGCAGACAACGCCCCGCGCAGGGCGGGGCGACCGTTGTTGGGCGGATAGTGCGTGTCGCCGCGATCCAGCGCGGCGGTCACCTCGACGCTGATCACATCGGGCGTGGGAAAATCGGGCTCGCCAAGCGCGAGCGCAATGCACCCCGGATGCTGGGAGGCGAGCGCGTTGATCCGACGGATGCCGGAGGGCTTGAGCATGGCAAGCGAGGTATTCATAGGCAGACGCATGGCATTCCTTTCGTAAGGGTTGCACTAGGATAGCGCGGCGAGGCGCCGCCAGACGGTGTAACCTAAACGGAAACCAACCGGAAAGGAGGCGGCATGGAGACTACCGCACGCGGCGATGTGCCAAAAACGTTGCGAACCATTGCGTATATCAGCATTCCCGATAGCGCCGATCTTGAGTTTTTGCTCTGGGACCTGCAGGATGCCATCGCCGCCTATGCCCGGCTTTCCGGCACTGCACTCCCCCGTCCGGTTGACTTGAAGGCGGATGATGCCGGTGCAGTCGATGGCATGGTGCTCGCTGTTGATGATGCATTTGACGATGAGGCTATGATCGCTGTCGAGCAGATACTCGATCGCCTTGGAAATACAGAGACACGCATCTATGTCGTCGTCCAGGCCGCGTCCAAAAACAACAAGCAGGCGGACGAAGTTCTCGACCGCCTGTATCGGGCATGTCTTCTACGTGACCTGCCATGGTGCGACGGCGTTGTCATCTGTGCCGGCAGCGGCATCGCAGCACTTCGCCACTCCCCGCGTATGGGCATCTTGCGTCGGCCATTTTCGGAAGCGATGGATAAGCTTGTGGGTGCCGTGCGCATGGGCTGCTCCGTTGAGCATGCGCAGCTGCTTGGCGGTGGCAATGCCGGTAGCGTCGATGCCGACGGCATGGTGCGCGTCAAGCCCGCGCTGCCCGCACCGATCTGGCATGCCATCATGGAACACCTCGGCACCCGCGCCCAATCAGATATCTAAATTACAGAGCACCCCAGTCAACGGCCTCGCGCCAGCGCTCGACAAGGCGTTCCAGGCGCCACGCCGCATTGGCGGGACTTGTCGACGGCAGAACGATGGCCGGCAGCCCGGTGCGCTCTTGTAGATAGCGCTTGTAGAGCCGCCCTGCCGTGCCGCCGTTACAGACAACGACCTCGATAGGAGCTGCGCCGGTAATGCGCTCGGCATGCGCCGGAACGACGTTTTTGATGCTCGCGTCGCTTGAGCCCTTGATGTCGCAGCTCTCGATTACATCCCACAGGGCTACGCCGCCGTTCAGCAGCATGGATCGCTTGGCGGCAATCGAGGCGTCGAGCTTCGCGGGCTCGCCATCCGCCAAAGGATCGCCCTCGTTGGGCGGCACGGACACACCGAGGCACGCGGCCATCACGCGCCAAAAGCGGTTCTGCGGATTGCCATAGTAGAAGGCATTGGCACGCGAGAGCACCGAGGGAAACGACCCCAGCACCAAAACGCGCGAGCGCTCGTCAAACACGGGTTCAAACCCATGCTCAATATGTTGATAGCCCTCGTCCGGCGCGGCCACGAGCTAGGCCCTCAGCAGATAGCGCACCTCGTAGGGTGCAAGCTCGAGGGAGCCCGTCAGCTCGACCGTGGGCGCACCGTCAGCAAGCAGCTCGACAAAGGAGCCGTTGAGCTCGCCGGCGGTGAAGGTATGCCTCTCATCCACGGCATTGACCGCCACGAGCACTGTCGCGTCGTCGCAGGCGCGCTCGAACAGCAGCTGCTTGTTCTGGATCACCACGTTGCGATAGGCACCGTAGTTGAGAGCACGGGCCGCCGCGTCGTCGGCCGAACGAAGGTGCGCGAGCTGCGTGATGAACTCCGTCAGCTCGTTGGGCGCAGGCTCATCGAGCGCAGGGCGCAGCGCCCAGTCGCCATCGGGGCCGCCCTTTTCGCCAGCAATTCCCCACTCGCTGCCATAGTAGACGCACGGGATGCCCGGCATGCCAAAGAGCATGCCATAGGCGGGACGCAGGCACGACTTGTCGGTGAGGATGCTGGCCAGACGCGGCACGTCGTGGTTGTCGACAAACGACAGCAGGTGTTTGCCGCGGTAGATGCACCACGGGTCGCCGCCAAACTGGCGGTGCAGCGAATGAGCGATCTCGAACATGTTGACCGAGTTAAAGCTGGAGTACAGGCCCTTGTAGCACTCGTAGTTGGTGCAGGAGTCGAGCATCTCGTCGTTGACGATCTGGTTGTAGTCGCCGTGGAGCGTCTCGCCGATCAGCACAAAGTCGGGCTTGAGCTCACGGGTAAAGGAGTGTAGCCGGCGCATAAAGTCGCGGTCGAGCATATAGGCAACGTCCAGGCGCAGACCGTCGACGCCAAAGACTTCGGCCCAGCGGCGCACGGACTCGAGCAGGTAATCGACCACGGCGGGATTTTGCAGGTTGAGCTTCACAAGCTCAAAATGGCCCTCCCAGCCCTCGTACCAAAAGCCGTCGCCGTAGCACGAGTCGCCGTCAAAGCTGATGTGGAACCAATCCTTGTAGGGCGAGTCCCACTTGCGCTCCTGCACATCGCGGAAGGCCCAAAAGCCACGGCCCACATGGTTGAAGACCGCATCGAGCACTACGCGAATGCCGTGGGCATGCAGCGTGTCGCACACGGCGGCAAAGTCGGCATCCCCGCCCAAGCGGCGGTCGATGTGGCGCAGGCTGCGCGTGTCGTAGCCATGGCTATCGGACTCGAGCGGCGGGTTGATGAGCACAGCGCCAACGCCGAGCTTCTGCAGGTAGTCGGCCCATTGGGCGATCTTCATGATGGGCGCATCGGGGTTGGGCGCAGCGTTGGCAGCCTGGGCGAGCTCATCCTCGGCAACGGGCGCGGCGTTTTCGCGCGGAGCTCCGCAAAAGCCCAGCGGATAGATCTGATAGAACGTCGTCTCGTATGCCCACATAGCAACCTCCCGGTAAGCCCAACACAACGACATCCATTGTATGCCCAGCTTGTATCCTCTCCCCCAAAATAAGTTGCGGTGGAATAGTTCCTGCTTGGGCCTTCAGAGGCCTTAAACAGGAACTATTTCACCGCAACTGATGAGGGGACGTGATTAGGCGACGGGCTTGGCGCGGCGAATGGCCGGAAACATCACCGTGATAGCGAGGATGACGCCCACGACGGTAATCGCCCCGCCCGCGAAACCGATCCAAGCGATACCGGGGCCCGAAACCACGGCTCCGCCGATCGCGGTGCCCGTGCCGATACCCAGATTGAACAGGCCCGAGAAGATCGACATGGCGACGGCCGACGAGTCTGCCGGCGTGTACTTGATGAGCTCGGCCTGGAACGCCACGCTAAAGGCCGTGGCGCAGCAACCCCATAATGCGCAGACGGCAAGCACCAACACGAGCGCCGAGGCTGCGGGGGCCATAAGCAGCAGAGCCACCGGCACGCCGGAGAGCGTGATAGCCAAGAACGGGAAGCGGTGCCCGTCGAACAGGCGACCAAACAGCCAGCTGCCCACCAGACCGGAGAAGCCAAACGCCGTCAGCGTCATGGTGATGGCACCCGCATCGACGTGCGCGACCTGTGCCAGGAATGGCTCGATATAGCTGTAACCCGCGTAGTAGCCGGTCGCCATAAAGACCGTGACCGCGTAGAGCGCGATGAGGAACGGGTTCTTGAGGAGCTCCGGCAGTTGCTTGACGGTAAAGCGCTCACCCGCCGGCATGGCCGGAAACACCGCGGCCTGGTACACCACCGCGGCGGCAGAAAGGGCACCGACCGCGGCGAACGTCATGCGCCAGCCCACGGCCAGTCCGATGGCGCGGCCGATCGGCAGGCCAAAGATCTGCGCGATGGACGAGCCCGTGGCGATCATGCTGATGGCGAGCGCCCCGTGGCGACTGTCGACCAGGCGCGAGGCCATGATCGAGGCGACCGACCAGAACACGGCATGCGCGCAGGCGACCACCAGGCGCGCACAGACCAGGATGGGATATGTCGGTGCCACAGCGGACAGGAACTGACCCAGAGAAAACACGGCCAAAACGCCCAGCAGCATCCGCTTGAACTCAAAGCGCGAGGCAAACACCATAAGCGGCAGTGACAGCAGCATGACGCCCCAGGCGTAGACCGAAATCATGATGCCTGCCTGGGCCTCGGTGAGCGAGAACGACGCGGCGATATCAGTCAGAAGGCCGATGGGCATAAACTCCGACGTGTTGAACACGAACGCGCAGCAGGCGAGCCCGATAAGCGGGAGCCACTGCTTGAGTGAGATGCCATCTTGTCTTGCCTGAGTCATGTAGGAAACCTCTCCGATTGTCTTGGGCGGTGGGCGATTATATAGCAACGGCCCCGCATCCGTCAGTACAGATGCGGGGCCGCAATCAACTCAATACACAGAGGTTGCGCCGTCAATTAATAGCTAAGCCAACCCCAGTAATATGCCCGCCGAATGCACGACAAACGCCACGATCCAGGCGACCGTCACCTGAAACGCGAATACGGCCACGGCATAGCGCGCGCCCAACTCGCTCTTGACGGCGCCGATGGACGCCACGCAAGGCGGGTACAGCAGCGTAAAGACCAAGAACACGTAGGCGGTAAACGGCGAAAACATGGCTGACAGTGCCGCGGGAGAGGTTGCGCCCAAAAGAACCGTGAGCGTCGAGATGACGCTCTCCTTGGCAATAAGTCCCGTGACGAGTGCCGTCGAGGCGCGCCAGTCGCCAAAACCGAGCGGGGCCAACACCGGTGCGATGATGCTACCCAGACCGGCAAGCAGGCTTTGCGACTGGTCGGCGACCACGTTAAAGCGGATATCGAACGTCTGCAGGAACCAGATGACCACCGTAGCGGCAAAGATAATGGTAAAGGCCTTGGTAATAAAGTCCTTGGCCTTATCCCATGCCAGCATCACCGTCGTCTTGACGCTCGGCAGGCGGTAATTGGGGAGCTCCATGATAAACGGCACCGGGTCGCCCTTAAATGCCGTACGGTTGAGCACCAAAGCCGCAATGCAACCAACCGCAATACCGATCAGATAGAGCGAGACCATGGCGGGAACCGTCGCCTGTGGGAAAAACGCCCCGCACAGCAAGCCGTAAACCGGCAGCTTGGCCGAGCAGCTCATGAACGGTGTGAGCATGACCGTCATCTTGCGGTCGTGCTCGGATGGGAGCGTACGGGTCGACATGATAGCCGGCACTGTGCAGCCAAAACCGACGAGCATGGGCACAAAGCTGCGGCCCGACAGGCCAAAGCGACGCAGCACCTTATCCATGACAAAGGCCACGCGTGCCATGTATCCGGAGTCTTCCAGAATGGAGAGGAACAAGAAGAGCACGACGATAATCGGCAGGAAGGTCAGCACGCTGCCCACGCCCGTAAGCACGCCGTCGACAGCCAGCGAGCGCACCACGTCGTTGGTTCCGAACGCCTTGAGGCCCGCATCGGCCGAAGCGATGATGGCAGCGATGCCATCCTCCATGAGTCCCTGCAACGCCGCGCCGATCACGCCAAACGTCAGCCAAAAGACGAGGCCCATGATCACCAGAAACGCCGGAATGGCTGTGTAACGACCTGTCAGGATGCGGTCAATCTTGACGGAGCGCACGTGCTCGCGGCTCTCGTGCGGCTTGACGACGCAGCGCCCGCACACGTCGCCGATAAAGCTAAAGCGCATATCGGCCAGCGCGGACAGACGGTCGGTACCCGCCTCGCCCTCCATCTGGGTAATGATGTGCTCGATAGCGTCGAGCTCGTTACGGTCCAGGTGAAGCGCCTCGGTCACCAGCTCGTCGCCTTCAACCAACTTGGTCGCCGCAAAGCGCACCGGGATGTGCGCCGTCACGGCATGGTCCTCGATCAGGTTGGCGATGCCGTGGATGCAGCGATGCAGTGCGCCGCCGTCCGGGCCATCGGGTGCGCAAAAGTCCAGGCGACCGGGGCGCTCGCGGAACCGCGCCACGTGCAAAGCATGATCCACCAGCTCGCCGATACCCTCGTTGCGGGCAGCGCTAATGGGAACGACCGGCACGCCCAACAGACTCTCGAGCAGGTTGACGTCTACGGCGCCGCCGTTGGCCGTTACCTCGTCCATCATGTTGAGCGCGATGACCATGGGGCAGTCGAGCTCCATGAGCTGCAGCGTCAGGTACAGGTTACGTTCAATATTAGTAGCGTCGATGATGTCGATGATGGCGTCAGGATGCTCGTCGAGGATGAACTGACGGCTCACAACTTCTTCGCCTGTGTACGGCGACAGGGAGTAAATGCCGGGCAGGTCGGTAACGCTTGCCTCGGGATGGTTACGGATAGTGCCGTCCTTGCGGTCGACCGTCACGCCGGGAAAGTTACCGACGTGCTGATTGGAACCCGTAAGCTGGTTGAACAGCGTGGTCTTACCGCAGTTTTGGTTGCCGGCGAGGGCAAAATGCAGCGGTGCGCCCTCGGGCACAGCCGTCTTTGCTGCGCGGGGCGAATACGTCCCCTCGCCGAGTGCCGGGTGCTCCGTCGTACCGATTGCGGCGTTAACGCGCGGGCCGGTATCGGTGTCGTGAACACCCACGAGCTCGATTCGAGCGGCATCGTCCTTGCGCAGCGTCAACTCGTAGCCACGCAGGCGAATCTCGAGCGGGTCGCCCATGGGGGCGTACTTCATCATGGTGACTTCGGTGCCCGGCGTTAGGCCCATGTCCAAAATATGCTGCCGGAGCGCCTGATCGTCGGATGTCACCGATGCGACAACGGCGTCCTTTCCAATCTCGAGTGTATCGAGCTTCACGCGCTCATCCTTTCGTTAGACGCGGTTAACCGTTTACCGGGGCTAACCAACTCGTAACGACAAATGATAGCGCTCTGAACTATTTTATAAAGTCAAATACCGATGTTTACCTGCTCAAACTTTATGCGGTGCGCCCCGAAAGCTCTTTGCGCATACCGCTCAGCGAGATCGAAACGGAACCCGACCGCGCGGTAGCGGTGAGTCGATCACCCTCGACCGACCCCGTGCATGTAAAGGGCGCCTTGCCCATCAAGACGTGGGAGATAGTACCCGAGAGCTCAAAGAAATCGCCCTCAGCGCGGGCACTCGAGAGGGCGATATTGAGACCCCTGACGTTTAGTACTGCCCTGAGCGCGCCGTTCACCCCATGCGCAAACGTCACCTCGCCGCGTTTACTCCCCACCGGCGTCTGGGCCGAAACCACATACGTACCCTCAAGCATGGCTCCTCCTCTGAGTAGGCTTTTTGAAACGGCCATCTAGTCTACTTTGCTGCGAGACGGCTTGCCCAGAAACCGCGAGTACACAATGACGTTCAATCAACAGATTGCTGCAAGGGGAACAAGCGTGCAAGGGGGACAGATTACTTTTGACACCATTTGCGCCAACGGATGGGATGCGGAGCGACGACCGTGCAGGTGGATTCCGGATCGTCGCTTCCTCCGTCCCCCAGCGAATCAAAACGAAGTTGCGGTGGAATAGTTCCTGTTTGATGCTTTAACCAGCAAAAACAGGAACTATTTCACCGCAACTGCAAAAGCCCGCGCTGGCAACAAATGTCACCTGCGCGGGCTTGGCGGGCGTTCAAAAAGGCACGTTACAGAGACCCACATCAGTTATGGAATGCCGAGCAGCACCGATGCGCGATGCCCGCTGGCTTACCAAGCAACGAAGCTCGCCGTAGCCTTAGACAATCGGCGCAATGCCGGCAAAGTGCAGATACAGCGAGATAACTGCCACGACAATGACCACTGCTGCGATCAGCTTGTCGTGCAGATGCGGAAGCACCTGCTTGCCGCGGCCGCGCTCGCCCAGAATATAGACGGGGATGGCTGGGGCAAAAAGGATCGTCGTGATCATGACGCCCTGAAGACCCGTCGACCACACAAGGAACAACGTGTAGATAAAACCGAGCGTACCGAAGAAGCGTGCCTTGCCAACGCTTGGCGCATGCGGCCCGTCCAGATGCTCGTTCTTCCAGCCGATCACCATGTAATAGGCAGCCGAACAGACATACGGAACTAAAATCGTGTTGACCGCGCAGCTATAGAAGAACTGGTAGGTGCTCGCCGCCACATACGAAACAATCAAGAAGAGCTGCGTGATGCCGGAGCTTACGAGAACCGTTACCACCGGGGCATCGTGCTTGTTCGTCTTAGCAAACGCCAGCGGGAAGGAGCCCTGACGCGCCGCCTCAAACGGCGTCTCGGATGCAATGATGACGTAGCCCAGCATCGCACCGACCAGCGAGAGAATAACGCCAAGGTTTACGATGGCTGCACCAACCGGACCGATTGCGCACTCAAGAATTCCCGCCATGGAGGGCGTTGCAAGTTGTGCCATCTCCTCGCGCGGCATAATGCCGAGCGACAGCATCGAGATAATCAGATACAGCGTAAACACGGCTGCAAATCCAAGCGCCGTCGAACGACCGACGTCGCGCACATACTTTGCACGGCCTGAAATGACGACAGCGCCTTCGATACCCGTAAAGACCCAGACAAGGGCAATCATGGTCGAGACAACCTGCTCACCAAAACCGGGGCCAGCCGGCTCTCCCCAGAAGTTGTCCATAAAGATATCGACGTTGAACTTACCCAGGAGCACAATGCTCAGCACAAAAAGCCCCAGCGGCACCAGCTTCGCCAAGGTGACGATCGTGTTGATGCCGGCAGCTTCCTTAACGCCGCGAAGCACGAGAGCGGTTAGGAACCACAAAAACACGCTGGCGCAGACGATGGAAAGCATATTGTTGCCCGTACCGAACGCAGGGAAGAAATAGCCCAGCGCGCTAAACAGCAAGAGCGCAAAGCTCACATTGGAAAGACATGCGCTGATCCAGTAGCCCCAAGCGGAGTTGAATCCAACGTAATCGCCAAAACCGGCCGCAGCGTATGCATAGATGCCGCCAGTCAGGTCTGGACGAGCCTGAGATAAACCGTTGAATACCATCATCAGCGCAAAGACGCCAATGAAGCAAATTCCCCACGAAACGATAACCGCGCCGGTATTGGCTCCGCCTGCCGCCATATCGCCGGCAAGAGAAAAGATGCCGCCGCAAATGCTCGCAGTGATGACCATCATGGTCAGACGAAAGAGATCGAGGCCATTAGGGTCGATAATCTCTTCATTTTGAGCTTTAGAGGCCATTGTATGTGCACCCCCTTCATCATGTGATCGAACGAAAGATGGCCCGGACGTCCCGAATCGGGTGCCGGGCCATCGGTCAAGCGATCATCAGACTGTTACAGCTATCGCGTTAGAAGCGCAGCGACAGGCAAGAAAGGCCGCCGTCGACCTTGCGATACTCGGAGGTGTCGACGACGAGCGTCTTGTAGCCCAGATCCTGCACGGCCTTGAGCACGGTCGGATAGCCCTCGGCAACGATGACCGTACCGTTGACCCAGATGCAGTTGGCGCCGTAAGCCTCGTCCTCGGGCACGACGATCTTGTTGTACTGGGCAAAGTCGGGCTTATCGATGAACTCACCAGAGACGAGCATGTTGTTGTCCTCGATATAGTTGACGCCCGTCTTGAGGTGCAGGACCTCCTCCAGCGGAACCTCGGAACCCTCGAGGCCCCAGTCCTCGAGAATCTCGCAGAACTGGCGGATGCCCTCTTCGTTGGTGCGAGCGGAGCGACCGACGTAGAAATGGTCGCCGACCATCATGACGTCGCCGCCGTCGAGCGTGCCCGGAGAAACGATGTGCTTAACATGCTCGTCGTCAAAGAAGCGGCGGACGGCCGGCTCGATCTCATCCTTCTCGCCGTTGCGGCTATCGGCACCGGGGTTGGTAATGATGGCGCCGCAGCGAGTGATAACGGCCGGATCTTCGACGAAGCAGCTGTCGGGATACTGCTCGAGAGCCGGCAGCACCGACACGTCAACGCCGCACTGCTCGAGTGCGTGCTCGTAATCGTAATGCTCCTCGATAGCGCGCTCGTAGATGGGCTGGCCAAGCTCGGGAGCGCTCGTGATGCCATTGCTCAGGGACTTGCCGGGACGACGGATGATGACGTGGCTGAACTTGGTCATGATGATCCTCCTTGGATCTCATAGTACTGAGCGGACTTCCTTGCGTCCGCCTTCCTTCCGATGGCTTTATCTTAGGGTGTCTTTGCTGTTTTGTATATTGTATACAATCCTGAACGGTAGATATTTTTCGGTGAACGTATTTTTGCTTCCTAGGGTCAGGTAGCGTGATTTAGCTGGTCGTTCTATAATCAAATTAGCCTATTCAAACCAAACGTATTTAAATTTGAAAATATACAGTTAAGGTATATAAGCTCATGGAAACACTCAGAAGACCCTTGAAGGATCATGTATACGACTATATTTCGAGTCGCATAGACGCCGGTGAGCTTTCGGCCGGCGACCGTGTGAGCGAGCAAGCGATCTGCGATGCCATGGGCGTGTCGCGCACGCCGGTTCGCGAGGCGCTCATCCAGCTGGCAAGCGACGGCTATCTGGACAACCTCCCCCGCCGCGGATTCCGCGTCCGTGGGTTCGATCAGCAAAACGCCGTTGAAGTCTTTGAGATTATGGGGCCGCTCGACGGGCAGGCGGCATACCTTGCCTGCCCCCTCCTGACCGAAGAGGACATCATGCAGCTAAAGTTCTTGGTTGGATCCATGGACCTCGCGATCCAAGGCGGTCTTATCCGAAAGTACGACGACATTCAGCGGGACTTTCACCTTACGTACTTCAACCGCTGCGGCAACGACCGTCTGCGCGACATGATTTCGCAACTCGAGCGTTGCTTTATCAAACGCGATTACGAGACCGTCGATCAGGAGACGGCGTGCAAACTGCTGGGTATAGCCAATGCCGAGCATGCCCACATTCTTGAGCTGTTCGAAGCGCGGGATGCGGCGGCCGTGCGAGACTACGTTCGCGATGTCCATTGGAACACGGAGAACGCCCGGTTCACCGTTTGGTAGGAAAGCAACAAGGGACGACATCGGTCTTAAACCTTGACGCCAGCACCGCCCAAACTGATCCATTTTCCTCCGTCCCCGAGGGATCAGCGACGCCCTTCTGGAAAGCGCATCCCACCATCCGGGCGAATTCCGGGATACCGTTTCCCGATGGGGCCTCTCGGGGAAATTGCGTCCCAGAATTCTGGCTCGAAACGGGATATGGTTTCCCAAACAGGCCTCTTGCGGAAAATGCATCCCGGAATCCCTGCCCGAAACGGGACGCGCTTTCCCAGTCGAGGCCCTACGGGAAACTGCGTCCCGGAATCCGCGCCCAAACCGGGACGCAGTTTCCGGGCGGGGCATCAAAAACAAAGTTGCGGTGGAATAGTCCCTGCTTGGGCTGGTTGAGGGCTTAAATAGGAACTATTTCACCGCAAGTTATTGAGGGGATGTCCGTCCTCTTACAGATGGCGTTCCAAAAAGCGGAAAGCTAGGCGAATCCAGGGGCGGACGGCCACTTGCTTGTCCTCATTGTCGACCGCAGTGTTGGCGTTGCCGAGCGAAAGGCCGTGGCCGCCCTGGTCAAAGACGTGCATCTCGCATGCAACGCCCTCCTCGGCCATGCGCTGCGCAAACGGATAGACCTGCGCAATCGGCGCCGTCTTGTCGTCGGACACACCCCATACAAAGGTCGGTGGCATCTGACGCGAAACATGCGTGGTGGGGCAGATGTCGGCCAGATGCTCGTCGGTTGCCTCGCCGCCCGTCACCATCGACAGGTAGTCGTTGAGCAAATCGCGCCCCGTCTTGCCGCCCGTCTTGGGCACGCGCAAGTCGATGCGCGGGTCGCGCGTCTGCATGTTGCGCACATAGGCAAAATCGAGCAGCGGATAGCCCAGCACCACGGCATCGGGACGAATGTCGTCCGGACGCGCCCCGGCAAGTGCCGCGAAGGGGCCGGTCTTCCACTGCGTTGCCAGCGAGGCACAGATCATGCCGCCCGCCGAGAATCCCACGACGCACACGCGCTTAGGATCGACATGCCACTCGTCGGCGTTGGCGCGCACCGTGGCGACCATCTTGGCAAGATCTGCCTGGGGGTGCGGAAAGCTCACGTCACCCGTAGAACTCGTGACATAGTTGAGCACAAAGGCCTGGTAACCGTGATCCAAAAACGCAAACGCCACGGGATCCTGCTCATGCGGAGCGATATGCGTAAACGCACCTCCGCCGCAGATAATCACGGCAGGGCGACGGCCATTCGGTTTATCGGGCAGCGGCTCGGCACCCAGATACGTAAACGTCGCCGGATAATCCTCGGTCGGCTCCTCGCCCCACAGCGCATGGTTCTCGACAATCATATGTGCTCCCTTCGCGCAAAATTATGCGCACTCTTTTTTCGCATCTAAGCGTACCCCAGTTGGGTGCAGGACGCAGAAACTCTCCGGCAATAAGTTTCCCTCCAACTGATATATCACATATTCCCAGCTCAGAGGTATCGCTGAGCAGCGTAGAATAGGGGGCGCTGACCAAGCCGCGAAACACATATGAAACGTTTCCGGCAAACCAAACGCGCGATATGCGCCTATTTAAGTTGGAGGCAACTATGGGTCTGCTCGATTCGCTTAAGTCCACCTTCACCTCGACCGGCGAGGCGTCCGTTCCGCCCGCAGCAAGCTTCGCCACCCGCGAAGGCGTCATCTACGCTCCTGTCAACGGCGTGCTCGTCAATCTGAGTGAGGTTCCCGACGAGACCATCGCCTCGGGCATGCTCGGCCAGGGTTACGGCATCGAGCCCATTACCGGCACCATTTACGCCCCCGCCAACGGCCGTATCGGCGCCACCACCGTCACCAACCACTCCATCGGCATGATCACCGAGGACGGCCTGCGCGTGTTCATCCACGTCGGCCTGGGCACCGTGGAAATGAACGGCAAGGGTTTTGCCCGCTTTGTCGAGATGGGCGACACGGTCAAGGCAGGCCAGCCGCTCATCAGCTTCGACCGCGACGCTATCAAGGCCGCCGGTCACGAGGACATCGTGACCGTCATCATCTCTGAGCTCGACCGCCTCAAGAGCATCGACCACGTCGGCGAGTCTGGCACGCTTATCGGCGGCAATCCGCTCGTCAAGCTTGGCGATCCGCTGCTGGTTGCCAAAACCAAGTAGCCGATCATCGTCGCATAAAGGCTCAACCACCCGTGCATCTTTGCCGCACCTGTGTTGTTGTTTTTGCCTATGTAGAGGTTCTGAAACGTTTCTATATAGGCAGCTGAGCATCAACGCAGGTGCGGCTTTTGCGTAGCGAAGCATTGCCCTGTGGCATGTTGTTCAACCGCACGAACCCCCTTCCTTTGTCCGCGCAGAGCGCTAGACTGCTAGGTCGACATTGGAGGAAAGATCGATGCAAAACACACCCACGGGCGCCGTACATGCCGCGCCTCAACGCAGCCAACGCATCGTCGCGCTCGACGGGCTTCGCGCCCTCGCCATCGCCGGCGTCGTCCTATATCACCTTCGCCCCAGCCGCCTGACCGGCGGTTTTTTGGGCGTTACACTCTTCTTTACGCTGAGTGGCTATCTCGCCACCAAAAGCATTATGCGAGCCACGGCACGCGACGGATTCTCGTACCCGCGCTATATCTGCCGCCGCATTGCGCGCATGATGCCACCGATCGTCGTGACCATCGCGCTTACCGCCGTCGCCACCTACATCGCGGCCCCGAGCCTACTCTCCAAGGTGCAACAGGACGCCCTGCCATCGGCACTCTTTTTGAGCAACTGGTTCTACATCTTCCGCAACGTCTCGTATTTCGCCGCTGCGGGGCTCCCCTCGCCGCTCACGCACCTGTGGTTCTGCGCTGTCACTATGCAGTTCTATCTGGTATGGCCGGTCATCCTTATGGCGCTGTGCAGCAAAACCAGGTCTCGCAACACCGCCATCGGCATCACGATCGCATTCGCGCTTATATCGACGGCAGCCATGGTCCTCATGTTTAATCCCACCGCCGACACATCGCGCGTCTACTACGGAACCGACGCCCGTGCCGCCGAGCTTCTATGCGGAGCCTTAGCTGCCATCGCCGCACCGCGTCTGCGCGAGATGCTGAGCGGTGACATCCATACCCCCGGCGCCAACAAGGGCATCTCGAAGGTCAACTCGATTTCCATCGCGTGGCTCGTTGCCGTTATAGCCGGCACACTCATGCTGACCGGAGAGAGCGCCTGGCTCTACCGCGGCGGCTTTTTGCTGCTTGCCCTCGTCACTGGACTCCTCATCATCTGCGTGCAGAATACGGAGTGCATCGTGCGTCGTCTGTTGTCGGTCAAGCCGCTCGTCTGGCTGGGTCAGCGCTCGTTCTCGGTCTATCTGGTGCACTATCCCCTACTGCTTCTTATGAACCCCGCAACCCGCACCACCCGCATCGCCTGGTGGGAGCAGGCGCTACAGCTTGTAGTGATCCTTACGGTTGCCGAGGTCTTCTATCGTCTCGTCGAACGCCCTTGGTCCCACAAGCCCGCCCAGCAGGACAACACGGCAAAGACGCACGTCCTTTCGCCCGCCATGGCACTTTCTGCGCTTGGCGCCGTATGCGTCCTCGCACTCGCCTTCGCGCCGCTCGACTGGACGGGTATCGCCACCGCCCGCGCCGAGCAGCTCCGCCCCGAGCTTGCCCAGAACGCGACCTCGTCCCAGGACAACGGAGCCAACGACAAGGGCGCCGAGCCCGCGTCCGGTGAAGATTCCCAGCCCAGCGACACCGCATCCGATGACGCCACCAAGCAAAACCCCAAAGAAGGTCCTATCGCCGAAAAGGTCCCCAAGAACTTGGACTGGAAGAGCTTTACCTACGACGAGGCGACCGGGACCTGCGATGCCCGCGTGCTGATGATCGGCGACTCGGTCACTGCGGGCGCACAGTCCGGTATTCAGGCGGCACTTCCCAACGCCTACATCGACGGCGTGGTGAGCCGCCAGTTCTACACCTTCCAGGATGTCTATGCACAGGACAGTGCCAACTACGATCCAAGCGTGGTCATCTGCGCACTTGGCACCAACGGCCTCATCCGCGACCCCCAGCAGGTGCAGGACGTGATTAATGCCGTGGGCGGCAAGCCCATCTACTTTGTGACCGTGCGCGTGCCGCTCGAGCTACAGGACCGCAATAACCAGACGATTCGTGACGTCTGCGCCCAAAACGACAACGCCGGCGTCATCGACTGGAACGGCGCCTCGGAGGGCCACAGCGAATACCTCGTCGACGACGGCACACACCTCACCCAGGCGGGAATCGACACCTACGCCGTCCTCATACGCCACGCCATCTGCGGGCACTAGGCACCGCAAAATCGGCGCTTGCGCGGTGCCCACGTTGCGCCCATACATCACACCTGACGTTTTGCTACGCCCCCACTCGCGGGTTAGAATGGTTAACTGTTTGGAAATAATCCGTACAACCGTTATGGGAGGATACGTGAACCGCACCAAAATCGCGCAGCTCTATGCCGATGCCGAGTCGCTCGGTGGCCAGACCGTCACCGTTGCCGGCTGGGTCAAGTCCGTCCGCGACATGAAGAACTTTGGCTTCGTTACACTCAACGACGGCAGCTGCTTCCGCGACCTGCAGGTCGTCATGAACCGCGAGGCGCTCGACAACTACGACGAGATCGCCCATCAAAACGTCTCGGCCGCACTCATTTGCACCGGCACCGTCAAGCTGACCCCCGATGCGCCCCAGCCTTTCGAGCTTTCTGCCACCTCCATCGAGGTCGAGGGCGCGAGCGCCCCGGATTACCCGCTGCAGAAGAAGCGCGCAACCGTCGAGTTCCTGCGCACCCAGCAGCACCTGCGCCCGCGCACTAACCTGTTCCGCGCCGTGTTCCGCATCCGCTCTGTCGCGGCTGCCGCCATCCACCGCTTCTTCCAGGAGCAAGGCTTTGTCTACGTCAACACCCCCATCATCACCACGAGTGACTGCGAGGGTGCCGGCGAGATGTTCCGCGTGACCACGCTTGACCCCAAAAACCCGCCCCTCACCGAGTCCGGCGAGGTTGACTGGAGCCAGGACTTCTTTGGAAAGCACGCGAGCCTTACCGTATCCGGCCAGCTCAATGCCGAGAACTTTGCCATGGCCTTTGGCGACGTGTACACCTTTGGCCCCACCTTCCGCGCCGAAAACTCCAACACCACGCGCCACGCCGCCGAGTTTTGGATGATCGAGCCCGAGATGGCCTTTGCCGACCTTAACGACTACATGGATAACGCCGAGGCCATGCTCAAGTACGTCCTTAAGGACGTTATGGCCACCTGCCCCGACGAGCTCAACATGCTCAACAAGTTTGTGGACAAGGGCTTGATCGAGCGCCTGGACCACGTGGCAAACTCCGACTTTGCCCGCGTTACCTACACCGAGGCCGTCGAGATCCTGGAGCAGGCAGTCGCTGCTGGCCACCAGTTTGATTACCCCGTCAGCTGGGGCATCGACCTGCAGACCGAGCACGAGCGCTTCCTGACCGAGGAGCACTTTAAGCGACCGACTTTTGTGACCGACTACCCGGCCGAGATCAAGGCGTTCTACATGCGCATGAACGAGGACGGCAAGACCGTCGCCGCCGCCGACTGCCTGGTGCCGGGCATCGGCGAGATTATCGGCGGCTCCCAGCGCGAGGAGCGCCTGGATCTGCTCGAAGCCCGCATCAAGGATCTGGGTATGAATCCCGAGCAGTACAAGTACTACCTTGACCTGCGCCGCTACGGTTCCTGCAAGCACGCCGGCTACGGTCTGGGCTTCGAGCGCTTGGTGATGTACCTCACCGGCGTGGGCAACATCCGCGACGTCCTGCCGCACCCGCGCACCGTGGGCAACGCCGACTTCTAATCGCCACAGCGCCACCCAGCGCGTTACAGCACATCGCGTCAGCGCCTCTCGGCAAGCCGAGGGGCGCTTTTTTCAACAGCATCCGTCAAGCTTTTGGCAAGTTTTTGGTCAGTTGAGCAGGGCTGTTGAAAACTCGAACCGCCGTTTGCCGACGACTACCGACCGCCCAGAGCGCTCTGTTCCCCTGGGAAAACCCAGCGTCGTAGGCTCCATACCGTTGCCACCCAAAACGGAAAGGACGTGGGCACCATGACCGAGGCCGCTGTTGAAACCTACGACACCACGACTAGAGGCGCCGCCTCAATGGCAGCCTATCGCGCCGTTCGCATCCTGCAACTATTAAGCGAGAACACCGGCGAGGACAAGGCCATGCTTTCCGATGAGTTGATCCGGCGCCTCGCCCATCCCGACGACCCCGCCCGCATGCCCATCTCGGCGGCGCGGCGCAGCATCTACACTGCCATCTCCGCACTTCGCCATGCAGGATACGAAATTGAGTACAAACGCGGTGTGGGGTATCGGCTCTTGACCCGCCCGCTCACCGACGAAGAGATCATCCGGCTCCACGGCATGGTCATGCGCAACCGCTCTACGCCCATCGCCATTCGAAAAAGCATGGCGCAGCACTTAGTCGCCATGGCGAGCGCCGACGTTCGCGGCTACCTCGATGCACCCGAGCCTGCTCCAAGTGCCGGCAGCAAATCCGCCAAGGCCACGCGCGCGCCCGTCAAGCGCATCGACACCTGCGAGCTCATCGAGCAAGCCATCGACCACGGAACCACGGTGGGCTTTGATATTTCGAGCATCACGACACGTGGCGAAACCGAAGTGGCGCGGATGACGCTCCGCCCCTTTGCCATCAAGCAACGAGACGGCATCTCGTATTTGCTGGGAACGGTCTATGACGCCCGAGGCGCCGATGACACGCTGCGTACCGTAGAGATTGGCCGCATGAGAAACGTCACCACACGTCTCCTTGACGGCAAGAAGCTCTTCGCCGCCCTCGACGAGGACGACGCCGCCTCCGCCGCATAAGACCCTCCGCCGTCCATTCGACTACCCGTACCGCCCATCCGATTCTGTATTAAAAAACCCGCCAGATTATTGTAAAAATGGACATCCGCGCTACTATAGTTCCACTTGCACTTTGTCCAAGTGCAGTGTTTCCAGCCATTTTTACTGGGGGTAAAGACATGAACGATATCACCATCAGCCGCAGGAGCCTTCTGGTCTCCGCCGGTCTGCTCGCACTGGCCCCGCTTGCCGGATGCGGCGGCAACTCTGGTTCCGGCTCTGCAGCCGCCGGTTCCGACTACACCATCGGCGTTCTGCAGCTCACCGAGCACTCCGCACTCGACGCCGCCAACGACGGCTTTGTCAAGGCCATCAAGAAGAGCGGCCTTAAGGTCAAGATCGACCAGAAGAACGCCCAGAACGACCAGTCCACGTGTAAGTCCATTGCCGACAAGTTCGTAGGCGACGGCGTCGACCTGATCTATGCCATCGCTACGCCCGCCGCGCAGGCTGCCGCCGGCGCCACCGCTGATATCCCCATCGTTGGCTGCGCCATCACCGACTACGCCGCTTCCGGCCTGGTCCAGGACAACGACAAGCCCGGCACCAACGTCACCGGCGCCTCCGACCTTACCCCGGTCGCCGAGCAGCTCGAGATGATGCAGAAGGTCCTGCCCGACGTAAAGAAGGTCGGCCTGCTCTACTGCACCGCCGAGTCCAACTCCGACGTCCAGATCAAGGCCGCCAAGAAGGAGCTCGACAAGCTGGGCCTGGAGCACACCGACTTCACCGTCTCGAGCTCCAACGAGATCCAGTCCGTCGTCGAGTCTGCCGTGGGCAAGGTCGACGCGCTCTACTCCCCCACCGACAACACCATCGCCGCGGGCGCCTCGCAAGTCGGCCAGATCTGCAAGGAGAACAAGCTCCCCTTTGTGACTGGCGAGGAGGGCATGTGCAAGGCCGGCGGTCTGTTCACCCTCTCCATCAACTATGAGGACCTGGGCTACGCTGCAGGCGAGATGGCCGTCAAGATCTTGAAGGGCGAGGCCAAGCCCGAGGATATGCCGATTGAGCAACTCTCGAGCAAGGACCTGGTCGTCGTCAAAAACGACGAGATGGCCGAGGCTCTGGGTATCGACCTTTCCGCTCTGGACGCGTAGCGCCATGCGCGGTAACGCGTCTAGGGCCCGCACGCGCGCCACTACTGCGTTATTCAATATCTGAGTCATTGGGGCGAACGCTAAAGACCGGCGTTCGCCCTGCTTGTTTCAGGTAAAACAAAACGTCTGTCCACCGCTCTTTTATGCATTGGTACCGCTATTATGGAAAATCACGTGTCCACCCTATCCTAGGAGGTATGAAGCATGCTCATTGCATTGCAGGGCGCCGTTTCGCAGGGCGTCCTCTGGGGCATCATGGTGCTCGGCGTGTTTATCACGTTCCGCCTGCTCGACATCCCCGATATGACCTGCGACGGCAGCTTTGCCCTCGGCGGCTGTGTTTGCGCCGTGCTCATCGTCAATAACAACGTCGACCCGCTGCTCGCCGTGCTGGCCGGCATGTGCGCCGGCGCCATCGCGGGCGCGGTCACGGGCATCTTGACCACCGTTTTTGAGATTCCTGCAATCCTCGCCGGAATCCTTACGCAGATCAGTCTGTGGTCCATCAACCTGCGCATCATGGGCAAATCCAACACGCCCATCCTTGCCAAGGGCACCATCTTCTCATCCGTCAGCCACATGACGGGCCTGCCGCAGTCCACCGTTGCCATCATCCTGGGCATTGTGCTGGCCGTGGCCATCGTCGCCATCCTGTACTGGTTCTTTGGCACCGAGATCGGCTCGGCGCTGCGTGCCACCGGCAACAACGAGTACATGATCCGCGCCCTGGGCGTCAACACCAACTCCACCAAGATGATTGCCCTCGTGCTCTCCAACGCCCTTATCGGCCTTTCGGGTGCGCTCATCTGCCAGAGCCAGAAGTACGCTGACATTGGCATGGGCACCGGCGCCATCGTTATCGGTCTTGCCGCCATTGTTATCGGCGAGGTGCTCGGCCGCCTGCTGCCCGGCGGTCTGACGCAGTTTAGCGTCCGCCTGGCCTCCGCCGTCTTTGGCTCTGTGGTGTACTTCCTCATTCGCGCCATCGTGTTGCAGCTGGGCATGGACGCCAACGACATGAAGCTGCTCTCCGCCGTAATCGTTGCCGTGGCCCTGTGCGTGCCCGTGGTTTGGGAGCGTTATAAGCTCCGCAGCTCCTACACGAGGGGAGATGAGGCAGATGCTTAAGCTCTCGCACGTCAAAAAGACCTTTAACAAAGGCACCGTCACCGAGAAGCGCGCACTCACCGGCGTCGACCTTACCCTGAATGATGGCGACTTTGTAACCGTGATTGGCGGCAACGGCGCTGGCAAGTCCACGCTGCTCAACATGATCGCCGGCGTATATCCGCTCGATTCGGGCGTTATCGAGCTCGACAGCACCGACATCTCGCGTCTGAGTGAGTCGCAGCGCGCCAAGTACCTGGGCCGTGTGTTCCAGGACCCCATGCGCGGCACCGCAGCCGACATGCAGATTGCCGAGAACCTGGCCCTCGCCAAGCGCCGCGGCCAGCGCCGCGGTCTTTCGTGGGGCGTCACCAAGGCCGAGAAGGACGAGTACGTTGAGCTGCTCAAACGCCTGGACCTTGGCCTGGACACACGCCTCAACGCCAAGGTCGGTCTGCTCTCGGGCGGCCAGCGCCAGGCACTCACCCTGCTGATGGCCACGCTCACCAAGCCGCGCCTGCTGCTGCTCGACGAGCACACCGCGGCCCTCGATCCCAAGACGGCTTCTAAGGTACTCAACCTGACCGAGGAGATTGTCGACGAGAACCACCTGACCACGCTCATGGTCACGCATAACATGAACGACGCCATCCGTCTGGGCAACCGTCTGATCATGATGCACGAAGGCCACGTGATCTACGACGTGGCCGGCGACGAAAAGAAGTCGCTCACCGTCGCCGATCTGCTCCAAAAGTTCGAGGAGGTCTCGGGCGGCGAGCTCGCCAACGACCGCATGCTGCTGAGCTAACGACCTAGAAAACCACCACAAAGGGGACAGGCACCTTTGTGGTGGTTTTCGTTAACCCTTATATCGAGCGCAGAAGCCCGTCCGATGTGATCGAACGGGCTTCTTGATGGGTATCATGGTTGAACGATCATTAGGAGGTTTTCCCTACATGGAATTGTTTGAGCCAATTCTTCATTTCTTTGCACAACGATGGGTCCACAACATCATCTGGGCCGGTATCTTGGCCATCGGCACCGCCGTTGCCGCCAAAATCGCGTCCAAGACCCTGCACCACCTGCTTAACCGCGATGATAACCCGCTCCCAGCATCGAGCATCTTCATCAACATCACACGCGCCGTCATCTGGATGATCGGCGGCAGCTTTATCCTCGACAACTGTTTTGGCATCAACGCAAACGCCCTCGTCGCCGCTCTTGGCGTCGGCGGCATCGCCATCTCGCTCGGCTTTCAGGACACGCTGTCGAACCTTATCGGCGGTATGCAGGTGACCTTCATGGGCATCATCAAGCCCGGCGACAATATCGAGGTCGGCGGCGTGTCGGGCGTGGTCCAAGACATCACCTGGCGCCACACGACCATCGAGGATGCCTGCGGGCAGACCATCATTGTGCCCAACTCCAACATCTCCAAGAACACGCTCGTGCATCTGATGCCCTTTGGGCGCGTGGCCGTGCCCGTTGCCGTAAAGGACACGTCTAAGTGGGCCTCGCTGGACGCGCTGGCAGATGAGCTTACCGACGCCACCAAGGCCGCGGTGCTTCCCATCTCTGGCTTTGACAAGGAGCCGTACGTGCTCTTTAGCGAGATCGGCGACTTTGGCGTCAAGGGCAAAATCATCTTTATCGTCAGCGACGATAGCACCACCTTCACGGCAGCCGACGCCTGCATTCGTGCCATCGCCCCCATCATCGCCTAAACTACCACAAAGGGGACAGGCACCTTTGTGGTAGTTTCGCATCGTGGTACCATGGTTCATATCGTTGTTTAAACGACTAAGGGAGTAGACACCATGGAAGAGGCCTATCGTCAAGCACGCAAGCGCGGCGAGCAGGGACGCCGTCGCGCCATCAGCCAAAGCGAGCACCCATACCTTACGGACCTCGACAGCTTGGTTGCCCAGCTCCCCTTAGGTCAGCGAGAGAGCGTCGGCCTGCGGGATATTCCGCTCGAAATGGTCGTCGGCACGGTTACCAAGGGCCGTCAGTCTGCCTTTTCGTGCAACTTTATGCCCCTGTTGCCATTTAGCACCGAGTTCGCCCGCAAGTGGTCCAACCTCTACGACATCCAGGTAACCGAGGGCTATCGCGACCCCATCATCGTCACCGAGTTCATGCATCGGTTTTACGTCCAAGAGGGCAACAAGCGCGTCAGTGTCCTCAAATTCCTGGACGCTCCAACGGTTTCGGCTAAAGTCACCCGTCTCTACCCCGGCAAATGGGATTCCGTCGAAAGCCGCCTGTACGGTGAGTTCTGCGCGTTTTGGCGCGTCTGCCCCCTATACGAGATCGAGTTCTCGCGTGAGGGAAGCTACGAAACGCTCGCCAAGATGCTCGGTCAGAACCTTATCGAAAAATGGCCGCAGAAAAAGATCGACTACCTGCGCCATACCTTCCTGCTCTTTAAGCGCGCCTACCTGCGCGCCGGCGGCGACCATCTGGACATTACGCCCGCCGACGCCATGCTCGTCTACCTCAACGTGTACAACCAAGACCGCCTGCTGGACACACCGACGGACATCGTCGTAAACCGTCTGTGTAAGATTTGGCGCGAGTTGGTCATTGCCGGCAAAAGTGATGAGGAGAAGGTCGATCTTGTCGAGGCACCGAGTGTCGATGAGGAAGAGGCGCCCGCCAAGTCCACCTCCGGCGTGCTCAACTTCTTTATGGGCAAGACCGTCTACTCGGCGGCCAACCCCCTGCGCATCGCCTTTATCCATGAGTTCCCCTGTGCGACGTCGAGCTGGGACAGCCTGCACGACCAAGGGCGTCAGTATCTCGATGAGCACTTTGGCGGTATCGTGCACACCGAGGCGTTCGAGGACTGTCACAATCCGGACGTGTTCTACGCCGCCGTGGAAACGGCTGTCAAACATGGAGCTAACGTCGTCTTCTCGACCTCGCACCGCCTGATGGAATACACGCTCAGAGCTGCCGTTGAGTATCCCCAGGTGCGGTTCCTTAACTGCTCTATCGGCCTTCCCCACCAAAGCGTCCGTTCGTACTTTGGCAAGATGTACGAGGCCAAGTTCCTCCTGGGCGCCCTTGCCGCCAGTATGGCGGACAACCACCGTATCGGCTACCACGCGTCGGTCTTCGCCTCGGGCGCGCTTAGCGAGATCAACGCCTTTGCCATCGGCGCCTCGCTGCTCGACCCCCGTGCGCAAATTATCCTGACCTGGGGCGATGTGCCCGCCGGAGGCCTTGCCGAGGCCATGTGCCGCGAAGGCGTGAGCGTCATGACCGGCGCTGACATGTCAAAGTCGCTCGTAGACCCTACGGCCTACGGACTCCACCGCCTGGTCGATGGCAAGGTCGTCGGCATCGCCATGCCGGTCTGGAACTGGGGCCGATACTACGAGCTTATCGTGCGAAGCCTGCTGCATGGCACCTGGGATGAGACCAGTGACGACAGCCAGGTTCGCGCCGTCAACTACTGGTATGGCATGAGCTCGGGCGTCATCGACATTCGCTACGCTCCGGGCCTGCCCTATCAGACGCGCAAACTGGTGCAGCTGCTCCGCAATGGCATCGTCGAGGGCTCCATCAATCCATTTGGCGGCGAGCTTCATAGCCAAGACGGCGTGGTGCAGATCGAGGGCTTTCCCCCACTGCCGAGCGCGCAGATTGTCGAGATGAATTGGCTGGCGGACAACGTGGTAGGCACCATTCCGCAGCTCGACGATGAGCCGGGAGTTACCGCCCTATGAAGATCCTTGCCATAGCAGATACCGAAGAACGATGCCTTTGGGAGTGCTTTCGCAAGGAGCGCTTTGAGGGTGTCGACCTGATTCTGTCTGCCGGCGATCTGGACCCGGACTATCTTGAGTTTTTGGTCACCGTCATCAACAAACCGCTCATCTACGTTCGCGGCAACCACGACGACCGCTACGCACGTCATGCACCGGGCGGATGTATCTGCGTGGAAGACAGCGTGTACACGTACCGGGGGATTCGCATTGCGGGCCTTGGCGGGTCCATGCGTTATCGCGACGGCGCCAACATGTACACCGAACGCGAGATGTCCAAGCGCATGCGTAAGCTGTCGCGTAAGGTTAGGATGGTCGGCGGGTGCGACATTCTGCTTACCCATGCACCCGCCGCCGGTATGGGTGATCTGGACGATCTGCCGCATCGAGGGTTTGAGTGCTTTAACACAGCGCTTGAGTCCTGGGGGGCCGACTACATGGTGCACGGGCATGTGCACCAATGCTATGGTCGCGACTTTCAGCGTGAGCGCCAGCATGCATGCGGGACAACAATCATCAACGCGTGCGGCTATACGCAGTTTGAGCTGGATGAAGCGCGCTACCCCATCCGTGGCTGGCAGGCAGCCTGGCTCAACTCGCAAACCATGCGCCGCGAGCTCAAACGCCACGAAGCAATCGAGTCTTCAACCGCCAGAACCCCCTGGTAACTGCCAACAACCACCACGAAGGGGATAGGCACCTTTATGGTGGTTTTGCTGACTCGTCCGACCTGTCCATCACGGTGCTTGTGTAATTAACGAGAACACTCATTGTTTTGTAAGGACGGCGCTCACATGCCGTCTTTTTTTGTCAACTTATGCAGTCTCGACCGTGTTGTATGTAGAGGGACCTCGCGAGACGCCTTCCCTATATCCACCACGACCAATTGGAGGTGACACTATGCCTGCACGCCGTAACCGCAATAGCACGCTCCGATGCGATGCCGATCAGATCGAGCGGGAAGCAAAGCGCTTGGTCGACACGTATTCCGACCTCATCCTTCGATTGTGCTATTCGGCCCTTGGATCCGCTGACGACGCTCAAGACATCTGCCAGGACACGCTGATCAAGATTCTCCAACGCACTCAACCGTTCGACTCGCTCGAACACGAACGTGCTTGGGTGATCCGAGTCGCACTGAACGCATGTCGCGATATCGGCCGTACGCACGCGAATCACCCGGTTGTCGACCTCGATTCGCTCCCCGATTTCTGCGCACCCGTAACACATACCGAGCAAGAATTCGCGCAACGCGACTGCGCCATTCTTTCCGCTGTCACGGCCCTGCCTCAAGCACAGCGCATCGCCATCTTTTTGCACTACTACGCAGGCATGAGCATCAGGGAAATCGCAGACGCCGTTCACGCGACGCCAGCTGCAACCGCCCAGCACCTTAGCCGCGGACGTGCGTCACTTCGGCTTTCCTTGAAAGGAGACCACAATGACTACGAATTCGAATGACTATCGCCACGCCCTGGAGCACATTTCGTTTACCGATAATGCGAAGCAGCACATGGCAAACTCGATTGCTCAGTCCGTCGCCTCGAGCGATGCGGCGACCGCTCAAAGCAACTTTAATGGCACGCGACGCAAGCCGCGCATCGCCCGCCATCCCGTAAGAACAGTCGCTCGCATTGCCGCTGTAACGGCAGTCCTCGCTATCGTCATTGGAGGCGCTGGCACGGCTATGGCAACAGGCGTCCTGCCGCTTCCTTCTGACATGCTTTCCGACATCTTTGACGGACCTGCTTCTCAAACCGAGATCATCGACCGTATTGGCCGGCCCGTCGGTGCTAGCTGCTCCAACAACGGAGTCACCGTGACCGCCGACGCCATCATGGGCGACAAGGATATGGTTACCATCGCCTATACGCTTACGTTCGACGATCCCGCTGCCCTGAAAAAGCTTTCCGAGCCGGGCGAGAACGGAACTATCGCCGGAAGTGTCGATGGAAACGTATACGTTGATGGCGAGCATGGCGGCCAAGGCCAATCATGGCTCATTGACAAGAACCCCAATGACTCCAGCATTCAATACTTTGCACAGTTCAGCGTTGAATCACCCGGCCTTATGGGCAGGACCGTCCGCACGCATATCAACTCTCTCGTTGTGCCACGTGCTGGCAAAGAGCTTCCCGAGTATAAGAAAATACTTACGGGCCCATGGGATCTTAAGTTCCAGCTGAATTACGAAGATACATCCGTTACGATTCCCGCGCCCAAATCGGTCAACTTTAACGGCACCAAGGCGACGATTCAAGAGGCCACCGCATCCTGCGTTGGCGTTTCAGTCCGCTACAACATAGATCGTTCCATCGAACACGACAACAACAGCGGCAAGATGTCTCAAAACATGGAGGAGTCTATGGATGCCGTTGGCAACATACCCCTCATCGTGACGTTCAAAGACGGTCATGTTGAGGACGCAACCAGCCACAGCGGCTATTTCGCAAATAAACTGGATAACGGCACCACTGATGTCCACAAGACCTGGCCGTTCTCGCAAGTTTGTGACACAGACAAGATTGCAAGCGTACAAATTGGCGATACGGTCATTCCCATGAATTCGTAACGCTACGCGGCTCGTATATGCACCCGGTTCCGCACTTCGCGTCTAAAGATGCGCTGTCATCGAGCAGCGTGAGCGCAAGGCCGCCCGTATGGTCGGCTGGGAACACCTCGTTGCGCTAAAAACCACCACGAAGGGGACCGGCACCTTTGTGGTGGTTTTGCTGACTCGTCCGACCTGTCCCAACGGTTTGTCTCAATCTGTAACAGGTAGGGCCCAAATAATCGGTTAGCTGTTACAGATCGAGACAGACCACGGATGCTCAGCCGAAAATCTCAATCTGTAACAGGTAGGAACGATTTTGCCCCTTAGATGTTACAGATTGAGATATTTGACAGCTTGAATCGGCATCGCCTACAGCGCGGCGACGACCTTGTCGCCCATCGTCGTGGTGCCGAGGATCTTATCTGCCGGGGTGTTGACATCGGCGATGTCACGGGTGCGCCAGCCCTCGTCGAGCACGCGCGCCACGGCGCTCTCGATCCACGCGGCTTGCTCGCCCATGTCGAGCGCGTAGGTCAGCAGCATCGCCACCGACAAGATTTGAGCCAGCGGATTGGCCACGCCGAGCCCCGCGATGTCAGGAGCGCTGCCAGCGCTCGGCCCAAACAGCGATACGCCATCATCCAGCGAGGCAGAGGCAAGCATACCGAGCGATCCGGTAATCTGAGCCGCCTCATCGGACAGGATGTCGCCGAACATGTTCTCCGTCACCACGACGTCAAAGTCTGCCGGTCGACTGATGAGCTGCATGGCGGCGTTGTCGACGAGCAGGTCCTCAAGCTCCACGTCGGAGTACTCCTCGTCTTGCACGCGATGCACGATCTCGCGCCACATGCGGCTCGTCTCCAGCACGTTGCGCTTATCAACGCTCGTCACCTTGCCGCGACGTTTGCGCGCCGCCTCAAATGCCTGGCGCGCAATGCGCTCAATCTCGTACTCGCGATACTCCATCACGTCGACCGCACGCTGACCGGCCGCACCCGCAGCGCCCGCGCAGGTCACGGATGCGGGCGCCAAAGTCCCACGGCATGTTGTAGCCCATCGTATCGGGGATGTTCACGACCGTGGCACCGGCCTTTACGGCCGCCTCGATAATGCGCACCAGAAACTCCTGATCGGAGCGGCCGGCATCCTCGGCATAAAACTCAACATCGTCAACGAACTTGCGAGCATGTTTGATGGCATGGATCGCTCACTCAATTGCCCTTTCCTCAGTCATATGGAGCTTGTCGCGCAGGTGACTGGTGCTCACACCCAGCCCTGTATGGATACGGGGCCTCTGGGCCGTTTTGAGCGCCTCTGCAGCCACTTCGATATCCCTGTCGACAGCGCGCGTCAGGCCGCATACCGTGCATCGGTCGCCCGCAATCTTGCCAATCTCCTGTACGGAGCGAAAGTCACCAGGACTCGAGATGGGAAAGCCCGCCTCGATAACGTCCACGTTCATGCGCACCAGCTGGCGGGCGATGAAGAGCTTTTCCTCGGTATTCATGCTGGCGCCCGGCGACTGCTCACCGTCGCACAGGGTGGCGTCAAAGATTGTGATTTTGCGGCTTATATGTTCCTCCTGATTGACCGTTTTATGACAGATGGCTTTCAGGAGAGAGAGAAGGCCTAGAGATAGAAAAATACCCGTGTCGCTCATCACGCCTGAAAGCGGCAGACGATAGCGCACCCGGGTACAACAAATCGTTATAGCGAGATTACAACCCTAGCGCGCTATCCAATCTAGTAGCGCTAGGCCTAGGAGCTGTTGCGTGTTCTTAAACATGTTGGGCTCCCTTCGGCCTCGGGTAGTACTACATCGCGCTAAAGTACAACACAAGTAAAACCACCACAAGGGTGCCTGTCCCCTTCGTGGTGGTTTCGTTGACTCAAAAGCAAGAGACCCGGTCCTGCACGAGGCAGAACCGGGTCTCTTTAGCAATGCTTGCTTTGCTCAGGCAGTAACTGTTAGTTACTCAGCCAGGAAGTCGCGCTGGATAGCGGGATCGACCTTGACGCCAGGGCCCATGGTGGAAGACACGGAGATGGACTTGACGTACTTGCCCTTAGCAGAAGAGGGCTTGACGCGCAGGATCTCGGTGTACAGGGCAGCGTAGTTCTCGACGAGCTGCTGCTCAGAGAAGGACTTCTTGCCCAGGGGCACGTGGCAGATGCCGTAGCGGTCGGCGCGGTACTCAACGCGGCCAGCCTTGAGCTCGGAGACCATCTTGGCGACGTCCATGGTCACGGTGCCGAGCTTGGGGTTCGGCATGAGGCCACGGGGACCAAGGATCTTACCGATGCGGCCAACCTTGGCCATCATGTTCGGCGTAGCGATAGCGGCGTCGAAGTTGATCTCGCCCTTCTGAATCTGGGCGACAAGCTCGTCGGAACCGATGATGTCGGCGCCGGCAGCCTCAGCCTCGCGGGCCTTCTCGCCCTCGGCGAAGACGGCAACACGAACGGTCTTGCCGGTGCCGTGGGGCAGGGAGATGGAACCACGGATGTTCTGGTCAGCCTTACGAGTATCGATGCCCAGACGGAAGTGGGCCTCGACGGTCTCGTCGAACTTGGCGGTGTCGAGCTCCTTGATGAGCTTGGCAGCCTGAAGGGGGGTGTAGAGCGTGGCGCGGTCGATCTTCTCGGCAGCGGCGTTATAGCTCTTACCATGCTTAGCCATGTGCATTACCTCCTGTGGTTAAACGGGCGTGAGCCCTCCCACATCGTATCGTGTGCCCTATTGCACACATTTAACGGGCGCCCCGGTCGGAGCACCCGTCATTACCTAAAGAAATCGCTACTCAGCGATGGTGACGCCCATGGAGCGGGCGGTACCGGCGATGATCTTCTTGGCGGCGTCAATGTCGTTGGCATTGAGGTCCGGCATCTTGATCTCGGCGATCTTGGTGAGCTGCTCCTGGGAGAGCTGACCAACCTTGTCGGCCTGGGGCTTAGCGGAACCAGACTTGAGGTTCAGCTCCTTCTTGATGAGGTGAGCCGCCGGCGGGGTCTTGGTGATGAAGGAGAAGGACTTGTCCTCGTAGACAGAGATCTCAACGGGGATGATGTCACCCTTCTTGTCCTGCGTCTCGGCGTTAAAGGCCTGGCAGAACTGCATGATGTTCACGCCAGCGGCGCCCAGGGCGGGGCCGACGGGAGGAGCGGGGTTAGCTGCACCAGCAGGAATCTGGAGCTTAATGACGTTGGCAACCTTCTTCTCAGCCATGGTCATTCCTTTCGAATCACGAGTGTGAAGTACTTGCTATATCGTAAGCACGCACGTGTTAGAAGCACTCCTGAGATGAGCAGTCACAGAAGAAGCACGCTCGCGCGAACGGACGAAAACTTAAGCGATGACAGCGACCTGGTTAAAGTCGAGCTCGACCGGCGTCTCGCGGCCAAAGATCATCAGCGTGACCTTGAGCTTGCCAGCCTCGGTGTTAACCTCGGAGACCTTGCCATCAAAGTCGGTAAGCGGGCCATCGGTGACGCGGACGGACGTGCCGACCTGAATATCAACCGAGGTGCGCTTGGGCGAATCGCCCTTACCGGGACGACGAGTCATCTTGTTGTACTCGTCGCGGGAAAGCGGAGCGGGCTTGCCGTTGCCGCCTAGGAAACCGGTGACGCCGGGCGTGTTGCGAACACACGTCCACGCATCGTCATCCATCTCCATGCGAACCAGGACATAACCCGGAAAGATCTTAGAATCCTTGGTCTCGCGCTTGCCACCCTCTTTGATCTCGGTGACGCGCTCCATAGGAATCTCGATATCAAAGATACGGTCCTGCATGCCCATGGTCTCGATACGATGCTCGAGATCGGACTTTACGCGGTTCTCGTATCCGGAGTAAGTGTGAACGACGTACCAACGCTTAGACATGGTTTAGCCCCTCAATCCAGAGAACAGAGCAAGAGCCTCGCCAAAGCCAGCATCGAGCAGAGCGATGACGACGCCGACGACGACCAGAGAAGCGCAAACGACGACCGAGTAGTTCACGAGCTCCTTCTTATCAGGCCACGTGACACGCTTCATCTCGGACTTGACCGAAGCGAAATACTTCTTGGTGCGGGCGAAGAAACCAGGCTTCTCGTTCTTCTTGGACTTCGCAGCCTTCTCGTTCTTCTTGGCAACGGCCTTCTTGGCCTCAACCTTGGAGTTGGCAGCAGCGTTGTTGGCAGGTGCCGGCTGCTGAGCCTTCTTCTTGTTCTTCTTGTTGGCCATTTGGGTTACCTCCGCGCAATGCGCTTATACATGAGTAAACCGTAAGCCCCCAAGTGGGAGCTTACGGAATAATGACTGGCACGCCAGGAAGGACTCGAACCCTCAACACTCGGTTTTGGAGACCGATGCTCTACCAATTGAACTACTGGCGTATGTGACTAGAGACTAGCGAGTCTCTTTGTGCAGCGTGTGGTGACGGCACCAGGGGCAATACTTCTTGATCTCCATACGATCAGGCATGGTCGACTTGTTCTTGGTGGTCGTATAGTTGCGGCGCTTGCACTCAGTGCACGCAAGAGTAACTAGAGTACGCATGTATCCTGAACCTTTCATTTCCGCCCCGTACGGGCACGAGTTGTTACTTTATCAGCTCCACGTAAGTGCTGTCAATGAAAACCTCGAGTCAATTGGTTCTCGGTGGATCCATTCATATTTGGAACACATCAATGAAGCCATCGAGAGCTAATCGACGGTGCATCCAGGACCATTATCGATCCTCTCGACACCAGCAACGGCTCAATATCCATTGCAGAAAAGAACCCGGCACCCATATAAGTGCCGGGTTCTCTAAGTCAGCTATATCAAAGAGCTAATTTACTCAATGATCGTGGAGACGATGCCCGAACCGACGGTGTGGCCACCCTCGCGGATAGCGAAGCGCAGGCCCTCCTCCATGGCGATCGGGTGGATGAGGTCGCCCTCGATGGTGATGTGGTCACCAGGCATAGCCATCTCGGTGCCCTCGGGGAGCTTGACCGTACCGGTAACGTCGGTGGTACGGAAGTAGAACTGAGGACGATAACCATCGAAGAACGGGGTGTGACGGCCGCCCTCCTCCTTGGTCAGAACGTAGATCTCGCCGGTGAACTTGGTGTGCGGGGTAACCGAACCGGGCTTGCAGAGAACCTGGCCGCGCTCGATGTCCTCGCGCTTGATGCCGCGGAGCAGCAGACCGACGTTGTCGCCAGCCTCGCAGAAGTCCATGGACTTACGGAACATCTCGATACCGGTAACGACGGTGTTCTGGGTATCCTTGATGCCGACGATCTCGACGGGCTCGTTGAGCTTGAGCTCACCGCGCTCGACACGGCCGGTAGCAACGGTACCACGGCCGGAGATGGTCATAACGTCCTCAACGGCCATCAGGAACGGGAGGTCGTTGTTACGAGCAGGCGTCGGGATGTACTCGTCGACGGCGTTCATGAGCTCGCGGATAGCGTCCATCCACTTGGCGTCGCCCTCGAGAGCGCCCAGAGCGGAACCACGGATGACGGGGATGTCGTCGCCGGGGAAATCGTACTCGGAGAGGAGCTCACGGGTCTCCATCTCGACGAGGTCGATGAGCTCGTCATCGTCGACCATGTCGCACTTGTTCAGGAAGACGACGATGTAGGGAACGCCGACCTGACGGGCGAGCAGGATGTGCTCGCGGGTCTGAGCCATGGGGCCGTCGGTGGCGGCGATGACCAGGATAGCGCCGTCCATCTGAGCAGCACCGGAGATCATGTTCTTGACGTAGTCAGCGTGGCCCGGGCAGTCAACGTGAGCGTAGTGACGGGCAGCAGTCTCGTACTCGACGTGGGAGACGGAGATCGTAATGCCGCGCTCGCGCTCCTCGGGAGCCTTGTCGATGTTCTCGAACGCAGTGAAGTCAGCCTTGCAGCCCTCGGTCTCGGAGAGAACCTTGGTGATGGCGGCGGTCAGCGTGGTCTTGCCGTGGTCGACGTGACCAATGGTGCCGATGTTAACATGCGGCTTAGTGCGCTCAAACTTCTCTTTGGCCATAAAGCCCTCCTCTAAACAGGTCGTCCCCGGACGGGACTTTGCCTTTATACCATAGTGGCCTCTCAACATACTATTGAGAAGCCACCGTGTTACCTATGGTAGCGGTGACTGGATTCGAACCAGTGACGCCACGGGTATGAACCGTGTGCTCTAACCAACTGAGCTACACCGCCGGATGGAGCCTGCAACCAGACTTGAACTGGTGACCTCTTCGTTACCAACGAAGTGCTCTACCGACTGAGCTATACAGGCACTTGACGGGTGGGAGCTATAGGATTCGAACCTATGTAGGCAGAGCCAACGGGTTTACAGCCCGTCCCCATTAACCACTCGGGCAAACTCCCAATCGTTCAAGTATCCGCAGGTCCTTTGGTCTTTTGGACCGCCGCCCCCGCGAACGAAAAAGATAATACGATGCAACCTTGGGGGCTGTCAACGAAAACCTCTAGATACACGGTGCCGGGCGTATCTATATACCTTTGACCTGCTGTTTTGCTGAGTTTGGATATGAAGGACGCTGGATTTGCATGTAGCGGTAACATTTCCCGAGGGAACACTTTGGCGTAGTGAAGTGAGCCTGCAGATTATTACTTCGATAACGACTCATTTGCACCTATATATAGGTCGAGATCGGGCTTCCTTGGCAAATTCGAGCGTGGATGTTCTCCCGTTTGAAATCGAGCGTGGATAATCTCCCGCTTTTGACGTGCCACTGGGCCCAAAGTGGCAGATTATCCACGCTCAGTCTCCAGGTGGGAGATTATCCACCCTCGTATGTCCGATAATCCACGCTCGATCAAGCAGACCAGGGGCTTCACCGTTTTCATCTCGATCTGTAACAGTAAGAGGGTTATTCCTCCCCTATCTGTTACAGATCGAGATACCACGCAGCGACCCCAGCTTACGTCTCATTCTGTAACAGCTTGAACGGTTTTCAGCCTCTTCGTGTTACAGACCGAGATGTTATCGTCCGCCCATTGGCAATGTCTCGATCTGTAACAATAAGGAGGGCCTTCAGCCCACTCGTGTTACGGATCGAGACAAGCCTGAAGCCTGGTGGGAGTCAAACCCGCTGACATGTCAACATAAATAGAAACGAGCCCTGTCCCACAAGGAACAGAGCCCGAAACTCTCATGGAGCCAGTGACAGGAATCGAACCTGCAACCCACTGATTACAAATCAGTTGCGCTACCGTTGCGCCACACTGGCACACTTGGCGCTTTCGCGCGAAGCCTGTTAAGGATAAAGGAATTGAGGATGGGGCGCAACAGGCCCTTCGACCGACCACATCTCAAAACTATTCGCCAGAACGAATAGTTTTATCTGTTCGCCAAAACAAAAAACTATTCGTTTTGGCGATGGCAACCCACAGTCCATTGATTACAAATCAACGGGCCTGCCAATTGGGAAACAGGTCTCTATGGATAATCCCTTACCTCCCGCGCAACGCCTTGAGCTTGGCCAGGGCATCGGGGCTCAGGCGGCTGCCCAGGGTCATCTTGATCTGCGGAGCTTCCTCTGCCTCGTGAACGTCGTTATCGATCTGCTTGATCTCGTCCACCAGCATGCGGCTCGAGATGCGCGTGACTCCCTTGCCCATGACGACGGCCTGGATCGTGCCGTCGCTCGACACCACGGAGCACGCGCGGCCTTCCTCGCGTGCCTCGATACAGAGCTTCTGCACCACGGTATCGGCCGATACGCCCGTCGGCGAGAACTCGATGCGCACGCCGCGGGCCGGTAGGTTGGGGCGCTCGTTGGAGATGTTGCCCGCGCCGTCGAACACGATCACGGCCTCGTAACGGCCCTGGGCAAACGCCGCAACATCGTTGATGAGCGCGGTGCGCGCCATATCGTGGACGTCGCTGGAATATGGATCGTCGGAATGGTCGTAGACGAGCTTTTCGTAGCGCGGCGTGCAGTGGATCACGTTGTAACCGTCGACCACCAGCAGCTCGGGCTTGTTGGAGTGCACCGTCGAGACTGGGTCGGCGATAGCCTGCGCAAACGCATTGCCGCCCACGCCGTAGGTCGCGGCCGAAACAATCGGCTTGGCCGAGCCCTCGCCAAAGCGCTTGGCCTTGGACTTGGCGCGGTTCTTCTTGGACATGCGCTACTCCTCCCCCATGAGCTCGCCGGCATTGCGGCGCAGCCACTCAAAGCACAGCGCGGTGGTCGCCTGGGCCACATTGAGACTCTCGGTCATGCCGCGCTGGGGAAGCTTGGTCAAAAAGTCGCATTTCTCGAGCACCAGGCGCGAGATGCCGTCGCCCTCGGAGCCCATGACGAGCGCAACGCGGCCCTCAAAGGGAGCATCCCAGCAGCTGCCCTCGGCGTGCTCGGAAGCACCGCCCACCCAAAAGCCAGCAGCCTTGAGGTCGTCGAGCGCTCGAGCGATGTTGGGAACCTGTGCGATGGGCAGATGCATAACGGCACCAGCAGAGGTTTTGTAGCTGCCCACGGTCACACCGGCGGCGCGCTTGTTGGCAATGATGACGCCCGCCGCGCCCACGACCTCGGCAGAGCGCACGATGGCACCAAAGTTACCGTCGTCGGTCACATGGTCGAGTACGACGACGAGCGCCGGGCCGTCACCCGCGCGGTCAAGGATATCGGCGACGTCCGCATAGGGGAAATTACCCACCTCGAGCGCAATGCCCTGATGAGCGCCATGGCTCGACAGCGCATCGAGCTGCGCGCGCGGCACATACTTAATGCGGACACCCGCGGCGTTGAGGTCATCGACCAGACGAGACAAAGCAGCATCGCGCTCCCCGCCCTCGGCGATGAGCGCGCACTTGACGGGAAAGCCGGTGCGCAGGGCCTCGGCGGCAGCACGGCGACCTTCGATAAACTCGCCCTTGGGGACCTGAATGTTGTCGCGGTTGCGATCTCGCTGCGGACGCGCAGCCTGGGCTTGGGAGCGCTCGCGCTGGCCCTTGGAAGCGGCAGCGCGGTCATTGCGGCGAATCGGGCGCGAGCCAGAAGCAGCCTGTTTGCCACCACGAGGCGCACGCTTGCGATTGTCGGCCATAAGACGGCCTCCTTAAATAGAAAACGAACAAGAATCGACCGTCCGAGCCACGGCACCTTGCCTTTCAATCGTCGGGCATGACCACCAGGTCTATGCCCTCCTCTTTCAAGGCAATCTGCCGCACCTCGAACGGTCGACAAATACTAGAGACTCTTAATACGAGTGCCGGCGGCGGTATCCTCGATCGTCAGGCCCAGGTCCTTGAGCTGATCGCGGATGGCATCTGCCAGATCCCAGTTCTTGGCGGCACGGGCCTCGGCGCGGGCCTCGAGAATCTTGGCAGCGGCCTCGTCCACGTCGTCACCCGTGTAGGCGACCAGGCCGGCGGCAACGCCCAGCAGGCCCAGCGGCAACTCGACCTTGGGCTCGGGGAGCTCGACGCCAAACGTATCGAGCAGCTCGACCAGCGTATCGGCAGCAGCAAGCGCAGCGGCCTTGTCGGCAGCATCGCCCGCCTGCTCCAGGTACTGGTTGCACTCGGTCACAAAGCCAAAGACAGCACCCATGGCACCGGCGGTATTAAAGTCGTCGTCCATGCACTCCTTAAAAGTGGCACGGGTCTCGGCGGCCTTGGCGGCAAACGCCTCGGATGCTGCCTCATCGGCATCGGCCGTCGCATGGTTCGCGGCCCAGCGCAGGTTCTCGACCGTACCGGCGATACGCGTGAGCGAGTTCTCGGCACCCTCCAGGCGCTCCCAAGAAAAGTCGAGCGGCGAGCGATAGCTCGTCTGCAGCATCAGCAGACGCAGAGCAGCAGCGGAGTGCTGCTCGAGGACCTCGGCCAGCGTAAAGAAGTTGCCGAGCGACTTGGACATCTTCTCGCCGTCTACCAGCAGCATGCCCGTGTGCATCCAGGTGTTGGAGAAACCCTGGTGCCAGGCGCAGGTGGCCTGGGCGCACTCGTTCTCGTGATGCGGGAAGGCAAGGTCGGAGCCGCCGCCGTGGATGTCGATCGGGGTGCCCAGGTAGCGATGCACCATGGCGGCGCACTCGGTGTGCCAACCGGGACGGCCTTCGCCCCAGGGGCTCGGCCAGCTGGGCTCGCCGGGCTTGGCGGCCTTCCACAGGGCAAAGTCGAGCGGGTCGTTCTTGTCCTCGTTCTCCTCGATGCGCGCGCCAACCATAAGGTCGTCGATGTTGCGGCCCGAGACCTGACCATAGTTGGGATCGCTGCGCACGGCAAAGTACACATCGCCGTTATCGGCTGCGTAAGCGTGGCCCTGATCGATAAGCGTCTTGATCATGGCGATCATGGGGCCGATCTCCTTGGTGGCGCGGGGGCGCACATCGGGATCGAGCACGTTGGCGGCGCGCATGACGCCGATGAACTTGTCGGAGAACTCCGTCGCGACCTCGGCGGCCGTTCGGCCCTGCTCGTTGGCGCGCTTGATGATCTTGTCATCGACATCGGTGAGGTTCTGGGCGAACGTGACCTCGTAGCCGCTCGCGATGAGCCAGCGGCGAATCACATCGAAGCTGATGAACGTGCGGGCGTTGCCGATGTGGATGTTGTCGTAGACCGTGGGGCCGCACACGTACATGCGGACCTTGCCGGACTCGATGGGCTGGAACTCTTCCTTTTTATGGGTAGCGCTGTTGTAGATACGCATTCGTTACTCCTTAACGGTTTTCTGTAGCAGGCAGACGGCCCAGGCGCCAATTCCCTCGCCTTGGCCTTCCCAGCCGAGCTTTTCGGTCGTAGTGGCGGCAACGCCCACGTTTTCGACGTCAACGCCCAGGGCATGGGCAAGGTTGGCGCGCATGGCATCGCGGTGCGGGGTGATCTTAGGCTGCTGGCAGGCAATGGTGCAGTCGGCATCGACAAACTCAAAGCCCAGCTCGCGCGCATAGTCCATCACGCGAGCGAGCAGCACCATCGAATCGGCACCCTCGTAGGCGGGATCGGTGTCGGGGAATAGCTTGCCGATGTCTCCCCCGCGGCAGGCTCCCAGAATGGCGTCTGCCAGCGCGTGTGCAAGCACATCGGCATCCGAGTGGCCCAGCAGGCCGCGCTCGTAGGGGATGTCGACCCCGCCGATGATACATCGACGCCCCTCCACCAAACGGTGGACGTCGTAGCCGTGGCCAATGCGCAGGTTACTGAACATGGGGAAGGTCCTCTCCCTCGGCCATACGGCCAAGCAGAATCGCGGTTACGGGACGCAGGTCCTCGGGCACCGTAACCTTAAGGTTGTCGCGCGGACTCTGGACGCAGCGGACGCGTCCACCCATGCGCTCAACCAGCGATGAATCGTCGGTACCGATAAAGCCCTCGGCGATGGCTGCGGCGTGAGCGCGCTTCATGGCGTCGACGCTAAAGATCTGCGGCGTCTGCGCGGCCCAATAGAGCTCACGCGGCGGCGTCTCGACGATATTATCGCCGTCGACGATCTTGAGCGTGTCGATCGCGGGCTGACCGCACACGACACCGTCGAGGGCGCGGTCGCCCACAAGCACGTCGATCGCATGATCGATGGCCTCGGTCGTGATGAGCGGACGGGCGCCGTCGTGGATGGCGACGTACTCAAAGCCCGCCGGCACCGCGTGCACGCCGGCGCGGGTGGAATCCTGACGAGTATCGCCGGCATCGGCAAAACTGATGGGCGTGTCATAGTCAAACGGGTCGATGGCCAGGCGGCGCATCTCGGCACGGCGCTCGGCAGGGCACACCACCACGATGTGGCCGACCTTGTTGCTACGATCGAACGCGCGGATGGACCAGCTCATGAGCGGACGGCCCGCCACGTTAACGAGCTGCTTGCCGCCGGGATTTCCAAAGCGCTGGCCGCTGCCGCCGGCAACGACCACGGCGCATACGGGCGCCATTATGCGTTCCCCTGTTTGGTGCCCTTCATGCGGTACAGGGAGTCCGCAAGAATGGCAGGGTTGTTGACGCCAAAGTCGCCCAGGCGCTCCGGATCCTCGCTGATGTCATCCATGAGCTCCTGCAGCGAGCCGTACTCGTCGACGATCTTCTCGGCCACGCCGTCGCGCACAACAGACACGCGCGAAAGCGTGCGCAGGCCCAGCGGCGTCATGACGGAGTCCTCGTCCAGGTCGTCGTAACCCAGAACCGCCGCCACATGCTGTGGGTCGGACAGGTCCTTAGGCGTCATACGGCTCAGGTTGGCGCGGATCTTTTCGGCATTGGCCTCGGAGGAATCGCTCGCATAGTCGCGAATCATCAGGTCGTACTCGGTATCCATGCTGGAGCCGGCGAGCTGCTCGAGCTGCATCTGCACGAGCTTGCCCTGGTTGCCCAGCTTGACAATGCAATCCTTAAGTTCGGTCTTTGCCTGCTGCATGATCTCGAAGCTCGAGAAAATCCCGGTAATGTCGGCGAGCGTAACGTAGTCGTCGAGCTCGAGGGCCGTCAGGCGCAGCAGGGAGCGGTCGAGCGACTGACGGGTAGTCTGGAGCGTGGCGACGAGCTGGTTGACCGAGCTCATGATGGTGGTGACGGGCTGGATCTCGTAGCTCTTGCCGTGAACGTACACGTTGACGACGGCACGACGGGCCGAGACCGAGATCACGATGGCATCCGTGAGCACCGACATGCGGGCGGCGGTGCGGTGACGCATGCCCGTCTCACTCGTGGCAAGCGAGGGATCGGGATTGAGGTGGAAGTTGGCGCGCAGGATCTGGGTGAGGTCGCCGTCGATGACGATGGCGCCGTCCATCTTGGAAAGCTCGAACAGGCGGTTCGAGGTAAACGAAATGTTGAGCGGGAAGCCGTCGTTACCAGCAGCGAGCACGTTTTCGGTGTCGCCGACGCAAATAAGAGCGCCCAGGTGACCAGCAATGATCATGTCGAGGGCGGTGCGGATCGGCTGGCCAGGTGCCGTCAGGCGGATGGCCTGTTCCATACGCTTTTGCAGCTCGTTCTTATCCAAGGCATCGCTCCCATCGCATACGCTCCATAAACGCTAAATAGTTTCTCACGGTTTGTCCCCGCGGCGCTCGCGAAATCCGATGCTTACAGAATGAGCGAACACCGCTGAGAGCCTCAACCCAAATGAGCTGTTCATGTGGTAGCATCGGGATTCACATGAATGAGGGAGTAGTCGCGTGACCGGGTTCGCCTCCGGTGGCGCGGCAAGTCAACATACTGGCCGACACGGTCTGGCTTGCCTTAATGAACGAGACTCGTGGTTGTACGCGCGGCGCGTACGCCACGGGTCTTTTTTGTTGCTCCCCTGTCAGAAGTACACGCGGGTTCGCCCGCAAGGAGGGAGCCAAACCATGGGACTCGTAGAGCTCGTGCTGCTCGCCATTGGCCTTTCGATGGACGCCTTTGCCGTATCCATCTGCAAGGGCCTTGGCATGAAGAAGATCAACCTTAAGGTCGCCGTAGTGCTCGGCCTGTTCTTTGGCGGCTTCCAGGCCGGCATGCCCGTGATCGGATGGGCGCTTGGCAGCCAGTTTATGGGCATCATCGGCCCCATCGACCATTGGATTGCCTTTATCCTTTTGGCCTTCATCGGCGGCAAAATGCTGTGGGAGGCTTTTACCGAGGACGAGGATGAAGGCGACGGCAAGAATGCCGAAAAGATTGAACTGAGCGAGTACCTGATCCTCGCCATCGCCACTTCAATCGACGCCCTGGCCGTGGGCATCTCGTTCGCCGCGCTTTCGGTCGACATCGTTCCCGCTGTATCGCTTATCGGCGTCACAACGTTTATCTTCTCCGTCGCCGGCGTAGCGATCGGCCACACCTTTGGCGCGCGCTACGAAAAACCTGCCACCATCGTGGGCGGCATCGTGCTCATCCTCATCGGACTTAAGATCTTGCTTGAGCATCTGGGGATTTTGGCGCTGTAACGCCAAACACAATCGCTCAAAACTCAACGCCAGTACAAGGCCTCATGCAAAGTTTTGCATGAGGCCTTTTCGTGCAGACTTTTGCATGTCATACTGATATGCAAAAGTCTGCACGTTAGGAGATCGCCGTGAATACCCTTCCCATCACCACACCGCGCCAAGCTGGCATCTACGTGCGCCAGGCACGCGAGGCTCAGGGTCTCACCCGTGCCGCCCTCGCCAAAACGGCCAGTGTTTCAGAGCGCCTGCTCGCATCGCTCGAGCTAGGAGACGCCACCGGCATTCGACTCGACAAGTTGCTGTCCGTCTTTAACGCACTCGGCATAGGTCTCTTTGCGCAAAGCGATAACGACTCCATCGCATCGCCCTCCGAACATCCGACGACGAAAGCGGACCTCCCTATCGCGAACTCGAATGCCCTGCCAAAGCCAAGCGTAGGCAGACGACCCGCTCGACAAGGAACGCCATCTTCCTATGGTGCCTTGCTGGCCCAAATCGCAGCCGAGCAAGGCCTTTCCGACACTTCAGACCTCTCCTTTGACTGTAAGGTTGTGAAATAAATGGCAGAGATGGAGCTTGCGACCCTCATTTGTGGCGAAATCGCAGGCACTCTCCGGCAAGACGAGCATGGACTCTGCAGCTTTGTATACGCCCCAACCTATCGCGGAGCACCACTATCGCTTACAATGCCGCTTTCCAATCGCACGTATGGCCATAACATCGTCCGCCCGTTCCTATTTGGCCTTTTGCCCGACAGCCAAGAGCAGCGTCGCGCTATTGCCGCCGAGCATGACGTTGCATCCAACAACCCCGTCGCCCTCTTGTGCCATATCGGTCTTGACTGCGCAGGGGCCGTTCAGTTTTGTCGAACCGATCAATTAGGCGCCGCCCGCGGCAGGGTCTCGGCATACCGCCCGCTTACCAATTCTCAAATCGCTCACAAGCTCAAAGCAATTCGCGATGACGAAAGAGAGACATGGATGGGCTCCAACGAAAGCTGGTCCCTGGGCGGCAACCAAGGCAAATTTGCACTAGCTTGGCATGATGGCCAATGGTGCGAATGTCTAGGGTCATCCCCCACTACCCATATCTTCAAAAATGGTGTCGTTGGGTTCAAACATCAGGCCTTAAACGAATTCGTCTGCATGAAAACGGCTCGGCGTGTTGGCATTCCAACTGCCAACGTCTCCTATTGCACATTTGAAGACGAAGCCGCGCTCGTCGTTGAACGGTACGACAGAATTGTCAATAGCAGCGGAAATATCGAAAGGCTGCATCAGGAGGACTTTTGCCAGGCGCTCGGTGTATTGCCAAGCCAGAAATACACCGCCGACGGAGGACCAACCACACGAGACATCCAAGAACGACTGATTAACACAGTCCCCCACCACATGAATCTTGTGCTTTTTACCTATATGTTGTTCTATAACGCCATTATCGGAGCGCCTGACGCACACGCTAAAAACTACTCGCTCATCCTAGGTAAAGGCACAAACGCAGCGCTCGCACCCATGTACGATGTCGCATCGGGCTTGGCGTACGAGCGTATGCGCCGCCGGGCGCGCCTTGCCATGAGCGTTGGCGGCGAAAATCGAGTGGGGCGCATCGGTCCAGGCGCTATCCGCCGATACCACGGTATGGGCGACCCCGCGCTGGAGGCGGCGCTCACCGATGCCGGGCTATCCGAGAAGTTTTGCTTTGCGACCATGATGGACCTCGCCTACGAGGTGCCCATTTGCATGGAAGAGATCATGGACGAATACGCCGACCTGCCCGGCATGGCGGACCTGCGCGAGCACATGCTCGGCCCCGTCCGCGAAAACTGCCAGCGAACCCTCGACCTCATCAGGGCGGATATGGGCTAGACGCCAATCAATTTCCCATTTCTTAAAAGAAGAGAGGGGACACCTGTCGCAAAAGACCGGGTACCCCCTCTCGTAATGTCATTTGCAATCCGCTAGCACGTGGCTCGGACTGCTGCTAGCGCAACCTTTACGCGGCGAGGCGCTTGAGCACGTCGATGAGCAGCTCGTAGAAGCGCTCGGCAGAAGCGAGCTCCATGCTCTCGTCCGGGGTGTGGACATCGGAGAGCGTCGGGCCCACGGCGATGGCATCCAGGCCGTGCAGGGCCTCGGCAAACAGGCCGCACTCAAGGCCGGCGTGAATGGACTCGATGCGCAGCTCGGAGCCAAAGAGCTCGCGATAGCTCTCGACAAAGACGTCGCGGACCGGCGAATGCTCGGCATAGCTCCAGCCGGGATACTCGAACTCAAACTTGGCGTCGAAGCCCAGGACATCGGCAAGCGTCTGCAGGCGATCCTTGAACTCGTTCTGCAGCGAGGTGATCGAGGAGCGCGGGGAAAGCATGATCTTAACCTCGTCGTCAGAGGTGGCAACCACACCGATGTTGGAGGAAACCTCGACGGAGCCGTCGGTGGCGACGTTGCGGCGAATCACGCCGTTAGGGGCAAGACGCAGGGCGCGGATGAGGGCAAGCGCGGACTTCTGGTCCATGGCCTCGACCTCGGCGTCGTCGGCAATCTCGACGGTGCAGGTAAAGCCGGGGTCGAAGACCTCGAGCTCGGCAGTGACGTCGGCGATGATGTCCTTTGCGATCTGGGCCGCGGCCTCGGCGGCAGCGTGGTCGGCATAGACCAGAACAGCCTTGCACTCACGGTTGATGGCGTTGTCCTTGGTGCCGCCGTTAAAGCTCACGATGGTGGGCTCGCCGGCAACCATCAGGCGGTCGATGATGCGGGCCATGATGAGGTTGCCGTTGCCGCGCTCCAGGTGGATATCGCTGCCGGAGTGGCCGCCCAGCAGGCCGGAGATGTCGAGCGTGAGGGTGCTACCGGTCTTGTGCTCGCGCGCGATGGGGCAGGTGTAGGTAACGACGACGCCGCCGGCGCAGCTGACGGTGGCAACGCCCTCTTCCTCGGAGTCAAGGTTAATCATGGTGCGGGCGCTAATCTGGGACTTGTCGAGCGTCTCGGCGCCGACCAGGCCAGTCTCCTCGTCGGTGGTGAACACGCACTCGAGGGCCGGATGGGCAATCGAATCGTCGTTGAGCACGGTAAGCATAAGCGCGACGGCGATACCGTTGTCGGCGCCCAGAGTGGTGCCGTTAGCGGTGAGGACGCCGTCCTTGACGACCAGGTCGATACCATCGGTCGTAAAGTCGTGCTCAACGGAGCCCAACTTGTCGCACACCATATCGATGTGGCCCTGTAGCATCACGGTCGGGGCATTCTCGGCACCGGCAGATGCGGGCTTGCGAATGATGACGTTGTAGACCTCGTCCTGATACACGTCGAGGCCGCGCTCCTTGGCAAACGCAACCAGGAAATCGCTGATGCCCTTCTCGTTGCCAGACCCACGGGGGATCGCGCTGACCTCCTCAAAGAAATGGAACAGCTGAGCGGGCTCGTAGCCGGTAATCTTGTAGTCCATGGTGCCTCCTTGGCGCAACTGGTTAGACAGTAAGATATGCGACTTGTATATTCCCAGACTTTGCGTGCATAAACCAGTCGAAAACGCCGAGCGCCCTTGCATCATCGGCTAACGGTGAGGAAACGCCACTTTATCAAGGTAAAGCAAGCTAGACGGGCCGTGCAGAGGGAACGTTGGACCCCCCAACCAACCTCAACGCCTGTTGAACATTAATGCATACACCATTGGTATGTTTAATAAGATTCTTGTCCTCCGTCACGACGTAATCGGCATCAATGCGATTGGCGACGCCCAGCATCAGGTCGTCCTCAAAGTCATTGTGGTGGTACTTGAACACAAAGGAGTCGAAGACCTCGTCTGCACCGACCGGGGCGATGAGGGCTAGCTCGCGCATCTGTCGAACGCATGCCCAGGCCGTTTCGTCTGCCGCCGCAATGGCGTTATCGCTCAGTGAGCCAGTCTTTCTTCGGCACTCCTGCTTGATTGCCGCCGAGACAAGATATGAAACGTCTTTGACCGAAAGCGACGAGGCAAACAGGGCAATCCGCTCCGAGGCGTCGGCAATCTCGATCAGATGGACGACATTTGCCGTACGGTCGGACCTGCCAGAAAAATAATCCATCCATACGTTGGTATCGATTAACAGCTTGAGGACGCCTTCTGTGCTCATAGTTCCACCCACTCGGGATAGCGCTCCGCCATGGCCTCCTCATAGAGGTCGTCATAGTCTCCCGAGAACTCAGGGATGGGGATGCCGTATTTGAGGCACGAATCGCGAACGATATGGCTGCCTTGCGCGGCCCTTGACTCCATGCGCCGGGGCTCCACTCCGTCAGAAACCGGAGCCGCCGCGTCTCCCTTCGAGGGCATGCGTCCGTTAACGACCAGATACTCCCAAAGTGTCCGAACGGCTTGTGACGGCGTCATGCCAATATGAGTCAGGACGGCGTCTCCCGCCTCTTTGAGCTGGCGATCTATACGCACGTTCATCTGAACTGGCCGCGTGTCGAGTATTGACGTAGGCATATCAGCTCCTTTGCTATACTATATCTCGATTTTAGTATAGCACGGCAGATTGAAGCGCATTTCAATAGAAATGAGGGCGCTTCCTTATCGGAAACGCCCCCGTTATACAAGGTATGTTCAATCCCTACAGCGCACCAGAGCCGGCTTGCATCATGCCACCGGGGCCCGAGCTCACGCCACTGCTCACAGGCGCGGCGTTTCCGGTGTGCGGCGCCGCCGGAGCGGTATCGCCACCGAGCGAGCCCGCCGGACGCGGTGCCGGGATCTCGCCCGTGCCGTGGCTAAAGACAAACTTGCCATCGGCCACGTCGCACAGGACGGTATCGCCCTCGCCCCACTCGCCGGCCAGAAGCTCCTCGGACAGCGGGTCCTCGATGAGCTTTTGAATAGCACGACGCAGCGGACGTGCGCCATTGGTAAGATCGGTACCCTCGGCCACAATCTTGTCGTAGGCCGCATCGGTGAGCTTGATGTTCATGCCGTTTGCGATCAGGCGCTGGCGCAGATCGTCCACCAGCAGGTGCGCGATCTTGGTGAGATTCTCGCCCGTGAGCTTCTGGAACACCACAATGTCGTCGATACGGTTGAGCAGCTCGGGGCGGAACAGGCGCTTGAGCTCGCCCATCGCGCGGCCCTTGATTTCACTCGACGTGAGACCCTGCTCGCCGGTGGTGCCAAAGCCAACGCTCGCATCCTGTGCGATCTCGCGGGCGCCCACGTTGGACGTCATGATGATCACGGTGTTGCGGAAGTCGACCGTCTTGCCCTGGCTATCAGTCAGGCGGCCCTCCTCCAGCACCTGCAGCAGGATGTTGAAGATGTCGGGGTGCGCCTTCTCGATCTCGTCGAACAGCACGACCGAATACGGGTGACGACGAACGGCCTTGGTAAGCTGACCGCCCTCGTCGTGACCCACGTAACCCGGAGGGCTACCGATGAGCTTGGAGACCTCGAACTCGCTGCCGAACTCCGACATGTCGAAGCTGATGAGCGCGTCCTTGCTGCCAAAGAGGTACTCGGCGAGCGTCTTGGCGAGCTCGGTCTTGCCTGTGCCGGTGGGACCCAGGAAGATAAAGCTGCCGCCGGGGCGACGCGGGTCCTTGAGCGGCGAACGGCTGCGGCGCACGGCCTTGGCGACGGCCTCGACTGCCTCATCCTGACCGATGATGCGCGTCTTGAGCACGCTTTCGGTCTGCAGCAGGCGCCGGCTCTCGCTCTCGGTGAGCGAGGAAACCGGCACGCCAGAGGTCACGGACACGATGTCGGCGATCTGACTCACGTCGATGGTGAGCGGGCTGGCGTCGAGCTCGGCGGTCCAGGCGGCCTTGGCTTCGGCGAGTTCAATCTCGGCGGCCTTCTGCTGCTCGGTGATCTCGGCGGCCTTGTTCATGTCATCGCTCTCGGTGGCCTCCTGCGCGGCGGCCTTGAGCTCCTCTATACGCTGCTCGGCCTCGCGCACCGGCTCGGGCGCGCGATTCGCGGCGATGCGAGCGCGGGCACCGGCCTCGTCGATGAGATCGATGGCTTTATCGGGCAGGAAGCGATCCTGGATGTAGCGGTTGGAAAGGTTCGCGGCGGCCTCGATAGCACCCTGCGTATAGCGCACATGGTGGTGCTCCTCGTAGCGCGGCTTAAGCGCGGTCAGGATCTTGACCGTGTCCTCGACGCTCGGCTCCTCGACATCGATGGTCTGGAAGCGACGCTCGAAGGCCGGGTCCTTGGTGAGGTACTTGCGGAATTCCTCGGCCGTGGTGGCGCCGATAATCTGGAAGGCACCGCGCGCGAGTACGGGCTTGAGCATGGAGCTCGCATCGATGGAGCCCTCGGCAGAACCGGCACCGATGATGGTGTGCATCTCGTCGATAAACAGGATGACGTCGTCCGCTTCGGTGGCCTCCTGGATCACGTTCTTGAGGCGCTCCTCAAACTCGCCGCGATACTTGGCACCCGCCACGAGACCCGGCAGGTCGAGCGTCCAGATATTCTGGTTCATGAGGTTCTCAGGCACGTTGCCGGCTGCTATCTGCTGAGCCAGGCCCTCGACGATGGCCGTCTTGCCCACGCCGGGATCGCCCAGGATGAGCGGGTTGTTTTTGGTGCGACGCGAGAGGATTTCCATCATGCGCTGGACTTCCTTTTCGCGACCAATTACAGGGTCGAGCTCGCCGTCGCGCGCCTTCTGCGTGAGGTTGGTCGCGAACTGCTTGAGCGTGTCGGTGCCACTCCCCTTTTGCTGAGAGGCATCCGAGCCGCTAAAGAACGGCAGGCCCGCACCGGGACGCCCGGCACCGGCACCGGCGAGCGGACGCTTCTTGTCCTGGTCCTTGGCGGTGAGTTTCTCGATAGCCTTTTTAATGGAAGCAGACGACACGCCCAGGCGCATGAGGATGTCCATGGCCATGCCGTTGCCCTCTTCGACGATGCCGATCAGCAAGTGCTCGGTCGAAACGTAGGTCTGGTTGTTCTCGCGTGCCACGCGGAAGGAGCGCTCCATCACGCTGATGACGAGCGGCGTAAAGGCGAGCTTGGCAGCCTCGGTCTCCTCGCTGGGCTCGGGAACCGTGGTCTGGACCTCTTTGAGGGTATCCATGATGTCATCGTAGGAGATGTCGAGCGAACGCAGTGCCTCGGCGGCAATGCCCTCGTCCTCCTTGGCAAGCGCGAGCAGCAGGTGCTCGGTGCCCACCTTATTTGAGTGCAGATCGAGCGCCTCCTGCTTGGCCATGGACATGACCTTGCGCGCGCGATCGGTAAAACGGTCTAACATGCTAGTTCCTCTTAGACGAGCTAGTTTTTCAAACGCAAAGCGCCACTCGTGGCGGCGCTTTGGTCTCTTTACCCATATGGAGTATATGTTAACCGTTGGGACCTTTCCTGCCCGTAGCCGCGCGACAACGTCTACAAAAAAGGAATTGCCAGGTGCCTCTGCATCGGCCCAACGAGCGTGGATTTTCGGACACCCATTCCACGAGCGTGGATAATCTCCCGTTTTGAGCCCGTAAACAGGCCAAAAACGGGAGATTATCCACGTTCATGTTTTGCGGATCAGTTTCATTTGCACCAATTAGCTGGTGTGGCGCCAGCGAGAGTCGGTGAGGGTTCTCGCCACGCCCAGGCCAACGGGCAGAAACGCCACAATGAGCACTGCACGCACAAACCAGCCGAGCATATTGACCGTGTCGAAGGTGCACATGTAATACATCGAGCGATACAGATACAAGCCCGGCACCATAATGACAATCGATGGCACCGTGAGGGCGATACGTGGGTAGGTGAGCTTGATTTCGGCTAAGCTCGCGAGCAGGCCCGATACCAGCGCACCGATAAACGCTGCCGCCTCGGGAGGCATACCTAAGCTCAGGCCCAGGAAGGGAAACAGCGCCGGCGCATCAACAAGGGTCAGACGCAAGGTATTGGACACGGCGCCGATCAGCCCAGCTGCCGCGGCCATCTTTACCGGGCTGTTGAACATCACCGAGAAGCCGAATACGCCAACAAAGCTCATCACCACGCGCAGGAGCGTAAGGGCAAGCGGCGAAAGGCCGAGCGGGGCAAAATCATCCGGTGCCAGCCCCACACACTCGGCAACCATCCAGCCCACAAGGGTCGCCATCACAATAATCGACACGGCATACGAAAGACGCTCAATGCCGCTTCGCATATCGAGCTTAGCGATGTCGAGGCCTGCCGTAATGAGGGGAAAGCCGGGAATCACAAAGAGCATGGCGCCGATATAGCCTTCTTGGTGCGACATTGCCCCCGGTACGACCTGGCCAAGGCCGAGCAATGTCAGCAGATACGAAACGCAAGCGAGCGCAACGCCAATCGTCAGCGCGCTAAACTGGCCAAGACCCTGCTTGAGAATATGAGAGCGAGCAAAGTTGCCAACACCAGCGCCTACGAATGCGCAGGCCATCTCGATAGGGCCGCCGCCGAGCAAAAAGACGAAGGCGCCGCAAGCACAAGCTGCCGCAAGGCCCTGTTGCCAGGGAGAGTAATCGGGTTTTGAACTCTCAACGGTCTTGAGCATCTCGTGGTATTCGTGCACGGTAAACCGGCGCCCATACGTCTCGATTTCCTTTAGGAAGCTCTCCATCATCCAAATGCGATGGGTATTGACTCCCGTTGTGGGCAGGCTGACAACCTCGTTAAAGCAGTGGCCATCTTCGATGCAGGTGCACTCAAACGACAGAAGACTTAAGTCAACGTGGACGGTGACACCGAGTACGGCGGCAACGCGATTCATGGTATCGCGTACACGCCAGGCACCCGTTCCGCTCGCGAGCATAAGCATACCGGTGCGGCAGATGATGGATGACTTATCGGTGAGCGGCGCATCGACGGCAAGCTCATCGCCTGCCGTCACGATCTGGTGCCAGTCAGTTTTCATATGGAGTGCGCCGGCACGAACACCGTGGTGCATAGGGGCTCTCGAAAGCAGCGAGTCAAGGCGCGAAGACTGCGGGGGCTCCGCTGATCCGACCTCGTCCTCGTCGGGCTCTTCATCAACAAGGTCGAAAGTATCGAGCGCCGCCGGCTCGCGACGGTCGATCAATTCCTCGTCCTCATCATCAAAGTAGTTGAACTGATCGAGCATGTCCTCTTCGATTGCACGCTCGCTCGCGTCGTCCATATAGACGCTCCCTTCCTGCCGACTAACTCCCATCCTAGGCAGCGACGGCTAAAGGAAACATAAAAGAGACGACTGTCATGCATGGAAGGCGTAAACCCCCAATGCACCGGTAGACCCCAGGCGGCTAGGACCGTCCCCAAGTGCCGGCACAAGAGGAACGTCCCTAAGTGCCAACCAGGGCAACGCCACAGGTAGAGGACGGACAGCGAAAGCCCGCCAGAGCGAGCAAGGTGCTTTCAAGCAAAATGGCGCCGCAGGTTGAGCATAAGTCAGCGAGCGGGTCGCATTTGAGACAAGGTGACGTGAAACGAAAGGGCGCTGACCTTCTGGTCGCGCCCTTGAAGTTGAACGTCAGATTGTCCAAATGCGGCCCGCGCAGCGTCGAGCCGTTACGCGGTTCGTAGAACCGCGTAACTAGTTAGTACATCTTTGCGCCAGCGGGGATGGAGGCGTCGAGCTGGATCAGGTTGAGACGCTCCTCACCATCCTCCTCGTGGATAGCGCTGATGAGCATGCCGCAGCTGGGAATGCCCATCATCTTGCGCGGCGGCAGATTGATGATGGCGAGCAAGGTCTTGCCGACCAGGTCCTCGGGCTCATAATAACCGTGAATGCCGGAGAGGATGGTACGGTCGGTGCCGGTGCCGTCGTCGAGCGTAAAGTTCAGCAGCTTCTTGGACTTCTTGACGGCCTCGCATGCCTTGACCCTCACGGCGCGGAAGTCGCTCTTGGAGAAGGTATCAAAGTCGACGAACTCCTCAAACAGCGGCTCGACGGCAATCTTGGAATAATCAACCGTGGGCTTGAGCGGCTTGACGAAGGGGCTCGCGGCGTTGCCGGCCTCGGCAGCCTTGGCGGCAGCGGCACCGGACTGGAAACCCTTCTCGGGCTTCATGTGCGGGAACAGTAGCACGTCGCGGATGGAAGCCTGGTTGGTGAGCAGCATGACCACGCGGTCGATACCGATGCCGATGCCGCCCGCAGGAGGCATACCGTACTCGAGGGCGCGCACGTAGTCCTCGTCGTACTCCATGGCCTCGTCGTCGCCGCCAGCCTTCTCGGCCATCTGGGCGGCAAAGCGCTCGGCCTGGTCGACCGGGTCGTTGAGCTCGGAGAACGCGTTGGCGTACTCGTGACCGGCGATAACCAGCTCAAAGCGATGCGTCAGGCGCGGATCGTCCTCAAAGCGCTTGGCAAGCGGGCTGACCTCGATGGGGTAATCGCACACGAACGTGGGGTTGACGATGGTGTCCTCGCCCAGCTCATCGTAAATCTCGGCGATGATCTTGCCAGCAGTCCACTCGGGCTTAATCTCCAGGCCCTTCTCGCGCGCGGCGGCAGCAAGCTCCTCGACCGGCGTGTCGATGGTGACCTGCTTGCCGAGCACGTCGGAGACGATGTCGGTCATGGGACGGCTGGCCCACTCACCAGAAAGGTCGATGGTCTGGCCCTGGTACTCGATAACCTCGGGGTTGCCGATGGCCTTGTTAGCCGCCTTGATGACACCCTGGGCGAGCGCCTTCATGCCCTCGAGGTCGGAGAAGGCACGGTAGGCCTCCATCGTGGTGAACTCGGGGTTGTGGGTAAGGTCCATGCCCTCGTTACGGAAGATACGGCCGATCTCGAACACGCGCTCAAAACCGCCGACGATGCAGCGCTTGAGGTGCAGCTCGGTAGCAATGCGCAGGTAGCACTCCTGATCGAGCGCGTTGAAGTGCGTGATGAACGGCTTAGCCGTAGCGCCGCCCTGGATGGTCTGCAAGATGGGGGTCTCGACCTCCATGTAGCCGTCGGACTCCATAAAACGACGGAAGGTGGAGAGAATCTGCGAACGCTTACGGAAGGTCTCGCGAACGTCGTCGTTGGCGATCAGGTCGACATAGCGCTGGCGATAGCGGGTCTCCTTGTCGGAGAGGCCGTGGAACTTCTCGGGCAGCGGACGAACGGCCTTGGCAAGCAGGGTCGCACTCTTAGGGGCAACGGAAAGCTGGCCGCGCTGGGTGCGCACGACCACGCCGGTCACGCCCAGGATATCGCCAAGGTCGAGGGCCTTGAGCGTGTTCCAAGCGGTCTCGTCCATGTCATTGATGCGGCAGAACAGCTGAATCTCGGCAGTCGCATCGCGCACGACGATGAACATAATCTTGCCCTGACCGCGCTTGGCGACCACACGGCCGGCGATCTTCACGACGTCCTCGGTGTCCTCGCCATCGGCAAGCTCGGCGTACTTAGCCTCGATATCGGCAACGTAGTCCTCAAGCTCAGAGTGCTCGGGATAGGGGTTCTGGCCCGCCTCGAACAGGGCGGCGCGCTTGGCCAGGCGGGTGGCGCGCTCGTCGTTGAGCGTCGATGCCTGATCTGCGGCGTTCTGGTTCTCTGCCATAAGTTAACTCCTCAAACTAAAACGCTCCCCAGGATTCGGTCCCAGGGAGCGAAAACATACCTTTACGCGGGACCGTGGTCTAGCGTGCAATCTTGGCGATGGTGTAGACGCGGGTCTTGCCGGAAGGCGTAACGACCTCGACGGAGTCGCCCTCGCCGTGACCGATGATGGCGTGGCCGACCGGAGACTCGTTGGAAATCTTGTGCTCGAGCGAGTTGGTCTCGGTGGTACCGACGAGCGTGACTTCCATGACCTCACCGTTGGGATCAATCAGAGAAACGGTGGAACCGATGGAGACGGTCAGATCACCTGTGGTGGCAGCAACCTGAGCGTTGGCAAGGATGGCCTGGATCTCGGCAATACGAGCGGCGTTCTGGGCCTGCTTGTCCTTAGCGGCGTCGTACTCGGAGTTCTCCGAAAGGTCGCCGAACGCGCGGGCTTCCTTGATGTCCTCGACGATCTCCTTGGCGTAATCGCCCTCACGCCAAGCGAGCTCCTCGACGAGCTTCTGGCGGCCCTCAGCGGTCAGTACGATCTGGCTTGCGTCCATACGGATATCTCCCCAACTCTGATCAAACAATCAACTGTCAACAAAACGAAAAAGACCGGCTAGCCTGCGGGCAAGCCGGTCAGGTGCTCACCCCAAAGGGATGGGACTACTCTGCGTCCGCGTCGCTGTCCTCTGCCTGCTTCTTCTTGGCAGCAGCGAGCTTGGCCTCGAGCTCAGCGATCTCCTTGTCCTCCTCGGACTGCTCGACCACGACCTCCTCGGCCTGCTTGGTCTCGGCCTTATCGTCGCCCTCCATACCCTCGCGGATATTCTTGACGGTAGAGCCGAGGGACTTGCCGAGCTTCGGCAGGTTCTTGGGCCCGAAGATAATCAGGACAACGACGAGAATAATGATGAGCTCAGGAGCCCTCAGTCCAAACATGTAGACCTCCACAATACAGCGAGACAAGCTCGAATGAGTATACCGCGGGTATCGCGGTATCACAACAATAGCTAAAAAAAGGGACCGCAAGAAGCGGTCCCTCCTCATGCTCTGGTCGGGTTGACTGGATTTGAACCAGCGACCCCTGCGTCCCGAACGCAGTGCTCTACCAAACTGAGCCACAACCCGTTAGCTCGACTATAGTAACAAAGATTTCCGTCGCGTGCTAGAGAAATTTTTACTTCTTTGGCACTTCGATGCGAACCGTGTTGGGAATGAGCTCCGTCGCGCAGGACCACCAGCCGTTTTGCAGGGCAGCGTCGGCAAGCCTTTCGGCCGTGGCGGCGGTGTCGCAAATGGCAAACGAGCAGGCGCCCGATCCACACACATCTACAGCAACCGTGCCGTCCTGTTTACGCAGCCAATCGAGAACCGTTTGAATCTGCGGCTCCATCTGTGCGGAAATGACGCCCAGGTTGTTATGGATGAGTGCATATGCCGTCTCGGCATCACCGGCACGCAAGGCAGAAGCTATCGCGCCGGGCTTGTCCGCAGGCACCGGGGCCTCGTCAAAACGTCGATAGGCTTCAATTGTCGAAACGCTTGCCTCGCGCGGCTTGACCAACACGACGGGTGTTGCGGGCAGCACGGGATACTCAGTTGCCAGCACGTCTCCCCCACCTACGTAGAACGAAGGGCTCGCGTGCAAAAAGAACGGGACGTCAGCACCAATGCCCCGCGCAATGTCGTCGAGCGCGGGGTCGGAGCGATCAATTCCCCAGAGCTCCGCCAAGGCGACAATGACCGCGGCCGCATCCGTCGAGGGACCGCCCAAGCCGGCGCACAATGGAATGCGCTTCTCAATCGTCACGCAGATGCTTGCCTCGCGACCATAATGCTCGGCCATAGCAACCGCAGCCCGATACGCCGTATTCTTTTGCATGGGAAAATCTGATGCCGGAACCGTCTGGACGGTCAGCGCCTGTGCCGGCGTAACCGTCACGGTATCGGAAAGACCGACAGCTGCCATCAGGGAATCGACCCTGTGGTAGCCGCGGTCATCGCGCTCGGTATGAACCCCCAAGTAGAGGTTAATCTTTGCCGGCGCGGAAAGAGTCAGGGACCGATCGGTCACCGCTAGTGCTCCTCGAGCTGATTGCCGAGCGGGGTAAAGATATGCTCGCCGCTCTCGGGGTCGAACAGCTCGACCTGACCGGTGAGGACATCGATATACTGGTAGGACTGACGCGACTTGCGCCCGCGACGTTCGTCAACCTCGACGATAAAGACGGCGGGGTGGACGCTCTTGATGGTGCCCATGCGCTCGACGACGCGAGTGCGGCCCATGTTGGCCTTCACCTTAACGCGATCGCCCACCATATCGGTCAGCTTCTCGTGGATGTCGTCGACGTGATTGACTTCCATCTCTTCCATGAACAGGGCCTCCAGAAGGTGCAATTCAAAAAGGGGATAATACCCCTAAGATAGACAAAACTCTAATACTATAGCACCCTGTTGCGACCACGCGCAAGTAGCTAATTTGGCTACTTACAGATTGTCGGTATCGAGGACGATGGTGAACGGACCGTCGTTGACCAAGTCGACTTTCATATCGGCGCCAAAGATGCCGTGCGCCACGTGTTCGACATCTTTGCGAACGAGCGTCAAGAAGTACTCGTAGAGCTCGTTGGCAACATCGGGGGCGCCGGCATCGGTAAACGATGGGCGGCGGCCGTGACGGCAATCGGCGAACAGCGTGAACTGCGACACTACGAGAACCTCGCCGTCGACATCGGCAAGCGCCAAGTTGGTCTTGCCGTTCTCGTCCTCGTTAATGCGCAAGCCCCGGAGCTTGCTCCACAGCTTATCAGCCTCGGCGCGCGTGTCGCCGTGGCCCACGCCCAACAGCACCAGATAGCCGCGTCCAATGCGGCCCACGCACTCGCCGTCGACCGTCACGCCGGCGTTGAGCACGCGCTGCACCACCGCACGCACGGCCTACTCCTCGCCCGTCAGCTTGGCGGACAGATGCTCGAGCGCATGGAATCGATGGCTGATGGCGTTCTTCTCGTCCGCCGTGAGCTCGGCCATAGTCTTGCCCGGCGTATCGACCGGCAGGAACAGCGGGTCGTAGCCAAAGCCGTGATCGCCGCGGCCCTCGTGCGCGATAACGCCCTCGCAGGTGCCCTCACCATAGGTGACCAGACCATCCGTGTCGATAAGCGCAACGACGCTCATAAAGCGCGCGGTGCGGTCCTCGTCCGCCACGCCTTCCAGGTTAACGAGAAGCTTGGCGTTGTTGGCGGCATCGTCTCCGTGCACGCCCGCATAGCGCGCGCTATACACGCCCGGCTCGCCGTCAAGCGCGTCGACGACCAAGCCCGAATCGTCGGCAATGGCCATGAGCCCCGTCTCTTCGACGGCAGCCTGCGCCTTGATGATGGCGTTCTCCAAAAACGTCGTGCCGTTTTCCTCGGGGTCCTCAAAATCGCCCAGCTGGCCGAGCGCCACAAAGCGAACCTCGGGCATGACCTTGCCCAAAATGGCCTCGATCTCGGTGAGCTTATGGGCGTTGCCCGTTGCCACGACAATGGTCGCCGCCGGGTCGAGGGTGTCGATGTCGATCTTCTCAAGTGCCATGAGTGGTCTCCTTGTCTCTATAGCAATGCCGCGCCGAGGGCGACGAGGGCCTCCGCCTCTCCCCTCTCAATCAACGGCAGTCTTATACTTCGACGTTTTCCCAGATAAAACCTGCCAAAATAAACCTGTCCCTTTTTGGCAGGTTAGGCGAGGGCCTGGCGCTGGAGCTCGATGAGCTCGGCGATGCCTTTGTCGCCCAGGTCGAGCAGGGCGTTGAGGCGCTTACGGTCAAAGGGCGCCTGCTCGCCGGTGCCCTGGAGCTCGATCATCTCACCGGTGTCGGTGGCGACGAGGTTCATGTCGACTTCGGCATGGCTGTCCTCGGAATAATCGAGGTCAAGCAGCGTATTGCCGTCGACAACGCCCATAGAGATGGCAGCAACCTGGCCCGTGAGCGGGATGCGCTCGATCTTGCCGGCCTCGACCCACATAGCAAGGGCGTCGTGCAGCGCCACCCAGGCACCGGTAATGCTCGCCGTACGCGTGCCGCCATCCGCCTGGATCACATCGCAGTCGACGGTAACGGTGTACTCGCCGAGCGCCTTCATGTTGACGACGGTACGCAGGCTGCGGCCAATGAGGCGCTCAATCTCCATGGAGCGGCCCTTGCGGTTGGCGTGCTCGCGCTTGCAGCGCTTGCCGGTCGATGCCGGCAGCATGGCATACTCTGCGGTTACCCAACCGGCCTTGGCACCCTTGCGCCAGCCCGGCACGCCCTCCTCGATGGTGGCGGCACAAAGCACGCGCGTGTCACCGAACTCGGCAAAACACGAGCCGTGGGCGTGCTTCATGACGCCACGGGTGAGCTTAACGGGGCGCAACTCGTTGGCGGCGCGACCGTTGGCGCGGTTGACCTGCATGTACTCCATAGAAAAATCCTTTCGGCAAAAGGTGTGGCGAAGGCTCTGACGGTGGCCTTACATCTATTTCAGCTCATCGATATCGATATGCTCAATGCTCTTGAGCGGCTGACCAAAGATAAAGCTGCCCGCCACCGCAAACTCGGCAATGTTATCGGCCGTCGTGGCAAAACGATGCTGCGGCTCGGCGGCGTCGCCCGCCAGCTGCTCGCGGCGCGTGAGAGTATCGGTCAGCTCGCGCGTGGTCTCCTCGGCGGAACTCACGACGCGCACCCCAGGCCCCAGCGCATGGCGGATAGGTCCCACCAACAGCGGAAAATGCGTACAACCGAGCACCACGGTATCGATACCGTGGTCGCGCAGTGGCTCAACCGTGGCACCCACCAGCGCACGCACGGCAGGCGTATCGAAGATGTCCTCGTTCTCGAGCCACTGCTCTTGCAGATGCGCACCCGAGGCGAGCTCGTGTTCGACAACCTCAACAAAGCTCGAGGCGGGGCAGCCGTATACGTCGACGCCGGCATCTAGGTCCTGAATGGCGCGCGTGTAAGCGCCCGAGCGAATGGTGAGGTTGGTGGCGAGCACGCCCACGCGACGCGTGCGGGTGCTGTTGATTGCCGCACGGGCACCCGGCGCGATCACGCCGATCACGGGAACGTCGAGCACCTGCTGGGCCAGACGCAAGGCCGCGGCGGTCGCCGTGTTGCAGGCGATGACCATAATCTTGACGTCGTGCTTCGACAGCCAACGGCCCGCCTGCAACGCAAACGAGCGCACCTCATCCTCGGTGCGCGTGCCGTAGGGGCAGCGTTTGGTGTCGCCGAAGTAGTAGACGGACTCATGCGGCAGCGCCGTCGCGATGGCGCGCGCAACCGTCAGACCACCCAAACCAGAATCGAACACGCCAATCGGGCGCGTGTCGCCTGCCGGATTCTCGATATCGGACATTACCTCACCAGTCTCTCTCGAAAAGACATGTCCAAGTGCGGCGACGCCGCGCTACGAACGCGCCGCGACCAGCAGCTCTGCCGTCGCCGCCCAACCGTCGACAATTTTGCCGCGCGTAACGAAAGCGTTCTCGCAAGCAGCCAGGAACTCGGGCGCGCCGGCGCTCGTCAGGCCATTCTCGACCAGGCAGAACGTGCCCACGTGATCGGCCATGTAGAAGTCGGACTCGGAGTCGCCGAGCGCGAGCGTCTCCTCGCGCTCGATCCCCAGGTGCTCGCAGAAACGTGCGATGGCAACGCCCTTGTTGAGGCCCGCGGGGTTGATGTTGAATGCGCGACCGTCCTCGACGCGATCGAGCTCGAGCGTCGTCGGCTTGGACAGATGCGTCAGGTGACCGTTACAGGCCCACACCAGGCCACAGCCGGCCTCGTCGAGGATGGCCTGCGCCTCGTCATCGGGGATGTCGCCGCGCATGCCGACGGTAACCTCGCGGTACTTGTAGCCGGTCGACATGTCGTTGTGATACTCGATCTTGTGCGGCCAGCGGGCGAGGATCTTCTCGCACACGCCAGTCTGCTCGATCACCTGGTGCGGCGTGAGACCGCAAGATGGGTCGTAGGGCATATCGCCGGTCAGATACTCCCAATCGTTGGCCTTGAGATCGTACATGACCAGGCCGCCCATCTCACCAATGTAGGAGTTGAGGCCGAGCACGCGCGCGTCCTCGTGGATCATGGTGCGGTTGCGGCCCGAGGTGGGAACCACTTGGATGCCGGCGCGGGCAAGTGCCACGACGGCCTCGACGAGCTTGGTCGAGGGGTTGCCGTCGTTGTCGCGCAGCACGCACGAGCCGGGTGCGAGCATCGTGGCATCCAGGTCGGTAAAGACGTACTTGACCTTGGCCAAGCGCTCGCGCATCTCGCCCGAAAGCTCGGCGACGGTCGGCAGGGTGTTGTGGGACATGGTTACTCCGTTTACGTAGAAGGGTTTGGGCTTGGACGGCATGTTTTGATTGAGGGAACACGTTTATGGCGACAGCGCACTCAGGGCGCCTTCGCCATCATGGTTCATTAGTCAAACTGGGTAACATCGATCAGGCGATTGGCCAACGAAAGGTCGCTCTCGATGGGCACGAACTCGTCGCCCACGTGCATGAGCTCCTCGTCACCCTTTGCCAGCAGCAAGACAATGGTGGGAGCATTGGGGTTGACGTACTCCTCGCGCGCCGCCTTGAACGCCGCATGCACAGCGGCTTCGCGGTCGAGGATGATCTTGTTCGGCGTATCGTCGGGAACATGCTCGGCAAGCTCGCGACAGACCTTCATCGGGTCCTCGTGAGCCGGGTCCTCGTTGGCAAAGATCATCAGGTCGGAATATGGTGCGGCCTCGCGCGGAAGCTGCTCGCGGCGCTCCTGCGCCTTGCCGCCGGCAGCGCCAAACACTGCAATGACTGGACTAGCGGGAAACGCGCGCTTGACCGACGAGAAAAGCGAACGGAACGAAAGCTGGTTGTGCGCATAGTCAACGACGCAGATCACGCGGCCGTCCTTCGACTCCACGACCTCCATACGGCCCGGTACACGCAGTTTGGAGAGGCCCTTCTTGATAGCCTCGATACTGATGCCGATCTCGCGCGCAGCGGCGATAGCGACCAGCGCGTTTTCCACGTTAAAGTCGCCCGCGATGCCCAGCAGGACCTTCTCCCCCGCCTCGGACTCGTCGGCACACAGGCCATGCAGGTTAAACTCGATGTTAAAGCCGACCATGCGCACATCGCTCGCCCACAGGCTTGCCTCGGGATGCTCGACGCCAACGGTCACCAAGCGCTCGGCCGTCGACGCTGCCTCCAACACACGGTCAACCTCTTCGGTGCCCAGATTCACCACGGCGGTCTTCGCCTGGTCAAAGATCCTGAGTTTGCTCTCAAAATAATCCTCAAACGTGGGGTGTTCGATCGGCGAGATGTGGTCACGGCCGATGTTGAGGAAGCACGCCACGTCAAACGGCAGATTCTCGACGCGTTGGTACTTGAGTGCCTGGCTCGAGACCTCCATGACCATGGACTGGCGACCGGACTCACGGCAGTTGGCGATATGGCGCCAGACCTCGGGGGCCTCGGGCGTAGTATTGGTGCTCTCGTAGCACTCGATGCCATCGTCGGTACTCACCGAGCCGATCATGCCGCAGGATTCGCCCGCTGCCTTGATGATGGACTGAAGCATAAAAGCGGCCGTGGTCTTTCCCTTGGTACCGGTGATGCCCACGATCTTGACATCGTGGTCGGGACGGTCGTAGACCTCCGGCGGCAACAGGGCCATGGCCGTGCGAACGCTATCAACAACCAGCATCGCAGCACCGCTCTCCTGCGCCAGCGGCTCCAGAGACTCGACCAGCGACTCTTCGCACACAAATGCGACGGCACCCGCATTGAGCGCCATGCTCAAAAACGCGGGCTTAAAGGCAGCACCTTTGCAAAAGAATACGTCACCTGCCGAGACCGCGCGCGAATCAAACGAGCAGCCGGTCACGGCACGCTCGTCAACCTGCTCTGATGCGCGCAGCTCGCCGCACACGTCGAGAAGCTTGGCAAGCGTATCGACCGTGGTCACGGTCGCGGAATCCGAATGGTGCATCTTTCACCTTTCTCAGCCACTTGGCAGGGACGGTTTTTATAGTAACTGAAACGCACCCACGCAAAAACGGCTCCCGGAGGAGCCGTTACGCGCAGGCGTTCGTAAGCCGAGGCTAGGCAGCCTGAACAGCGGGCTGGTCCTCGTCGATAAAGAAGCGCTTGTACCACACCAGGAACACGAGCGGCGTATAGATCTTGCGCTGGAAATCGCCCTTGCCCGCAAAGTGCAGATCGAGCAGGTGCATGAGCTCGTCGGTATCGAAGAACTCGCTTGCCCACGGCGCGGTGAAGTACTCCTTGACATAGTCGTACCACTTTTGCTCGCGCAGCCAGTAGACAATCGGCACCGGGAAGCCCACCTTGGGACGGGTGGCCCACTCATCGGGCAGCGACTTGTTGGCAGCGTGGCGGAGTACCTGTTTGTTGCCGTTCTCGTTGATGCGGTAGCGGTCGGGAATATGCTCGGCGAACTCCATGACTTTGCGGTCCAGGAAGGGCACGCGCAGCTCCAGCGAGTGCGCCATGCACATCTTGTCGGCCTTGAGCAGAATGTCGCCCGGGAGCCACATGTTCATGTCCAGGTACTGCTTCTTGACCAGCTCGGGCTGACCTTTCACGCGCGCATAGATGGGAGCGGCAAGCTCGAAGGCGCCATCGCCGGTGTTGTACTCGGGCTTGAGCACGCCGTCGACCTCGCGCTCCGGCCATACCAGAGCCTGTCCCAGGAACGACTTCTCGGGGATCTCGGCACCCTTGACCAGGAAGTTATGTCCCTTGAAGTACGGCATATGCAGCGCCAGGTTACCGAGCGCGCGACGGATGGGCAGCGGCACCATCTTTTTGTACTTGCGGACTGGGACCGTGTCCTCGTAGTAGGCGTAGCCGCCAAAGAGTTCGTCGGCGCCTTCGCCCGAAAGCACGACGGTGACGTCCTTGCGGGCCATCTCGGCCAAGAACCACAGCGGCACGGAAGACAGGTTGGACTGCGGCTCGTCCATGTGATACTGGATGTCCTCGAGCGCACCGAAGAACTCGTCGGCGGTTATCATCTTGCGGACATTCTCGACGCCGAGCTTGTCAGAAAGTTCCTTGGCGTAGTTGGTCTCGTTGAAGTTCTTGTAGTCAAAGCCCACCGAGAAGGTCTTGTCGGGCATGAGGCAAGCGGCGATGTAGCTGGAGTCGACGCCGCCGGAGAGGAACGACGCGACCTTAACGTCGGCGATGCGATGGGCCTCGACGCTCTCGTGCACGACCTCGTCCAGCTCGTCGACGTACTCCTCGAACGGCTTCTCGACGGCAGAGTAATCGCAATCCCAGTAGCGCTCGATGTTCATCTTGCCGGTCGGGATGTCTACGGTAAAGTAATGCGCCGGCGGCAGCTTGTAGACCCCCTCGAAGAAGGTCTCCTCGGTTGCCGAATACTGCAGCGTCATGTACGGACGCAGGGCCTTTTTGTTGACCGCCTTGTGGAAGTGCGGGTAGTCTAGGAAGCTCTTGATCTCGGAACCAAAGAGCACGCCCGGAGCGCCGTCGCCCGCATCGGCCATGGGATAGTAGTAGAGCGGCTTGATGCCAAAGATATCACGGGCGCCAAAAAGCTTGTTCTTCTTCTTGTCCCAGATGACGAAGGCGTACATACCGCGCAAGCGATCGAGTACTGCCTCGCCCCACTCCTCGTAGCCGTGCAGAAGGCTCTCGGTGTCGGCGCCGCAGTGGAACTTGTAGCCCTTGGCCTCGAGCTCGGAACGGAGTTCTTGGAAGTTGTAGATCTCGCCGTTGAAGACAATGACGACGCTACCGTCCTCGTTGGCCATAGGTTGGGCGCCAGCCTCGGTCAGGTCGAGGATCGACAAGCGGCGGAAGCCGAGGGCAACGCGGCCGTCGATAAACTGACCGCCCATGTCGGGACCACGATGGACGATGCGGTCCATCATCTTGGTGAGCACCTCGGATTGGTTATCCGTCCCACCGACAAAACCGACAAAACCGCACATATACTATCCCCTCTGCTGTTGCTGGGCATCAAATCGAATCAGTAGCTTTTGAGTATACCCGAGGGCGTAAAGAGGGGCGGAATGTTCAGGCAATCTCAACTGAATCAGCTCCGCTGTGACACGCGACGGTTACCTTTAATGGATATGAGATGAATGAGGCGATTGTTTTGCTATACTCTCTCCGCACGGGCGATTGGCGCAACGGTTAGCGCAGGTGCTTTACACGCACAAGGCTGGGGGTTCGAATCCCTCATCGCCCACCATTGAATTGGAAACGGTCCTCGCAAGGGGACCGTTTTTGTTTGGGCCCAGCGCATGGGATTCGAACCCGACAGGGTGCGAAGCTGAGGAAACGCGAAGCGTTTTCCAGCGCAGCACGCGAGGGCCGCAGGCCCGAAGCGAAAGCGGGCGGCGTCAGCCGCACGCGACATCCCTCATCGCCCACCACTGATTTGATAGGCTCCCAGCTATGGGGGCCTTTCTTTTTTGGGCCCATCGCGGGGGGATTCGAACCCGCAAGGGTGCGGAGCTGAGGAAACGCGAAACGTTTTCCAGCGCAGCACGCGAGGGCCGCAGGCCCGAAGCGAAAGCGGGCGGCGTCAGCCGCACGCGACATCCCTCATCGCCCACCACTGATTTGATAGGCTCCCAGCAATGGGAGCCTTTCTTTTTTGGGCCCATTTCATGGGATTCGAACCCGCCAGCACGACTGTCACAAAGGCCGTGGCCAGAAAATGGCAAAAATGAGTACTGCCACCTTGCTTACAACATATCAAAAGATAGTATTTGCTTAAGTTACGAAACATATGTCCATTATAAGGACTAGCAATTGGATCAAAATCGTGCATTCATCGCCATTTCGACTTGCTATTTGGTCTGATTAGTCCAAAATTGCTGTTACCAAATCGGTAACAGTACTCATATTTGATGTTTTTTGACCAGCAGGTCTCCCCGCCTTAGCAAATCTAAGGCAAAACGGGCTCCAGACCGCTGAATCGTGCCGCATATGGCACGTCCGCAGTCCGAAACCCGGTCCAAATTAAGTTATTGCGCTGTGTTAGGCCAAAACGTCCGACAGGATCTCGATCAGACTGTCCACGTCGGCTTCCTCGCAGACGAGCGGCGGCAAGAAACGCAGCGTATGGGCACCCGTAGCGTTAATCACGGCACCAGCCCCCAATGCACGGGCCACAACGTCGTGTGCATCACCCACAGTATCGTCCAGATCGCAGCCGAGCATCAAGCCGCGGCCACGCACCTCGGTCACGTTCGGCAGCTTGGCGAGCTTTGCCTCCATATAGGCGCCTACCTTGGCAACATGGTCGGCATAATCGCCGTGCACGAGCGCGGAGAGCGTCGCGGCACACGCCGCGATGGCCAAGCAGCTACCGCCAAAGGTCGAGCCGTGGTCGCCCGGCTTAAACACGTCGGCAATCTCCTTCTTTGCCACGACGGCACCCATGGGCACGCCATCAGCAATGCCCTTGGCAAGGCTCATGATGTCGGGTTCCACGCCATAGGTTTGGAATGCAAACGGCTTGCCGGAGCGGAAGATGCCGCACTGGACCTCGTCGGCGATAAGCACGGCGCCCACTTCGTGTGCCAGGTCGCGCGCTGCCGCCATAAACTCCTCGGTCATGGGGTGCACGCCGCTCTCACCCTGGATCGGCTCGAGCATCACGGCACAAATTTCGCTCCCCAGCTGCTTAAAGATCGCACGCAGTTCATCGATATCGTTGGGCGTGCAGGCCACAAAGCCACCCGGCAGCGGGCGGAAACTATCCTGCAGCCAATCCTGCATGGTGGCGGCAATGGTCTCGAGCGTACGGCCGTGGAAGCCGCCGCGCATGCACACGATAGTGTTGCCGCCGTTACCGGCACGTTTGGCGTACAGGCGCGCGAGCTTCATCGAGCCCTCGTTAGCCTCAGCGCCGGAGTTGGCAAAGAAGGTCTCCCAAACCTGCTCATCCGCAGCCGGGGCACCAAGAGCAGCTGCCGTGGTCTCATCGCCGGCGGCAATGGCATCGGCAAGCACGCGCGCACCATCTACGTCGTCGTTAGCAAGCTTGGACAGCAGCGCCGCGACCTGTCCGCGCTGCTCAATGTAGAAGTAATTGGAGACATGCATGAGCTTTTTGGTCTGTGCCTCGAGCGCCGAGAGCACGGCCGGGTCACCATGACCTAGGCTGCACACGCCGATGCCGGCAAGAAAGTCGAGGTACTCACGGCCATCGTCGCCGGCGAGCTTCATGCCGTGACCCTCGACAAACTCGACCGGAGAGCGGCCAAAGGTATGCATAACGTAATTGGATTCAAGCGATTGCTGAGCTGCAAGTGACATGGAATGCCTTTCGTTGAGCGCCGGACGGCGCAGGCCTATGGGTGCAGGAATTGGGCGGCTGCGGTCAGCTAGACCGTCTGGAGCTTCTCGACCTCGTCGAGGTTCTCGGCCAGACGCGCCGCAAAGGTCGAAAGCGGATGCGGATGCGTATCGAACTCGTAGGCCGTCTCGGTGGAATGGATCACGGTGCCGACGCCGGCGTCGGTCAGCAGCTCCAGCAGCAGTGAATGCGGCGTGGTACCGTTGATGATGTGAGCGCGAAATACGCCTCCGGCAAGCGCATCGACGGCAGCACGCAGCTTGGGAATCATGCCCTTATCGACCTCGCCGCCGTAGAGCATCTCATTGACCTCGTCGAGCGTCAGGTTGGAAATGAGCGAATCCTTGTCGCTAAAGTCCTTGTACAGGCCGTCGACATCGGTCAAAAAGATCACCTTATGCGCATGGAGCGCCGCCGCAACGGCACCGGCGGCGGTATCGGCGTTGATGTTGAAGAAACCGCCGTCCTCCCCCGCCGCGACGGTAGCGATGACGGGGATGTACTCGCTATCGAGTAAGCGCTCGATATAGTCGGTGTTAACGTGCGTCACTTTGCCCACTCGACCGAGCTCGGGGTCGAGCGGCTCGGCGATGAGCGTGCCGGCATCGCTGCCCGACACGCCCACGGCCAGGTTGCCGTGGTGGTTGATGGCAGCAACCAGCTCCTGGTTGACCTTGCCGCCCAGTACCTCGCGCACGATATCCATGGTCGCCGGCGTGGTCACGCGCTGGCCGTTCTTAAACTCGACGGGAATATCGTAATGGCTCAGCGCCTCGTTGATAGCCTTGCCGCCACCATGCACGATGACGGGACGCATACCGATGATCTTGAGCAGGACGATGTCGCTCATCACGTCGCGGCGCAGCTGCTCGTCGACCATGGCGGCTCCGCCATATTTGATAACAACCGTCTTGCCGGTCAGGTTCTTAATCCACGGCAGCGCTTCGAACAGCAGCTGCGCGGTTGCTTCGTTGGATTCGCTCGAACGACAATCGCGTGCGAATTTCATAGTCTGCCTCGTCTTTCGTATCGTTATCGCGCCGTGCTCCGCTGTCCGCAATCGCGGCAAGATGCGCAGCGTGCCTGGAATCTAGGAACGGTAGTCGCCGTTGATGGAGATGTACTCATGCGTGAGGTCGCAGGTCCACACGGTCGTTGCCGCGTCGCCTGCGCCCAGGTCGGCCGAGATCACGATCTCGGGCGCCTCAAAACGTCGTAGAACCTCGTCCTCGTCAAAGGGAACAGTCAGACCGTCGCGACAGACAGGCATGCCCATCATGTCGATGGAAACGTCTTCCTGATTAAACTTCACGCCGCACTTGCCAAGCGCCATGGCAACGCGGCCCCAGTTGCAGTCGTGGCCGGCGATGCAGGTCTTAACGAGCGGCGAGTTGGCAACGGCACGGGCGGCGATATCGGCCTCCTCGTCGTTAGCGGCGCCGGTAACGTTGACCGTAACAAGCTTGGATGCGCCCTCACCATCGGCGGCGATATTGCGCGCCAGGCTCTCGCACACCTCGTGCACGGCAAATGCCAACTCGTCAAAGGCATCGGAGCCCTCGACGATAGGCTCGGCATCTGCGGCAGCGGCGCCGGAGGCAAGCATGATGCAGGTGTCGTTGGTCGAGGTGTCGGAATCGACCGTTACCTTGTTAAAGGTCTGCTTGACGGTCGAGAGCAGCAGGGCATGAAGTGCCGCAGGCTCGACGGGGGCATCGGTGGTGATAACTGCGATCATGGTGGCCATATTGGGCATGATCATGCCCGAGCCCTTGCACATTCCGCCTACCGTATAGACATTGCCCGCATGACCCGCAGCCTCACTAACGTAGGATACGGCGTACTCCTTGGAGTGCGTGTCGGTCGTCATGATGGCGCGAGCGGCATCGGCGCCACCGTGGGCGGAGAGCGCCTCGTAGGCAGCAGGAATGGCGGTCTCAAACGTGTCGATCGGCAGAATCTGGCCAATCACACCCGTGGAGGCAACCAGAATCTGCTGGGGCTCGCAGCCGATGACCTGCGATGCGATGCTGCACGTCTCGCGCGCGCAGGCAAGGCCGGTCTCACCCGTGGCGGCGTTGGCATTGCCAGAGTTGACCGAAACACCGGCGATGATACCGTAGCCCTTGTCGGCACCGCCCAGGTTGGCACGGCTCACCTGCACGGGCGCCGCGCAAAAGCGATTGGTGGTAAACACGCCGGCACCGGGACAGGGTTTATCGGGCACGACGAGCGCGTAATCCAGACGCTCGGGGTTCTTGCGGAACCCAGCGTGGATGCCTGCAGCTTTAAAACCAGCCGCAGCCGTAACGCCACCCTCGACGGCGCGAATCTTGATATCAAACAGCTCGGTATCCATCGTCTTTATGACTCCTTATGTCAAACAAAAAAACGGACATCGGTTGGTGCGCCATGCCAGTCGTGATCATGAGACCAGCTTAAGAGTGGCGCCCCATTCGATGCCCGACTACCAAATCGTTAACAATCGAATGTGCTACACCGGGCACGCCGCTGTGGGCAAGCCTCGTCGCTCGTCAAAGCCAAAGACGATATTGGCGCACTGGACTGCTTGGCCCGCAGCGCCCTTGCACAAATTGTCGATAGCACCCGTCGCCACCAGCACGCCCGCGCGCTTGTTGAGCGCGAGGCCAATCTGGGCAGCGTTGGTGCCGACGACCGAAGCCGTCTTGGGCTGCTGGCCGGCATCGAGCACGCGCACAAAGGTGCGACCGGCGTAGAACTGCTTGTAATGGTCGACGACATCCTCAAGAGCCAGCGTGTCGAGAGCCTGCGGCGTAAGCGGCAGCGTCACCGTGGAGAGCAGGCCGCGCTTGAGCGGTGCCAGGTGCGGGGTAAAGACGACGCGATCGGTCAGACCAAGGATTTGCTCAATCTCGGGCGTGTGGCGATGCTTGCCCACGCCGTAGGCCTCCAAGTTCTCGTCGGCGCTGCAAAAATGGGTGCGGGCGTTGCAGGACTTACCGGCGCCCGTCACGCCGCTAATGGCATCGACAATCACAGGACCGTTCTCGGCCACCCAGCCCGCGCGCACGGCGGGCGCGGCGGCAAGGCTCGTTGCGGTGGGATAGCAACCGGCGCAGGCGACCAGCACGGGTTTGCCGTCGGCATGGTCGGATGCGGCGGTCTCCAAGTCCTGGCAGAACAGCTCGGGCAGACCGAAGGCACGGGTCTTGAGCAGCTCGGGGCTCGTGTGCTCGGCGGCATACCAAGCCTCAAAGACAGATGCGTCGTTCAGGCGGTAGTCGGCCGAGAGATCAATGCAGGAGACGCCCGATGCAAGCAGCGCGGGCACCTGTGCCATGGCAGCCGTGTGCGGCACGGCCAAAAAGACCGCGTCGCAGTTCTTGAGCTCGGGGGCATCATGCGTCGTGAAGACAAGATCGCTTATGCCGGTGAAGCTCGGGTACACCGCAGACAACGGCTGGCCGGCATCGGCGTTGGACGTAATGGCAGCAAGTTCAAACTCGGGGTGACCGAGGACGAGGCGAATGAGCTCGGCTCCGGCATATCCAGCCGCGCCGACGATTCCAACCTTCAAAGACATATCAGACTCCTTGTCTGCGATTTATGCACCGATGCGCATTTCGCAGCGGTCATTATGAAGTGGGTTGAAACTTTAGCACCAAAAGATGCATGAATACGTAAATGGCTTGCATATTCATGCATTGAAACATTCCCGACACATTCGCTTGAAGGAATTGACAAATGGAGCGGGCCCCGTATTGACCGGCGCTACTAACGGCGCCGGGCAATACGGGGCCCGCCCATGCGAAAACCAAGTTGTTAGGATGAGCCAGCTGGCTAGAGCTCGAACGGCACCCATTCGTCGTGATTGCAGATAAAAGCCTCGGGATCCTCGACGCTAAAGAAGACGAGCGTGGGGTCGTTAGGCCCCTCATAGTGCTCGCCCAGGCGCTCTAGATGCTTCCACCCGGCTTCGCGCATTTCGTCTAAAGCCCGGTCATCCAAGCCGGCGCGCCCGCGCAAGATGAGCCAGCCATGGCCCGGCCACCAACTCGTGGCCTCAAAGCGCTGATTTTGCAGCAGCTCTTGCCACACGTCTTTGGTGCGCGCCGTCACAAACCACAGCTTGCCGTCCTGAATCTGAGCAAACGAAAATGGACGTACATGTGGCTGCCCGTCTACGCTCGTCGCCAAGTACCACGCCGGCACCGACGTCAGATACTCCAAAACCGTATTCAATCCGTCCACGTTTCCTCCTGTACTAGCCAGTTTGAGAGCCTGGTTGGTGTGAGCTAGAGCTCCAGGCGCTCCTCGCTGCCGTCGATATCACAGAAGCGCGCGGCAATGTTGCGGACCGAAAAGAAAGCAAGGCGGCCGTCGTTGGCACTCTCGTGTTCCTCGCCGATGCCCACCATGTGCTTAAAACCCGCTTGACGCACCTTGTCGCTCGCAACTGCGTCGTCCTCAAGTGCGGCCTCGCCAGTCAGCACAATCCAACACTCCCCCGGTTTCCAACCCGAAACCTCAAACTTGGGGTTCGCGCTGAGCTCGGTCCACACGTCCTTATCGCGCGAGGTGCAAAACCACAGCTTGCCGTCATCGACCATGGCAAACGAAAACGGCCTCACGCGGGGCTGATGCCCGTCGGCCACATCGGTCGTGGCTAGATACCACGCCGGAATGCGTCTGAGATACGAACAGGCGCGCTCAAGCTGAGCCGTGCGGTCGTTGTCGGTCATAGGGACCCCTTTCGTGCGCTCGAATCGCGCCTAAACAAGTTGAAGATTGATGACGATGACGCAGATGAGCAGCAACGCCGTCACCACCGCCGCCAACGCATCGCCGCGGCCAAATGCAAGCGTATGCAGACGTGTGCGGCCCTGCTCGCCATGATAGCAACGGGCATCCATGGCGGCAGACAACGTCTCGGCATGACGGAACACGCCCGTGAACAGTGGAATCGCCACACTGCCGAGCATACGCACGCCGCCGAGCGGACCGCCCGTCACGCGTGCACCGCGGCTTGCCTGCGCATCGGCCGTCTGCTTCATCTCGGTGGCAAACTGCGGCATAAAGCGCAGCGCGATACCCATAATCATGCCGAGCTCGTGTGCAGGAAGTCCCACACGCGCAAACGGTGCGAGCAGACGCTCAAAGCCCACGGTGAGGTCGAGCGTGGGCGTGGTGAGCGTAATGGCGCTCATGCCGGCCATCATCAAGCTCAGGCGGCACGCCATAAAGGCGGCGGAATGCAGCGAGCCCTCGCTTATCTGCAAAAAGCCAAGCTGCCACAGAATGCGCCCGCTCTGGTCGGAAAACAGGTTGAGCACTGCGACCACCACGACAATCGCCAGCAATGGTGCCATCGATGATAGGACCCGGCGCAACGGCACCCGGGACACGGTATAGATCAGGACAACGAAGATTGCGACCGGGGCCAGTCCGCGGAAGCTGCTGACCGTGAGCGTCGTGATCAGAAACACAAAGCCCAAGAGCAACTTAGTTCGCGGGTCCAGGCGGTGGATCGCACTATCGCCGGGATAGTAGCTGCCAAACGAAAACGCCTCCATTAGCAGCCCTCCTCTCGCGCAACCGTCTTGGATTTAGCAATGTCCGCGACGTTAGAAGGACCGCCCGAGCGACCGATTAGCAGGTCCACCAACTCGTCTGCCAGCGACTCAACCGTATAGAGGCCGTCAAAGCGCAGCGGCACGCCCGCTTCCGCGAGCGCCAACGCCATGCGCTGGGCGGCGGGAACGCCCAAGCCGATCGACTTGAGCTCATCCGCATGCGCAAAAACCTGAGCGGGCGTGCCCTCGGCAAACACCGCGCCCTCGTTCATCACGACAATACGGTCGCAGCAATTGGCCAGGTCATCCATACTATGCGAAACCATGACAACGGTCAGGCCATCGCGGTGAAGTCGACCGATAAGCTCAAGGAAATCCCTGCGCGCAGCCGGATCGAGCCCCGCCATGGGTTCATCGAGCACCAGGACCTCGGGCTCCATGGCGAGCACGCCGGCGAATGCCACACGCCGTTGCTGACCGCCCGAAAGCTCAAAGGGACTCTTGTCGCCGACCGTGGAAAGATCGAGGCCCACGCGCGAGAGTGATGACTCGACACGACGGTCGACTTCATCTTGCGGCAAGCCAAGGTTGTGCGGACCAAACGCCACGTCCTGCGCCACGGTTTCGGCAAACAGCTGACGCTCAGGATACTGAAATACCACGCCGACCTTGGCCTTAACCGCAGCGGCGTCTTTCTTGTTTGATAGGTCGAGCCCCAGCGCGCGAACGGATCCCTCCTGGGGGCGAATCAAACCGTTGAGATGCTGGACCAGCGTCGACTTACCCGAACCGGTATGACCTGCCAAGCCCAGGAACTCGCCGCGACGCACCGTCAGCGATACATCGCGCAGCGCCCACGGACTGCTGGGGTCGTTTCCCCAGAGAGCCTGTTTGCTCGATTTGCCCGCAGTGACCGAGCGCTTATGCCAGCGGCGGCGCTCGCGTGGACTGAGCGAATAGCTGTACGAAACATGGGATAGCTCTATGACGGGCTCCGACGCTGCTGTTCCATCGTTTGCAGAGGATGCGTTGTCGAGCATACGAGGATCGGACTCAAAGGGCCGCCCCACGATGTCTACCCCACTCCGCTCGGCATAAGCCTGCGCAATCTCGGCGACCATATCCGCCTCACGCACCTGCGCGCAAACGGGTACGCCCTTCGCACGAAGTGCCCTACCTAGACAGCACGACGCCGGCATATCCAAGTTGAGCTGCGCAAGTTCGTCCGCCCGCGTCAAGATTTCCTCGGGCGTACCGAGCATGGCAACGCGCCCCGCCCGAAACACCGCGACACGATCGGCCTCGGCGGCCTCTTCCATAAAGTGCGTAATCATCACGATGGTCATGCCGCGAGCGTGCAACACGCGGCAAACCTTCATGAGGCCCTTGCGTCCACGCGGATCGAGCATCGAGGAAGCCTCGTCCAAGATGAGCACGCGCGGTTCCATGGCGAGCACGCCGGCAAGCGCCACGCGTTGCTTTTGGCCACCCGAGAGCGCGTGGGTCTCGTGGCGCTCAAAGCCCACCAGGCCCACGCCCTTCAGCGCCTCGCGTACGCGCTGCGCAATTTGCGCCGATGGCACGCCAAGGTTTTCGGGACCGAACGCAACATCGTCCTCGACAAGCGTCGCCACCAGCTGATCATCCGGGTTCTGGAACACCATGCCCGCAGTCGAGCGGATGTCGTAGACCAGCTCGGGATCGGACGCGTCCATGCCGTTGACGCGCACCGTTCCCGTATCGGGCTGCAGCAGCGCGTTCAAATGCTTGGCGAACGTCGACTTGCCCGACCCGTTTCCGCCGAGGATGCAGAAAAACTCGCCATCCTCGATGTTCAGATCGATGCCGTCGAGTGCCGACACGGCACCGTCATAGCTAAAGGAAACGCCCCGACACTCAATCATGCGCGGCCTTTGACCTGGTCCTTTTTAGGCGTGATGAGGTTGGAGACCGCCTTGTACACTGCAAGCGTCAATACCGAGTTAAGCACGGTCTTGATAAGGTTAAACGGCAAAACGGCGGGAAGCATGAGCGGAGCGATCACATCAACCGAGCCATACCAGAACCAAACGCCGATGGTCAGGTTCGCGACCATGGACAGCGCCGTAGCGGCAATGACGCCGAGCGCCAGGCCAATCACGGCACCCTTGTAGGTGTGCATCTTTTGGTAGACGATAGCCGCAGGCAGAATGTAGCCCAGCGTGGCAACCAGGTTCATAAGCGCGCCGACCCAGTCACCCGTAGTGAGCGCATGGATAACGATCGCCATGGCGGCAACGGCAGTGCCGGCACCAGGGCCATACGCAAATCCACACACCATCGCCGGCACCAGCGACGGGTCATACGTCAAAAACGGCGCCGACGGGAGGATGGGCAGCTGCACATACATAAACAGCGCTCCCAGGGCGCACATCAACGCCATGGTAACGAGCTGTTTGGTGCTCCACCTATTCGTGTTCTCAAAATGGATATGCTGCGACTGTTCAGACATAAGATCACCTGCCTCTTTCATCCGGACTCTAACCGTTGGTACTGGAATCTCACCAGTTCAGCCGGCATGCGAACCAACGCACACACGGGTCGCGGACTCATCGGCTCGGTCGCAGGCACTTTACCTGCTCCACGGCGCCCCTTTGACACCGCCCGATTTACCGCCAGTGGGGAATTTCACCCCGCCCTGAAACAGCAATTGCAAGTGTAGCACGAGCAGGTTTTCGCGCAAGTATGCCGAGGGTAATTTATGGCGAAGGAAACGCTCTAGAAATGCAGCCGGGACAGAGCAGCACGCCAACCACGCACCCCACCCATCCCAAAGTAGCGCGCCTTTCGCGCAAAGCGCGAAACAGCGACCGGGATACGTATCCCCATCAACCACGTTCTCCGC
>CABPCG010000003.1 GCA_902405995.1 uncultured Collinsella sp.
TCGACGGTGTCCATCTCCCAGGCCGCGGCGCAGGCGTCCTCGCCGAGCGCGAGGAACGACGCGTGCGACCTGCGCGCCGAGTGCGACGTCGCCCTCCCCGGGGCCCGGCGCGACCTCGGCCTGTAGCCGACCTTGCGCCTGAGCTCCATGTTCGTCATGCCGTCGTAGCCGGCGTCCACCCACCTGTAGACGGTGGAGGCGCTGAGCCCGGGGGTCGCCGCCGCTATCTGCTGCGGGGAGAGCCCGCGCGCGAGCCCGTCCCTGATGGCCGCGAGCTTGGCGGCGGCGCCCTCCTCGGTCTCGTCGATCCCGGACCTGCTCCCCCGAGAGCTCGGCGTCGGCCGCCTCCTGCGCCCTCCTTGCGCTGTAGAACACCCTGGGCCTCCTCGAGCAGCCGTAGCCCCTCCTGTGCGAGCAGCCGTTGCAGCACCTCGGCCACGAGGAGAGCCTGGGGCAGGCCCCCGACAGGTCCGCGGGAGCGGGCTCGCCGTAGCGCGAGCGCGGCGCCGTGACGTAGCGGTGCGCCGCCACCTCCCTGGTCACGGTCGATGGCGACCTGCCGAGCTCCGCGGCGATCTCGCGGGCGCTGCGGTTGAGGTCGAGCATCCTCTCGACCGTGTTCCTCTCATGCCTCGTGAGCCTCCCGTACGACCTCCCGGACGGCTTCGGTCTGGACATTTCGGCCTCCCTCCATCGCGGGCCGGGGGATTCCGGCCCCTCTGGGGTTGCCTACCCGGATTCGCGCCTCAGGACTCAGCGCAACGCGTTGCGCTGAGTCCTGAGTCTGTTGCAATGAAGATGAGAATCAAGGAGGTGCAGTGACGGTGCAGTGACAGAAAAAATTTATCTTAACAGGGTTGCTTTTGGGAATTTGATATGCTATACTATAAAAAACCAAGCAAAGGAGTTTATCAATATGCGGCAAGGTATTCTTAAATAAAATTTGATAATGGGAACAAAGACAAACGTCCTCAAGGAGAGGGCTTGGTTTTTGTACCCAATTTAAGAATACTTTTGCCTTTTCATTTCATATCGTGATAGACAACGGCCAGCCTTGGCCGCAGTTTTCATGTGTGTCCTACCTATCATCCCCAGCGGTAAAAGTATTTGTCGCTGGGGATTTTTGCGCCCTTCTGGGCCTTGTATGGAGGACAATCATATGAAAATCATCAATATTGGCATTCTTGCTCATGTAGACGCAGGTAAGACGACCTTGACGGAGAGCCTGTTATATACCAGCGGAGCAATCGAGGCGCCCGGCAGTGTGGATCAGGGAACAACGAGAACGGACACCATGTTTTTAGAGCGGCAGCGTGGAATCACCATTCAAACGGCGGTCACTTCCTTTCAGTGGCACGATTGTAAGGTCAACATTGTGGATACTCCTGGGCATATGGATTTCTTAGCGGAGGTCTATCGCTCCCTTGCCATTCTTGACGGAGCGATTTTGGTTGTTTCTGCAAAAGACGGCGTTCAGGCGCAGACCCGTATTCTGTTTCATGCTCTGCAAGTAATGAAAATCCCAACTGTTATCTTTATTAACAAAATCGACCAGGACGGGATTGACCTGCCAGGTGTGTATCAGTCTATCCGAGATAAGCTCTCCGCAAATATGATTATTAAGCAGAACGTGCAGCTTTCCCCGGATATATCCATCATGGAAAACATGGGGCTGGAGAATTGGGATACCGTGATTGCGGACTGTGATGAATTGTTGGAGAAATATATTGCCGGAGAACCAATGGACAAAGAAGAACTTCTGCGGGAGGAAAACAGGAGAATCCAAAGCGTCTCTCTGTTTCCGGTCTATCATGGCAGTGCCAAGGTAAACTTGGGAATCCGACAACTCATTGAAGCGGTCACAGATACATTCCAATCACCCACCGGGCAGAACAGCTCTGAATTGTGCGGAACTGTGTTCAAAGTTGAGTACGCAAACCAGAGCCAACGCCTTGCCTATCTGCGGTTGTATAGCGGTACGCTTCATTTGCGGGATTCCGTAGCCTTGGCAGGGAAAGAAAAACTGAAAATTACGGAAATGCGTATCCCCTCAAAGGGTGAGATTGTCCGAACAGAGATTGCCCATGCGGGCGAGATCGTCATTGTACCCTGCGACAGTTTGCGGCTGAATGATGTGCTGGGAAACAAACTGCTGCTGCCCCGTGAAACGTGGAGCGACAATCCTCTCCCTTTGCTGCGGACAACAATTGCACCAGAGAAACCAGAACAGAGGGAACGCTTGTTAAACGCCTTGACAGAAATTGCGGATACCGACCCGCTTCTGCGCTATGAATTAGACGCTGTGACCCATGAGATCATTCTCTCCTTTTTGGGCCGGGTACAATTGGAAATTATCTCTGATCTTCTGGTGGAAAAATATCAGCTCAACACAACTGCAAAAGAACCTACCGTCATCTATATGGAGAGGCCATTGAAAGCGGTAAGTCACACCATTCATATCGAAGTGCCGCCCAATCCATTCTGGGCGTCCATCGGGCTGTCCGTCACCCCTCTCCCCCTTGGCACCGGAGTGCAGTATGAGAGCAAAGTTTCCGTTGGATACTTGAATCAGAGTTTTCAAAACGCTGTATTGGATGGTATCCGCTACGGTCTGGAACAAGGCGTGTATGGATGGAAGGTAACGGACTGTAAAATCTGTTTTGAGTATGGGCTTTATTATAGTCCGGTCAGCACTCCCGCAGACTTTCGGTCATTGGCACCTATTGTATTGGAGCAGGTGTTGAAAAAGGCGGGGACGCAGCTATTGGAACCATATCTTTCTTTTACACTCTATGCGCCGCAGGAATATCTCTCCAGAGCTTATCATGACGCACCAAAATATTGCGCGAGTATTGAAACGACCCAGGTTAAAAACAGCGAGGTGATTATTACTGGCGAAATCCCTGCCCGCTGTGTGCAAGAGTACCGCAATGACCTCACCTTTTATACAAACGGGAGAAGCGTTTGTTTAACAGAATTGAAGGGGTATCAAATCGCCAGCGGCGAACCAGTTTTTCAGCCACGCCGCCCAAACACCCGGATTGATAAGGTGCGCCATATGTTCAACAAAATTCTCCCATCAATGATGGACTTATAAAATCCCTTTGGAACAAAGGGCGCACTTCTATACATGGTCTGCGACCATGTATCGTGCGCTCTGCGAGGCTACGGCCCGGACTTCCGAAAGTCCGGGCCGTTTGCGTCGCTCCGCTCCGTACAAGGGGCTGCGCCCCTTGCGCCGCTTTGCGGCTATCCCTGCGCCCTCGCTGGAAAGGTACATCCGCTCTGCGTCTGCACCTTTCCAGCGAGGCTAAAACCGAATACCGTTACCCTTGACCGTTTACCCGACACAGCAGGTAGACGGTCTTTTGTTTTGCCAAGAAGGAGGTCAAACACGATGGACAAGTCACGCGAAGAATTAGAGAAAGAGTATGCTGAGGCCACCGCTAAGTTGGAGCAGTACCAGCACAGAGGCCAGCGGTATGAGAACCGCATCCGCTACTACACCCAAGGCGAAAGGAAGAAGCGAAACCACCGACTTATCACCCGTGGCGGAGCGGTGGAGAGTATCGCCCCGGAGGTGCGCGGCATGAGCGAAAGGGCCTTTTTTCTTTTGATGGAAAAGGTCTTTTCCCTGCCGGAAGTTGCCGCCCTGGTGAGCCAAGCCACTGACCAGCAGGAAAGCGGATAATTGGCCCTGTTCCATCTCCACGTTACCCAGGTCAAACGGAGCGCGGGACAGTCTGTTGTCACGTCCGCCGCCTACCGAGCCGGGGAGAAATTGTATAGCGAATACTATGGCGAGGTCAGCGACTACACCCACAAGGGCGGCGTGGTCTGCACAGACATTCTCCTGCCGCCCCAGGCCCCCAACCAGTACCAAGACCGCGCCACCCTCTGGAACGCCGTGGAGAAGGCCGAGCGCGGCAAGAAAGCCCAGCTTGCATATAGCTTTGACATTGCCTTGCAGAACGAGTTTTCATTGGAGGAAAACATCGCTCTTGCAAGGCAATTTGTTTCGGAGCAGCTTGTGGGCCGGGGCATGATTGCCGACTTTGCCATCCACCAGCCGGACAAGGAGGACGGCGGTATTCCTAACCCGCACTTTCATGTTCTCTGCCCCATCCGGCCCATTGAGCCAGACGGCAAATGGGGGTGCAAGCAGCGCCGCCGCTACCGTCTGGACGAGGACGGGAACCGCATTATGGGAGAGGACGGCAAGCCCCTCTTTGACGCTGTTCCCACTACCGACTGGGGAAGCCCGGAAACACTGGAACATTGGCGGGAGGCGTGGGCCGCTATGGTGAACGCCAAGTTTGAGGAAAAGGGGCTGACCTGCCGCATCGACCACCGCTCCTATGAGCGTCAGGGCCTTGACCTGCTGCCCACCGTCCATGAGGGCGTGGCCGTCCGCCAGATGGAGGCCAAGGGCATCCCCACCGACAAGGGCGATCTGAACCGCTGGATAAAAAAGGCCAACAACATTCTGCGGGATATTCGGAAGAAAATCGCCGGCCTGACGGATTGGATTAAGGCCATAAAAGAAGAATTGAGCAAGCCCCAGGCCCCGACCCTTGCCGCCCTGCTGACCGACTACTATGAGGGCCGGAACGCCGGAGCATGGAGCCGCAACGCCAGGATTGGAAATCTTAAAGGTTTTGCCGAGGCCATCAATTTTCTGACCGAGAGGGGCATCGCTACGCTGGAAGATTTAGAGACCCATATCGCCGCCCAGAGTGAACGAACGGAGGCCATCAACACATCCATGAAAGCGAAGCGTGACCGTCTGAACGAATTGAAGGAACTGCTTCGCCTTGTTGACCTCTACCGAGACACCAAGCCCGTCTATGACGAGTTGCAGGGTATCAAGTGGAAGGGCAAGCGGGAAAAATTCGAGAGGGAGCATGAGAACGAGTTGAGGACGTTCCACATGGCCCGCCGGAAGCTGGACAAGCACCGTTCCCCTGCTGGTAAAATCCCCGTTCATGCGTGGGAACAGGAACAGGCGAGGCTTCACCAGGAGTACACAGCCGAGTATGAGCAGTACAAGCCTATCCAAGACGATTTGCGGCGGCTTCAACAGGTGAAGCGGAACGCCGATGCTGCCATACACCAGCAGGAGCAGACCCAGCAGAAACGCCGGGAGGTGGAGCGGTGAACGGCATTCCCCGACTGACCTACCAGCAGTACCGAGCCGTCCGGCGGCTGGTGCATGACTGCTGCAATTATGACGGCGGCAACTGTCTTGCTCTTGATGACGGCTGGGAGCCTTGTGTCTGCGTCCAGAGTATCACCTATTCCCTGGTCTGTAAATGGTTCCGCGCCGCCGTCCTGCCAACAGACAAGGGGTTGTGTGCCGCCTTGCTCCACCGAGGACAGGCGCGGCCCTGTGCCGAGTGCGGGGCGATGTTCGTGCCGCGCTCCAATCGGGGCAAATACTGTGACGAGTGCGCCGCCAATGTGCGCCGGAGAAAGAAAGCTGCCAGCGAACGGGAACGCCGCAGGCGTGGACATTTAGAGGCTGAAAAGCCTTGCAATCAGGGGGCTTGTGGACAGTCCTCAAAGGGGGACTAATACATTCCCCTTCCCCCACTCCAACGTGGGCGGCAAAATGGCGCTCACGTGGATTAACTTTGATGAATGATGAAAGGAGAGCCTATGACCTACGACCCCAGCATGACGATCACCAGCACCATCCCCGCCCCGGAGGGGAGCGACAGCACCAGCAGAGAGGGCAAGGCCATCCCCCTGCCCGTGATGGCGGGCGGCAACGCTTCACCCGCCCCGGACGTACCGCCACCCGATATGGTAAAGACCGTTGGCGGTACGACCTTTGATATTTATTTCCATTTCAGCCAGACCAGCCGGGAAACCTTTACCGACAAGGTACTGCGCCTTATTCAATCCGATGTTGTAACCTCATAAAAATAATTTACTTTTTTCTCTATCCTTATTGACAAAACCCGAACGACTACATTGCGATAGATGACCACGTTTGCCCAGATAAAACCGACCAAAATAAACCTGTCCCTTTTTGGCAGGTTTCGACCAAGGCAATGTCGATGTTTCGGCAACGAAAGCGAGCGCCCACCAGAGCGAACAAATTGGCATGAAAAGAGGACGGCATAGACCTTCTGGTCATGCCGTCCTCTTTGAATGACAAGTTGTCGCTCTGGTGCCCGCGCAGCGTCGAGCAGTTGCGGCGTTTGGTAAAACGCCGCAACAAACTAGCTCAGCATTGCATCCATCATCTCGGAGTTGACGGAGTCGTCGGCAGACCACTCGCCGTCGTCGTTGCAGGTGTACTTGAAGATAACCGTGGTCTTCCTGGGCTCGGTGGCCTTGGTCACATCGACCATAACCTGACCGGCCATCTTGTACAGCTCGTCATCGGAAGGAACCGTGTCAAGCGCAGCGACCTTCTCCTGATACTGGGTGGAGAAGTCCTCGACGATCTTGTTCATAGACTTGCATGTGATAGAAACCTCGGCGGTCGCGACACCCTTGTCCTCGTCGACCGTCACGTCGCCGATCTTGTAGTCAAAGCCCTCGAGATAGGTCTTGGCATACTCCTTGGGATCGATACCCAGCTGCTCGAACTCGTCGCCCGAAGCCTCCTCCAGACCAGAGAGGAAGTCGTCGCCACCGTTTTTGACCTCGTCAAACTGCGTCGTAAGATCCTCGGTGATGAGCTCCTCAACCGAAGGACCTCCACAGCCGGAAAGCACGACCACGCATGCAACCAAGACGGCCATGAGGGGCGCAAGCAGCAGCTTCTTTTTCATGTTGTTCCTCCCAATGAGCGGCACCGCGCTTCCCGGACGCGGCGCACGTTGTAATAAGTAAGCCCATTCTATCCACTTATGAACGCCCTCGGCAACGCGAAGGCGCGGTCGGTTCGTTTTAGCGTCCGAACGGTTTGCAAGCCCGCCCAACGTGCAATAAAACGCTTCCCCGCGGTGCAATAAAAAAGGTGGCCGGAAAACCCGACCACCCTTGCACATCCTTTGGATGCCGCAGTTTACTTGCGGACGACCTTAACGATGGCGTCACCGGCGGCGACAGCGGAGTCGGCCTCGACGGCGAGTTCGACATCGGCAAACTCGGCGGTGTTGGACACAGCAACGACGACGCAGTCCTTGTAGCCGGCAGCGGCGATCTTGGCGCGGTCGATCTTGAGCATGGGCTGGCCAGCCTTTACGACGTCGTCGGCCTTGACGAAGCCCTCGAAGCCATCGCCGTTCATGTTGACGGTATCGACGCCAACATGCACCAGAACCTCGATGCCGCTATCGGACTGCAGACCCACGGCGTGGCCCATGGTGACGGTCACCTTGCCGTCGCAGGGAGCGTAGACCAGATCGTCCTCGGGCCACACGGCGCAGCCCTTGCCCAGGACCTCGCCGCCAAAGACGGGATCGGGCACGTCGGCCATCTTGATGACCTTGCCCTTGACGGGCGAGCACAGCACGTCGGCGCCGGCAGAAGCAGAGATGGAGGACGGAGCAGCGGCAGTCGCGGGCTCAGCCTTCTTCTTGAACATGTCAAACAGACCCATACGTTTTCTCCTCTTGATTAAGCGCAACGTTGTGCGCATGCCTATGGTGATTATAGTGCCAATTGGTTCAAATGCTAAGGTGGGGACTCGAATCGCGAGCCCATCCCAACGCTTTTCCCCGGTGGCACTCATATTGTCGATTAATCCAGGCCCTCGGCACCGTTGGACTTGATGATCTTCTGGTAGGCGTAGAAGCTGTCCTTGCGGCGGCGCTCGTAGGTACCGGTGCCGTCATCGTACTTATCGACGTGGATAAAGCCGTAGCGCTTGCGCATCTCGCCGGTGCCGGCGGAAACCAGGTCGATGGGGCCCCACCAGGTGTAGGCGATCAGGTCGACGCCGTCGGCAATGGCCTCGCCCATGGCCTTGACGTGGCTCTGCAAGTAGGCGATACGATACGGGTCGTGGATGGAGCCGTCCTCCTCGACCTCATCGTAGGCGCCCATGCCATTCTCGACCACCATCAGCGGAATCTCGTAGCGGGCGTAAATCTCGTTGAGGGCGATGCGCAGACCCAGCGGATCGATCTGCCAGCCCCAGTCGGTGGACTCCAGATAGGGATTCTTGCCGCCAAAGGTCATGTTGCCCTCGGTCATCTCGTGATCCTTGTGGGTGCCCACGGTGCCGGACATGTAGTAGCTAAAGGTGTAGAAATCGACCTTGCCGTCGGCGATATCCTGCAGGTCGCCGTCCTCCATCACAAGCTCGACATCGTTCTCGGCCCAGAAGCGCTTGGCATAGAACGGATACTTGCCGCGCACCTGCACGTCGGAGCAGTACCAGTTCATGGTATTCATCTCCTGCTGCGCGGCGAACACGTCGGCCGGATCGCACGTGGCGGCATAGGAAAGGATGAAGCAGTCCATGTTGCCCATCTTAAACTGCGGGTAATGCTCGTGGGCATAGCGCACGACGCGGCCGCTGGCGACAAACTGGTGATGCAGCGCCTGCATACGAGCCTGCGGCGTAGCATGGACCGCCGAAGCCGGGCCCTCAAAGCCCTGAATCATGCTGGTCTCAAAGAGGTTGCCCATGTCCTGAGTGCCGCAGTTGATCTCGTTGAAGGTGAGCCAGAACTTGACCTTGTCCTGGTAGCGGTCGAAGACGGTCTGGCAGTACTTCTCAAAGAAGCCGATGAGCTCGCGGCTCGCCCAGCCGTTGTATTTCTCGACCAGGTGATAGGGCATCTCGTAGTGCGACAGGGTCACGAGCGGCTCGATATTGTGAGCGCGCAGGCAGTCGAAGACGCGGTCGTAAAAGGCGAGGCCGGCCTCGTTGGGCTCGGCGTCGTCGCCGTTGGGGAAGATGCGGCTCCAAGAGATGGACATGCGGAACATGTTGAAGCCCATCTCGGCGAACAGCGCGATGTCCTCCTCGTAGTGATGGTAGAAATCGATGCCGTCATGATTGGGGTAGAAGCGGTCGGGGTCGATGTCGATCGTGATCTGACGCGGCTCCTTGTAGCTGCCGCCCAAGAAATGGTCGTCGACCGAAGGACCGCGGCCGTCCACGTTCCAAGCGCCCTCAAACTGATTGGCGGCCGTGGCGCCACCCCAATAGAAACCCTCGGGGAACTTGATGTTTGCCATGAGCATCTCCTTTGCATTGCGGGTCGATAGGCCGAGTATCGCCCACGCACGCGACAGGCAGGGGCAGGGGTGCCAAACCCGACACTTCTTTTCGCAGACGCGCGCTGCAACAGCGCTGCAGCTGAAACTTTTTGACACCGAAGGAGCGAAGACGATCCGCCCCGCGCTTACCGGCGGTATGCCGCGGGGGTGCAGCCATACTTGTCGTGAAACTTACGGTAGAAGAAGCTCATGTTTTCATAGCCCACCGCATGCGCAGCCGCCCCGGCCGTGGCGCCGCCGCGCAGAAGCTCGGCCGCACGTACCAGGCGTCGCTCCTGCACAAGCTGCCTAAAGGTCTTGCCCACATGGCGCTTGAGAAGCGCCGTCGCATAATTAGGGCTCAAGCCAAACTCCGCCGCCATCCCCTCGAGGGAGCATGCAGCGAATTCACAATCGATATAGCCAAGCATTCCCGTCACCAGGGCAGTGGGCCCCGCCGTGCCGTCCGCCGCGCCGCGCACCAGCTCGCGCTCGTAGCAATCCATGAGCTCGGCCAAAAACAGCTGAAACAGACGCAAGACGATCTCGGGACCGTTGGGGCTCGGGTCGTACAGCTCGCAGAGCATCTCCTGCATGTAGCGCCGAATCCGACGGCTCTCGCCGCAATGAAAACGGACATGGCCCCGATGGTCCGTCTCGCTGTTGAGCGCGTTGAACAAAAACCGCGAGACCGCGCTCTCGCGCGAGAGGCTCGACTCGAGACTCCGGCGCAAAAAAGAGCGTGAAACGGTCATGCTTAGCATGATGTCGTCCTCACCAAGCGCCGCCACGGCATGCGGGCAGAGGGCGTCGAGCAAAAGCACCTCGTTGCGGCCCAGCTCGAGCCTCTCCCCCGCCACCGTCTGCGGGCAGCGTCCGCGATACACATAGCTCAGCTCCACGTAATCATGCACGTGCTCGGGAACTGCATTAAAGCGCGAGTTTTTCCTTATCGTCAGGCCACGCGGCATGCCGGGCTGGGCATAGGCAAACCCTGGCTGCCCAATCTTGCGCACTGGGCATCCGTCGATTTCGACATGCTCGGTCATAATCGACCAATCAAATGCCATGCCGTCTTTATAAGCGATCTCACTGGTGCTCAGTTCGCTGAGCCTACGCTCGAGCTCGTCGATCTCCATGGCTTGCCAATCGTTGATTTAGTCATAGTTCGTCGTGATTCAGATATTAGCAGAACGCGCCGACGCGTCCATAATCTGTGCTATGCAGCAGATCGATCGAGCCAAGGAGGATCCATGACCGCGCACTATCAGCAGGTGCTCGAGGGTACATACGACAACCATGTGCTTCCGTTTTTGTGGATGAAGGGCGAGAGCCATAAGACCATTGCCGAGTATCTGGAGAAGATCGCCGGCGCCGACATCCACGAGGTCTGTCTCGAAAGCCGCCCACACCCCGATTTTTGCGGCGAGGGCTGGTGGCGCGACTTGCGCTTTGTCATTGACGAGTGCAAGCAGCTGGGCCTTAAGCTCTGGATCTTGGACGACGCGCACTTCCCCACGGGCTTTGCCAACGGCGCCGTCAAGGAGGCCGTGCCCGAGCTCCGCAAGATCGTGCTCACGCACCGCACGTTCGACATCGTGGGCTCCACGTCCGCCGCGAGCATCGCGCTCGCCAACATGCTCGACAAAACGGAGCGCTTCTACGGCGTGACATTTATGCAGGACGGCAGCCCCGTCGACGTCGCTTACCGAGTAATCGACGATGCAGACGGCAACCCCAGCCGCCTGGTCTTCGATGCACCTGCGGGCCTCACGCAGGCATGCGTGATGTTCACGAGCGGCAAGACCTCCTACAACGAGGACTACATCAATATGGTCGACCGCACCTCGGTGGCGCAGCTCATCGATGCTGTCTACGAGCCGCATTTTGAGCATCTGGGCGATGAGTTTGGCAAGACGATCCTGGGCTTTTTCTCCGATGAGCCCGGATTTGCCAACGAGAAGGGCACCACGGGCCCCGATGGCATCTCGGACACGCTCATCGGCAAGGCCACCGCGCCCCTACCCTGGTCGGCCGAGCTTGAGCGTCGCCTACGCGCGGCACTGGGCGAGCGCTACCTGGCCGAGCTCCCGCACCTGTGGGACCGCGAGCCGGCCGGCGCGCACGTACGCCACGTCTATATGGACATCGCGAGCACCCTCTATAAGGAGTGCTTCTGCGACCAGCTCGGAGACTGGTGCCGCGCGCGCGGCGTGCAGTACATCGGCCACGTTATCGAGGACAAGGACTGCCACGCGCGCCTGGGCGTGGGCGCCGGGCACTACTTCCGCGCCGTGGGCGGTCAGGACATGGCGGGCGTCGACATCGTGATCAACCAGCTGGTACCCGGCATGGACCGCGGCCTTCACAGCTACGGACGCGGCGTGTGGGACCTCGAGTTCTATAACTACGTGCTGCCCAAGCTGGGCTCCTCGGCAGCACACCTCGATCCCAAAAAGCAGGGGCGCTGCATGGCCGAGGTCTTTGGCGCATTTGGATGGCACGAAGGCCTACGCGAGATGAAGTGGATCGCCGATCATTTTTTGGTGCGCGGCGTCAATTGGTTTGTGCCGCATGCCTTTAGCATGGCCGCCTTCCCCGACTGGGACTGCCCGCCGCATTTCTATGCGCATGGCCAAAACCCCCAGTTTGCACACTTTGGGCAGCTCATGAGCTACATGAACCGTACGGCGAGCCTGCTGAGCGGCGGGCGCGCAACGACCCCGGTGGCGCTTCTCTACCATGCGGACGCCGAGTGGACAGGCGAGGCGAACTTTATGCAGCATGCCGCCTCCGAGCTTATGCGCGCGCAGGTCGACTTTGACATCGTGCCGGCAGAGGCATTTGAGGACGCAGGGCGCTATGCCGTTGAAATTGCCGCAGACGGTAGCGGCTTTGGCGTGAACGGCCAGGCATACCGCTGCCTGGTGATGCCCGGAGCCGAGTTTGTCGGCGGAGCCGTGCTCGACTTTGCCGCGCGCGCCGCAGCCGCAGGTGTTGCCGTGTACGCGCTGGATGAGTTGCCGAGCAAGCGCTACGACGGTGATATTGCAGCCCGCGAGGGCTTTGCCTCCGTGGATGCAGCCGCGGTCGCCGGCATCAAGCTCCTGGCAACCGCCGAGCTCGCAGGCACGCTTGCCGACGCCGGTATGCAGACCGTGGTTTGTGCCGAGCCCCAGCCCTGGCTGCGCGCACTGCGCTACGAGCGGGCGGGCGAGACCTATCTAATGCTCGTCAACGAGCATCCCAAGCAGGGTATCTCCACTCAGATTGCGCTTGCCGACGGCACACCCGTTGCAGGCGCGCGCCTCGACCTGCTCAACGGCACCGATCCCGCCGCCTTTGACGGCACGCTCGAGCTGGCTCCCTACGAGAGCTGCATCGTGGTCCTTGGGGCTACAGGTTCCGCCGGCGCGGCAACTGCTGGAGACGAAGCCACATGCGTCGACGGGCCCTGGGCGGTTGCCTTCTCTGCCCCTGGCACCGATGCCTTTGGCGAGTCTGTTGAGCTTGCAGACCTGCACGACCTTTCCTCGGCCGAGTTCCCCGGCAAGGCCGGCACATTCCGCTACCGGGCCTCCTTTGTCCTGGGCGAAGCGGCCAGCCGCGCTGTCATCGACCTTGGGGAGGTCTTTGAGACCGCAACCGTCACCCTCGACGGCAAATCCCTCGGCACCCGCATCTGTCCGCCTTACCGCTTTGAGGCCGCCGCACTTTTAGCCGGTGAGCACGCGCTCACGATTGACATCATCAACACCCTCGACCACGCCGTCCCCGACGTGTTCGGCATGACCGAGCCCTCCGAGCCCAGCGGTCTCTTGGGGCCCGTACGCGTGCTCGGGTAACGCCCCGGGCGCAAACGGCCCAACAAGGACAGCGCCCCTATGTTGAGCCCGCACAGCGTCGAGCGGTCCGTCGTTCATAGACCGGCGGACCAAAACTCCCAGCCAAGCCGAACGTTTTATTTATCGCTATGATTGGTTTATCGCGACGCAAACGCATAGGAGCCATATGGATATCAGGCGAAAGATCACGCAGGGCAAAAGCCTCACCCCCACCGAGCAACAACTTGGGCGAACGGCCCTCGCCATGGGCGAGGATGTGCGCGGGCTTTCCATTAAGGAATTTGCCGCGTGCGCCAACGTTTCGGTCGCGAGCGTGCACCGCTTTTGCAAAAAGCTCGGCCTCGAGGGATTCAAAGACCTCAAGGTCGAGCTCATCCGCCAGGCGACCGAGGCGGGCAACCGGCGCGACGTGGACATCAACTTTCCCTTCGATGCCACCTCCGCCCCTGCGCAGGTGATGGAGCGCATGGAGGGGCTCTACCAGACCACCTTGGCCGAAACGCAGGAGCTGCTCGACCCTGCACAGCTCGACCACGCCGCCAAGCTCATCATGCGCGCCGGCACCGTGGACATCTACACGGGCTCGCATAACCTGTATCCAGCGGGAATGTTCCGCGATCGCCTGCTTTCCGCCGGCAAAAGCGCGACGTGCCACGACAGCGTCGAGGCGCAGGTGCGCACGGCGCTCGCCTCGGGTCCCGACCATGTGGCAATCGTCATCTCCTACAGCGGCCTTGCCCCCAACCTCAAGGAGATCTTGCCGATCCTTAGCAGTCGACATGTCCCGGTCATCGTCATCGGCACGCCGTACTGTGCCCGCATTCACCCCGGCTTTGCCGCCTATCTCACGGTAAGCGACCACGAGAGCATGACGCACCGCATCACGCAGTTCGCCAGCCATATCGCCGTGCAATACGTACTCGATTCGCTCTATAGCAGCTACTTTGCCAAAGATTACGCCCGCTGCTCCGAGTTCCTAGAGCGCTCGTTCCCCTACACCCGCCTGCCCGGACTCAAGTAGCGACGAGCGTGGATTTTTGGACACTCAGATAACGAGCGTGGATAATCTCCCACTTTGAGCCCGCACACAGGCCAAACCCGGGAGATTATCCACGCTCATTTTGGGTCCCCTGGGAACGCATGAGGAGGGCGGAAGACAGCCGTTATTTGCGAGGCGTCAGCGACGTAAAGAGTCCGTGTTGGTTGCAGTAAAGATATATCCTGCCGCGCCCGGTAATATGGAAGCGCGGCTGCACCGATTGCTCTGGATAGAGCTTCTTAAAGCAGATGCCGTCCATAGTCGCATATGCCACAAAGCTAATGTAGTGATCCTTGGTCATGGGATGATCGAGCGTGACGTACCAATCGTCCTCGATGCGCTCGATGGAAAAGGCGTGGTCCGCGTCCGGCTCTTCGGCCTCCTGGGGAAACATCGTGGAGCCACAGCAGCTAAAGCTGCCTTCTCCGAGCGCGTGCACAACGTTTCCGCAGATAGGGCAAACGTAAAAGACGCCTTTGAGCATATTGCCTGCACGGTTGGCGTTGGCCCGAATGTCACCAGCCAAAAGCTCGGCCACGCTTATGCCGAGTCTCTGGGCCAAAGGCTCAACGAGGGAAATGTCGGGAAGGCCGCGGCCGGATTCCCACTTGCTGACGGCTTTATCGGTCACGCCAAGGCTTTCCGCCAGGGCGCGCTGGGTGAGGCCGCGCTCTTCGCGCAGCTGCTTGATGGCATGCGCTGCCAAAAAAGTATGGGAGGCATTGGTTTGCCGTGTCTGGTTCATGGGCTGTCCAATCAAATTGAAGAAATGGAGTGAACCGGTTCGACAGTCAGTATCCATTTGAAGGCCAGGCTCGACAACCTACGCTGCGTAGACATGCGCCAATCGAACGAGCGCGGATTTTTGGACGCTCATCTCGAGCAGTCATTTAAGAACGTCCCCAATGACCACCCCAACAAGGAGTGTCCCAAACTGCCGGCAGAAAAGGAACGTCCCCAAGTGCCGCCCCTTGCCAGCAACGGGAGTGCCGATGTCTTGGCAACGACAGCGAGCGGGTCGCATTTGAGACAAGGTGACGTGAAACGAAAGGGCGCTGACCTTCTGGTCGCGCCCTTGAAGTTGAACGTCAGATTGTCCAAATGCGGCCCGCGCAGCGTCGAGCCGTTACGGCGTTTGGTAAAACGCCGTAACTAACGAGCTCCGTACTGCTCGTAGTAGGCGTCGATAGCGGTCTTGAGCTCGTCGTCGATGACGACTTTGCCGTCGATCTCGTGGTTGTAGAGGGTCTCGACGACCTCGGCCATGGAGACGATGCTCGCGACGGGGAAACCGTACTTGGCCTCGATCTCCTTCTGCGCGGTGGTCACGCCACCCTTGCCGACCTCCATGCGGTTGAGGGACACGATGAGGCCCTTGATCTCGACATCGGCAGCAGCCTTGACCTTGGGATAGGTCTCGTCGATGGACTTACCGCTGGTAGTGACGTCCTCGACCATGACCACGCGGTCGCCGTCCTGGGGCTCGTAGCCCAGCAGGTTGCCCTTGTCGGCGCCGTGGTCCTTGGCCTCCTTGCGATCGCAGCAGTACTTGACCTCCTTGCCGTACAGCTCGTGGTAGGCAATTGCGGTCACGACGGCCAGCGGAATACCCTTGTAGGCCGGTCCAAACAGCACGTCAAAGTCGTCGCCAAAGTTATCGTGGATGGCCTGGGCGTAATACTCGCCCAGCTTCTTGAGCTGATAGCCCGTCACATAGGCGCCGGCGTTCATAAAGAACGGGGACTGACGGCCGCTCTTGAGCGTAAAGCTGCCGAATTTAAGAACGTCGGACTCAACCATGAACTGGATGAACTCTTGCTTGTAAGCCTCCATGCGGGCTCCTCTCGTAATCGCGTACGTGCCTTCCAGTTTAGCGCAGGCAGGGCGCGTTGCGGGCGCGCTTTGGGGCCTCGGCATTCTGTAAAGGCTTTGTCAGGGGCAATGGTTTTCCAAACATTGGGGTTGACACGGCAAACCCCCTCATCAAGAATACGGGCGGATTGTAACGGGTACGAGATACCCAAAGCGCGCCGCGCCCGGCCTTAAGGAGGTGTGCCATGGAAGGCAGTCATAGTCGAAAAACCTGCATGTCGCCCTCGGCACGCCGCGAGGATTCCGCACACGCATAAGCGCCAACAGCCGACCGTCAAAACCACCACAAAGGTGCCCGTCCCCTTTGTGGTAGCTCGCGAGCATGACGTGAGCGACATCTAGGTTTTTTGAAGCACATACGACACGTACGCTAACTCCCTTCAACAAGGAGGACCCTATGCTGATGCTCAAAACCGCCACGGTACTCGAAGCTATCTCCAAGCGCCGCCGCACGGCGCGCCCCGCCGCTCACACCGGCATGTCCAAGAACACCATATTCGCCGCCACCCATAGCGCCGAGGATGCCCTCGTGCTGCTCGACGCCACAGCCGACGGCCTCACCGCCGAGCACGCCGCCGAGCGCCTGAGCGCCGTCGGCCCCAACACCATCGAGGCGCCGACCAAGGCGCTCGCCCGCCGCATCGCCGACGCGTTCGTCGATCCCTTCGCTGGCATCCTCGCCGCCCTCGCACTGGTCTCGCTCTACATCGACGTGCTCGCCGTGCCCGAGCTGCAGCGTGACCCCTCCACGGTCATCGTCATCGGCATCATGCTGCTGGTATCGGGCGGCATGAAGTTTATCCAGGAAGCCCGCAGCGGCAATGCGGCCGAGGCCCTTAAGGACCTGGTCTCCAACACCTGCTGTGCCCTGCGCGACGGCGAGCGCGTCGAGATCCCCTTCGACGAGCTCGTCCCCGGCGATGTAATCCGCCTCTCTGCCGGCGACATGGTGCCGGCAGATGCCCGCATCATCACCGCGCGCGACCTGTTTGTGATCGAGTCCGCACTCACCGGCGAGAGCGAGGCCGTCGAGAAGACCGCTGCCATCACCGTCGTCGAGGGTGCCGACGGCTCCGCGCTACCACTCTCTGCCTGCAAGAACATCGTCTTTACCGGCACCTCCGTGCAAAACGGCACCGCCATGGCGCTTGTCGTTGCCACCGGCTCGGACACCTACCTGGGCGGCATCGCCAAGATGCTCAACGGGCGCGGCGAGAAGAGCGCGTTTGACCGCGGCGTCTCGAGCGTCTCCATGCTGCTCGTGCGCCTCATGCTCGTTATGGCGCCGGCGGTCTTTGCCATCAACGCCGCCACCAAGGGCAATGTCATCGATGCGCTGTTGTTCGCCACGAGCGTGGCCGTGGGCATCACGCCGCAGATGCTTCCCGTCATCGTGACCACGAGCCTGTCGCAGGGCGCCAAGGACCTCGCCCGCCGCCAGGTTATCGTCAAGGAGCTGCCGGCGATCCAAAACCTCGGCGCGATGGACGTCCTGTGCTGCGACAAGACCGGCACCCTCACCGAAGACCGTATCGTGCTCGAGCGCTACCTCAACACCGACGGCAACGAGGATGCGCGCGTGCTGCGCCATGCGTTTTTGAACAGCTTCTTCCAGACCGGCCTCAAAAACCTTATCGACCTGGCCGTCATCGACCGTGCCGATGTGACGCCCTCGACCGTCGTGCCCGATTCTATGCTGGGCCAGAGCCTGCGCGACCGCTATACCAAGGTCGACGAGGTGCCCTTCGATTTCTCGCGCCGTCGCCTGAGCGTGGTCGTCGCCGACGCCCAGGGCAAAACCCAGATGGTCACCAAGGGGGCTGCCGAGGAAATGCTCGAGATCTGCTCCTTTGTCGAGGTCGACGGCGCCGCCCAGCCGTTCACCGAAGATAAGCTCGCCCAGATTCGCAAGCAGGTCGCCGGGCTCAACGCCGAGGGCCTGCGCGTGATTGCTGTGGCGCAGAAAACCAATCCGCGCTGCGTGGGCGAGTTTGGCATCGCCGACGAATGCGACATGGTGTTGATGGGCTTTTTGGCCTTCCTCGATCCGCCCAAGGCGAGTGCCGCGGGCGCCGTCGCCACGCTCGAGGCCAAGGGTGTGGCGGTCAAGGTCCTGACCGGCGACAACGACCGCGTTGCCGCCACCGTCTGCGAACAGATCGGTATCGACGCGAGCAACGTCTTGCTCGGCTCCGAGATCGATGCGCTCGACGATGCCGAGCTTGCCGAGCGCGCCGAGCACACGCACCTCTTTGCCAAGCTCTCGCCGCTGCAGAAGGCGCGTCTGGTGCGCGTCATGCGCGAGCTGCTCGGCCACACCGTGGGCTTTATGGGCGATGGCATCAACGACGCCGCCGCCATGCGTGCGAGCGATTGCGGCATCTCGGTCGATTCGGCCGTCGACATTGCCAAGGAATCTGCCGATATCATCTTGCTCCAGAAGGACCTAGACGTGCTCGAGCGCGGCATCATCGAAGGCCGCCGCACCTACGGCAACCTACTCAAGTACCTCAAGACCACGGTGAGCTCCAACTTTGGCAACGTGCTATCCGTGACCGTCGCGAGCCTGTTCTTGCCGTTCTTGCCCATGAGCGCTCTGCAGCTAGTACTGCTGTCGCTGGTCTACGAGATCGTGTGCATCGCGCTGCCGTGGGACACCGTCGACGACGCCTGGACCGCCCGCCCGCGCGCCTGGGACGCCGCGTCCATCAAGGGCTTCATGCTCGAGCTGGGCCCTGTGAGCTCGCTGTTTGACATTGTGACCTTCGCCGCGCTCTTCTTTGTGATGTGCCCTGCCGCCGTGGGCGCAAGCTGGGCAGAGCTTGCCGTCGCGGGCAACGTCGCAGGCATGGCGACCTTTACGGCGCTCTTCCAGAGCGGTTGGTTTGTCGAGTCCATGTGGTCGCAGACGCTCGTGGTCCACATGCTGCGCTCCCCGCGCCTGCCGAGCCCGCGCGACCATGCCGCACCGGCACTGTGCGCCCTCACCGTGCTGGGCCTGGCGCTCGTCACCTGGCTGCCGGCAAGCCCCATCGCCGATGCGCTGGGTCTCATGCCGCTGCCGCCAATCTTCTTCGCTCTGCTCATCGGCATCGTTACCGCCTACATCGCGCTCACCCAGCTGGCAAAGCACCGCTACATTGCCCGCCACGGTGAGCTGCTTTAGCACGGTGAGCCGCCACAGTAGACAACCCAAGGGCAAAACCACCACAAAGGCGCCTGTCCCCTTTGTGGTGGTTTTGGTGCGCTACGAGGCATTGGTCAGGCGGCTCCAGAGTTCGTCAATATCGATTTGGTCGCCGCCGCTCAGATAACCGGTGTGAATAAAAGACTCACTATAGATATAGATGTCATGCGCGCTGTCGCCATCATCCTCGGTGTCGTAGGCCGAAATCACGTAACGGCTGCCGTCGAGCGCCTTGACCAGCCAATACACGGAATCGTCGATTGTGCACTTCTCCTGCACTATCGCCGCATCGCCGATTGCGCCGGTGAGCGCACGATTGCCCGTCGTATAGCCGCCCACCGAGAGCAAAATCGCCACGCTATCGTCTCCGCCGCCCGGCTCAAGTTCCTCGTACTCGGACTCCGAAAGCGGTATCGCGCTGTTCGCAAGTTCGTCCACATCATCCGAAATCTTAGAAAAGGTAAAAGCGAAAAGTCCCGCGTCATCGGCGGCACCGTAGCCCACGCTCTCGCCTTGCCACTCATAGTTTTGATGCTTGAGCAGGCGCACCAGGTCGGCGCCATCCAAGTTGATCGCAGCATAGACCGTCACGTTGGCGTTGTCGTCTACACAGGCGGCGTCCGCCGTGGTCGCCTTCTTGGCACCGCTCGCGCCGCCCAATCCGCCCGAGCAGCCAGCCAGCGCACAAGCCAACGCACCCGCGCCTGCCACAAAGGCCGCACGGTTCATCGTCACTTCATTCATCATGTTCGTTCCTCGCTATGGTATTGGCCACGTCGCACCTAGCCGAGCGCGCGTCCAGTCTTTTCCTGCCAAAATTCGTCTATCGTCGGAGCACCGCCGCCCTGGGTAAACCTACCGGTCTTGATAGCCTCCTCGGTAATGAGATCCAAGCGGTAGTCACCGTTTTCCATCGGGCTCGTCATGGCGACGTGCCGCGCCATGTTGGAACCGTATACGCACGCGATCCATGAGCCCGAAGTAATCTGCGCCCGGTCCTCGACCGGCACAGAAAAGCCCGCGATAACATCCTCGCAGCTCGAATAGCCCGAAAGTTGTAGCGTGAACATCACGGTGCTTCCGGTGCCGCCCTTGTCGAGCTTTCCGATTTCGTCCTCGCCGAGCCATTCGGTCGCGCCGTCCTTGCTGATATTGCAGACGCTGAGCACGTGTCCCGCCTCGTCCTCGTACATCTCGAGCGCGTCTTGCCAGGTATAGCCCTGCTGCGAGGCAAACTCCTGCAACTGCCAGCCCTTAAGCTCGAGGAGCGCCGCGATGCTGATGTTGCGGTGCGCGTCCCAGCAATCTTCCGACCACGTATCGAACGCATCCGCCGAGCCGCTGTCCGCGCCCGAGCCGCTGTCCGCGTCGCCGGAATCGCCCGACGTCGCACCCGCGTCCATCTTGTCCTTTACCGGGCGGTCGTCGTTAAAACCCGTCGCATCCTGCGTCCGCTGTCCGCCGCACCCCACAAGCGTCAGCAGCGCCGTTCCCGCCGCCGCGACAAATGCCGTGCGCGAAAGTACCGTCTCCCTCATCATTGTTCCTTTCCCGTTCTTTAGCACAATGCCGAGAAACACACCCGGCATCGATTCACACATAAGCCACCCCACGCTATTGACGAGGCAGTTCCGTCCAGCCAAAACCAGGTTCAAAACCATCGCGTGTACCGATCACATCGCCCGAACCGTTGACCCAGGCCTGGTCGGCCATCACCGAGACCTCGACATCGGTGCCGTCGGGTCTGGTGTAATGGTTGACCCCGCGAATGGCATCGGAATACGAAGCGGTGCCCGTCCCCACGCCCGCGCTGGAAAAATTGGCGGCGCTGGCAGCCATATTCGCGGCGTGCTGACGGTCGCTGCGATCGAACCACGCCTGCTGGTAGCTGTCGAATGCCGCCTGTTGCGAGGCATGCATCTGTTGCCAGGCTGCAAACTGCTGTTGCTGCTGGGCAATGTTCATCTGCGTGCGTTGGCGCTGCTCAAGCACCATCTGTTGCTTTTGAGCTGACGCTTCGCGTGCAATCGCTGGATTGAGCCGCAGAGTCGACGCCATTGATGCAAGCGCCGTGGAGGCCGCCTCGTCCAGGCGACCTTCTGGCGCAGCCAAACAGAAGCTGTCCCTGATACGCCACTGCAGCAGGTCGGCCGCACCCAGCTCGAACGACGCTCCGTCCGGGCAACCGCCTCGACCCGTGGGCTGTTCTTGCGCGACGCCCTGTCCCGCCGCTGCCGCCGCCTTGCGCTCGCGCAGGCGCTTGCCCAAAACACCGCCGATCAGCCCACTCGAAAGGCTCGCGCCCAGCAGCGCCTCGGCCCCAGCGGCAACACCTTTGCCCATAGAACCCGCGACGCCTCCGATTGAAAACATATAGCCCTCGACTTTGGCCGCCACCGCGAGCTCGGTGGGCACCGGAGCGCCCGTGAGCCGATATCGACGCATGCGGCACTCATAGACCACATCACTCGGTTCCATCGAAAAGCCCTGGATTGCAAAGTCGTTTGCCGCCTCGCGCTTTACGCGGGCACGCTCGCGCTCGATATCGACCGCCGCGCTCGATGGGTACGGTTGCTCGGCAACAACCTCTGCCCGCGCGCCCAGCCGTGCTGCACAGGCCTGAGCCAGCTCGTCGCAAGCTGCCTCCACGTGCACAAACACCTTGCGTTCGGTTTGCGTGGGGATACGCTTGGCAACGGCGCCCGCATCCACGTAGCAGAGCTCGGAGCGGTACATAATCCGCTCACCCATCGGACCCGCCGCCGTCACGCCAACCGAAATCGGGCAGTCGAAACTGCCGCTGCGCTCAAGATGCGCTTCTTCGATATGCCAGCCCCGCGGCAGCACCACCTGCGCGAGTGCCTGGCCGCCAGAGGTATCGCATGCGGCATGAAGCTCAAGGTCACCGATGTGAGGCGCATCCGTCGTGGCTGCGTCACGAGACGACGCGACGCCGGCAGTCTCCACCGGCGCATCGGCCGGCGCGTCCACACTCGGGTCGCCGCCTTCGTCCGCATCGTCATCGGCAGTCGCCCCATCTGTAGCCCCCACGGCGCCCGAGTAGCCCACAACGCCCTCAAGTCGGACGCCGCACCCCGGGCAAAATCGCACCGGCACGCCGGCGACCCGAGGCAGCTGCGCCCCGCACGCCGGGCAGAATCTCAAGTCACTCATCCCGTACATCCCTAATTTCGTTAGCTGTTTTTGATTGCGGCAAGCTGCCGCCATAACTCATCGGCACCGTTAAGTCGATACGCCGTCTTATCGAGCACGATGTTTTTGCCCTCAAGTTCTACCGATTGCTCCGAGCCATCCGTATAGACAAAGACGAGCGTTCGGCCGGCATCGCTCGTCCGCTCATCCACCGCATCCCCCACGGTGCAGCCATCGAGCGCGGCAAAAGTCGATGCGACCAGTTCGGCATCGTCGGTCTCATAGGCCGTCCGCGCCTCCCCGTCCTCGATAAGCTTGACCGCCACCGGAACGGCAGCGCAATCGTTGAGCGACACTTGCGCGGCAGTCTTTCCCTGAGCGCCATGGTCGCCGGCAACGTAAACTCGCATGAGTGTCACCGCCGCGGCAAAGACCACCACGGCGATAAGCGCGCCCGCAATTTTATTAGACGCGCAACCCCGAGACGCCATAGGTGCACCCCCTCCGTTCTGCTCTGCTCAGCATCACATTCATATGCCTTTGAGCACCAAAACGGCAGGTGACAAATGTCTCATATTCATATTTTTGCAGGTAAAAAACCACCACAAAGGTGCCTGTCCCCTTTGTGGTGGTTAGCTAGTCTTGGGGTGTCCAGGACCAGAAGAAGTTGATGAGGGCTACGCGCGAGGAGGCACCTGTCTTTTTGTTAATCGAAGCGATGTGGCGATAGAGCGTGGAACGCGAAAGGAAGAGTGCCGCCGCCACGTCCTGCACGCTGTCGTCCGAAACGACCAGTGCCTCCAGAACATCGCGCTCGCGCTTGGTGAGCCCAAAGGCGGCAACGAAGCCATCGAGCCGATCGTCAAACGAAAGCTCCGGCGCCTCCAGGGGCACCGTGTCGGCCTGGCCGGGCTCACAGCTCACGCCAAGATCGTCGGTGGCAAGCGCCAGCCTGCCGCGCGTCGCCTCGCCCTCACCGTCTTGTCCAAACTGTCCCAACAGCGAAATCGCGATGCCGACAAACAGCACGAGCACGACGCTCACTGCCGCCAGCACGTTTTGACTCGAGATAATCGCCACTGCCGGAGCCGTCACGAGCATCGAGCAAACGTTGTTGATAACACGGCCCATGCACGGCCACAGATACGCCCAGCGGGCATACATCGAAATCGCGGCGAACTTCGCGGTGAAGAACACCACGAAAAAGCCCGTGCCAAGGTAAAAGATAATCGTGGCGGCAAGCGTGTTGCCACCGTTGCCATCGGTGATAAGTACAAAGAACGAGAGCGTGGACAGCATGGCGGCGCACGTCATGATGATATTCATATACGAACGCCCACGCAGGTCATACAGGACGCCGGCGGCAAGGGCGCTCACAACCAGCAGCAAGCGCGGCCAGTCGCCCAGATCGATAGCGCCAGCGGCATGCGAGGTCGTAAGGCCGGCATTGAGGGCCGCGAACACGCCGGTGAGGCAAGCGGTCGCCACCGTCAGACGCACCACGGCACCCTGAAAGGCCGCCTTTGCCTCGGGGTCATCGTGCCACCTGGCGCCACGCTCCGACGCATCGACCGATAGCTCGGCAATCTCGACCTCGAACTCGGGCGCAGGCTCATCACGCAATTTAGCGCGGCGGACACCGTGAAGCAGCCCCACCAGCGCAATCGCACAGGCAATGAGAACAGACTGCTGGGGAATGCCCGCAGGCATCACCATATGGTTGAGCACCTGCACCAAAATGCCCACAGCATAGGAAACCGCCACGGTGCGCGCCAGGCAGGGCGTCTGCGCAAAACGCCGCGCAAGATTGGCATGGGCGGTCGATCCGCAATAGCCCAGGGCGCAGCACGCCACCAGGCCGCCGGCAATTACTACCTCAAACCGCATTGCCATAATCATCAGCAGCAACGCCGATACCAACAGCACGCCCGTAATATCGCTCGTCGCATCGATCGTCTGGGGACGGCGATAGTACAGAAATGGGCGCACGAAAAAGCCAATCACGCTCGCGCCGACAACGATGCTCTCGTAGATGACGACCTCACTCGATGGCACGAACTCGGCCATGCGCGCATCAAAGAAATACTCGCACGCCAAAAACGTGAAGAAGAACAGCGCTAGGCACAGAATCTCCCGCATGCCCCGGCGCAAATATGCGGTTGTGTCTCCCAGGTCCCTCATGGTAACCCCCACCCGCTTTGTTGTCCGGAACACCATTTTAATAAAGAACCAATCTCAATATCGAAGCCAAGTTCGAAATGTTGCAAATTCGACCCCAGCCGTCCGCATGACGCCGCGATTTTGAGCCGCATGACCCAGAAGGGGCGCGCGCAAGCTCCAACTCGGCAAGGAGTATCCCCCAACTGCCACTCATTTAAGTACGTCCCCAATGAGTACCCAATGAGTAAGCAAAGGGTGCGACGGAATGGCTCCCCTTGGCAGCTTGAAGCCGTCATGCAGGAACCATTCCGTCGCAGCCTAATGAAAGGGACTGGGTTGTAAATGTTGGAGAAGAGCCGTTAGCGCCCGGGGGCCAGGATCACCAGCGCGTCGTGCTCAAAGGGATGCTGCGCCACGCGCACGGTGCCGTCACCGTTGTCACGGACGGGCAGCTTTGCGATGCGCTTGTCCTCCATGTCGAGGACCGTCGCCGTCCAGCCACGCGCGCCGTCGAGCTTAAACTTGAGCGCCGTGGTACGCGGCAGGTACGCGACGATGCGATCGCCAACGCGCGCCACACGGATGGACTCGCGCGCGTCGTCGAGGAGCTCCTGCGCCGGAACCACGGCAAGTGCATCGTCGGCAGCCGTAGCGCCTAGGGCGGCAAGCACGTGCTCGATCGCGCCAAAGTCCCACACACCCGCAAACTGCAGGCACTCTTGCCAGCGGAAGGGCATGTCAAAGCCCTCGCCCAGGACCGAACCCTGGCTGCGCGATGTTTGCCAGTTCCACACGCCGTGTGCGCCATAGGTCACGCCGGCACTGGCGCCGGCAAGAATCGACGACCATACGCTCGCGCGGCAATCCTGCGCGGTAAAACGCCAGTAGACGTTGCGCGACGCACCCATCTGCTCGTAGCAAGGCTCGGAGTTGACCATCGGCTTTTTGGGATAGTTGGCGATAAAGTCCTGCGGCAGACGCCATGCCTCGGGCTGGCCCTCGTAGTTGTGGCCGGGCTGGAACATATAAAAGTCCAGACGGTCCAGATACTGCGCCGGAATGGTGCGGTTACCGCGGTTGATATGCATGGTGCGCAGTGCCTCGGGCGCGCGCTTGACGACCTCGTCGAGGGCGTCCTCGTAATAGGCGATCGCCTCGTCGCCGGCAAAGTCGGTATCGCCCGCCACCACGTAGACGGGGTCGAACTCGCCCAGGTTCTCGACGACGCGGGCAACGTGGGCGCGAACCTCCTCACGCGGCATAATCTCGGCACCGCAACGCTCGGCGATCTTGGCACCCCAGGTACCGGGCACGTAGTTGCACCACATGAGCACGAGCGCCGGACGAATGCCGTGCTCGACGGCCGCGCGGCACATGGCGGCGGCACGATCCCAATACGCCTGGTTGGGGCAGGACCAATCAAAGTGCACGCCATCCTCGCTGGCATAGGGCCAAATGCCCAGGTCGGGACAGCAGCGATCCCACTGCGGCAACGTGTTGATCTGCAGCACGTTCATGCCCTGCTCGGCACGGCGGGTCAGGTAGTAATCCCAGTCGTTCTCGGCGATGCTCGTAAATGCGCTCCAGCACGTATCGGCAAACCAGAAGAACGGTTTGCCCTCGCACAAAAAGCCGTCCTGGCGACCGTTGGCGGTCAGCTTTCCCAAACTCATCTGCATGTCCTTTCGTTTGATAAAGGATTTGCGAACCGCCGGGGGCTTTCGCGATAACCCCGCGCGAAAGCCCCCGGCGCTTGGCAAACCCTCGCGGGCGAATCTCACCCGCCTCCATCAGTCTACCTTGCAAGAAGGGCCCCGCCGGGCTTACGCCTGACGGGGCCCTGTCGTGTAGGTGAGGTCTTATGCGACCGAACGGTTTGGCCTTAGGCCTCCATCTCGGCGAGCTCCTCCTTGGAGAAGCCGGAGACAAAGACGACGGCAGCGGCGATGACAAAGGAGATTGCCATACCAACGATAGCCCAGACGGTGTTCATCTGGCCACCCTGCAGGTAGTTGGTGAAGACCAGGAAGTTGGAGGCACCGCCTGCGAGGTAGTAGGTAACCCCCATGAGGCCGGAGAACACAGCGCCGATGGCACCGCCGATGAACATGCCAAACATGGTGCGACGGAAGCGCATGAGGATGCCGAAGAGCGCGGGCTCGGTGACGCCGCCGGCGATGGCGGAGATGACGTAACCGATGGCGAGAGACTTCTCGTCGGGGTTCTTCATCTTGAGGAAGGCACCGAAGGCGCAGCCCCAGACAGCGGCCATAGCGCAGTTGGTGGAAACGAAGACGAAGGGATCGTAACCGGCAGCGATGATCTGAACCTGGGCGAGCAGGATGACGGGCATGTGCATGCCGCAGACCACGAAGAGCTGCCAGAAGGCGCCGAGGACGGCCATGACGATCAGGATGCCGATGCCGCCAAGGTCAGCAAGGCCGAAGAGGGCGTTGGCGATCAGCGTACCGATCTCGTTGCCGATCGGAGCGAGGACGATGAAGGCAATGGGGATCGTGACGATCATGGTGCAGAACGGCGTGAAGACCGTGGAGAGCACGTCGGGCATGACCTTCTTAAAGAACTTCTCGACGAAGTAGAGGACAGGCACCGAAAGGATGATCGGCAGGACGGACTGCTGATAGTTGGCAGCAGCGATCTGGATGCCGTAGACGGAGATGATGCCGCCGCCCTCCTGGGTGGCGACGCTCACCACGGAAGGAGCCATGAGGGCGCCACCGAGCAGCATGCCGAGCACCGGGCTGGCGCCGAGCTTCTTAGCCGCGGCATAACCCAGGTAGATGGGGATAAAGGTGAACGTGGCCTCGTACAGCGTGGTGTAGAGGAACGTATAGGTCGGGTCGTCGGCCGAGAGCACACCGAGCATGGTGGGGCCGAGGACGGCCGCGATGGTACGGAACAGACCGCCGGCCATGAGCAGCGGGATGAGCTGGGTCATGGAGCCCGACAGATAGTCGAGGATGATATTGGGCAGGTTCTTGAGCTCGAACTTCTCCTTGGGAGCATCGAGGTTCTCGTTGACGGCCTCACCCTGCTTGACACCGGAGATGGCGACGAACTCGGCGAGCACCTTGGGCACGTTCTGGCCGATGATGACCTGGAGCTGGCTGCCGGCAAACTGGCAACCCAGAACACCCTTGACCTTCTTGATCTTCTCCACGTCGGCCTTGCTGTTATCCTTGAGCGTCAGACGCAGGCGCGTCATGCAGTTGGTGGCAACGGAAACATTCTCCGCACCGCCCACGAGCTCGAGGACATCGGTGGCAATCTGCTTGTTATCTACTGCCATGGGACCCCTCCCCATATCTTCGTGTGCCAGCCCCCTTGGGCTTAGGCACGCCTTTGGCCCGGCGACTATAACCCCTTACGGTTGCCGGACCCTTGGATACGCTTTTGTAAACAAGGTGTTTACTGAACGTTTACGGGCTTTAGTTTACACGGAGCGCCGAATTTATGGCAATTTTGCCGTCTACAGTCCGGTGAACGGTAGGAAATCGGGGGTGAACGTATTTGCATGGCGGGAGATGGTCTCTTTGACCCTCTATTGATATATAGCCATTTACGTGGGATTTTATTTTGATGAACACCTCACTGATCTGTTAACTCATCAACAGAATCCCTGCTAGAAGCTAGTAAACATACGTTTAGTAGTTCACGACGTGTTCAATTTTGCCGTTTACCGAGTTCATCTGGTTATTCTTCAATTCTAGATTACACTAAACATGTTTAGTTTGTATTGCCGCAGATGCCAGGCATTCGCGGCGCAAGGGAGGCAGCTCATGGAACTCAAATTGTGTACCTACGCAACCGTCACCACCTTGGGCGACTTTGGCCCCTGGATCAGCAAGGTCGTACTCGACCTGCCCTGCACCGTGCGCGCCAACGACATCGACGCGAACACCTTCCATATATATGTAGAGCGTCACGAGCGCTCGGGCGATGTTCTGATGCGCAAGGAACGCGGCGCCGACCATGCCGCGCCCTCCGTGGGTTACATCGACATTCTCGCCGCATATCCGTGCGACGAGAACGGACGTAAGCTCGCCGTGGGCACCCATGTGGCGCTCGAGGTCGCCGAGCAGCGCCTGACCAAAAAGATCGAAGGCGGCGTCATGGGCTCGCGCATGCTCGATGACCAGTTGCACATCACGCAGCTCGCGGCTCTTCCCGGCAACGACGGCGACGATCCCACCTGCGGCCTGGTCTTCGACACCTGCCGTGGCGATATCTGCCCCGCGCTCAAAGGCTGGAGCAACGCCACGCAAAAGACCGCCGTCGACGGCATCGCGCTCGAATACGGCTTCTTTGAGCCCAGCTTTAAGGCAGAGGACTCGGCCTGCTTCAATCCCTTCGCGCCCGAGGCGACGGTCGTACCCCAAAAGGCACCGCTCGTGGTGTATCTGCACGGCGCCGGCGAGGGCAAGGGCGCCACGCAAGGCGAAGGCGCTACGCGCGCCTATATCGGCAACCGCGTGACGGCCATTAGTCAGGCGCAGATCCAGCGCTACTTTGGCGGCTTTGCCTGGGTGCTCGTGCCGCAGTCGCCCACGTTTTGGATGGACAACGGCGTCGAGCAACTCGGTCGCTCCAACCAGAGCATCTACTCCTCCGTGCTCAAGGCACTTATCGATGAGTTTGTCGCCGAGCATGCCGACCGCATCGACACCGACCGCATCGTGGTCGCCGGTCTTTCCAACGGCGGCTTTATGACCCTGCGCCTGTGCGCCGACTACCCCGATTTCTTCGCCGCGGGCCTTCCCTGCTGCGCCCCGTGGTACAACGCCACGGACGAGGACGTAGCCGCGCTCGCCAAGACGCCGCTGTGGTTTACGCACTCCAAGGGCGACGAGCTCGTGCACCCGCAACAGACCGTGCTGCCGCTGTTCGCGCGCCTGCGCGATGCCGGCGCCAACGTGCATCTCACCTACTTTAGCCATGTCGAGGACCTGACCGGCGTGTATCGCGAGGCCGACGGCTCGGCCAAGAAGACGTTCAACCACGGCGTGTGGATCCACCAATTCAACGACCTGTGTTATCAAGACTTCGACGGGGGCAACGTACTCATCGACGGCGAGCCGGTGGGCTGCTGGGAGTGGTCGGCCAGGGTCGACCGCTAAGCCCTCCCATCGCGGGGACCGGGGTTTAGTCTTGCAAACGTCCTCGGGCATGCATGGGCTGGCGCTTTGCGCTTCGCGCTGCGCCTGCCCATGCCCCCTGCGGAATGTTTGCAAGACTAAACCCCGGTCTCCGCTGCGTTGACGTTGCTGTGACCCTGGCCGGCCGCTTCTAGCGGGCCGCCGGGTCGGTGGCGATGGGGGCATGGGTCCCGTCTTGCCTTGCGCGTAACTGGCTGAATTGATTTTGATTGGAGCTGTTCCTATGTCCCAGAAGTTGACTCGGGTGATTGTTACCACTGATATGGAAGTCGATGATATGAACTCGCTTGTTCATTTGGCTCTGTATCTCAACTTGCTTGATGTTCAGGCTGTGGTGTATACGGCTTCGCAGTATCACTTTCTTGGGGATGGGGTTCATACGCTCGGCGAGGTGAATTCGCATTGGCGGACCAAAGGGCGGCGCTCTTATGAGTGGGCTGTTGTGCCTCATGAGCCCGATCCGCTGGCTGGCGAGCTTCGTGAGTATCGGCCGTTTCCCGAGCATTGGATTGAGAGTCTCTGGAGTAATGAATATACCCAGGCTTGGCCGCAGTTGCAGGCAAATGCGGACGCCGCCGGTGAACCGCCGTTTCCCACGCCTGCCCAGATGATCGAGCGTACGTTTGTGGGAAATGTTGCTTTTGAGGGTGATGTGCGCGAGGAGACTGAAGGGTCTCACGTCATCGCCGATGCCATCATGGACGATGACCCGCGCACGCTGTGGCTGCTCAGCTGGGGTGGTATGAATACGATCGTTCGCGCCCTCATGAGTATTGCCGAGCGTTATCGCGCCACACCCGAGTGGCCCGCCGTACAGCAGCGGGTCTATCAGAAGGTGCGCGTGATGGGCGTTGCCGATGGCGTGGGACAGGACAACTCGTGGCTCGACCATGGGCGCGAGCTCTTTCCCGAGCTCATCTTTTGGCGTACGCCCTATATGTATGGCAACTATTTCGACGCCAAAACAGCTCAGCCCGATACGCTGCCGCTGTTTAAGGCTCCTTGGCCTGAGCGGAATCTCACGCAGGGCAACGGACCCCTCATGGCACGCTATATGCTCTATGGCGATGGTAAGGTCTACGAAAACGAGCCCGAGCGCTTTCAGTTTGGCAAGCATGCCCGTCTGGATTGGGGCCTAGAAGGCATGCCCGCGGTGCAGTTTGAGCGCGGCGACTTTATGGCCGAAGGCGATAGCATGACCTATATTCCGCTGCTTCCGTTTGGCCTGCGCGGTATCGACGACCGCGACTTCGATACGCTGCTGGGACGCATGTTTTTTGATGGGCATCCCGATGCGAAGGCGCCCGCCGGTTTTGCCTCCATCGGCACGCCCGCAGACGACAATCTCAATCCCTACCTGCGTGCCTATCAGGAAGACTTTGCCGCCCGCGCGCAATGGTGTGCCCATGATCCGGCAGCCTGCTCGCATCCGGCACATGTTGTCGAGGCCACGGCCGACCGCAGCGCCACAGCCGGCGAGCGCGTCGACCTTACAGCGACCATCGTCGACCCCGACGGCAAGGGCTTCGATGTACATTGGGATGTCGCCGTGGACCCGTCGAGCTATGCAGGCGCCCAGGATCTGTCGCTGTGGCAAGAATGCACGGTAGACACCGCTTTCATCGTGCCCGCCGACGCGCGACCCGGCGACCGCCTTGTGCTCACCCTTACCGTGCAGACGCGCGCCGAGCGCCCCTGCAGCCGCTACGCCCAGGTCGCCGTAACCGTGGCATAGCAAGGACGGCGCCCACATTCGGCAGCCGCCGCATTCGACAAAGAGTGTCCCCAGGCGCCAAACGAACGAGGATTTTTTGACGCCCAAATGACGAGAGTGGATAATCTCCCACTTTGAGCCTGCACACAGGCCAAAAACGGGAGATTATCCACTCTCATTCTGCGAGCACTCATTGGGGACGTACTTAAATGAGTAGTTTCACTCATTTAAGTACGTCCCCAATGAGTAGGAAAAATGGGCCATGTGTCCCAGTTGTGGAGACTCGTTGAGCCGTCTGGGTATCGTGAAAGGCTGCGCACTCCCCCATCATCAAAAGTGACACACGCTACCAGTTGATGGGAGGCAGCCATGGGCTTCTTTGACAAGATGTTCGAGAAGAAAGAGTGCGCGATTTGCGGTACCGAGCTGGGACTTCTAGGTAAGACAAAAATCAATGAAGGCTACCTGTGCAAAGAGTGCGCCGGCAAGCTCTCCCCCTACTTTCACGGCTATCGCTCCAGCACCGCGGACGATATCCGCGAGCAGCTCGCCTACCGCGAGGCCAATGCCGAGCGCTTGGCGTCGTTCAACCCCACGCGCACGCTTTCTGCCGGGCGCACCAACATCATGCTCGATGAGGACGCGGGCCTGCTGATCATCACCTCGCAGAGCCGCTGGCGCGACGCCAATCCCGACATCATCGAGTTCTCGCAGGTACTCGGCTGCGATATGGATATCGACGAGCATCGCACCGAAATCTATCGCGAGACCAAGGACGGCGAGCGCGAGAGCTACAACCCGCCGCGCTACGACCTGGATTACGACTTTAATCTGACCATCCACGTCAACACGCCGTACTTTACCGAGATCAACCTGCGCGTAAACGACTCCACCATCGATCAGCGCGGCTCCATCGAATACCGCGAGGCCAAGCGCCAGGCAACCGAGGTCCGCGACGCGCTGGTGCAGCTGCGCCAGGAGACGCGCGACAGCGTCGTGGCCGCCAAGGCCCCCAAGACCGCGGTGACCTGCCCCTTCTGCGGAGCCACCACCATTCCCGATGCCAGTGGGCGCTGCGAATACTGCGGCGGCGCCATCGGCGCATAGCCTCCGGCACGGAAAGGACCGATCATGGCCTTCGAGAGCGTCAACTATCAGTGCCCCGCGTGTGGCGGCCCCCTTCACTTTGCCAGTGCCGAGCAAAAGCTCGTCTGCGACTACTGTGACTCACGCTTTGAAGTCGAAGAAGTCGAGGCCCTCTATCGCGAGCGCCAGGACAAGGCAGATGCCAAAGCCGATGCCGCAGCCGCAGCTCCCAAACCTGCTGTCGACGATGCCGTGCAGGAGCTCGCCCAAAACGCTGGCTACATCTGCTCGTCGTGCGGCGCCGAGCTCGTGTCCGACGGCACCGTCGCCGTCACCACCTGCCCGTACTGCGGCAACTCCGCCGTGGCGCCCGGCCAGCTCTCTGGCGACTTCTCGCCCGACCTGGTGATTCCATTTAAGCTCGGGCGCGACGACGTCACGGCCGCACTCAAGGAACACTACAAGGGCAAAATCTTGCTGCCCAAGAGCTTTGTCACCGGCAACCACATCGACGAGGTCCAAGGTGTCTACGTGCCGTTTTGGCTCTACGGCGCCCGCGTTGACGGCGAAGTGCACTTTGACGCGACCAACGAGACCGTGACCGAGGAATCCGACCGCACCGTCACGACCACCGACCACTACGATGCCTATCGCAAGGGCAATATCTCGTTTAAGCGCGTGCCCGTCGACGGATCGTCCAAGATGCCCGACGGCCACATGGACGCCATCGAGCCGTTTGACTACGACGCGCTGCGTCCGTTCTCGGTCGCATATATGCCCGGCTACATCGCCAACCGTTACGACGAGGACTGCGAGACCTGCAAGGCGCGCGCCGAGCGCCGTATGGAAGAAAGCACGATCTTGGCCCTGCGCGAGACTGTCGTCGACGAATACGACGATGCCACGGTCGAAAGCAAGCAGCTCGACTACACCTGGGAAGACAGCGACTACGCCCTGTTCCCCGTCTGGATGCTCTCCACCTCGTGGAACGGCAAGAGCTACCTGTTTGCCATGAACGGCCAGACCGGCCGCTTGGTCGGCGAGCTCCCCTGCTCCAAGCCCAAGCTCGCTATTGCCTCGGTGCTGTTCTTTGTGATCGGATTTATCCTCTCCCAGATTCTCTTTATGGGTGAGAACGCCTTCGATCCGGATTACCTCGCCTTTGATATCGAGGGCATCCTCATCAACATCGTCGCGCCGCTGATCATCGTGATTATCGGAGACGTGCTACTGGTAGGCCAGCTCAAGACGGCCAACGAGGCCACCCACGCCGACGAGTACTGCGGCGAGCTCGACCTGACCGAGAAGCACGACACCTTCAACCACACCGAGACCACCGTTGTCATGAAAGACGACAAGGACGACTAAGCAATCCGACCAATACCACCCGGCCTTTGACGAGAAAGGAAGATCACCATGGGACTCTTGAAAGCTGGATTGGGTGCTGCCGGCGGCGTCATGGCCGACCAGTGGAAGGAATTTATCTATTGCGAATCGATGCCTGCTGACGTCTTGGCCTGCAAGGGCAGCAAACGCACCGGTGGCCGCAGCTCCAACACGCGCGGCGAGGACAACGTCATCTCCAACGGCTCGGTCATCGCCGTCAACGACGGCCAGGGCATGCTCGTGGTGCAAAACGGCAAGATCATCGAAGTCGCACTGGAGCCCGGTGAGTTCGTCTTCGATACCGGCAGCGAGCCGAGCGTCTTTAGCGGCAACCTGGGCGATTCCATCAAGGAGACCTTCGCCAATATCGGCAGCCGCTTTACCTTTGGCGGCGACGCGGGCAAGGACCAGCGCGTCTACTTCATCAACACCAAGGAGATCATCGGCAACAAGTACGGCACCGCCTCGCCCGTGCCCTTCCGCGTGGTCGATAACAACATTGGCCTGGACGTTGACATCTCCGTGCGCTGCAACGGCGAGTACTCGTACCGCATCACCAACCCGCTGCTGTTCTACACCAACGTGTGCGGCAACGTGACCGATAGCTACACGCGCGACAAGATCGACAGCCAGCTTAAGTCCGAGCTGCTCACCGCCCTGCAGCCCGCCTTTGCCAAGATCTCGGAAATGGGCATCCGCTACAGCGCCATCCCCGGCCACACCACCGAGCTCGCCCGCGCGCTCAACGAGGTCCTCTCTGCCGACTGGCGTGACCTGCGCGGCGTCGAGATCGTGAGCTTTGGCGTCAACTCCATCGCTGCCTCGCAAGAGGACGAGCAGATGATCAAGGACCTGCAGAAAGCCGCCGTCATGCGCGATCCCACTATGGCGGCAGCCAACATTGCCAGCGCCCAGAGCGACGCAATGCGCGCGGCAGCCGCCAATCCCAACGGCGCGATGGCAGGCTTTATGGGCATGGGCATGGCAGGTGGCATGGGCGGCATGAACGCCAGCCAGCTGTTCGCCGCCGGCCAGGCACAGCAGCAGGCCGCCCCGCAGCCGGCTCCGGCACCCGCTCCCGCACCGGCTCCCGCCGCTGCTCCCGCGGCCGGCACATGGACCTGCAGCTGCGGCGCCACCAACACCGGCAAGTTCTGCTCCGAGTGTGGCAGTCCCGCACCCGCCCCGGCACCGGCCAAGTGGTTCTGCCCCAACTGCGGCAGCGAAAACGGCGGCAAGTTCTGCAGCAACTGCGGAACGCCCAGGCCCTAGCCCCTCTATCTGGTAATTGGCGGGGGATCCGCCACCCCCGCATTTGCTTCTATGGGTTTCGTTCGATAAAGGAGGACACCATGAAGACAACGTTCAAAAAGTCCGTACTCGCATTTCTGACATGCGTCCTTGCGCTCGCCTTTGCCCTGACGGGCTGCAGCGGCGGCGGCAAAGACCCCAAGGCCAACTTCGTCGGCAGCTGGGAACTCTCGGGTGGAACCCTGGAGGGCGAAGAACTGACCGATGAGTACATGAAGATGCTCGAGGATTGGGGTGTGCGCTGCGTCCTGATTCTCGATGAGGACGGTACAGGTGCCCTCGACCTGTTCCTTGAAGTCGTCGACCTTAAATGGGAGGCAAAGGACGCCACCACCGTAACCATCACCGCCGAAGACGAGTCGCATGACATGAAGCTCAAGGACGGCAAGCTCATCCTCGAAGAGGATGACGGCAATCTTGTCTTTACCAAGTCCGACAAGGACCTGTCCGGCACGGTGAAGAAGGATCGCGAGGCGGCCGAGAAGGAAGAAGAGATCGACGAGGCCGTCGAAGACGACGACGTCCAGAAGATTGAAATCTCCCCCGCCGTCACCGTTGCCGATGACGACCTGTGCACCATCACCGTCACCGAGAAGTTCAAGGACGAGTGGGGCGACATCGGTTTTGTCGTCAACATCACCAACAAGAGCGACAAGGACCTGACCTTCTACGCTCCTTCCGGCAAGACCAACGTCAACGGCACCATGAAGGAACCCTGGTTCTCGGCTCACCTGATGCCCGGCACCAACGCCACCGAGGAATTCACGTTCTCGAGCGGCGAGCTTGACAGCCTTGACGACCTGGTCAACACGACCATCGGCATCGACGCCTACCTGACCGATTCCTACGAGGACGTCGCCTCCTACAGCGTAACCATCGCGTAGCGGTAGACCACGACAGCCGCGGATTGGCGGACACATCCGCGCACACCAGACGGGGCCGCAGGAGATGATCCTGCGGCCCCGCCGCTTTATGCCGACAGCACTGCCCATACAAGCAGGCCGCCCGCCGTTTTTAGATGCGAAACGGTGGGCGGCCTATCTTTGCGGTGCCGGAACACGGGTGAGCGCATCGATTACGGGCGCTCCATGTTGGGAACGATGCTGCCCTCGGTCACCGCATGCACGGCCAGGCGCATGATGTTGTCGTAGCCGGTCTTGCTCAGGATCTCCGAGATGCGGCGCTTGATGGTGCCCTCGCTCATAAACAGCTCGGCCGCGATCTCGCGACGACTTTTGCCCTCGCAGGCAAGGCGCAAAATCGATAGCTCGACATCGTCGAGGGCTGCCGTGCCCGAAAAAATGCTCTCGGGCGGCTTGGGAAACGTGCAGTAGCCAGCCAACGTGGAGCGCATCACGGCGAACAGCTCGTCGATACCGACGTTCTTGTACACAAAGCTATCGACGCCCGCCTCGCGGGCCTGATCGACAAAGGTGATCTCGGGCATGCCTGTCATGATAATGACGCGACACTCGGGCAGTTGTTCTTTGATGCGCGCCGCCGCCACGATGCCGTTGGAATCGTGTTCGGTGCACACATCCATCAGTATCATGTCCGGACGCTCCTTAAGCACAACGTCCAAGGCATCCGAGGCGTCGGCGATCGCGGCGACAACGGTCATGTCGGGCTGGTCGCCCACGGAACGCGCGAGGCTCTCGCGCAAGATAGCCTGGTCTTCGACGATTAACGCGCGGATCATGAGTTTCTCCTTTGGGACGTGTCGTTGGCGTTAAGCGGAATGGATACCGTAAGCGTAAAGGGCGGGGTGGCGTGGACCTCTAGGCTGCCACCCAGATCTTGCGCGACATGCCTCATACCTGGGATACCCGTTCCCTCGCGATACGATACGGGGGCCGGGGACCCGTCGTTAGAAATCGTCATGTGCGCGACGGCGTCAGCATCCGTCCCCTCCTGCCACAAGCGCACATGGACCCGATGCGCCTGCGCATGCTTGGTGGCATTGGTCGAGGCTTCGCGGATAATCTGCAAAAAGGCTGCCGCGACACGCACGTCGCTTGGCAGCTCGCCCTCCACATCGATCTGCACGCTCACCAGGCCAAAGGCATGGACGATATCGCCCAGTTGCTCTGCCGGTTCGGTGTCGCCCCCGCTGCGCAGATCGGCAGCGATTGAGCGCAGCAGCGGGTCGATCTGCTCGAGTGACTCGTCATCCAGGCGCCCCTCCTCCAAATAGCGATGAAGGATTGATAGGCGCTGGCCGATCACATCGTGCACGCGGGAACGCATGCGCAGGTAGGCCGCATTGTCGGCAACCTTTTTGACTTCTTCGATCTGGGCCTGGAGCTCTTGGCCCGCAAGCTCAAGCAGGTGGTTGGCCTGCGCCAGGCGGTCATGCGCATGCGCATACTCTGTCACATCCAGACCGATTATGCGCTCGAACGAACGGCCCGAGACCATAACGCCATCGCACACAAACAGGCGAATCTCGGCGGGAGAAACCTCGACCACCGCACGCGCCTCACCAAAGCGGTCCAGGTTGATCCGCACGCTGTTCTTACCGCCTCCGGGCATTTGCATGCTGAGCTTGCGCAGGTCGTTCCATGTACCGCTCATATCGCCTAGGTCGGTGGGCATATGAAGCTCCACCAGGTTTTTGCGCATGCAGCGGTTCATGAGCAGTGGACGGCCCCTCGAGTCCAGATACAGGATGCCCACGGGAATCACGTTGATGGTTTCGATCGTCGAGAACGCGGTGATATCCTCCTGGCGGTTACGGACGTCCATCAAGAGCGCCGCGACGGAACGGAACAGGAAGAACGCTCCCTCTGCGATAAGGACAACGGCCCACACCGAGCCCATGGCAAAAACCACCGGCGGTGTCACGGCGCCAACAAGCAGCAGCTCGGCCAGCATGACAGGGCGACGATAGTGCACCATAAGGACCACGCCATAGGCAAAGATCGCGGCATTGAGCCACAGCACTCCGCCCATTGCCCTGGCGCAAACGTCAAGCGGCGCCACCAGATACGAGCCAGACGACGCGAATAAGATGAGCGCCGAAATCATCAGGTGAAGCACAAGGCTCGTCTCGTAGGCGCAAATCACCTTACGGTTATAGGACGAGCGGCGCGATGCGATGAGCGGGACGTGGATCATCTGCAGACACGCAGCCAGGGCAAAGATAACATCGAGCGCAACGATTTGGGGAAGGATGAACGAAATCTGCATCGTCACTCACCCGCCCTCGGCATCAAGACGATCATGCGCAGCTGGCCGGGCTCGCCCTCAAGGCGGTATGCCACGTTGCGCCCTTGCAGAGCGCTTTCGAGCTCTTGCGCAGCGGGCGTCTGCGAAAGATCTTCATCATCGTTGGAAAAAAGCGTGGCGCGCAGCTCGACACTGCACCGGTCATGGTCGCCCAAGTGATACATAAGCGCCGGATGGTCGGTGGTGTAGGCAAAAAACGCAAAGCCATACACGCAGTCGTACAGGGCGCTTACCGTACTGGCGTGCATCGGGCGCCGTATGGCGATAATCGAAGCGCAATCGACATCGATGGTGCGCAGGTCGCTTGCGAGCTCATTGGCAATGAGTTGAATGCGGTCGCGATCAAAACCGCTCTCCCCGTGCTGCGCCAACGTGAGCGACCCTTTGCGCTTGCAATAGGCGACGAGCATCTTGGCGCGCTGCAGCATGCGGTAACGCTCGTGTGAAGACGCCTCGTCGGTCAACGGTGGCAGCGAGCTCAGCAGGTCGTACATCTCTTCGAACGCGCGGGCAAGCGCCTGGTCCACGTCTTGGACTAGCAAGGTCTCGGCCTCTTGATCTGCCAGATGCGTCTTAAGATCGTAGTCGGCCGTGAGCAGCTCATTTTGGCGCTGCAGCTCCATGCGACGATGTGCCAGTTCACGGTTAAGCTCGTTGAGCTCCGACACGTCTTGGGCAAGCAGGGCCGATCCGCCCAGCAGTGGAAAGGTTCGGTACATCACATCGGGATCGGACGCCACGGCAAAGGCATGGGCATGCCCGTGTTCCTGGGCCCGCAGCTCTTCGCACACGCCCGCCGGCATTGGCTTTGACACCGGTGTGGCATAGACTTCCTGCAGGTCGCGCGTTAGAACTTTGAGGTCGAGCGGCAAGGTATCGAAGATGCCAGCAATGTCGTGATATGACGGAATGACACCGCAATCGAGACAGATTTCCATCGCCACCACGCACAAGACGCAATAGACGAGCGAGAAGTTGAGCCTCCATGCCCAGGGCACGCGCAGAGCATACGAGATGGCAAAGAACGCACCACCCAACAAAACAAGCGCCGCCGTGCCCGAGAAACGTTGGATGCGAAAGGACGAGGACCGGCCCACCAGGATAAAAAAGGCCACGAAGTTAAAGGCCGTCCACACTAAGACGGCGAAATAGCCCCAGCCGTACGTGTAATCGTTGCTCCAGGTGTCGCTTGCACGGTCAAAGTGGAATACCTGCCGGTGGAAATCGTTGGTGAGCACAAAACCGATAAGTAGGATGGCCACGACCCACAAGATGCTGCGATAGCGACGGCCCGCACGGTGTTGTTCCAGCCCCGCAAGGCGCAGGCCGCACAGCTGGTAGAGCAGCGGAATGAGCGTCATGGGCACGTAGTACAGGTACCACAGCACGGTGGCATAGAACGGTGTGAACGACTTGTATTTGAGGATGACCTCAATCATCCAGAGGGCGCAGATGGTGGCGACGGCAACAAGGCGGCGGCGCAACACATAGTCCAAACAGCGCAGATAGACCGATACACCCCAGATCGAAAATATAATTGCGGCGACAAGCAACGGGAGAGAGCTCGAGTGGACGAGCGCATCCACGACCTCTTCGGACACCTCGCTATAGGCGAGCACGGCGTTGGAAAGCTTGGGGTCGGAGGCAAACAGCGCCGGCAAGACTGCCAAAAGCATGAGGAACAGCACGGTGATGGCGCCGGCGATAGCAAAGACGCGGTGACGGTACACCTGATGTGTTATACCAACAAGGAATCGCGGCATAGCGAAGAGCCTGCCGCCCCTGGGATCCGCTACGGGCGCGGATCGGACGGCCGCGTGGCCGATATGTCGTGCGCGGGTACCCATAGTGCTTTTAGTGTACCGACAGGCAGGCCCAAAAAGCGGGCCACATGTCCCAAAATCCGCCGACGGCGAGGGACGTCGCCAGCGACTAGTCGTTTAAGAACGTCCCCAATGACTAAGACAAAACGAGCGAGGATTTTTGGACGCCCAAATGGCGAGAGTGGATAATCTCCCACTTTGAGCCCACAAACAGGCTAAAAACGGGAGATTATCCACTCTCATTCTGCGGGTACTCATTTAAGTACGTCCCCAATGAGTGCTTTCACTTCTTAACAAAACGCCCGGCGGGCATTAACTGCTCGCCGGGCGTTTTGGTTAGGAAACTCTGAAGTTGAGTGTCTCGGCTTCCTTAGGACAGATCCTCTCCATTCGTTTCAATGACATGCTTGTACCAGTCAAAGCTCTTCTTTTTGGAACGCTTGAGGGTGCCGTTGCCCGCATCATCGCGGTCGACATAGATAAAGCCGTAGCGCTTGGACATCTCGCCCGTGCCGGCAGACACCAGGTCGATCGGACCCCAGGTAGTGTAGCCCAGCAGGTCAACGCCGTCCTCGGTCACCGCATCGCGCATCGCGACGATATGCTGGCGCAGGTAGTCGATACGGTAGTCGTCGTTGATGGAGCCGTCCTCCTCGACAACGTCCTTGGCGCCCAGACCGTTCTCGACCACAAACAGCGGCTTCTGATAACGGTCGTACAGGTCGTTGAGGGTGATGCGGAAGCCCAGCGGATCGATGGCCCAGCCCCACTGGCTCTGCTGCAGGTAGGGGTTCTTGGCGCCGGCGAAGGCGTTGCCCTGGGTGCGCTCGACATCGGGGTTATCGGCACCGGCGGAGCAACGGGTGCTGTAATAGCTAAAGCTGATGAAGTCGACGGTGTTGGCGGCCAGGATCTCGCGGTCCTCATCCGTCATGCCCACATCGATGCCCAAACGCTCGAGCTTCTTGACGGCATAGGCCGGGTAGTAGCCGCGGCTCTGAACGTCGACGAAGAAGTAATTGTCCTGATTGTCGAGCTGCGCCTGGCGCACATCGCCCGGACGACAGCTGTAGGGGTAGTAGCTACCCGCGGCGAGCATGCAGCCGATCTTGACCTCGGGGTCGATCTCGTGGGCGATCTTGGTTGCCCAAGCGCTGGCGACGAGCTCGTTGTGGGCGGCCAGGTACTCGACGGCCTCCTTGTTCTCGCCCTCCTCAAAGACCAGACCGGCACCCATAAACGGCAGGTGCAAGATCATATTGATCTCGTTGAAGGTGAGCCAGTACTTCACCAGACCCTTGTAGCGGGTGAAGATCGTGGTCGCGAGGTTCTTGTAGAAGTCGATGAGCTTGCGGTTGCGCCAGCCGCCGTACTCCTTGATAAGGTGAATCGGGCAGTCGAAGTGCGTGATGGTCACGAGCGGCTCAATGCCGTGCGCCTGACACTCGCGGAACACGTCCTCGTAGAAGGCCAGGCCGGCCTCGTTGGGCTCAGTCTCGTCGCCGTTGGGGAAGATGCGGGTCCAGGCCAGGCTCATGCGGAAGGTCTTAAAGCCCATCTCGGCAAAGAGGGCGATGTCCTCCTTGTAGTGGTGATAGAAATCGATGCCGGTCTGCGCGGGGTAGTAATAGCCGTCCTCGAAGTCGAGCATCTTGCGCTGGCCGGAGACCACCGCATAGCGCTCGGGGCCGTGCGGCGCCACGTCCACGTTGGCCAGGCCGCGGCCATCCACGTCGTAAGCGCCCTCGCACTGGTTGGCAGCCGTCGCGCCGCCCCACAGGAAGTCTTTACGGAAAGCCATGCATCAATCCTTTCACACGCTGTTTGTCGTGGTTTCAGTATCCCCGTAAGCAGCGCGCTACTCAACGGCAACGACGCAGGCCGACACTTCTTTTCGCACACGGCGGCCCGGCAGCCGCCCCTGCCTGACACTTTCTGATACCGCCGCCCCAAACCACCACAAAGGGGACAGGCACCTTTGTGGTGGTTGGGGACGGTTTGTCTCGATCTGTAACAGGTAGGCAGCCAAAACCGGGCTTGGTGTTACAGATCGAGATTTTCGGGCAGCCCCCCGCAGTTTGTCTAAATCTGTAACAGGTAGAGACGATTTAGCCCGCTAGATGTTACAAATCGAGACGGAAGATGCTAGTCACAGGCGATGTCGAGGTTCTTGCCGATGAGGCCCACGTAGCCGCCTTCGGCTGCCTTGGGGCTGTCGGCGTGGCAGAGGACCCACTTGTCGGCCTTCCAGTAGCAGTAGCTGTCGCCGACCGCGGGCATGTCGGCTGCGGCCTCGGGGCGCGGACCGTTGGTGCCGGCGGGCAACGCAACCATTACCTGGAAGCCGCCGTCGTCGACCATGCACGGCGTGTAGTGGAGCGTGGTGTTGAAGACTTCGACGACCGTACCCGCCGGCACGCGGAACGCCTTGACGCACGCGGTGTCGAGCTTGCCGCCCTCAATCTCCCAGCGATGCGCCACGAGCAGGATAAAGTCGCGGGCGCCCAGGTTAAACTCGCTGGCGCGGTGATACTCCAGGCAGTTGAGCTGCGTGTTGTGGCCGTTGCACCAGCCCAGCTGGAAGGGACGGCCGCCGTACATGAGAAAGCCCAGCTTATCGGCATCCTTGACGCCCTCGAGCTCCGGCGCGCTTGCTACGTACTTGCTGCCCTCGGGGATGGGCGTGGCAGAGAGCGCCTCGAGCACGGGCGACGTGAGCACGGACGGAACGTCATCCCAAACGTTGCCATAGGATTTGAACTCGGGATCGTTGACAGAATAGATGTGCATGTTCGCTCCTGTTCGTTTATGTGACAGTATGAACATTCTAGAACATCATTCATCCACGACCACGATCAATACCGAAAACATTGCATGACGAAATCACCCGCTCAAAAAGCGACATGCAGCTTCCTAGTCGAGATAATCTTTAAGAAACTCAATAACGCTCATACACCAGTAGTCGGTCTCCGGCGCATGGGGCTTCATCAATGCGTGCCCCCCTTCTGAATACATGACTCCCTCATGGTGTACTCCAGCTGCATCCAGAGCATCGACCATCTTTTCATAATTGTCGGGCGATACAATATCATCGTCAGCGCATTGCCAAAGATATGTCGGAGGATACTGCTCCCACACATGCTGATTAATACAGAAATCATCGAGCGAGTCGCGACCAGCCCCGCCGCACACCGAATCAAGAAATCTATTGTCTGATGCGTTCTCAAAGCCACGAAGATCAATCGGTGCATAACACAGGACCAAGGCTTTGGGTGCCTCGCATCCGTAGGACGCAAATCCCTTGTTGTCCGTCCCCCACTCGGCAGTTAAATGCGCACCAGCAGAAAAGCCGATAACTGCATAACTTTTTGCGACATTAAATTTCGCTGAATTCTCGAAGACAAAACGGACAGCTCGATTTAAATCGTCGATTGGACGCGGCATCAAAGGCTCGACCCTCACCCTGTATGACAGCACGAACACGTTATAGCCCGCATCGTTGAGCTCGGGGGCAACGGGAAAGCCTTCCATTTGATGACAAACGCTCTGATAACCTCCGCCCGAAACCGCAATGATAAAGGGAGCCCCGGGTCTCCCGGGAAAGAAGAACAGTTTCGTGTTGCGTCGAGTCGGATCACGGATGCAGTCGGCTTCATCCCATATATCGTAGGCAACTTGCCTCCCGTCATCCACGAGCTCGACAATCCGATTCAATCCACGCAAAACGCGAGTAGTTTCATATGGATTAGCATCAGAATTCATATGAGACACGATGGGTTTATTCCACATGCGCTCCCAAGTTGAAGGCCGGCAAAGCATAAGGTGCTCGCCAAAGCCAGCGAACTCAGGAAGGAGCGCGATTTCGCCAAACGTCATATCGGCTGTAATTGTCATAGCTAGTCACTCCAAAAATGAGGGTGGGCTCGCGTGAATCAACGGCAAGCCCACCACATGCAATCTGCCGCGGGGTTTTCGGCAGCTTACATCCCAAATAATTGTCTACTCCACTACTGCCTCTTCATCAGGGCGATACAGGATGTAAACGAGAACGAAGTTAAGAATTAAACCGACGACATTGCAAAGAATTGCGCCGATGAGGCTGCTCATATCACCAGAAGGATCCATATAACCGGGGAAGCTAAAAATGCCGCTCGACGTCATAACGAACGTACAGGTGTTGAAAATCGCCGGGATAACAGCACTGATTGCTCCGGCGACCATGGAAGCGATAATGATCTTCTTGTGCTCCAAGATGATGCCGTACAGCGCCGGTTCCGTAATCCCGAAAAAGCCCGTAATGGCACAGCTGAACCCAAGACTCTTTTCACTCGGGTCCTTCGAGCGGAGGGCAAACGCCAAACAAGCGCCGACAACACCCATGCTGCAGCAGAGAAGTCCAAGGATAGGATCGGAGCCGACGGTCATAATATTGTTGATGGAAAGCACGATCAGGGCCCAATGGAGTCCAAGGGGGATCATAACGAGACCGAATATCGGCCCGAGAATAACGCCGCAAAGGACGGGGCTGAACTGATAGACCGCCAGCACTGCAGTCGCAAGCAAAGAGCTCGCCTGCTGAATAACGGGGCCGATCACAAGGAGCGAGACGGGGGCGGCAACAGCAACCGTCAGGAACGGGACGAGCGCAAATGCCACAACATCGGGAAGAACCGCCCGCAGCCACTTATTAAGAACGGATGCGAACCAAGCCGCCACGATAGCAGGAAACACCGTGGAGGAATAGCTCACCATTGTGAACTTCATGCCGAGCAAATCCAGCGCATCGCCCGCTCCGGCCGCAGCAACGAAAGTCGGATAAATCAGGATTGCACCGAGTACCGCACCGATATATCGATCGGTTCCAAAGAACTGAGCAGCAGATGATCCGACAAGAACGGGCAGAAAATACATGCAGGCATTTCCCATGCCGTACAGCAGAGTGTATATTCCGCTCTCGGCGGAAACAGCACCCGCCGTCGTCAGAATACTAAGGACGGCGTTTATCATTCCGCATGCGATCAAGGCAGGAAGAACGGGCATCATGATGCCGCTGATGAGCTTCATTAGCTTTCCCAGACAGCCCTTAGTCTCTCCTTCGCTTGCCTCGGAATCTCCGGCATCAATCCCGGTTTCCTTGGCAACGATTTCATAGACCTTATCGACCTTAGGTCCCACAATCACCTGATATTGCCCCGCGGAATGGCGAATGTCGATCACGCCATCAATCGCCTTGACTTTTGCATCGTCTACGATGCTTTCGTCCTTAAGGTTGAACCTTAAACGAGTCATGCAGTGAGCTACAAATGTAACGTTGTCTGCGCCGCCCACCATCTCGAGAATCTCGGCAGCGAGCTTGGTTGTATCTGCCATAAATACCATTTCTCCCATGTTGAGTTTTATATGTAACCATCAGCAAAGCGCGCGCCTTTGCCAACTAATTACCTTGTTTTCGATGCAATTCGATTGATGTGCATCATGAGGTAGAGTCTTTCTTCGTCTATAAGTTCCCGCCCCGTCAGTCGGCTGAGAACAGAAGCAATATCATCGGCGCACATTGATGCCACCGGATATTCTTTTTTGAGCGAGAGGTACATCTTGCGGTTGTCGCTCACGATGCTTTCGCCAGAGTTCAACCTATTGAATAAGTACTGAAGATGGGTTGCGAACCTTGCGTAATCGAAACCTTCCCGATCAACTTGAATGCCAAGCCGATTTTCAACAGCAACGGTTGACTCCTCCAGAACACGATCGTAGATATCCGCGCTAAACTCTTTAACTACTTCGCATGAGTCCGAATCGGCCATGTTATTGATAAACGCCATGGCAATTCCAACTGCCTCATGAGCTGGAAGCCTAACGTTAAGACGTTTCCTGATTATCTTAAGTGCATACTCGCCGATTCTAAATTCGACGGGATATTGTTGGCGGACATCAAACGATAAAGGCATGCGGACAACGATATTTTGCTCTTTGCGCTTAACCGCATACGCGATATGGTCCGCAAGGATAAACGGCAAATTAGGGCTCACCTCATAAGACAGCAAACCTGTCGACATATCAATAACATCCGAGGTAAGCTCGAGAAGCTCGTCGGGGACCTCGTCAACGAGAGCGATGTAGCGAGAGCTAACGTTATAAAACGTTCGTTGAATCTCCGAAAGAGGGACCTCGTCTCCGACATTCTTAAACCCCAGACCACGGCCGAATGCAACCAACTGTCTGCCATTTCCATCGACGCAGAGGACAGCGCTGGTATTAATTCGTTTAACAATTTCCATGTGTCCCCCCCCTAAACAGAACAAGGCTCCCGAAGCAGAATCCGACAATCAATGTCGACAGATGCTGCTTCAGGAGCCTTGCCTGAATATCACTCTGAGGACTAGTTTAAGCGAGCTAGTGCTAATGACCTCGAATAAACACTTCTAAACAGTTAAACGGTCGATATCTCCGTGTGAACGGTTTGGAGGCAGAGGGCGGCCCTATGCCTGCTGATAGTGCAGGTGCTTCTCGTCGATATCGGCCAGGTCGCGGTCGAGATAACGACGCGCAAGCCAGTTGGCCATGGGGAGGTTCTGGTCCAGGTAGTTGCCGCACTCCTCGGGAGCAGCGCCGGGGATATCGCCCTCAAAGCCAGCAACAAACTCGAACAGCTCACGCACAAGCGGCAAGATTTCCTCGCTCGTCAGCTCACCAAAAACGACGAGGTAAAAGCCCGTGCGGCAGCCCATGGGACCAAAGTAGACAATGCGGCTCGACCACTCGGCATGATTGCGAAGGAACGTCGCGCCCAAATGCTCAATCGTGTGGCACTCGGCCGTGTTCATGACCGGCTCCTTGTTGGGCGTGGTCAGGCGCAGATCAAAGGTGGTGACGGCGGCGCCGGTCGCCGGATCGCGGTCGATGCGGCTCACATACACGCCGGGCTCGAGCAGCAGATGGTCAACGGAAAAACTTGCGATACGCTCCATGGCAGTTCCTCTCGGTAGTCAATTTGGGACGGGGCTCTTTTAGCTGGTTCGAATGGTCGCACCAATCATACCAGTCAAAAAAGCCCCGTCCCAAATGAGCTGCCCGGGAATAGCCTGCGGGCGCCGCGCAGCCGCCTAGGCAGTGTAAGCGATGGTCGCGTCGACGGCGTGACGCCAGCCGGCGATCTTTTTGGCTCGCTCGTCGGCAGGCATGGCAGGCTCCACGATGCCGCGGGCGCCGTAGACGTCAACGACATCGCGCGTGTACATGCCCAGCGCAATGCCGCAGGCCCAAGCCGCACCCAGACCGCTCATCTCGTCGTTGCTCGCAATGCGGATGGGCGAGCCGACCAGGTCGCTCTCAAACTGCATCAGGTACGCGTCGCGCGTGGGACCGCCGTCAACACGAAGCTCGGCCAGCGCCGCGCCCGAATCCTCGACCATCGCATCGATGACGTCGAAGATCTGATAGGCGATCGACTCATCGGCGGCCTTCACGAACTCCGCGCGGCCCGTGGTGCGTGTCATGCCAAAGACGCAGCCCTCGGCGTCGCTCGCCCAGTGCGGCGCGCCCAGGCCAGTGAACGCCGGCACAAAGTAGACGCGGCTCGCCGGGTTGGCGGCATAGCACAGGTCGGTGACTTCCTCGGGATTGTTGATGAGCTCCAGGTCGTCGCGCAGCCACGTCTTGACGGCGCCGGCGTAGCTCACGTTGCCCTCGAGCACATACTCGGTCACACCGTCCATACGCCATGCGAGCGAGCTCGAAAGCCCATGCGAGCTGGCGACGAACTCGTCGCCGACGTTCATCATGACCGAGCTTCCGGTGCCATAGGTCGCCTTGGCCATGCCGCGGCTATGGCAGCCCTGGGCAAACAAGGCGGCATGGCTGTCGCCGAGCACGCCGTGAATGGGCACGGGCGCCGGCAAAAAGCCGCCCAGGTCCGTTGTACCGAACAGGCCATCGGAATCGGTCACCTGCGGCAGACACGCCGGATTGACACCAAAGGCCTCGCACACCGGCTCGCTCCAGCAGCCACGGCGCAGGTCAAAAAGCTGCGTGCGGCTGGCATTGGACCAGTCGCAGCGGAACTCCGCGCCGCCCGTGAGCGTCCAGACCACCCAGGCATCGATGGTGCCCAGGCACAGCTCGCCCGCCGCCGCGGCCTCGGCAGCCGCGGGAACGTTCGCGAGGATCCAGGCCATCTTGCCCGCCGGATAGTAGGGCGAGAGCACCAGACCCGTCGTGTCACGCACCAGCTCGGCCACGCCTTCGCGCGCAGCCAGCTCGTCGCACAGCTCGCGGGCGCGGGCGCACTGCCACACCACGGCATCGCACAGCGGCTCGCCCGTCGTGCGATTCCAGGCAACGGTAGTCTCGCGCTGGTTGGAGATGCCGATGCCGGCGACGTCGGCCGGATCGACCCCGGTCTCCTCCACCACGGCGCGCGCCACGGCCAGCACGTTGGCGGCGATCTCGGCTGGATCATGGCTCACCCAGCCGGCCTCGTTGACAATCTGGCGATGCGAGCGGTCGGCGCGATGGATCAGATGGCCGCCCTCGTCCACCAGCAGCGCCTTAGTACCCTGTGTGGACTGATCGATTCCGATGATGTATTTGCTCATGTACTCTCCTGTCTCCCCCGTCGATTCAAAACTAAAACCCGACGGACAAGGAGCGAGTGGCCGACCGGCTCATGAGAGCGCAGCCGGCCTGCTCAAAATTCAACCTAAAAGGATTGGTGCAAACCTGTCCCCGATGCACCAATTACTCTGCGGGAAGGAACTCGACGACCGTCTTGGCAATACCCTCGCCGGTGAGCCCGTAGTGCGCGAAGACCTCGGGGCTCGTGCCGGTGATGACCGGCGCGTCGGGCAGGGAAAGGCACTTGACCGGACGCGGGCAATGCTCGCCCACCACCTGCGCGACCATGGAACCCAGGCCACCGAAGGGGCTGTGCTCCTCGACGGTCACGACGGCGCGCGTGGCACCGGCGGCCTCGATCACGGCCTCGGCGTCGAGCGGCTTGACGCAGTACATGTCGAGCACCGTTGCCGAGATGCCCCGCTCGGCCAACAGATCGGCGGCGTCCACGGCATGGCGGACCATCTCGCCGGTGGCGACGATCGTCACATCGGTGCCGCGACGCACCCAGGTGGCGCGGTCCATCTGGAACGGGCACTCGTCCTCGGTGTACACGTCCTCGACCGGGTTGCGGCCCACGCGGATGTAGGCCGGCTTGTTGTCGGCGACCAGGGCGCGCACGAGCTCGGCGGTCTGGAAGCGATCGCTCGGCAGATATACGCGCATGTTGGGAATCGCGCTCATGGCGGCGATATCCTGCGCGGAGTGGTGACTCATACCCAGGGCGCCATAGGACACGCCGCCCGAGATGCCGATGAGCTTGACGTTGGTGTTGGAGTACGAAACGTCGACCTTGCACTGCTCATACGAACGCGTGGTCACAAAGGACGCCGGCGAGGCGGCCCAGGCCTTCTTGCCGCACGAGGCCATGCCGGCGGCGATGCTCACCAGGTCCTGCTCGGCAATGCCGACCTCAATGGACTGCTGGGGATACTGATCGAAGAACGGCGTGAGCGATGCGGAGCCGCGGGAGTCGGAGCACAGGACGACGATGTCTTTGTCAGTTGCGGCGGCCTCGAGCAGCGTGTCGCAGATAACCTTGCGGTTGGCGATCTTGTTAGCCATTGATAGCCTCCTTATGGGCAGCGAAATCGGCGATGATCTGGGCATATTCCTCATCGTTGGGCAGATGATGATGCCAGGAGGCCTTGTCCTCCATAACCGGCGAGCCGTAGCCCTTCACCGTGTTGAGGATGATGACCGTGGGCTTACCCTTGGTCTCGGCGGCCAGCGTCAGCGCGGCGTCGATGGCCTGGACGTCGTTGCCCGGAATGGACAGCACGTTCCAACCGAAGGCGGCCCAGCGCCCCTCCTGCGAGTCCTGCTTCATGACGTCCTCGGTGCTACCGCTGATCTGCAGGCGGTTGCGGTCCACGAGCGCGCACAGGTTATCGAGCTGGTAGTTGCCGCCACTCATGGCGCCCTCCCAGACCGAGCCCTCGGCAAGCTCGCCGTCGCCCATGATGGTGTAGACGCGGTAGTCGCGGCCGTCCATCTTGCCGGCAAGCGCCATGCCCACAGCCACGGGCAGTCCGTGACCCAGCGAGCCCGAGTTCATCTCGATGCCCTTGAGCTTGTTGTTGGGGTGGCCGATGTAGGGGCTGCCGAACTTGGAGAAGCGGGCCTTGATGTCATCGAGGTCAAGATAGCCCTCGTGGCAGAGCACCGCATAGTAGGCCTCCATGGCGTGGCCCTTGGAGAGTACAAAGCGATCGCGGTTGGGATCGTCGACGGTCTCGGGCGAAATGTTGAGATGGTTAGCGTAGAGGGTCATGAGGGCATCGATCACCGACATGTCGCCGCCGATATGGCCGCCGGCGCCAGCCATGATGATATCGACGCAATCGCGGCGAAGGTCCCAACGCAGGGATTCAAGCTCTTCGATAGTTGCCATTTCTACTCTCCTCGCAGGTAGGCTTTGACGTCTTCTTCAATCGGGTCGTATAAGTCGGGGGCAATGCCGATGTACTTGCACGCCTCGTAGAGCACCGGCACCACGCTGGCGTGAATGGCGACGCAGTGGTGGATGTAGGGACCCTCGACGATCTTGGCCTCGAGGCGCTTGAGGTTGTCGACCTCGACCCACAGGTAGGTGCCCATGCCGGCCGGGCCGTCGATGCCGCGGGCGTTGCCCAGCAGCAGCGAGTACTCGCCGTTGTCGCCGTCAAAGCGGGCAAGGGTGAGGTCGCCGTGCTTGGCCTCGGCCGTCAGCGCGCCGGGGTGATCGAAGGCCAGCGGATAGGTGAGCTTGGGCTTGACGGCCGCGCAGCTGCAGGGCCAGGGGCCGCAGTGCTGCAGCAGCTCGCCGTTCTCGTTATCGGGATGACGCACGGTCCAGTCGGCGAACATGCCGCGGTGACGGCCCAGGTCGGCGGCCTCGACCATCAGCGCGGTGATAGCGCCATGGATGTCGGTCTCGCAGACGATGGGGATGCCCATCTCGTTGAGGATTGCGTTGGCGGCGCAGGGCATAATGCCCAACTCGTCCTGCAGGGCGTTCCAGCACTGGATGGCGCCGGCGTTGCAGCCGTACTTCTCGACCAGGCGCTTCATGGCAATGGCGAGTCCTGCGACCGCAGGAACCTTGTCCTCGGGGATGCAGATCTCAAAGCTGTCACCAATGTGGGCGAGCATGGTTGCCATGGCCTGCTCGTCAGCCTGGGCGTCGCGCACGGCCTGGACAAGCTCGGTCATGGGGATGGGCGAAAGCTGGATGTTGAACTTCTCGAGCAGCTCGCCCTCGTTGCACATGGTCGACCAGAAATCGAACGGACGGGTGTCCATCTGCAGGATGCGGGTGTGCTTGAAAGTCTTGACCACGTTGCACACGGCCAAAAAGTCCCAGACACCGCGCTCGAACTCGGGATCGGTCAGACGGCAGTTGGTCATGTAGGTGAAGGGAACCTGGAAGCGACGCAGGACCTTGCCGGTGGCGAACAGGCCGCACTGGCTATCGCGCAGACGGGTGCCGTCGGGCTCGGGGCGCTCGTCGCGCGGACCCCACAGCAGCACGGGCAAGCCGAGCTCGCGGGCAAGGCGGGCGCAGACATACTCGGTACCAAAGTTGGCGTGGCAGAGCATGATGCCGTCGACGCCCTCGGCGCGGAACTTCTCGACGATAGGCGCGATATGGCTGTCGTCGAACAGCAGGCCCTCGTCGTTGATGTCGTCGATATCCACAATCTCGACGCCGATCTCGCGCAGGCGATCAGCCGTAAGGCCGCGATACTTGATCGCGTCCGGCGCGCTAAAGATGCTACGGCGCGTGGGCACAAAACCGAGCTTGATCTTATCCATGTACGTCCTCCCCTAGTCACATGTTCAGTAAACAGACGCGTGTTTCGTTTTGTTCTGTTTACTAAATGTTTTACTCTTCTGTTTAGAAGTTTAGCGCGAAATACCCGTAGACGGTAGAGAAATCAGCCTAAACGGTATGTAAACAATCTGAACATACAAGGGAAACAAAAAGAGGACCCCGAAGGATCCTCTTCTGAATGGCACTATGTTAACTGCCCTAGCGAGCTTTGGCACGCTGCAGGCAATGCCGTCTCCGCCTAGATTTCGCGCACGCTCTGGCGCTCGACAAAATAGGTCGACACGGCCGTTTTGCAGGTATAGCTCTTGGGATTGCGGATGTTACCCACCAGACGGCGCACCGCGATCTCGCCCACCTCGTGTTTGGGAACATGCACCGTGGTGAGTGGCGGGTTGGAGAAGGCGCCCAGAGATAGGTCGTCAAAGCCGATGATCGAGACATCCTCGGGCACGCGAATGCCGTGCTCGTTGAACGCGCGCATGGCACCCACGGCGAGCACGTCGTTCTCGGCAAAGAAAGCCGTCGGCAGGTCGTCGCGTGAGACGCTGTCGAGCCATGCACCCATATCGCGATAGGCACCTTCGAGCGTGGTGCCCAGCGTGACGTGCCATGCCGGATTGGCCTCGAGGTCCGCATCCTCAAGCGCTTGGCGATAGCCGCGCTCGCGATCCTTAAAGTTGCGGATACGAAGATCGCCTGCCAGATAGCCGATTTGCCTGTGACCCTTCTCGATAAGGTAGTCCACGGCGCGCAGCACCGAATCGGTATTGGCAATGACTACGGCATCAAAGTACTGGCGGTCGCTCCAGCCGTCGAGCACGATCAGGTGGGCGGCAGCGTTGGCGAACAGGGCGTAATCTTCCTCACCCAGCTCGGTACCCATCAGCACGATGGCGGCAGACGGGTCGGCGATCAGGCCCTCGACCTGCGGACGCACGGCGTCCAGGTCGCTAAAGTCGAGCGAGACAAAGCTCGTGCTCATGCCGTGGCGACGCGCCTGGCGCTCCACGCCCTCAATAACCGCGGGATGGAAGGTGCTCTCGTCCAGGATGGCGCCCGTCTTGCGCGCGAGCACAAACTGGATGCTCTCGAGCTGCGTCGACTGCTGATAGCCGAGCGACTGCGCGCACTCCAGGATGACTTTGGCGGTCTCCTCGCTCACGCTGCGCTTGCGGTTGAGCGCGTTGGACACGGTCGCAGGCGAAAAACCGGTGATGCGGCTGATTTCGCGAACACTTGCTTTGGCCATTGTTCCCCCTAGCAACGGTCGTGGCGGAGCATCGTGGCCTGACCGCCCCGTGACTCGACAACTAAACGACCGCAAATTCAATCTAAACAGAATAGTAAATGTTTAATAGCTAGTTTAGCCTGTTGTCAAGCGAAGCGACGCGACTATTCCCCCAACGGGCGTATTTACTCGGTAGCTAAAAAAGCCCGTCCCAAATTGACTACATGGGACGGGGCGTGAAAATCATTTAGCCCAGGACACGAGCCATACGGGCCTTGAACTCGGACAGGAAGCGCGGGGCGTCGACGGTCAGCGCCACGAGCGCGCTCTTATCTGGATCGGACAGACGGTGCTCGTCGCAGATGGTGCGGCCGCGATACTCGCCCAGCAGGTCGACACGCAGGTTACAGCCGAGCGCACCCACGAGCGTGGGATCAATCGCCACGGCAACCGCCAGCGGATCGTGCAGCGCGCAGCCGCCCAGGTAGGGCGCGTTCATTTCGTACGAACCGATATAGTGCTCGACCATGCTCGCAAACGCGCAGCCAGCCATGGTGCCCGAGCCTGTCCAGCCGGCAACATCGCGGCGCGTGAGCACCACGCGATGCGTCACGTCCAGGCCCACCATGGTGAGCTTGCGGCCCGAGCGCAGCACGGCATCGGCGGCCTCGGGATCGCTTGCCATGTTGGCCTCGGCACCCGCGCTCACGTTACCGGGCACGGTCAGGGCGCCGCCCATCACCACCACGCGGCCGATAGACATCATCGCCGCCGCATCGCGCTCCAAGGCAAGTGCCAGGTTGGAGAGCGGGCCGGTCGCTACGTAGACCAGATCGGGCCCATAGGTGCGCGCGGCATCGATCAGATAATCGACCGCGGCATTGCCATCGGCCGAGGTCGCCCCCACTGGCTCGTAGGGAGACGCGGGCACGCTCGCGCCGCCGATGCCGTTCTTGCCGTGGATGAGCGTGGTGGACGCCGGTGGCGTATAGGGCTCGGTCGCCTGTAGGGGACGGTCGGCACCCAGATACACCGGCACCTCGGGACGACCCAACAGGTCGAGCACCGCCAGGCAGTTATGCGCCGACTGCTCGACGCGCACGTTGCCAAAGCACGTGGTGATGCCCACGAGCTCCACCTCGGGGCTCGCGATGGCATAGGCAAGCGCCATCGCATCGTCCACACCCATATCCAGATCAAGGATCAGCTTCTTGATTGCCATTGTTCTACTCCGCTTCTCCGTCTTGTACGTAATCGTCTAAACCAAACGCGCGCTCGACTTCGCCACGCGTGGGAATCGACTGCTGTGCACCCAAGCGCGACACCGTCACCGCCGAGGCACGGGCACCCGCGGCCATGCACTCAAAGAGCGGCAGGCCCTCCAGACGAGCCGCGGCAAGCGCACCGATAAACGTATCGCCCGCGGCCGTCGTATCGACCACCGTGCTCGAAAGCGCCGGCATGCGCAGCAGCTCGCCGTCGTCGCCGAGCGTAACCGACCCGGCACCGCCCAACGTGATGACCGCAGCTCCGGCACCCTTGGCGAGCAGGGCATTGAGCGCTGCGGCGCAGCTCGTATCATCCGCGGGCAAGATGCCCGTCAGCACCTGGCACTCGGTCTCGTTGGGACAGACCAGGTCGACCGCCGTCCAAGCCCCTGCCGGCACGTCACTTGCCGGCGCCGGGTTAAAGACCGTATAGAACCCCAGCTCGTGAGCGCAAACGAGTGCCTCGGCCGTCGCCGCCAGGTCGCATTCGCCCTGGGCGATAAAGACGCTTCCGGCAGCCGGGGCAATCTTGCTGGCGTCGCCGTCGAGTTCATCGGCCACCAGGCACCTCAGCGCGCAGGCAACGTCCTCGCCCGTAAGCGCATGGTTGGCGCCCGGCGACAGCACAATACGGTTGTCGCCACCAAAGCGAATGATGGTCGCCGTTCCCGTCTCCACGTCGTCGCGACGCGCCACAAAATCGCAGCTCACGCCAGCGTCTTGGAGCCCCGTCACGAGCGACGTGCCAAACGCGTCGCGACCGACCGCACCGATCATGCATGTGTGCGCGCCCATGCGCGCAGCCGCTACGGCCTGGTTGGCGCCTTTTCCGCCGGCGTTGGTGATAAACCCGCTGCCGCCGACGGTCTCGCCCGCACGCGGCATGCGCTCGCACGCCACCGAAAGGTCCATGTTCATGCTGCCGAACACCGCGACGATGCCGCAATCTGCCATGGAAACCTCCTCGTCCGCGGGCTCTGCACCCGCTGCCGGTCGTCGATCGTGCGCTCTCACGCCTCTATAACTTTAGTTCACTTTGATGTGGACGCGCGCTTGAGCTTGCGCCAGCAGCAAGCATTCACAGGAGCAGGCGGCTACAATAAAGGCGTGCTGATTATTCTCGTCATTTGGATGATGTTTTATGGAACAATTCCCGCGATCGAACTCGCGCAGCTCACGCCACTCGAGCGATCAACAGGCGCCGCACGAACGCTCGCGCGCCAGCCGCCAAACCTCCGAGCCGCGCCAAGCCGCAGACCCCCATCGCGCGTCTGCCAACAAGGGCGCCCACGCCAGCAGCGCCACAAAAGAGCAGGTGCCCGCGCGCCCCAAATCTCGGTATATCCCCGCCCTCGACGGTCTGCGCACGCTTGCCGTCGTCGCGGTGGTGCTCTATCACCTCAACCTCACCTGGGCGCAGGGCGGCTTGCTTGGAGTCACGATTTTCTTTGTGCTCTCGGGCTACCTGATCACGCGCCTGCTCATCAACGAAGTATCAAAGACCGGCCGCATCGACCTCAAGAGCTTCTGGATCCGCCGCATCCGTCGCCTGGTCCCCGCCGTGGTGACCGTTGTGGTTGTAACCTGTGCGCTGTGCACCGTCTTCAACCACGTGATGCTCACCAAGATGCGTCCCGACATTCTGCCGTCGCTGCTGTTCTTTAACAACTGGTGGCAGATTATGCAGGACGTTTCGTACTTCAACGCCCTGGGCGACCCCTCGCCGCTTACGCACTTTTGGTCGCTCGCCATCGAGGAACAATTCTACCTGGTTTGGCCACCGCTGCTGTTTGCCATGGTGTCCATGCATGTGAGCAAACCCAACACGCGCCGTGTGGTCCTGGGACTCGCAGCGGTATCCGCCCTTGCCATGATGGTGCTCTACAACCCTGCCGCCGACCCCAGCCGCGTGTACTACGGCACCGACACCCGCGTCTTCTCGCTGCTGCTGGGCGCCTGGATGGCCTTTATCCCCAATCGCGACCTGGCGCCGGTGCGTCTCGCTCATCGTTTGGGGCTCAATCGCCTGGCTGGCGCCGCCAAGCACGGCAAGAACGCCGAGGGCAAGCCTGGCGAGAAGGCCGACAACGCAGCCGAGACCGTCCCGGCACAGCCGAGCGCCCTCGTGCGCTTTTTGTCCTCGCCCGCATCCATCGATGTGTTGGGCGTCGTGGGTCTGGTTGGCCTTGCCGCCATGGTCGCGCTCACCAACGGCTACACCGCGTTCCAGTATCGCGGCGGCACGCTGCTATGCTCCATCCTCACGCTCATGGTCATCGCGGCCTGCGTGCAGCCCCAGGGAATGGTTGCCCGCGCACTGTCCGCCGAGCCGCTCGTGTGGGTTGGCAAGCGCTCGTACAGCATCTACCTGTGGCACTATCCGCTACTGTTGCTCATGAACCCGGTCGCCAACATCAACGATACGCCGTGGTGGCAGTACATTTTGCAGGTGTTGTTGGTGGTCGCCGTAGCCGAATGTTCATATCGCTTTATCGAGACGCCGTTTAGAAAGGGCGCCTTTGGGCGCACCGTATCCGAGTTCCGCGACGGCACCACCGCGCCCGCCAACTGGGTGCGCGCGCACGTCCCTGTCTGCGCAGCCTGCGCTGTCGTGTTGGTCGTTGCACTGGGCGGCCTGATCTTTGTGCCCGAGACGTCTGCGCTGAGCGGTGAGGGCGCCGAAGTCCTCAACAAGGAAGCCAAAAACACCGCGCCCACAGACCAACAGGCGGCCGACGACACCGACAAGGACAACGACGGCTTCCCCGATGGCTCCTACGACCTGTTGATGATCGGTGACTCCGTGTCGCTGCGCGCCGTTGATTCCTTTGACGGCGTGTTCCCGCACAGCCATATCGATGCCGAAAAGGGCCGCCAGTTTGATACGGGCCGCGCGACATTTGAGGGCTATCTCCAACAGAACCTTGCCGGCAAGATCGTGGTCTTTGCACTGGGCACCAACGGCTTGGTAACCGACGACCAGATCGACGTCATCATGACCGATGCAGGAGATAAGCGTATTGTGGTGTTTGTGAACACGCGCAGCCCGCAGCCGTGGGTTGGCTCTACCAACCAGGCCATCGCCAACGCTGCTACGCGCTACAAGAACGTGCGCGTTATCGACTGGTACGGATACAGTGCCAATCGCAACGACCTGTTCGATGGCGATGGCACGCACCTGTCGACCACTGGCGTGACTGAGTACCTCAACTTGATCCACGATGCAGTCAAGAAGGACCTGCCCGTGCATCCCGAGGATCACGTCAACGATCCGCAGCCGGCGGCCGTCAAGTCTGCCACCGACGCGCTCGTCAATGCGCTCGCTCTCAAGCCGCACAAGCTGGGCACCGACAAGTAACCTGCAGCGCAAACTTCCCACATCCGGAGGGGGTGCCCGCCACGGCAGGCACCCCCTCCGACAGTTAGGGACGTTCCTTATGTGCCGGCACCCAGGGACACTCCTGACACAGCCGAGGAACGCCCTCCTTGCGACCAAATTCTGGGCGCCTCGCCACCCCGAACGTTGTTTCCAAGCCCACACCCGCAGCAAACAACCCAAAATCACTCTTTTCGAGCCGGCTCCAAGGGGTCGTGGACAAAAAGGGGCAAATATGAGTACTGTTACCATTTTAGTAGCAGGCAAAACCACCCAAAATGACGTCCGAGCGACCCCTACAACCCCCTAAAGCAGCCAACCTGACTGGTTTAAGACATATTGGAGCCAATTTTAATGAACATACTATCGGCTATGTCCATTATCTTCTTGGATGTAAATGCTATTCACTTAGCAACAGTACTCATATTTGGCATTTTTTGTCCACTGCCATATAACTAATGCCCTATAGCGAGCAAAAAACAGGCCGCAGTCCATCGCTGCGGCCTGTTCGGAAGCAAAAGTGGGCGCTAAGCGCTGTAACCCATCGCCTGCAGGACAAACATGACGACCGTGAGCACCGTAATCACGGCGATAGTCGCCCACGTGAGCACGTTCCACACGCGGCCGTTGCGGTTGGCGCCCATAATGTGACGGTCGGCGGCGATAACCACTTGGAACACCAGAACCACGGGCAGTAGCACGCCATTGATGACCTGCGAGGTCATCATAATCTGGAACAGATCGACGCCGGGCATAAGCACCAGCACGGCAGAGATACCGATGATGGCCGTAATGATGCCGCGATAGACCGGGGCCTCGTCCCAGCTGCGATCGGCACCGCGCTCCCAGCCAAATGCCTCGCAGATAGCGCTCGACGTAACGCCCGGCAGCACGCAGGCAGCCAAGAAACTCGCCGCGACCAGGCCCGAGGCAAACAGTACCGTAGACCACTGACCCGCAATAGGCTCCAGCGCGCGGGCAGCATCGGCAGCATCGCTAATCTGAATACCCGCCGGGAACAGCACCGTACCGGTCGTAATGATAATAAAGCCGGCAATGACATCAGCGGCAAGCGAGCCGCTCACGGTATCGATGCGCTGCAGCACGATATCGTCCTCGCCCGCGTTCTTATCGACCACGTTGTTCTGCGCCAAGAAAATCATCCACGGCGCGATAGTGGTACCGATCGTTGCGACCACGAGCGACACGTAGCTGGGGTCATTTTGAATGTTGGGCACGACCAGGTCGACCGCGACCTCACCCCAGTTGGGGCCAGCCATAAACGCGGCGACGATATAGGTCACGAACACGCAGCTCACCAGCAGCAGAATCTTCTCGATGCGCTGGAAACTACCCGACATGGTAAGCATCCACACCAGCAGCGCCACCAACGGCACCGAGATGCTCGCCGGCACGCCAAAGAGAGCAAGGCCGCTGGCGATGCCCGCAAACTCCGAAATGGTCACAGCCGTGTTGGCGATCAACAGCGCCGCCATGGCCAACACGCTCTTGCGCACGCCAAAGCGCTCGCGAATGAGCGATGCCAGGCCCTTGCCCGTGACGCAGCCGCAGCGCGCCGCGGTCTCCTGCGTCACGATGAGCAGCACAGTCATGACGGGAAGCATCCAGAGCATCTTGTAGCCATAGCTGGCGCCCGCGCTGGAATACGTTGCAATGCCGCCGGCGTCATTGCCCGAAAGCGCCGCCAGCAGACCGGGGCCCATAGCGCCAAAGATGGCCGCGATGGTCAGCTTTTGCTTGGTGCCCGACTTTTGCTTGGTATTTTGCACGCGACCACCTAACCCATGACTGACATGGCGAGCAGCACCGCGGCGATGCAATACGCCACACACGAGATCATGACGGCAATGACGTTCATGGCGGTACCCGACGTGTTGAGGTCATGCTCGTCACGCCAGAACAGCACCATCAGGTAAATCACGGCGCTCATGTTGCCAACCAGGCAAATGATGGCAGCGATATTAAAGCACCCGGTAAAGAGTTGCTCCTCAAACATGGACGCATCGGGGAACGCGGCGGTACGCACCAATTGCGCGCACAGATAGGTCACGAGCGACAGGATCAGGCCCATACCGGTGCTCTGGAAGAAGAATCCCAGGTAGGGCTTGGGCTCGTCGTCGTGACCGTCATACTCCAGGAAGTAGTTCTTGACGAACGACACCATGCGCGAGGCCGCCAGCAGCACGAGCGGCATGGCGCACATGGGAAACACCACCAGATGCGCGGAGCCGAGCGCCGTTCCCAGCACGGTCGCCATGATGCACGACGCGATGCCCCATACAACAACCCAGTACTGGCGATGCACGAACCAGCTGAGCACGTTCGTCGAGTCGTCGGACGCGCTGTCACCCGAGCCGACACCGGCGATCTGCAGGTCCTCCTGATGCTCCTCGGCGATAACGTCCATGGCGTCGTCGAAGGTCACGATACCAAGGATATGACGGTTCTCGTCGCAGACAGGGATGGCAACCAGGTCGTACTTGGTCATCTCGTCCGTCACGTCTTCCTGGTCCTCGTCGGGCGACACATAGACCAGGTCGCGATAGGCCAGCTGACCCAGCGTGGCGTCGCGGTCGGCTACGATCAGCGTGCGCAGCGAAAGCACGCCGGTCAGCATGCCGCTCGGATCCTCGGTATAGACGTAGTAGACGCTCTCGAAGTCCTCGTCGAGCTCGCGAATCGCCTCGATGGCGTCACCGACCGTTGCCGTGGCGGGCAGGGAGACAAACTCCGAGGTCATGATGCGGCCGGCGGTGTTGTCCTCATACCCCAGCAGGTTACGAATCGCCTTCTCCTCCTTGACGCCCATCAGGCGCAGGAGCTTCTCGGCCTTCTCGTAATCGAGCTCGTCGATCAGGTCGGCTGCATCGTCCGGGTCCATCATGGCCAGCATCGACGATGCGTCCGTGTCGGACAGGCCCTCGAGCATCTCGGTCATAAGCTCGTCGTCATCGAACTCCGAGATGGCCTCGGCGGCCTGGGCAGTATCGAGCTGCGCAAACACCTGCGCACGTAGGCGCGGGTCGAGCTGCTCGATAATGTCGGCGATGTCGGCAGGGTGCAGCTCGCCGAGCGTCTTGTGCGACACCGAGAGCTGGATATTCTTGGTCGAGCGGTCGAGCAGGTCCATGTAGGACCAGGCGATGATATCCTCGCTCAACGGCTTGCCCAGGTGCTTCATAAAGCCCTCGGCAACATGCTCGAGCGTGGGGCTGATCGCGCGCAGCAAGCCGCGGGCGCCAACCTCGGCACCCAGCAGACGCAGCTGATTTTCGCCCGACATGGAAAACTTGATGTCGTTTACGCGCACGACCTTCATGCCCTGCGTGTCGACAATCTGCTTGTTGAGCACGTCGCGGGCAAGCAAGAGTTCGGTCGGCTGCAGGTACGAAAAACGGATTTCGGTGGCCGACGCCTTAAGGTACACGCCCGTCTCGTCGATACGATCGACCCATTTGCGCCAACTGATCATAAACGGCGTCTTGCCGGGGCCGCGAAACGCGAGCGACGTCACGTGTGGAAAAACTTCGCCGGTTGCAATGCCAAAATCGTTGACCACGCCGAGCTTTTCGCCGTCGACGTCCAAGACCGGCAATTTGAGCATCTCACTCAGATAATTCAATGGTGCTCCCCATCAATATTCCTCCGGACGCGGCCGCACATGCGGCGTCCGGGGGCTTCTGGATATGTATACGCATGCGCGGGCGGCACGCCGCTCGACGCTTACACCCCGTGCATGCGCAAAAAGCACCTGCATGGGGTCATCGACTGTATGGTCGAGGTTTGGATTTCACCTGTAACCTTTCTCTTGACCCTCATTAACCGCAGTAACTATAGCATCAGCATCGCCCTGCGGCATCGAATTTATGCGCTGCACATTGCAGGCATACCAAACGCTGACGTATCCGTGACATAGCCATTGGGGACGTTCTTAAACGACTACCCAATGACTACTCTGTGGTGTCATCGTCCTCGGCAAGTTGGGGGAACACGGCGTCCTTGGGCATGGTGACCTTCGTCAGCGAGGTGAGCTTTTTGCTGAGCGATGTGTCCGTCTTGACCAGGTCGCTGAGCGTCACGATCTTGTAGCCGTCGGCGACAAGGCCGTCGATGATCTGCGGCAGCGCCTCGAGCGTCTGCTCGGCGCATTCGTCTCTATCGGTGAGCAGCACGATATTGCCCGGCGTCACCGAATCGAGCACCGTCGAGACCTGCTCGTCGGCACCGTTGAGCAGCCAGTCGCCCGAGTCAATATTCCACGAGACCACGGCGGAGACCAGGTCCATAGCATCGATCCAGTTTTGCTCGTCAAAGGCAGCGTAGGGAGCACGCAGCAGCATCGTCTTCACGCCGGTCGCCGACTTAATCGCATCGGTGCCTTTCGTGATCTGCTCGCGTACCGCCTCACGGTCCTGGCCCTTGAGCGAATCATCGCTGTAGCTGTTGGAGCCGATCTCGCACCCGGCATCGACAATCGCTTTGGCAGTAGCGGGCGAGGCTTCCGCGGCATCGCCCGAAAGGAAGAACGTCGCCGTGACGCCCTTTTCCTTGAGCACCTGCAAGATCTGCTTGGTCGCGCCGCTCGGACCCTCGTCAAATGTCAGGGCCACGTACTTTTCGTTGCCCTTGGGCGCTACGCTTGCGCACTCGACTACGCAGTCGGTGGCGGGCACGACCTCGCCGCGGTCCTGCGTCTTGCCCGACTGCTCGCCGACCCATACCTCGGAGCGGCCCTGAACACCCCAGGCTTTGACATACTCAATGGCACCCGTGCCCTCGACCTTAAGCTTTGGCTCGATAGTCGTGGCCTGGACCTCGTGCTTTTCGTACGCGTTGCGGCCGTCCTTGACCGTCACCTTCTCGCCGCCCTCAAGTTCGCGACTATCCCATTTGCCTTGCTTCACGCGCTTGCCGTCGACCTTCACCGACAGCTTTTCGCCGCCATGGCGCTTAAGCACGCTGTCGTCGACGGCCAGCAGATCACCGGCGTCGTACGTTTCGGTCAGGCTTTGATCGTCGATAAGATTCTGCAACGTAGAGCCCACGCGCACCGCGGTCTTTTGCCCGTTGAGTTCCACGTCCACGCTGCGGTTGACGTAGCCCACGACGGCAGCGATAAACAGCACGAGCGCGCAACCCACGGCGATAAGCGCATAGGGCAGACGGGACGGTCGGCGCGGCGAGCGCCCGTTGCCGATGCGCGCGCTGCGATCGCTAAACCCACGGCTATGGTTGAGGTACATCGCGCCGGGCTTACGGCGACGTCGACGCTGACCGCTGGGCAGCTGCCCCAGGTCGCGGCGCGCCGTCGGACGCGCACCCGAGCGCCCGTTTAAGTTAGATCCGTTTTGGCGCATGTGCCCTCCCCCATAAACACAGCGAGCCGGAGCAACATGTCTCCGGCTCGCCTCCCATCATTTGGTACGTCTCTATTTGCTAGCTTTTGACGAGCCCCCGCTCGCCTTTTGATATTCGTCCTTAAAGGCCTTGAACATACCGCGCGTCTTGCCGAGCTGCTTGCCCAGTGCACGACTGCCCTTGTCCACGGCGACCGATCCCTTGTCATCGAGCACCTTGGCGCCCTTCTTGACCTTATCGCCTACCACGACACTGGCCTCGGCAGCCTTGGCGGCCGCGCCGCCCGAATACCCGAGCGCCTTGACCTCGTCCGAGACAATCATCGCACCGTTCTCGTAGCCGCGCAGCATCGTCGGCGGCACCTGCGTGTCGCCCACCAGCACGCTCGAAGCGGCACCGGCGGTCACGTAGAACATCTGCACAATACCCGAGCGCGGCTTGAACTCAACGTCCGAGCAGTAGCCCACGACATCGCCCGATTCCGTGCGCACGTCCATGCCGACCCAGATGATGCAATCGTCCAGGTTGATATCGAGGCGCTTGGCTGCGGCGGCATCATAGGTGCCCTTGACGTCGTCGACCGCGACAGCACCCTCATAGACGCCGATGGCATCGAGCGCCACAAAGCGGTCGGGACGCTCGATCATACCCGCGATATCGGACTGGCGGACCATAAAGCCCACCACGCGCGTGCCGCCCGGGGTAAAGACGGGAAAGTGAATCTTGCCGAGCTTTTTAGGGCTGCGCGGCGTGCCGTCCTTTTTGGTGCGCTTGTCTTCGGCAGGTTTGCGGTAAACCTTGACGCCGACAAAATCCCCTGCGCGCATTATGCCTCGGTCGAGGGCTCCGTGGCCTCGGTGCCGGCCTCGGTGACGTTCTCGACCACGACGTCGGCAGCGGGCGTCACGTTGCCGCCCGAGATGGCATCGTTGAGCTGCTCGCGAAGCTGGTCCATGCGCTCGCGGGCCAGGTCGACCTTGGCGCGCAGGTCATCGGTCTTGGCGTCGACCATCGGACCAAAGTCGTTGACCGCGGCACGAGCCTCCTCGGCACTGTGCTCGTAGGTGTCACGCATGTTGTCCCAGGCATCGTTGGCGATATCGGCGGCCATGGCGCGGGTCTCGGCACCCGAGCGCGGGGCCAGAGCAACGCCGATGATAGCGCCGGCGGCAGCACCAAAGAGCGCACCGGAGACAAAGCTGAAAGTCTTTCCCATGATCATTCCTCTCCTGCGGGCACCTCGATGCCCACCGTTTGAATGCTGTCCATTATACCCGCAGCGCAACACTTGCCGTCGCGCTCATCTGCGTACGGTAAAAGCGCAGGTACATGATGGTGATAAGCGAGTGAGCCTACTCCTGAGGCGCAACCGGCATGGCCACCGTGGCGGCCGGGTCTTCGCCGGCGCCATCGACGAGCGGCAGGCTGCCCTCGTACGCCGAGCCGGACGGAGCCGTTGCCGCACCGCCAAAGACGGCCGCGGGGGCCTCGTGGTTCTCGACGACCGCGCCCTCGGTATCGATTGGCATCTGCGGCTCGTCGTCAAAGCTCGGGACGCCTTGGGGCTCCGCAGACTCGGGCTCAGCAGGCGCCTCGGCAACGGGCTCAGCGTCGGCCTCGGCAGGAGCGTCGTGCTCGGGCGCATCCTCAGCCACGTCCTCGCCGTTCGCAGCGGCAACGGCCTCGTGCGGGTCCTTGCCCTCGGCCTCGGCGCGCATACCCAGCACCAGGTTGCGCAAGCCCGCAACCGTACCGTCCACATCGGGAGTGGGCTGGTCGGCGTGCAGGTACGCCCAGTCCATCATAAAGGTGGCCGAAGACAGCGCGCCGATGGCCAGCGCATCATCGGGGCACGAAAGCTCAATCTCAAAGACACGCTCGTCATGCTCGCTCACGCGCGTGCGACCGCACGAGATGCTGCCGGCAAGACCGGTCTCGTTCATGAGCTCGACCGTCACGTGCTCCAGCAGATGGCAAAGCTCGGTCTGGCCCATGCAATCCTGGAATTCGCGGCCGGAGTCGCCCAGGCACAGGTGCTTGGCAATCGCGGGCACCAGGTAGTACACGCGCGCCGTGGCCTCGATATCCTCCGAGGTCATGAGCGGCATGCCGGGGTTCACCAGCACGTGCGCGCAAATCTTGTCCTCGCTGACGGTGACCTTAAGGATGTTGAACAGGCCTGCCATAACTCTCCCCTACTCGTCCTTGCCCTACTCGTCGCCGTCGTGCGGATCCGCAGAGCCCGCACCCGACGCCGCCGGCTTCTCTGCCGGGGGCTCGGAATCCTTCTTATCGGTTTCGGCCGGAGCGATCACGCGAATAAGCGAGATGCGCTGGCCACGCATCGACTGCACCTTGAACTTGTACCCCGCGACCTCAAACACCTCTCCGATGTCGGGCACCGAGTCGCAAAGCTCCAAAATCCAGCCGGCGATGGTCTCATAATCATCGCTTTCCTCGAGCGGCCAACCAAGCTCAATCGCGTCATCGCACGAAAAACGCCCATCGACGAGCCACTCACGGCGCGAGAGGCGCGTGAGGTACTTGTTGTCGGGATCGAACTCGTCCTCGATCTCGCCGACGATCTCCTCGACGATGTCCTCGATGGTGATGATGCCGGCCGTGCCGCCGTACTCGTCCACGACGACCACAATCTGGTCGTGCGAAGTCTGCATCTCGGACAGCAGCGGCAGGATGTCCTTGGTGTCGGGCACAAAGGTGGCATCGCGCAAAAAGCCAGCGATGGGCTGGTCGCCCTTGCCGTCGAGCGCGGGCTGGATCAGGTCCTTGATGTGCGCGATGCCCGCGACGTTGTCGGGATCCTCGTGATAGACGGGGATGCGGCTGAAGCCGGTCTGGCGCATGGTGGACAACACGTCGGCGACCGTCTCGTCGTCCTCGCACATGGTGGTGTCCACGCGCGGCACCATGACCTCGCGGGCAACGGTGTCGCCCAGGTCAAAGATCTCGTGGATCATGCGCTTTTCCTCGTCGAGCAGGTCGTCCTGCTCCGAGACCATGTACTTGATTTCTTCCTCCGAGACGTTCTGGCGGTCATCGGCGCTCTTGATGCGCAGGATGCGGGCCAGGCCGTCGGAGCAGGCACCGGTCAGCCACACGAGCGGGCGGGCGATCTTTTGGAACACGGAGAGCGGTCCCACGACCTGTTTGGATACGCCCTCGGCGTTAGCAAGGCCGATGCGCTTGGGCACGAGCTCGCCGATCACGATGGACACAAAGGCGACCGCGACGGTGATGATGACCGGCGCCAGGCCGCGCGCGATGGCGGAAAGCGGCGCGATGCCAAAGCTCATGAGCCATGTGGCGAGCGGGTCGGACAGGCTCGTCGAGGCGACGGCGGACGAGGCGAAGCCCACGAGCGTGATGGCGACCTGAATGGTGGCGAGCAGCTGGTCGGAATCGGCGGCAAGCTGGACGGCGCGCTCGGCGCGCTTATCGCCCTCCTCGGCATCGTGTTCCAACACGGCGCGCTTAGCCGTGGTGAGAGCCATCTCGGACATGGAGAAGTAGCCGTTGATAAGCGTTAAAACGAGCGTGGTAATAAGGGAGATGGTTATGTCCATCGGGAGTTTCTCGAACCTCCAAGATTCGGGACGTTGGGTAGTAAGCGTAGGTGACGGATAGGGCAATTGCGCCGGTTGCCCGTGCGAGCGGGGCCGTGGGCGTGGTCGCTAGATTACGAAGAGGATCACCGCCATGAACTGGAAGATGCTGCCGGCGAGCACCCACAAGTGGAAAACACTGTGCAGATAGCGCACGTTTTTGGCGATATAGAACGGCACGCCCACGGTATAGCACACGCCGCCGACGGCGAGCAGGGCGAGTGCCACGGGGTTCAGCAGCGTCACGAGCTCGGGCAGCTTAAAGACGACGAGCCAGCCCATCAGCAGATAGACCAGGCCGCTTACCCAATGCGGCTGACGTTCGCGCAAAAAGCACTCGAGGGCGATCCCGACGATGGCGATGGCCCACACGGCAAAGAACAGCGCAGGGCCGCCGTCGTTTGCGAGCGTGATGAGGCAAAACGGGGTATAGCTGCCGGCTATGAGCAGGTAGATGCAGCTGTGGTCGATGATGCGAAACACGCGCTTGGCGCGCGCGGGCTGAATCGCGTGGTAGAGCGTGGAGGCTAGGTATTCGAGGATGATACTGACACCATAGACAATCGCCGCGGCCATGTGGGCCGGGCCTCCGCCGCGCAGGGCAGCGAATACGATCAGGAGCACCAGGCCCGCGATACCCAGCAGGCAGCCGACACCATGGGTGACGGAGTTCATGATCTCCTCGCCCACCGTGTAGTGTGGAACGGCCGCGGTCTTGGGTCGCGGCTTAGAACTGTCGCTCGAATCGGACATGCCGGTTACATCCTCCAATGTAAAGAGTTCTCAACACTATATCAAAGCGTCTGGGTACATGCGAAATTTGCACCATACGTGACCCTTTGTTTACCCATTCTTTGCCTGTTGACGCGTCAACGGCGAACATCCATAATGCGCTTGTTTTAAATGTTGATGTATTAACATGTTATAGGAGAATACCGCATGGCTCAAATCGCACATTCCCATCGAAAGCTCAAGATAGCCGGCATCGTTGCACTGGTGGTTGTCATTGCACTGCTCGGATTTGCCGGCAACTTTCTGTTTGACTTCGCGCTGAATCCCCGCGCGCCATACACCATGAAGATGATGCAGGACGGCAAGGACGACAAAGAAAGTGAGCAGCCGGATGCCGAGGGAACCGAGGCGCGGGCATGGTTTAAAGAGAACCGCGAGAGCAGCAGCCTCACCGCAGATGACGGAACCGAACTTGCCGCTTGGTATTTTGCCGCCCCAGAGAGCACGCACAATTACGCTATCTGCCTACACGGATACACCGATGAGCCCATCGGTATGGCCCGATACGCCAAACGATTCCATGACCGCGGCATGAACGTGCTCGCGCCTGCCGCCCGTGCCCACGAGCGCTCCGGCGGCGACTATATCGGCATGGGCTGGCCCGAGCGGCTCGATGTCGTCGCATGGATCGAGCGAATCGTTCAGGCTGACCCCGAGGCGCGCATCCTGGTCTTTGGCGAGTCGATGGGTGCGGCAACCGCCATGGACGTCGCGGGGGAATCTCTGCCCGCAAACGTGAAATGCATTATCGAGGACTGTGGTTATACGAGTGTTTGGGACGAGTTTTCTCTGCAGCTCAAGGATGTATTTGGGCTGCCCAGTTTTCCTTTGCTCGATGTGGCCAACCTGGTGTGCAACGTGCGCGCGGGCTACGACTTTCATAAGGCGAGCAGTGTGGAGCAACTCAAACACGCGACGGTTCCCATGCTGTTTATCCACGGCGACCAGGACACCTTTGTGCCGTACGACATGCTCGACCAAAACTACGACGCGTGCGCCAGCAAGGTCAAGCAAAAGCTCACCATCCATGGCGCCACCCACGCCAAGAGCGCGCAAGTTAACCCCGAGCTCTACTGGAACACGGTCGACGACTTCCTCGGAAAGAATTTTTAGGCAAAAAGCAACGTCCGGGGCTTTATCTGACCCCCTATTTTCGGAAGTATGCGGCGAAATCTGGAACTGCCGACCAGACCGCAGTTTTATCAACAATTTATCAGGGGTTTTGTTGCCAAAAAACGTCGTGTGCTCGGCGGTCTCGAAATTTGCCGCATACTTCCGAAAAGCCGCCCGTGGGCGCTGTGCTCACGGGCGGCTTTTGCTCGACTTGCGCCACAAAGGCGCTTGTTTTGTCCAATAGCTAGGCGCTATTTGACCTCGATGAGCTCGTACTTGCTCGTGCCCAGGCCGATCTTCTCGGCATGCGCGATGCACGCGCGCCAGTCGGTGTCGGGATGCGTGATGCAGAAGGGGTCGCGCGCCTGCTCGCCCTCCAAATGCTCGTGGTTATGCTCCATCTTGGCCGCGCTGTCGGTAAGCTCGGTGTTAGGCAGCGGCTCGGACGCCAGGACAGCGTCGGCGCAGGCCTGATCGATGGCGACCGGGTCGAAGCTCGCGAACATGCCGATATCGTTGACGATAGGCGCGTCATTCTCGGGATGGCAGTCGCAGTTGGGGCTGATGTCCATTGCGAGCGAAATATGGAAGCTGGGGCGATCCTGGACAATGGCCTTCGTATACTCGGCGATCTTGTAGTTGAGTACGTCGGCCGCGGCATCATAGTCGGGCTTGATGCAGTCCTGGTTGCACGCCGCAATGCAGCGTCCGCAGCCCACGCAGCGATCGTGGTCGATGGCAGCCACGTGAACCGTGCGGGTGCTGCCGTTGGCAAGCTCGCGCTCACGCGTACCGTCAAACGTGATGGCGCTGTGCGCGCAAATCTTCTCGCAGGCACGGCAACCCACGCAGTTGGTAGTATCGACGCTCGGCTTGCCGGCGGCATGCTGCTCCATCTTGCCGGCACGGCTGCCGCCGCCCATGCCCAGGTTCTTCATGGCGCCGCCAAAGCCCGCCTGCTCATGGCCCTTAAAGTGCGTAAGGCTGATCACAATGTCGGCATCCATGAGTGCCTGGCCGATCTTTGCCTCGCGCACATACTCACCACCCTCGACCGGGACGAGCGCCTCGTCGGTACCCTTGAGGCCGTCGGCGATGATGATCTGGCAACCCGTGGCATACGGGGTAAAGCCGTTCTGGTAGGCGGTGTCGATGTGCTCGAGCGCGTTTTTGCGACTGCCGACATAGAGCGTGTTGCAGTCGGTGAGGAAGGGCTTGCCGCCCAGCTCCTTCACGACATCCGCGACGGCGCGGGCGTAGTTGGGGCGCAAAAAGCTCAGATTGCCCAGCTCGCCAAAGTGAATCTTAATGGCGACGAACTTGTTCTCAAAGTCGATCTGCTCAATACCGGCGCGACGGATGAGGCGCTTGAGTTTGTCGAGCTGGCTCTCGCGAGCATGCGTGCGCAGGTTGGTGAAGTACACCTTTGCTGGTGCTGCGGGTGCAGTTGCGGTCATAGATATATCCCCTCGGTCTATATGGCGTTACAGACATAAGAGGATGGTACCCGTTGAAGTAGGGTCGAAGTCAAGCGCAACACCGAGTCGTTAGGCACTCATTGGGGACAGACTTAAATGACTGAAACCACTCATTGGGGACGGACTTAAATGAGTGCCTCCCTTCCGGCAGTTGGGGACAGTCCTTGCCAGCCCGGCCGGCGAGCCGGCGAATCGGCAAAGACTGTCCCCAATGGCTAGTCGTTTAAGAACGTCCCCGATGACTACTCTTGGACTTTGAGGGCCTCGGCCAGGCTGACGCGCTTGATAGAGCGCGTGTGTAGCAACGCCACGACCAGGTAGGTCGCAAAGCCAATGCCGACGCATGCCGCCATGGACCAGGTCGGCACGTAAATCTCGATATTGCCGTTATAGGCGAGCAGCATAGAGCGGAAGATGGCCGTGAGCGAGCCGATGATCACCGGCAGGCTCAGCACGAGCGACGCCGCCACGCACAGCGTGATCGAGCGGATGTACAGATGCGAGATCTCGCTATCTCGATAGCCAAAGACTTTCATATAGCTGATCGAACGGGCGCTGTGGTCGATCACGGCCTTGGTCAGCAGGTACATAAACAGCAGGAAGATAAACACCGCGAGCCCGACCATCATGCCGATCATTTTGCTCATCATGCCGATGAACTGGTCGCCCACGGCGCGCATGTCGTCGGGCGTGGTGTCGCCGGCAAAGTAGCGCGCGTCGAGGTCGAGCTTCTCGTCGCTCACATAGCCGTTAAAGTAGGCGGCATCGTTGTCGAACAGCTCGTTAAAGTCATCGATACTCATATAGATATTCATGTCCGACTTGGAGCCCCAGGCATAGTCCTTGCCCGCGTACTCAAGGGAATAATGCTCGCCCTCGTACTTATCGCTGAGTGTGACCTTCTGGCCCTCGCTCCAGCCAAACTTATCGAGCAGGCCGCCGCCAAAGACAACGCGGCCGTCGCCGACGTCGAGGTCTTTCCAATAACGCGAATCGGATGAAATGCCGTAGACGGAAATCGTCTCCTCACCATTACCATCGCCACGGTCGTATTGCAGCTGGTAAACGGCGTATTTCTCGGCCTGCGCGATTGCGCCCGCGCCGTTGTCGGTCGTATTGACCGGATGGATATCGTCGTTGTCAGTGTCGATCTTAGAGGCCTTGTCGATCAGGTCGATAGCCTCATCGCGGTCGCAGCCGAGGGCATCGGCCAGGTCGTCGAGGCGCGCATAGAGCGCATCCTTCTTGTCCTGAACGCTTGCGAGCGCGTCCTGCGCCGCGGCCAGGCTCTCGGCAGACGGAGAGCTGGCTACGGCATCGGCTGCCGTCTGCGCCGCATCGGCCGCGTCGTCAAGCTCGTCATCGGCATCCTGGGCGGCAGAAAGCAGCGCGCCGTCAATCGACTGCAAGCGCTCGAGCGCCGACCACTGCTCGCGCTCCTCGACAGTGCCCTCGAGCTCCAGCGGAGCCTTGAGCGTGTACTGGTGCTCGGCGACCAGGCTCGTCTCGAGATTGTCCGCATAGTGCGTCATCGTGGGCAGAATCGCCAGGCCAAAGAGCAGTAGCAGCGAGGCAAACGCGATGCCCACGAAGAGCGTGGCGAAGTTGCCCAGATTGCGCAGGAAGATACGCAGGCGGAAGCGGGAAACAAAACCCATGCGCTCCGGCAGCTGCAGGCCGCGCTTGGTGCCCGATTTGCCGCTCGCCTCGTGACGAAGGAACTGCAACGGCGTCTTGCCCATCTTGCGAAGCAGACCCACCAGCGTGATGAGGATGAGCGCGGCGGCGGGAACCACGGCACACTTCACGAAGATCTCCCAGCTCCAGTACACCTGGAAGGGCGGCAGGCTGTACGAGCCGTAGTAGAGACCGCGCATGGGCTCGGTAAAGAAAGCAACGCCGAGCGCGGTGCCCAAAAGCGCCGCGAGCACGCCCACGATGGCGGGAAGTGCCAGGTAGTGCAGCACGATCTCGCGGCGGCGATAGCCGCTGGCGAGCAGCGTGCCGATGATGGCGCCCTCCTCCTCGATGGTGGCGTCGGTGAGCACCACAAAGACGAACGCCATGATCACGATGATGATGTCGAGCAACGTCATCCACATCATGGAGTCGCCGTCCACGTCGTCGCGCGCATAGCCAATGCCCTGGTTGGAATCGGCATCGATCAGATCGTCCACGCGCGCATTGGCATCGGTCAGCGCCTCGACCATATCCTGCTCGGCATCGATGCGGTCCGCGGTGGGGAGGTCGCGATCGGCAAAGGTGAAGGAGTAGGTGTAGGCGGGCGCGCCGCCGGCATCCTCGAGCGCAGCAAAACCGGCGTCGGTGACCTCGGCCACGCCGTACGTGATGGTGTTCACCGTAAAGTCCGAATTGTTGAGGAACAGCGCCTGGCTATCGGGCTGGGTCATGATGCCGCAGATGGTGTAGGTGCGCCCCTCGAGCTCGACCTTATCGTCGATGGCGAGGTCGTTGTTGGTGGCAAAGACGCGGTCGATGGCCACCTCGTCGTCCGCCTTTGGCTGCTTGCCTTCGCAGTAGGACGCGATATCGACCTTGGTGCGGTGCGCATAGGTGCGCAGCGTGCGTTTGGTGCCGTCGTCGCCGGCGGTCTTTTTGATGATGGCATCGATGGAGAAATTCTTGTAGAGCGTGACGCCGCCGACGTCGTCGGCTGCATCCTTGGCTGCCTTGAGCTGGTCTTTGGTGGCCTCGAAGGAGGTGGTCACGCGGCCGTCCTCAATCGTGTACGCATCGCGCATGTCGTCGATAAGGCAACCGATGGAATGCGCCGCGAGCAAAAAGCCCGACGTGAGGGCGATGCTTCCGCACATAAGCAAAAAGATGCCCAGGTACTTGCCGATATTGCGGCGCAGCTCGCGCGGGAGACGTTTTGCGAGAGGTGTCATGGCGCCGCCTACCAATCGAGCTCGGCGGCCGCGACGGGCGACTCGTTGAGCTCGTCCTCGACGATGCGCCCGTCGCGCAGGCGCAGCACGCGATTTGCCATGCGCGCGATGGCGGCATTGTGGGTGACAATGATGATGGTGCAGCCGTAGGTGCGGTTGACGTCCTCCATGAGCTGCAAGATTTCCTTGGACGTCTTGTAGTCAAGCGCGCCCGTGGGCTCGTCGCACAGCAGCAGGCCCGGGTTTTTGACGAGCGCACGACCGATGGCGCAACGCTGCTGCTGGCCGCCCGAAACCTGGCGCGGGAACTTGTTGCGGTGCTCGTAGAGGCCCAGCGAACGCAGCAGGTCGTCGACATTGAGCGGGTTTTTGGACAGGTGCGCCGTGACCTCGACGTTCTCCTTGATGGTGAGATCGGGCACCAGGTTGTAGAACTGGAAGACAAAACCCAGCTCACGGCGGCGATACTCGCCCAGGTCGGTAGGCTTGAGCACCGTGAGATCGCAGCCGTCCACCATGATGGAGCCGCCGTCGGCATCCTCTAGGCCGCCGATGAGATTGAGGAACGTCGATTTGCCCGAGCCCGAGGGCCCCAGCATGACGCAGATTTCGCCGCGGTTGATGGACGTATCGATACCGTCGAGCACCATCAGGCGCGCATCGCCGTCGCCGTAGTGTTTCTTGAGTCCGTTGACCTGGACGTAGGCTTTCTGCGCTGCCATGTCATCCCCCATTGTTAGCCTTCTACTACTTTTCTAGGGTAATAGTAAACCTCGGCGAACTATTTTTAAGCGGCAGGCGCAATTTTTTCCAACCTACTCATTGGGTACTCATTGGGGACAGACTTAAATGACTGAAACCACTCATTTAAGTCTGTCCCCAATGGCTAGGTGGCTAGGCGCGGGATTTGTTGTGGGCGAGGGCTAGGCCTACGGCGGCGATGGCGACGGCGAAGAGCACGGTGACGCCCAGGTCGCAGGCGATGTCGCCCAGCACGGTGGACGTCAGGTCCGCGGCGAGCGCCTTGCTGATCGCGTCGTTCACCCAATATGTCGGCACAAAGTGTGCCACGGTCTGCACGGCCGAGCCCATCAGCGACAGCGGCATCCAGGCGCCGCCCAAAAACGTCATGAGCATGCCGAGCAAGTTGCCCACGCCGTTGAGCAGCTCCTCGCGCGCGCCCAAGCTCGACAGGGTAAAGCCAACGGCCAGCGGCGTGCACGCCAGGGCAAACGTCGCCGCCAGCGCCAGACACACACGACCCACACCGACCTCGGCGACCGCGCCGGCAAAGCCCACGACACCCACCATGCTCGACACAAACCAGATGCAGACGGTGAGCACCGCGGCAGCCGCGAACACAGCAAGCGAACGCTGGCGCTCGGAGACCGGGCCGGCCTCCATGCGGCGCACGCGCTCGGGCTCGCTCATGCCCGAGAACACCAGCCCTACCGACACGATGACCGACGAGATGATCGCGTACGCGCCAAAGTTGAAGTACGACTCGAGTGGGGCGACGGCAGTCGATTCGACCTTGACCTGCTCGATCTGGACCTCGGCGCGCTTGGCGGCAGCATGCTCGGCGGCCTTGGCGACCTCGCCGTCGGAAGCAGCTGGCTCAAGCGCCGCCGCAGCACCCGCGAGCGAGATCCAGCGTGAGGCCTCGGCAGACGAAAGCGCCGCCGCCATGGTGCCGGAGCCGTAGGTCACATCGAGCCTGGGCAACTCCTCCCCCGCGCGGGCGGCCGCAACGAGGTCGTCCTCGAACCCCTCCGGGATAAAGAACACGCAATCGGCGCTGCCCTTGGCGCTGTTGCTCTTGGCGAGCGCATCCGCAAGGTCGTACGTGTCGTCGCCGACGCCCGTGACCAGGTCAAAGCGTGAGCCCAGGTGCTTGGTGAGCGCCCGCGAAAGGTCGCTATTGTCGCGGTCGACCACGATCACGTTGGTGTCGTAGGGCTTGTACTCGGTAAGCTGCGACGAGTTCCAGCTCACCGAGGCCGCGATGAATACGCCCATGAGCGAGATGAACACCGTATAGATGAGCAGATAGAGCGGGTGCGCGAGCGCCATGCGAAGCGCGGTCTTAAAGGTGCTCATAGCGGCTCCTTCCAAAGATCAGCGTAGCGGCGGCGACAAACACCAGGGCCATCAGGACGAGCGCACCAGCGCGAACGGCAAAGGGCCCCAGGTCCTCAAAGAAATACAGGCGATTGAACATGTCGCAGATGAGCTTGACGGGGTTGAGCCAGCACTCGGCCGGGCAGGCGCGGGCGACATCGTCGGCAAGTGCCATCGCCGGCTCGCCGTAGAGCCCGGCAAACAGGGCACACGTGGTGGCAAAGCCCGTGAGGATGCCCGACTTGGACGCCTTGCCACCCTTAACGGGCAGCGTGCCCACAAAAAGGCCCAGGCCCGTCGCGGCAAGCGCGGACACGGCGCCACCCACCAGACACAGCCCCTCGCGCCCGCCAAAGTCGACGCCAACGACTAGGCGCACATAGCCAATCGCGACCGCCATCGAGGCAAAGGAAACCAGCCACGAGCCGACAAAGATGCCGGCTAGCGACGCCGTCTTGGAAAGACCACCCACGCAGCGGCGCGCGCCAAGGCCCGACAGATTGGGCTGCAAATCGACGACGCTCAAAGCGGCAAACTCGGCAGACATCATCGCGACCAGACCAAAGAGCGCGTAGTAGTAAATGGTCGTGCCGTCGGGTGTGGTGCGCGTCAGGCTCACGCGGCGGGTTCCGCCCTCGAGCGACAGGGCGCGCGCAACCGCCGCCGGGTCGGCAAGGGCGGCCGGGTTGTCTTGGGCAATCTTGGACATGAGCTCGGCATTTTGCGTATACGAGCTTGCCACCGTCTCAAGGATGCTGCGGTCGGTGAGCACCGTCGACGCACGCGAGCTGTCATAGCTCGAAAGCAGCGTGAGCTTGGGCGTGCCCGCGGCATCGACCGTGTAGATGCCCGCGACTTCGCCGGCCTTGAGCGCACGGTTCGCGGCGGTCACATCCTCGCACTCGTGAATCTCGAGCAGTCGATCGTCGCCCTCCTTGGCAAGCGAGGTCGCCACGTCCTTAAAGGACGAAGCACCCCAGGCTTCGTCAGCGACAACGGCTACCGGCACCGGGTCGACCTTGCCGTCGGAGCTCAGATTCGCAAACATAAACATGAACATCGTTGAAAGCGCAATGGGAAAGATCGCGCCCCAAACCCATGTACTCGGTCGACGCAATAGCGTCTTGAGCGTGGTGATGATGGTGTTGAACATGGCCGCCCCCTAGTCGCGCAGCTCGCGGCCGGTGATCTCGAGGAACACGTCGTTGAGGGTCGGCGGCTCGCTCCACACGCGGCCGAGCGCCACGTCGGCAGCGCGCAGCGTGTCGAGGATGTCCACCAGGTTGTGCGGGCTCGCCTCGCAGGTGCAGACAAGTTCGCCGCCGGACAGTTCAACCGAAAGCACGTGCTCGAGGGCGCGCAGCCGCTCGACCGTGACGGGCTCGACGGCGCCGACCTCGACAGTCACGCGCTCGCCCATCTGAATCATGCGCTTGAGCTCGTCGTTAGTGCCCTGCGCCAGCACGCGCCCACCGTCCATGATCATGATGCGGCTGCAGATCTGCTCGACTTCCTCCATGTAATGGCTGGTATACACCACCGTGGCGCCCTCGTCGCGCAGGCGGCAGATGCCCTCCAGGATGGCGTTGCGGCTTTGCGGGTCGACCGCCACCGTGGGTTCGTCAAAAAAGATGAGCTCGGGCTTGTGCGCGATGCCGCAGGCAATGTTGAGGCGGCGTGCCAGGCCGCCCGAGAGCTTGCCGGGGCGGAACTTGGTAAAGTCGCCCAGGCCGACAAAGTCGATCGCCTCGTCCACCAGCGCGCGGCGACGTTTGCGGTCGTTGACGTAAAGACTGCAGAAATAGTCGATGTTCTCATGCACGGTAAGCTCGTCAAACACCGCCACCTGCTGCGGCACCACGCCGATGCGGCGCTTGAGGTCGTAGCGCGTGGGCGTCATGGGTTCACCGAACAGCTCGATAGTGCCTTTGTCGTAGGCGAGCAGCTGCAGAATGCAGTTGATGGACGTGGTCTTGCCCGAGCCGTTGGGGCCCAGCAGGCCAAAGATCTCGCCGGGGGCGATGCTCAGATTAAAGTGGTCGAGCGCAATAAGATCGTCGTAGCGCTTGACGAGATTTTCGACGTGGACGATGTCTGTCATGAGGCGGCCCTTCTGTTGATTGCGGCCCGGTACGATTGCATCATCGCAGGAGCGGGCGGCGCGCGCCAGTGAGCTTTGTCACGAGTGCGAGGGTCTTGGTCGTGCGGCCTGCCGACGCCCCCGCTTTGCCACGCGGGAGGAATGTCACGGTTGCGCAGGCGGCCCCTCCACCATGCGCGGCTTCGCGTACAATACCCGTATGAACAGGCTTTTCGACAAATTGATCGTGCTGGCGTGCTGTATTGCGGCCGCCATGGGTCTTGCTGTGAACGCTCACCTGGTCGCGGCGTTTTGCCTTGGCGTTATTGCCACCTCGCTGGCCGAGGTCGCACGGGGGAACCGCGCCCGCCGTGCGAGCGAGGCCGCGAGCTACGTTTACGTCATCGCGGCTGTCTTCGTGCCGCCGTTTGTGCCGTTTGCGCCTCTCGCCCTCTATGACATCGCGCGGCGCGTGCGCCGTGAGCACGCCTGGATCGCGCTGGGCATTGGCGTCGTCTTTGTCTTTGCGCTCGTCGCGGACCTTCGCACCGACGCGCTCACCGCCCGAACGCTCCTGCTGACCGCCATCCTTTCGGTTGCCGCCACCTTGCTATCGCTACGTACCGCCCAGTTAGAGCGCGAGCAGCAGCGCATGCGCCGTACCCGAGACGAGCTGCAGGAACGAGCCCTCGCGCTCGAGGCGCGCAACCGCGACCTTGCCGACCGCCAGGACTACGAAGTCGAGCTCGCGACACTCGCCGAACGCGCCCGCATCGCGCGCGAAATCCACGATAACGTGGGCCACCAGCTCACGCGCGCCTCACTGCAAGCCGAAGCCTTGCGCGTAGTCCACGCCGACGAGCCCGGCGTCGCCGGCGATTTCGCCGACGTCAAGCACACCGTTGACGAGGCGCTCCAACTTGTGCGCGCCAGCGTCCACGCGCTCAACGACAACGCCGTCGACCTTTCCGTGCAGCTCGAACGCATTGTTGAAGGCGCGCGCTCGGACGGCGGCCCCCAGATTGAGCTTGAAGTTATGACCGAACATGCGCCCGCAAACGTCGCGAACTGCTTTGCGGCGGTCCTGCGCGAGGCGCTCTCCAACACCATGCGCCACGCCCATGCCAAAACCATTACCGTGCGGTGCATGGAGCATCCGTCGTTTTACCAGCTCATCGTTACCGACGATGGCGCGGGCGGGGTTCAAGCAAGCGGCCACGGCGCCGCGGAGGGCATGGGGCTTGCCTCTATGCGCGAGCGCATCGAGGCGCTTGGCGGCACCTTCACCGCCGGCCCGCGTGCCGGCGCCGGCGGCTGGCGCGTGTTTGCCACCGTTCCCAAACAGCAAGGAGATGATGGCCGATGAGGCTCATCGTTGTCGACGACGACCGCCTAGTGGTCGATTCGCTCAAGATTATCCTGGGCGCCCAGCCGCAGATCGAGGTGGTGGGCACCGGTGCCAACGGCAACGACGCAGTGGCGCTCTACGCTGAGCACTCGCCCGACATCGCGCTGCTCGACATTCAGATGCCGGGACGCGACGGCCTATCGGCGGCGCGCGAGATCCTCGAGCGCGATCCTGCGGCGCTCGTGGTGTTCCTGACGACATTCTCGGATGACGAGTACATTGTGTCGGCGCTCAAACTGGGCGCCCGCGGCTACCTGATTAAAACCGATGTCGCCGCCATTCCTCCGGCGTTGGCGCAGGTCATGAGCGGCAAACGCGTGCTCGAGGGTAAGGCGATCGAAGATGTTGACTTTGACGGGATGGGCAACAAGACGGGCGCGCCCCACCGGCCCGCGGCCTTTGCCGGTCTGACCGACCGCGAGTTCGAAGTCGCCGAGCTCATCGCCCGCGGTCTCGATAACAAGGAAATCGCCGCCACCGCCTATATGGGCGAAGGCACGGTGCGCAACCACATCAGCTCGATCCTTGCCAAAATGGGTCTGCGCAACCGCACCCAAATCGCCATCGCCTACCTGCGAGGGTAATTACCCAACGGCCAACCGCCCCGGCATAGCAAAATGGCTGCTACCGATTTAATACCATTTCAAAACTATGCCGGTTTACTACGATGAATCGCCCACCTTCGACCACGGCAAATTGCGCGCTTGCAAAACCGCAGGTAGAACGCCTGCAATATTTAGAAAAATGCAGTCATGGTCGGGAATGTCGAATTCATCGTAGTAAACCGACATAGTTTTGTTCGGATAGTCCCGCACGGATACCATCCCAGGCCTCGCGGGACAAAAATGATCCGTTTTCTTCCGCCCGCGGAGATCGGCTGACAGCGCCCGCCACGAAATCGGTCCATCTACTACGTTTGACTCGATACCCCCGACCATATCCGCTTTTCATGCAAAATCGCAGACGTTCTACCTGCAGTTTTGCTTTTGCGTTTTTCGCCATGGTTGAGGGTAGCGGCTTAAACGTAGTAGATGGGCCCATTTCGTGGCAGACGGGTCATTTTCGGGCTGGACGGGTCGCGTGGCGGCCCGCACACGCGTTCACGCGCGGGGCCGGTGGGGCATTTTTGCCCCACCGGCCCCTATTCCAGCTCTATTCCGGCTTGGTTTCTACCGTGGGAGTCTTGTCCGCCGCAACCGGAGTACGGGCGGTGTCCATGCTCAGGCAGTGCTTGGGGCAACTCTCGATACACTCGCCGCACACCACGCAGGCGTACGGGTCAATCGACCACGTTCCGCCTTTGCGATCGACCGCGAGTGCGCCCGCCGGGCAGCGACGCGCGCACATGCCGCAGCAGATGCACACGTCCATGTCGTTGACGATGTGCCCACGCAGGCGCTCGGGTGCCACGAGCTTCTCCTGCGGATAGCACACCGTTACCGGCTGCTTGACCATAGAACCCAAGGCCGTCTTGGCAAATGTCAGTAAACTCATGCCGCGCCTACCTTTCCGTGCAGCTAATGCAGGGGTCGATGGTCAGGATAATCATGGGCACGTTGGCGATAAGCACACCCTGCAGCGCATGTGTCAGACCCGCCAGGTTCTGCGACGTCGGCGTGCGCACGCGAAAACGGTCCAGGTTCTTGGTGCCGTTGCCGCGCACATAGTAGTACGCCTCGCCGCGCGGCTGCTCAATCACAACCTCGCCGCGCGCGCCGTCGGCCGGCGTAAGCTTGGTGCGCCCACCGATGCCGTCGTGCGGGATCTTATCCACAAGCTCCTTAATAATGTCCATGGCCTGCGTGACCTCGGCGCAACGCACCTGGCAGCGGGCATAGCAGTCGCCGTCGGTAGCGACAATGGGCTCAAACGCAGCCAGATCCGCATAGGCGCCGTCGCCAAACATGCGCACGTCGTAATCCACGCCCGAGGCGCGACCGAACGGGCCGACCATCGACAGATCCAGCGCGTCTTTCTTGCTGATCGAGCCCACGCCATGCAGGCGCTCGCCGCAGCTGTCATCGTCCAAAAACGTATGCACCAGGGCCTCGTAGTCGGGGCGCATGGCATCGAGCGCCTGGACAATGCCCGCCAGCTCGGAGTCCTCAATGTCGTGTTTAAGGCCGCCGATTTCGTTGATCGACAAAATCACGCGACCACCGCACGTGCTCTCAAAGATCTTGAGAATCTGCTCGCGCAGCGTCCACGAACGGTAGAACAGCGCCTCGAAGCCAAAGGCATCGGCGAGCAGGCCCAGCCACAGCAGATGCGAGTGAATGCGCGAAAGCTCGTGCAAAATGGTGCGGATATACTGCACGCGGCCGGGTACCTCGATGTCGAGCATGCGCTCGCAGGCGCTGGCATAGCCGCAACTGTGGCCCACGGCGCAGATGCCGCAGATGCGCTCGGCGATGTAGCCAAACTGATGCATATCGCGCTTTTCGGTGAGCTTCTCGAGTCCGCGGTGCACAAAGCCGATCTGCGGAATTGCCTCAATGACGCGGTCGTCATCGATCACCAGGTCCAGATGAAGCGGCTCGGGCAGCACTGGGTGCTGCGGGCCAAACGGAATAACGGAGCGATGTGCCATGGACCTTACGCCTCCTTTTTCTGCTTATCGCGGGCGGCCTTGGCGGCAAGCGCCGCACGGACCTTGGCCACTTTCTCGGGATCCATGGCGGCGAGCTTTGCCTCCATCTCGGCAGCCTTGAGCGCGGCCTTCGCAGCAGCCTCATCGTGCTGAGCATCGGAGCCGGTAGCCGCAGCGGGCTGAGCGACGGCAGCACCCGCAGCATCGCCAGCGCCCACAGCGCCCTTCCCCGCGGCGGCCGTGGTGGCGGCAGCCTTCTCGGCCGCGGCCTTGCGCGCCTTGGCCTCGGCGGCCGCGCGGACTTTCATGGCCTTCTCGCGCGCGGCCTTCACTTCGGGTGTGATAACGCTCATGGGTTCGGCAGTCGAGACCTGGTAGAAAAAGCCCTTAAAGTCGACCTGCATATCGGTGATGGCAAGACCAAACAGATCGTGCGCTTCGTTTTCAAACGGGAATACCGCCGGATAATACGAGCTGATGGACGGAATCTCCTGATACTGGTCGATGCCCTCAACCACCAGGTTCTCGATCGCATAGCTGCCGTCCCGCGCGATCTGCTCTTGCGCAGCGCGGACGTTGATAAACGTATAGACCAAGCGATACGAGCCGTCGTCGACGTTGCGCTCGGTGTGCATTTGCACAAAGCGCGCGCCGACGCCCTTGAGCGCCTGGACATGCGACAGGAGCTCGTCGATCCCAACGGTGGTATAGATAGCCTTTTGCATTACTCGGCCTCCTTTGCAGCGGCGGGTGTCCCAGCAGGTGCGTCGCCAGCGGCGGGCGCGTCGCCGGCCTCAGCCGCAGCCACAAACCCGTCCTCGCCCAGCTCAACGCCACCGTCCCAGGTAGCAGCGCCGCCTACGGTAAGCGGGTCGCCGCCGGCACGCATCACGGTCTCCTTCTGATCAAGGATGCCGCACGCCTCCACAATGGCATCGATCACGGTCTCGGGGCGAATGGCGCACCCGGGCGCGTACACGTCCACGGGAATCGCGCGGTCCGCGCCGCCGATCACGTTGTAGGCATCGCGAAACACGCCGCCCGAGCACGCGCAGATGCCGCACGCCACCACGCACTTGGGCTCGAGCATCTGGTTGTAGATCTGGCGCACGACGGGCAGGTTCTGGGCATTGACCGACCCCGTCACCAAAAAGATATCCGCATGCTTGGGGTTGCCGGTGTTGACCACGCCAAAGCGCTCCGCATCGAACAGCGGCGTGAGCGAGGCCAGCACCTCGATATCGCATCCGTTGCAGCTCGAACCGTCGTAATGAATAACCCACGGCGAGCGCGACATTTTATGATCCATGGATGCCGCCTCCTAAATAAATACGTCGACGAGGATGGGCATAAGATTGAGCAGGCCAAACACCAGCGCCACGCCCCATCCGAGCCTAAAGCAGCTGCGCCAGGTGCTACGTGCGAAGGTGTTGTCAATAAGCACCTCGACAAAGTACGTCGCGGCCATCACGACCAGGGCTACAACCCAGCTCACGGGGTTGCCCCAAACAAAGAACATGCCCACCCACATCAAAAACAGCACGGTCTCGCACCAGTGCATAAGGGTCATCTTGGCCAGCGTGCCACCGCTCATCTCGGTGGCGACGCCCTGGACGATCTCCTGATGCGCGTGATGCGAGTACGAAAGATCGAACGGCGACTTGCGCAGCTTGATGGTAAGCACCGCGAGCAGCGCGAGGAAAATGGGCGCGCTGTACACGACGATGGGGGCCGACTGCCCCGTCACGGCGATGGAATCAAAGCTGTCGGTGGCAAGGTACAGGCCCACGCTCATCAGCAGAACGGCGGGCTCGTAACTCATGACCTGCAGCAACTCACGATCGGCGCCAACCTGGGCAAACGGGCTTTGCGTCGAGGCGGACGCCAGCACCACAAAGATCGCAGCGAGCGTCACCATAAAGGCGCACAGCAGCGTGTTGGAGCCCGATACAAAGATGCCGCCGCCCACCACGGTAAAGATGAGCGCGCACGCCATATAGGTATCGTCCATGGTGTTTACGCTGGCAGGGGCCTTGCGCAGCAGCTTGGCAACGTCGTAGAACGGTTGCAGCAGGCGCGGGCCCACACGGCCCTGCATGCGGGCCGAAAGCTTGCGGTCAAGGCCGTCGATCAGGCCACCCACAAGCGGCGCAATCAAGGCAAACGCCACGGTACCAATAAATATGCCCACGACACCCGAACCTTCAAAATACTTACCGCGCAGCACCGAGGGCGCACTCATGGCAAGTCTCTCGGGCCCAATCCACGCGCAACACAGCAGCGCAAACAAGATAATGCTGCAGCACACGACGCTACCCGCGGGGCCAATACGCTTCTCGCCAAGGGCGTCCTCCGAGTACCAATTGCGCTTTTCGGCCTTCACCTCGTGTCCCATCGAGCCGCGGAAATGGCGGTAATTGTCGGTTCCCACGCCCGAAAGATATACGTTTACGTGCGGTTTGTTGCTCACGCGGAATGAAGTCAGCAGCACCACGGCGATAAAAGCCACGATAACCACCATCAGATACATGGCATCCTTGCCAATAACGTACGGCACGCGGCCAAACACCATGGCCAAGTAAGGCGACACCAGACCGCTCGAGATAACCGGGAACGCCACGCAGCACAGAATCAGCAGCGCGGCGATGGTGTTGAGGGCCATCCATTCGGTCTTATGGACATTGACCTCAACGTTTTGAGCCGTGGGGTCGACGCCCGAAAGCTTGGCAAGCCACTTGCCCCAGAAGAAGAACGTCGCGGCCGAGCCAAAGGCAAGCACCATGATCATGAGCACGTTGCCGGTCTGCGCAAACGCCACCAGGGCGCCCCACTTGGACACGAGCATGCCAAACGGGGCCACGAACATGCCCATAATGCCCAGCATCATCAGGCGCGTCAGGTGCGGCATGCGGCTGAACATGCCGTCCATGTCCTCGATATTGCGGCTGCCGATATGATGCTCGGCCGTGCCTACGCACAGGAACAGCAGCGACTTGGCCACCGTGTGGAACAGGATCAGGAAGATCGCGGCCCACACGGCCTCGGGCGCGCCGACGCCCAGGCAGGCGCTGATAAGGCCCAAGTTGGAGATGGTGGAGTACGCGAGCACGCGTTTGGCGTTGCTCTGCGAGATGGCCATGAGGGCAGCGAGCAAAAACGTGATGGCACCCACACTCGTGACCATAAAGCCGGTCACGGGATAGATGGCATAGAGCGGGCTCAGCTTGACCATCAAAAACACGCCGGCTTTGACCATGGTGGACGAGTGCAGCAGGGCGCTCGTGGGCGTGGGGGCAACCATGGCACCCAACAGCCAAGTGTGGAACGGCATCTGCGCGGCCTTGGTGAGCGCGGCAAGCGACAGCAACAGGACCGGCATGACCAGCAGCGCGGATTGCGCGGTTCCGGCGCCGGAAAGCTCGATCATGCCTGAGATGGTCAGCGGCATGCCGTTAACGTGCAGGTATATGAGTCCGGCCAAAAACGCGATGCCGCCCAGCATGTTGAGGATGATCTGGGTGAAAGCGTTTTTTATGGCCTCGGGCGTGCGCGTGTAGCCAATCATGAGGAACGAGCACACGGTGGTGATTTCCCAGCCACAGAACAGCCACTCAAGGTTGTCGCTTGTCACGATGACGAACATGGCCGAGAGGAACAGGAACATAAGCGCCAGGAACTGCGGGCGTCGGTCGGGCGCCGCCTGCCCGCGCAGCGCGGCCTCGTGCTCGTCGTGGGCCTGGAAGTCCTTCATGTAGCCCAGGGCGTACACGCAGATAAGGCTGCCGACAATGCCGACGGCAAGCACCATGATCACACTCATGTAATCCAGGTAGAGCGGCGTTGCCGTGACGGCTTCGGTCGCGGGCAGCGTCATAGCTGCAAAGGCGAGCGAGCCCACCAGCTGCACCACGCCGAGCACCGTGGTGAGCGTGCTCTTATATTTACGCGCGTTGTACAGGATGACGGCGCACAGGATCACGTCGATGACGGAGCTGATGATCGAGAGCACATGCGAGGTGCCCGGTGCCACCCCGAAGCTCTGAGGACCCGTGCCAAAAAACATGACGGCGACTACAACTGTCACCGCCATAATAATGCCGGAGCCTACAAGCCCTACCGCATCGCGGGCGCGGTCACCGCGCGCGAGCAGCATGCCCAGCGCCGGTACCAGCGGAAACAGGGTAAGGAAATACAGTAGCGTCATACCATCACTCCCCCATGCAAAAACGCTGCAATTGTTTAACGTTATAGCTCAGTTGAGGAGTAGCGACGGCGGGTTTTCGGTCAACTGGGGAGTTTTAGGCGTACGGGGTAAGGAGTCTGTCCGCTTTGGAGCAGAGAGGCGACGCTCCCCCTATCGCGGCGGCGGGCGCACGGGCCACTGCGCGCGGTTTATTAACCACTTTGGAGGATGTTCCAGTAGGCTCACGACGGTCCAAAAAGTTGGCGCGGCAAGAAAAATGCGCCCCTGTGGGCGCACCATCCCGTTCGCTATTCCGCCTTTTTAACGCGCGGCTTGCGACCGCGCGGCTTATCAACCAGCGCGGACTCACCGCTCTCGCGATACTGGCGGCACCAAGCCTTGACCGAAGACTCGCTGGGAATCTTGTGCTTGATCATGGCCTCGCGAACCGTTAGCCGTTTTCCAAGCGGTCCTTGACCACGGCGAGCTTAACTTCGTACGAATAGGTGTGATGATGCGAACCGGCGTTGAGAACGGCGTCGGCACCGCCTACGGCATACGCGCGGGCCCACTGACGAGCCGTGGCCTGGGGAATGCCAAGCTCCGCGGCGAGGGCGCGATGACCGACCCCCTCTTGGAGGATCTCGACGGCGCGCTGCCTAACCTCGGGCGCATGCGTGCGAGTCCTAGTTGCTTCCGACATACCTGCCACTTCTTAGCCTTAACCGTTAATCTGCTTTCTTACGTGCAAGTTAGATAGTAGCATTTTACTGTTTGCTCAAAGCAGTTAATTAAAATAGACGCGGCGTTATCTGGGCATTTGCCATTTATTTGCGACAGTTCTTTACATTTAATTTACACAGCTAGTTAGCTCGCAGCTCATTGAGCGTGTTTTACCAACCAGATTGGTATCTTTTTGTTTCGCTTGGTATGGTCTTCATAATTATTAACCCCTCTAGCCTCTGGGCTAGCATGTCAGTCTTCCGCGTACTTTCCAGCTTTCCACTTAACATTCCAGCTTTCCACTTAACTTTCCAGCTTTCTACCCAGCTTTCCACCTTAAGTGTTAAGTTAAGTGGGAAGTTGGAAAGCCTGGTGGAGGGGTCGGGAGAGCTAAAACACCTTTCTCCAACGGCGGCTGGACAGTTAGTTCAGATACGTATTTTTCTATGCTGATAAAGCTGCGCTATGGTCCCCGGAGAGGGTTCTTTGGCGACTCATTGCACGCAAATCGAGCCCAGATAGCTACCGAATCCTAGTTTTGAGCCCCTTTCTTCCCCAAAACGAGCGCCGGATGCGCCTGCTGCGGTCTGGAATTATACGTATCTGAACTAACTGTCCAGCGGAGTCCAAGACTGGAATCGCGCAGACTAGAAAGGGGGCGGCAACCGGGTGGTTGCCGCCCCCTTTGCGAAGCCAGTTGGCTTCGGAACTAGTGGTCGATGCCGTTGAGGTTCACCCTCGTGAGCGTGTAGGTCACATAGTCGGGCGATTGAGGCTTTGCGCTCGCCACGTCACCCTTGACCAAGCTCGCTGTCATCACCAGACGATAGTTCGCGTAGAACTGCTCACGCTGTTCACCCTGCGTGTTGACCTTAACGGTAAAGGGCAGGCTAAACGTCGTATTACCGTTCTTCGTTTTGAACTTGCCGTTCTCCTTCGAGTCAGTGAAGGTGATCGTGCTACCGGAGGGAGCGACCGCGGCAAGCTTACTCTCCGTCACTGTTACGTAGTTGGAGATATCATCCGTTACGCTCTCATACGTGCCGTCGGTTCCGCGGCGCTGAAGCGCGAGCGTGTACACAACAGAGTCTGCGTTCGCAATTGCCTCGGCGGCGTTGCTGAGTCCACCCAGTTCATACGTGGCACCCAGACCAATCGTGCCATTCGCGATCGGACGCAGGTCGTCCACGTTAATACCAAGCTGCGACTTATCTGGCGCAGAAAGCGTAATGGTCGTATCACCCGTGTCCATGCGATAGTACCCGACGTTACCGCGCTTCGTCTGCGTCAGGCTCGAGGTATTAAGGCCTTCCTTACGCGTCGAAAGCTTGGCGGTATAGGACATCTTGGTACAGGCGTCCTCGCCAGACTGCTTGGACAGGGAGATGACCTTGTTGCAGCCGTCCGGCGTAAGGCGAATCTCTTCCACAGCCGTGCGCACGGTAAAGGATCCGCCCGTTGCACGCTTGCGGATTCTGGCGAGGTCACAATCGAGCTTGAGCTTCAGCGAGTCATCGCCCGTATCCGTCACGGTCTGCGTGAACGCAGGCGTCGAAGAATCACACTTCGCCCAGTCTTCGCCATCCCACTTATAGTTCTGATTGTCGATGGCAACATAGAATTTAGCGATCGCCGAGGTTCCGCTCGGGAAACTACTCACCCCCGTCAGGGTATTGTTGGCGCCATACTTGCACAGTGACGTATCGAGCTGATAGAACAAAGAGTCCGAGTCAGCATAGCTCTGACTTGGGTTAAACGTAATCGTGTCGGTAACGTCAAGAGAAAGAACGTAGGCGGCGCCGTCCGTCGACTTCGAAACCGGAGTGCGCGCCTCCGGCTTCCCGTCGTTAACTTCCTGTCCGTAATTGGACAAGATGCTGTATGTCGATGCCGTACCGTTTTGATTATCGTCGCCACCGGTGCGCAAGACGTGATGCAGATTCCAAGATATGCGGCCACCCGAAGAATTCGAGTCAATAGACGAAGCCGTAAAACCGTTGATACTAGCTTGCGTCACGCCGTCGCCCGACTTGGGCACGTTGACAACTAGGTAGACGCTCTCCGATGCACGCTTCTCTCTGCCGGTATCCTTCTCCTTAGGTACCTTTAGCGTATAGCGGCTGTTGCTGGGAACGTCAGCACCCGCAACCTTAAACAGCGTCCACTTGCCATCGAGTTTCGCTTTAGCGGTCGCCTCTGCCTCGTTATCACACACGGTCCATGTGCCGGCGCCATCCTGTGTGGCCGACACATCCAAAATCTCGCTCAGCCATCGCTCCTGATATGGATTGCCCGCAGAATCCTTAAAGCCGTCGTTTCCGCTCAGGGAAACGCTCGTTGCTCCGCCTTCGCCCACCGTATAGTGATACTCTCTGCCACCGGCCCGGCCGTCAACGTTCGCATCGATGAGCGTAAGCTGGGTGCCCTGGGGCAACCTTCCGTCGGCACCATTGAAGAGGATGCTCTTACCGAGCCCCTTCATCGAGCCGCCAGCAGCCATATAGCTGTCCCAGCCAAAGTCGACTTCCTTCCCATTGGCAGAATTGTATGTCCAGGTAAGCAGACCCGTCATCGGCTCGCCAAAGCTCGTAAGCACGTGTGCATCTTTTCCAAGGTTAGCGTAGTCTTTTTCTTTAAATTTGATGCCGTAATCATACGTTGCAGCGAAATCAATCTCGAGCTTGCGCTTAACGACGATCGGCACCTGAACGTTGTAGCTCTGACCCGCCTCGGTAAAGGTAACGGTCAGGAGCGTAAAGCGGCCCTTGCCGTTGTCCCAATCGGAGCTTGGGCTAAACGACATATTGTTCTTGCCGTTGTTCACTACGCGAAGCGTGGGATTGTTCGACGCGTCATCGTCCTTAACGAACACACCATCCTTGAGTTGGAAAACATCTGCTTTGGCCGTCACGTGCGGATTGGTGCCATTCTCGTTATTCAATCTGCAAGCGTCAGAGAAGCCGCCGTTCGTGATGATGTTTAGATAGCTCTTGGCCGTCGTATTATCGGTACCCGAGATCACCAAAACGGGAAAATCCGTTGCAACCTTGCTGTCGCTTGCATCGTTATTCGCATTGAACATGCTCGCCACGGATTTGGCGTTATAGCTCGACGTATTTTGATAGGCGCCATCGTCATTGATGCCGCCGATGTTGGTGTAGGTATAACGGTTGGCAACGCCGGGGCTCGACGGATTCTGGATGGCCGTGGCAAGGCCAACGTTCATGCCGTCGCCGAACAGATAACGGCCGGCCGTGTCAGCATCGGAGGCGCGCACAACAAGGCCACTCGTCGGACTCGTCGTGACGTAGGGCGAAACGGCCACCGTCACATTGCCGTTCGCAGCATCGTTACCATACAGTGTCGCGCCCTTGGCATCGGAAAGCTTGTCTTCATAGGCAGCAAATGCGATGTATGACTTTTTGTTCACTTTTTTAAGGTCGTCGGTGCCGGAAGAATTGCGCATCAGCTTGAGCGATTCACTCGCACTGTTTGGTCTAATGGCAATTCCTGCGACAAAAACGTTGACGAGATCAGCGGATGAACTATTTCCGAACAAATAGCCCTGGCTAGTTTGCGCCCCAAAGATATTGCGATCCATGAGCACATTTACGAGCCTAAATGAGCCACGGCCATCGCCAGACACGCCACCAGAACAACTTCCCAGCGATGAGTTCCATGCAGCGTTCTTGCTACCGGTAAAGTTATTCTCGCCAATGGTCGAGTTCAAAAGCGTGACAGAGTTCGCCGTGTTACCGATCGAGCCAACAACACCACCAGAATACGAACCATCGACGACCAGTCCAGTGATAGTTGAATTCTTGACCTCGAGGGCACACCCACCTTTCAGATCACCGATTAAACCGGCAGAGCACTCACGAGCACCAAGATAGATGTCTTTTATTACACAGCTATCGAACTTAAATGCACCGCCCGAAGCTGCTTCGCCGACTGCACCAGCAACGTACTTAAGATTATTCGATCCTCTAACACCAAATACCGTTTTATTCTGCACGTCGCCATGGATGCACAGATTGTAGACAGACACGATTCCATTTTCGGACCTTCCGATAAGGCCGCCGGTCCCCTCGGTCGCGCTCGATGCTGCCGGCTGAAGCGTGACATTGCTGATCTCCGCCTTTCCGGCACCCTGCGAAGGCGTTCCAGCGTCATCGGTGTTCACCAGGAAACCACCTCCGGCAAGACCCACGATACCGCCGGTCCTTGCGCTGGCAGCAGTTGACATAATTGTGGAACTCTCGGCAATAGGCATATTCGTTTTTGCCCAAACGCCACCAGCGGAATTTTGGTTCAGCTTGCCGACGAAGCCGCCGACGTTTTGCACGCCAGAAATGTCCATGTTGCTATAAGAGCAATCGTAAAGCTTGACCGGAGAATAGCGCGTGTTCGAATTTGAGGTGTCGTTACGATTCACCAGCAAAGTTGTATCTTTATCAGTCCTGCGGCTACCATAGCCGGATGCGCCGAGCAATCCGCCAACGTTATTGGGGCCATTCACCCTGCAGCTATTCGTGGTAATTCCTGCATATTTGCCGTAATCTGCCAGCGAGCTCGCGTTCGCCGTAGTACCCGCAAGCAGACCGACGCCAACCTGCTCATTACCCGCACCACTGGAGGCGCCGGCTGCATTGATATACGTAAGAGAAATATTGCAGTCATCGAACTTTAGGTTCTGGACGGTATAGCCGCCGTTGCCCGTAGCAGCAGCGCCGTCCGTTGCCGGAGTGCCGATGCTATCCAACACGTTGGTCGAGGTATACGTTACGGTACCAAAGAGAGCGCCCACTCCGGTGAGTTTGTAATTATCATCGGCGTACTCCGTGACCCCATATACCTTGCTGGCCTCTTTGCTACCGACCTTAATTGTTGCACCGTTACCGTTGATGCACGCAACAAGCGGCACGATGCGATCGCGGTCGGCGCCCTTACCGGATGCGCATGCGTTTGAGTAGTAGCGGCCCGAAAGACCCGTGTAACCCGTGCCATAAGTAGTCATGTCGTAGGTTTCACCCGCTTTGAACTGCAAATCCATTCCCGAGACCTGCGCGGCGCAGATGTTACCCGTCTGCCACGTTGCGTATTTCTTTACTAGGTAGGGGGAGTTAACGCCCGAGCCATCGCCTGCGTAGCCAAGCGCGTTACCCTCTAACTGGATACCGGGGCTTTTCATGTCATCGCTTATCGCATTAGCAAAGTCTTCAGCGGCACTCGCCGGCCTTCCAACATGTGTATAGCTCGCGTTGCGAACTTTGCCGTATTGCTTGTTGCCGAATTGGTACACTCCCTTTGCGTTGTTGCCGCCCATGTAGGCACGCGAGCCCGCATACGTTCCATACGCATCGTTCGTGGTATTCGTATTCGCCGAACCGCCGGCCGCACCGCTGCTGATGATGGCCGAGAGTACGAGCAGTCCCTGCGAGTCATTGACGGTTGTGGTTATCGCAGAGCTATTGGCGTCGTCTCCCCTATAGCGGCCCTGCGTCGCATCCGTCTTGATGCACCCCGTCTTCGAAGTATCCAGATTGTTCACCTTGTAGTTACGATCAGTGTTGTCGAGACTCTTATCATCGGTAAGCTCGCTGAACGCATAGCCGTCGATCACGCGGCCAACATATGGGTTGTCGTAGAGAGAAGCGCCAGCGCTATGCCAGTCGTTAAGGGCACCGTCGCCGCGGGAAGAGTTGCGGAAGATGACGCCGCCACCCGCAACAGCACCAACGTAGCCGCCAACGGGCACAAGGTGCGCGCCGCCATTATCGCCTGCTGCCCCAGCAACGCTAAAGCCGCCAGACGCTTTCACCGACACGCCATCGATGATATTGTCACCGCCCATGATGCAACCGATCACGCCGCCAAAAAACGCGCCCGGCACGCCAGAGGCGTCTTTATTCTTATGTGCAATAGAGGCCGCCTTGCCCGAGTATTCAATGTTCAGATTACTCACAACGCTACCGTAGCTATACGGGATCAACCCAGAAAGCGCACCTGTGTCCTTGGAGTTGTGGATCTTGATAGTCGCCTGCGTAGCTGCCTGCGACGAGCCCCTCAGATTACCAACGATAACGCCACGGAACGGGTAATCTTTATTACCCAAGCCCTGAAAAACGGCAGCGTCCAGCTCAAGCGTGTCAGTGCTTTCCCCCTTGTCGTTCTCCGGCTCGATGCTGTAGTAGGCACTCTGGAGATAGCTGTGCATCGTCGTATCGTCAAGCGTGTCATTGGGGTCGATGTCGTTCCCGATCATTCTCACCCATGTTTTGCTCGCCTGCTTGTAGACGTACGTCACTTCATTACTAGCATCCTTGCTGGACGAGCGGCGCTGGCATAGCGTTTCCTGATCGGCCGCAATCGTAACTTCCCAGCCGTCGCTTGGATTCTGAGTATTGATGTACTCAGCAACCGTGTTGAGCTCCGTTGCCTTGGTTATGGTATAGGGATCACCATAGGTGCCGCAGCCTGTCGTAAGCTTGGGCACGCGCTGGTTAACTTTGATTTCATGGTATTGGACTTTGTTTTCGTTGACATTGCCCTTTTTCACATACGGGAGATAACCACCGAATTGCGGAGTATCCGCATTTGCCTCTTTGTTGTCAACGGTGACGAGGCCAGCGCGGGTCCCATAGGTGCTCTCGTTGTAGTACCAGAGTTGCTTACCAGAGTATTCGCCCTTCGAGTCGATCTCGCTGCCGAATGTGACCTTATCGTTTGTCTGGTCATCCTTTATAAAGGTATACACCGCCGAGCCGGTCTTCCCCTCGCCGTAGCCAAAGCTCTCAAGCAAGCTTGCACGGGTAAAGATGGCGTTGTTCGTAGCACTCGGCACGTTGATGGTACCAAACGTCGCCGTAACCTGGTCGGCACTCGAACCCACGCCCAGTCTTCCAAAAAGTGAGGTTGCCACCTTGGTGTTGCGGCCGTATCCCGTAGCCGTGATGTTCTTCGCGCTCAGGTTCACGTACGTCTGCATCTCGTTTATAAGCAGAGGCATATAAGCATCAGCGCCCGTGGCCTCACTAGCGCCATCGACGGTCAAATTGTTGAGCGTAAGGCCATCAATCGAGATTTTTCTAATAGTGGTGGTCGTGCCATTGTTAGACCCATACACGTAGCGACACACCAGCGCGCCCGAAGAGCTTCCACCCGCGGCGGCAATATCATTCTTGCTTCTCCCGTCATTGACAACGGGCCCAACAGTGCCACCCAAAGTGACGGCATTCACCGTAAGATCGCCATTTGCCACCGTTCGGAAAAGACCGCAGTGCATGTTCTCGTGCTGGGTAGCAGCAGAGTTCAGCTTGTTGCTTTTCTGCTCGGCCTTGATGTCGGAGTAATGGAAGGTGATGGTCGCATTACCAACCGTCACCTTTCCGTTCGGCTGGGTGGGATAGTAACTATAGCCCGTCAAATCAATTTCGACGCTTCTGCCGCTTTCGCCGCCGATGGCCACGGCGTCGTTGAACGCTTGCGGCACAATCATCGAGCGAATTGCGGCTGGAGCATAGCGATAAGCAGACCATAAGAGCAGCTTTTCCGCCGTATCGATTTTGCTAATTTTGGAGCTGCCTTGCCCAAGTGCCGCATAGGCTTTGTCGAGGTTGTAGTAATACCTCGTCCAGGCATTCGTGTTGTGGTTCTTGCCGAAATCGGAACGGTTGCGATAGCTGTTGTCGTTTCCCGGCTCTCCGCTCATGTCGAGCTTGCCGTCATTAACGCCGTCTTTGGTATGAAGCGAAACGACGACATTCCATTCGCCGTCCATGAGTTTGCTGGCGTCTTTATTTCCATAGGCAGGCCTCGTGCTGTTGCCGACCCATTCATCAAACGAAGTAGCATTGTCGTTGCTTTTGATTGCCGTGTTGTTGATTTTCACGCCATTGCCCGCAGCAACACCATTGACCTTATATGCAGTGTCCCAACCCGCCTTGTTCTCCAGATACAAGCCGCTATAAGTTTCCACTCCATATGTTGTGGAATTCTCCGTCCTACCGCCTCGACCGATGAGCAGACCAAGCGTTGTAGCGCTCTCGGCATTGATGGTTGCACCAGAAAGATCGATGGCATAGTTGTTGATAACCCAGTGACCGCTGGCTGCATATACGAGCCCGCCGAGTTCACCTGAGCTGTTTGCTGTTATGGAAGCGTTGTTCGTCTTGAGAGCATACGTGCTGTCGCTGGTGTTTGCGCTATCCCCGATGGTGACAACCGTATTGCCCCAGCTGTAGCCCAAAAGACCGCCAGCGCCGTTCTTCGCGTCACCGTTCTTGCCAACGGTCATGCTGAACGAATTGAACGTAAGTCCTGTGATGTTGACGTTGGTCGTATTCGCCGCGGTGCCCTGAGTGATGCAGCCGATAAGGCCGCCAATCTGGGATTTCTTATTGCTCGCGCTGTCGCCCGCGGTAATCGCATTTTCGCTCGCGGTCGCGTCACCGACCTCGAGACTCGTCACGTTGACGATAGCGACAACGTCCGCCACATAACCGATAGCGCCGCCAATGCGCGTGTTGCCGTTGAGGGTAGCGCCCGTTTTGACGGTCGCTTGCGCCTTCGTGCTGCCACTTATGTTGCTGCTGCCGAAAGTAACGGTTCCACCACCCCTCACGCTACCAGCAATGCCGCCAATGTTGACATCGTTGCCGAACGTATCATCGCAGGTGATTTTCGGCTTGCACGTAACGCCGCCGAGCGTTGTCTTGCCAGTGATAGTTGCCGCAAGCGAGCCAGCGTCGACGCCTAAGCCGTTATCGAACTTCATAACGCCATCGACGGTGAGGTTATTCACCGTCGCGCCACCGCCGATAGCGGCAAAGAGGCCCAGACGGCTGTGCCGGTAAATCTTGCCGTTGCCTTCAGTCGAATCGTTTGCGCCAAGCGCATTGCCGTTGCGCGTACCGTAAGGTTCGCCAATCGCCAAGGTAACGGTATGATGGTTGCCCTCGACAGCCCCTACGAAGGCATTAACTTGCCCGGACCCATCACATGCAAGACCTTCAAGGCCTGTACCTCGCAGGTCAATGTCGGAAGTAATTGAGATAGCATTCCCACTATTACCATACCAGCTCGTAATATTAGCCGTGCCGATGCCGAATACACCGCCAAAGTAGCCGTTCGTTTGGACCGTCATGGCAATGCATGCGAATGTATCCGCATCATTAATGAGGTATGTACCCGACTTCCCGTCACCATTTTGGGACCGTAGCTGATAACCCCAAGAGTAGCCAGCACTGCTGCCAGCATCTGGAGCACCACTCAGATTGCACAACGGCTGATAAAAGGTGCTTTCATCAAGTTTAATAAGATCCTTGCTGAGCTTGCCCTCCTCTCCGGTCAGGCGGATAACCTGGTTATAGGTCAGGTCATCGATCCTCGCCGCAGCAGGACGTTTGTAAAGCCAATAATTATCGTTCGTTGCCTCAGCATCCGAGCCTGAACCTAGAGCAAACACCAATGGGGCGCATCCATCCAAGGATCTAAGAATTTGGCTGGTATTACCGTTGGCCTCGAGCTTGCAATCGGATAAATCGGTAGTCCCACGCAAGCGCAAGACGCCGTTCCATGCCGAACCCACAATTCCGGCACCACATGCGATTGATTCGTTTTTATCAGTTTCAACGCGAACGTCCCCGCAGTCCAGAATTCCAAAACGCGAACGCCCGCCCACGCTATAGCCGCTATCCAAGGCGCCAACAACACCGCCAAACCCGCAGTTCTTTCCATTGGCTTTTGGAGAATGGCACGTGACGTCCGCGCCGTCAACGATTACAACGCCTCCAGTATTGTTGCTCTTTGCCACCCAGCCGACCAGGCCTCCTGCCAGTCGCGGCGCGACGCTGCATGTAGTATCAACCGAACAGCGGTTGCCCGCGGCACCCGTCTTTATATGAAGGGTGTTGTTCGACTTCTCTGTGTTGGTCACATCCTGAACTCTACCGACCAGACCGCCATAGATGGAGCTGGAGCCCGTCACCAGTTTGCTAGTATACGAGCCACCTGATATTGCGACATCGCCGTTCGTTGTGTCCAGGAGACCGAACACGCCGCCCGCGCCCGTGTCCCCACTTTGGCCAAGATTCACGCCCTCGCCCGTATCGATTTGGTCGTTGTTGGCAAACTCGACCGGGCCGGCAAAACTAACGTCGCCGATGAAGCCGCCGGAACTTTTGCTGTTCGCATCGCCGACGTTGGCGGGACAGGTGAACTTCTTGTTGTCCGCGCCCAGCGCGAGCCTGGTCGCCTTACCGATGAAGCCGCCACTGGCGGTGGTGCCCTTGACGGTGAGCATGTGCAGGTCGAGAGCCTCCGTGACGTTGACTGTGGCGCCTGTGTTCGAACCGACGAGACCTGCGACACCACCGGCGGAACCGCTTGCAGACTGAACGGTAGCAGCGGGAACATTAAGGGTGCCGACGTTCAAAGTCGCGCCATCCTCGACCGTGCCTACGAGCAGACCGGCATTACCGGAGCTCGTCTCGACGACACCGCCCGCGGCAAGGCTAGCGGGAAACTTAACAGACCCCACCGTAAAGGTTCCGCTCTTGACTGTATTCGCTAAAAGACCGATGTTTCCCGCTGCATTTACGTTGAGCTTCTCGAGAGAACCGGCAGGGCCATAGGTGACCTCTGTAGTAAGGTCACCCATCGCCTCACCCAAAAGGGGCGCCGTCAGAGCGGAAGTCGTATCCGTCCCGCCGGTACCTACGGGATCTGCGATGTTGACCACAGCGTTGAGCGTCTTGCCCCCACCGCTGACCTTCGTAGCGACCATCGGCGCGCTATAGGTAGTTGCGCCTATCCACTTTATCTTGACCGTATTGTTTTGGTCAGTCAGTTTGAAGTTATTGAAAACCGTCCGGTTAGACGTAAGCTCAACAGGGCTATCAACGCCATTCAACGACCTATAGATTTTGCCTTCAAACGGATGCTCATCACTGCCAAGGCCCTGGAAAGACATGCCGTTCTTAGCCGACTCGGTGAGCTTCGCATCGCCCGTGATGATAACCTTGATCTGCGCATCATAGTAAAGCGAAGCGTCGGCGTTAGACAGGACGGCGAACGCCTCCGACGACTTGACATCAAGGCTTCGGATTCCGCTCCTGTCGTCTTTGCGTACGATGTTTTCCGCGCCGTTCGCCTCGAGCAGCTCGACAAGCTCATCGAGATTTGTAATCGTCGCACCCGCCTGGTCCTCAGCGTCCTCCGAAGTCGCATCATCGGCATCTTGCTCGGCGTCGTCAGCGGCGGCATCGTCAGCGGCATCGTCGCCTTCCGTCTGGTCGCCCGTGGAATCGGAACCCGTAGCGTTATCGGTGGTATCGCCTGCTGCAGCGTCATCCTTCGCCGCGTCATCCTTCGCCGCGTCATCCCCAGCACTGTCGCTTTCGGCGCCGGTATCACTCGACCCAGACCCGGTCGTGACATCGCTCTTGGTCTCGCCGCTCTCGGCTGCGTCCGATGCCTCCGCAGCCGCGGTGGCAATCTCGCTCGAGATGTTCTGCCAGCCTGCCGCCACGGCGGCGACCGTGGGCGAACATGCCTGGAGCACCATGACCACCGTCATGAACTCTGCGAGTATGCGCTTTGCCGTTCTCATCGATTCCGTACCTCTTATCCTAAAAACTCTGCTTCCAGAGTTATTGAGTCTCCGTCGTGCCCGTCAGGGTAGTTCCGCTCACCCTAATGCCCAGGTCACCCCAGTCACCGGGCGTCTTGCCGTCCGCTCGGTAAAAGTTGACGATCATCGAGCCAGGCTCCATGGTGAACGTAACCGTGTGATTTGTTTTATCCGCCGTCACACCATGGTTGGTCTCGAAGAACGGATCGATCTCCACGTTCTCCCCCCACGTGAGCGTGACGTTTGCCGGTGCGCCCGTAACCGTCACACGGTAGTTGTACGCAGCGTAATCAGCAAACTTGCCAGCCTCATCAACCAGCGCGCCCTCAACCGCAGCGGTTTTGACCTCGGCCTTCTTTGACGGCACGACTTTCGCCGCCAGACAGGTGAGCTCGGTGCCGGGGCTCTCCTTCGAAACAACCATGGCCTTAATCACAAAGTAGGCATGTCCCAACTTGTCCTCAGGAAAGGTCACGGTGTAATCGTTCTTGGTAGGCTGATTCTCCGGAAGCTTGACGTTTCCGGCGGGTTGGGGCGCATAGCTCCACGTGGCACCATCGAGCCCATACCCCTCGACCGTCAAGGTATACGTCACGTTTTTATCGTTGCAGAAGTTGCTGTTGCTCAGCAAATAGTTATAGATGCTAAAGGTGAAGCTGCGCTGCTTGTTGTTGGGATATACCGTAACGGAGCGCTGGGCGCGGTCGAGCTCGTCGTTGCCAGGCGCACTCATATAGCCCGTGAGCAGGTCGCTCGCAAACAGGCTCTGCGCGGTGCCCGTTGCGGCGACGGACTTTAGAAATCCGTTGGCGGTGTAGGCGGAATAGGTAAAGTAACCACCCGTCACGAGCGCCAAGACGCAGCTGGCGATTGCTGCCACAACCAGCTTATTCTTGGCTAGGCTCTTGCTTTTTGCCAGCTGCTCGCGCTCGGCATCCTGCTGCTTCTCTCGCTTCTCCATGTGCGCCCCCTCTCCTACTTACCGCTCGTGTTGCGCGCGATCAGGTAGATCACATCGGTCTCTTTGGCGCTCTCGTCCCACGAAAGCTTGATGATAAAGTTGAGCGTGTCATTGTCAGTCGAGCCGTCGAGCGTCTTAGCGTTGAGTTCGCTCTTGCCGAATTTCTTGTATCGGTAGAGCGGGCGCGCGTTGCGCTGGACGTTTTGATAGTCCTTGAACGTAGGGTCGCTTGCGCCCTCGCCCGGCACGGCTGCCAGACCGTCGTTCTCCTTGTTGATATATTCGAAGCTCGTAAGCAGGTTCTCTCCGGTTGCTTTCCAGCTATAAGATTTGCCGTCTGCGGTACCGCTCACGTCGGGCGTCTGGAGCGCAGACGTGTTCTCGGCTCTGTACAGCTCAATAGTGAGACCTGTAATGTTGGTCGTATTCGCGAGTTGCAGCTCAAAACCGTCACCGCCCGTTTGCACGCAAAACGCGCGCTTGAGCGTCACCGTGTTGCCAGTCTTGGTATCGCCGTATTCGGGGTTGTAGCTCAGGTCGATCTGCTCTGTTGCCGTAGCGTTGGGGCCCAGCACTTTGAGCTCTGCCGGCTCCTTGATCTTGCCGACGGTGGAGCCGCGATTGGCATCGACGAACCATCCGAGCGTCAATCCCAGCAACACGAGAAGCACGGTAAGCAAGCCCATGATGGCAAGGGATTCGCGACGGTGGCCGCTCACCCAAGCCTTGATACGCTCGATGCGGCCAGCCGGACGCGCTTCGCCGTGCGAGCCGAACCCGTTGCCGCCGGGGTTTGCCGCTCCTTCGTTGTGTTTGATATCGCCCTGCTCGCGGGCATTAAGCTGCTCGTCCATTTATTTATCCGCCTCCTTGGCGGTAAAGCGCACGCGAATGTACTTGACGTTCTTGCCGATAATCTCGTCGGCGTTGTTGTAATAATTGGCGCAGGTTTCCACATCCGCAGAGGACATGCCGGCTCCGACAGGCGGAACCGCGCTAGGCGCCTGACCTGGCACGCTCGTGCTATCGGCGCGGAAATAGCACGCGTGGTTATTGTTGATGTCGCCGACGAGGGTCGTGTATCCCCCCTCGTCGCCTGTGTTAGCGAAAAGGTTGCCACCGTAGCCGGCGTTGCCCGTGCGAACATAGCTCTTGAACTGCTCCGGCCAAATCCAGTAGAGGGTTTTGGTGACGGTTTCGGTCGTATTGTTTGAGCCCTCAGCACGAAAGCTCTTCGCCGGAATGGTAAAGCTCTGTGTGATGACGGTGACGCTCGCTCCGTCCTGGGTCACCGTGGTTGTCGTGGGAACCAGCGGATTGGAGTAAAAGCCAGAGGTGTCTTTGCCCTGGAAAACCAAGATATGGCCGCGCACCAGATTTTTAAGCGAGTTGATGATCTCTTCATTTTTCGATGCGTCCGTAGCAGTGCCGTCCGTGCCCGCAACGCTCGTCTGGACAGAAATCTCCCAGGTCATCTCCACCGTAATATCGTGCAGGTCGTTGCAGAGCGGCTTGACGTTGAGCTGAAGCTGGCCCGCCGACCCCGGAGAAAGACTGCCATCGGCACTCATGTTATTGAGGTTGAAAAGATTGTTCACGGCAAGGCTTGTACTGTCCGACGCGTAGTTGTCCTGGGCGTCGTACTTACCCGCCGTGCCGCCCTGCGTTCCCGAGAGCACAAACCGTGGGCCCTTCGCCCCGATCGTACTCCCCGTGGCACTCACTCGGTTATTCGCGGCAAACCAGGCCAGGCATGCAAAGATGGCAACGATGGCGGCCAGCACAAACAGACCGCTCACCAGGAAATCCTTCCAGAAATCCTTGAGGGTCCGCACATGCTCGTCGGCAGCTTGGCGGTACTCGGCCGCCGTCTTGTGCTGCTGGAGCTCGCTATGTCGGTCCATGCCACTCATCGTTTGCGTTTGCCCTGCTAGCGGGCGTGCCATCCTTTCCGCTCGGTCGCGTTTATCCGTTGTTCGCAGGTAGAGAATTCAGGCAGAATACAACACCGTACGATAAGGTAAAAGAATAGCATTGACCTGCGGCTTGCTCCACAACGCAAGCCTTAATGATGTCTTAAAGATTACGAACAGCAGCCACGCCCATATGCCAAGGACTTGGTGCAAACTAATCTGCCCCCTGCACCAAAACCGGGGTGGGGCCCGCTGTTCTTGCAGGCCCCACCCCGGTTGATGGTCTATGTGCGCAGGGACGCAGTCGGGCGGGGCGGATCCGTGCTACCGCCCCGCCTGGCCGCGAAGTTAACTACAGCTCGTTGGCCGCGTGATATGCCGTGCGAATGGCGCTCGCAATGTCGGCGGTGCGCTCGCCCGAGCAGTCGCCCACGCAGGTCACGGGCACCGTCACGCCGTCCAGGTCAAACGCGTTGGCCCTGGAGCCCACGGCCATCACCACGTAATCGCAGGCGATCTTCACCGGCTCCTCGGCGCCGTCCTCGGTGGTGCGAACAGCCTCCACGCCCTCGTCGGTAATGGCGGTCAGGCGGGTCTTCACGTGCTGCTCCACGTTGTGCTCGGCAAAGTCGCTCATGATCAGCGGCAGAATGGTCTCGGACTCGCCCGCGGCAATCTTGTCGAGCATCTCGACGATCGCCACCTCACAGCCGTGCTGCAGCAGGTACTCGGCAGTCTCGGTACCCACCAGGCCACCGCCAATGACGGCGACGCGGCCCGTAAGCTCCGCCTTGCCGGCCAGCACGTCCCAGCTCGAGACGACCTTGTCCGAATCGGCGCCGGATACGGGAATGACCACGTCGTGCGCGCCCACAGCCACAATCGCGGCGTCGGCGGCGTTGAGGTCCTCGGCGGTAGCGGCATGGTTGAGCTCAACCTTCACGCCCAGGCCGGGCAGAATCTTCTCGTAGTACTCGACCGAGCGCATGATCTCGTCCTTGCGCGGAGGCGCGGCCGCCAGCACAATCTGGCCGCCCAGATGGTCGCTCGCCTCATAGACGGTCACATCATAGCCGCGCTTGGCCGCCACGCGCGCGGCCTCCAGGCCGGCAATGCCGCCGCCCACCACGGCGATCTTCTTGTCGCCCTCGCCCGGCTTGATGGCGATGGTCGCCTCGTCGCCGTTCTCGGCATTGAGCACGCACGAGATGTACTTGCGGTTTTGAATCGCATCGACGCAGCCCTTGTTGCAGTTGAGGCACTCGCGGATGGGCTCACCCGTGGCGGCCTTCAGCGCAATGTCGGGGTCGCACATGAGCGAGCGGCCGTAGGCGATGATGTCGGCCGCGCCATCCTCCAGGATCTTCTCGCCGGCCTCGACCGAAACCACGCGGCCGACGGTTGCCACCGGCACGGAGACCAGGGCCTTAACGCGCTCGGCCACAGGCAGCGTCCAGTTGTAGGGCATGGCGCCCATGGGCGGAATGGTGTCGCCCATGTTACCGGTGTGGTTGGCCTGTGCGACCTGGATCATGTCGATGCCCGCGCCCTCGAGCAGCTTGGCGAACTCGCAGGCCTCGTCGGGCTGCAGGCCACCCTTGCCGCGCGGCGTGCCGTCGGGGTTCTCCATGATCACGGGGAGCTTGTACTCCACCATCAGCTGCGGCGCGGCTTCCTTAATGGAAGCGACGACCTCCAGCGCGTAGCGGACGCGGTTCTCGAACGAGCCACCGTACTCGTCGGTGCGCTGGTTGAGGATGGCCGAACATAGCGAACCCACCAAGCGGTCGCCGTGGACCTCGATGGCGTCGATGCCAGCCTGCTGCGCGCGGGCGGCCGAGGCGGCGATAGCCTCCTTGATCTGGGTGAGCTGTTCCACGCTCGCCTCGTTCACAAAGTGCTGCATGTCGTGGTGCAGCTTGGCGTAGGCCTGCTTGCGAATCTCGTTGGACTCGGCCATCTTGGCGGCAAAGGTCTCCTCATCGCCGGCGGCCTTGGCCTCCTGCGCGGCCTTGGCGGCGGCCATGGAGCCCATGACCATGCGGCCGACGCCGGGGACGTCGTACTCGGGGTGGAACAGCTGCAGCGCGACCTTGGCGCCGTGCTTGTGGACGGCGTCGGCCAGGGCCTTAAACGTGGGGATCTGAGCGTCGGTCGCCAGCTTGGGCGTGGGGCTTGCGGTCATAACGGGAGCGACGTCGCCGATGACGATGTAGCTCACGCCGCCACGGGCCAGGCGCTCGTAAAAAGCCAGGCTGCGCTCGCCGATGGAACCGTCGCGCTCCTCGTAGCCGGTGGTTAGCGGCGGGAACATAATGCGGTTCTTGAGCTCAAGGGGGCCAACCGTAATGGGCTGGAGCAGCTTGGATGCAGGTGCGGTCATGGACATTCCTCTCTTGTAGGCGCGGCGGCGATGTTGCCGCGTAGTTGTCTAGAGGATATGGCATGGGAGCACAGTGGCGCAACGGAAATCGGCAGACAGCAGGTAGCGGCAGGTGGATGGGGCGGGGCCGGCTGCCGGTTTGTCTCGATCTGTAACAGTAAGACCCTATTTTGCCGAGCAACTGTTACAGATCGAGACAAACCGAAACCGTCCCGGCGGAAAATCTCAATCTGTAACATCTACAGGCCAAAAACGACCCTAGATGTTACAGATCGAGACATTCCTCTCGACCCATCCTCAACAATCTAGATCTGTAACATCTGGACCCACTTTTGCCCCTTTACTGTTACAGATCGAGACAAACCAATCTAGCCTGCCGAAAGATCTAGATCTGTAACGGTTACTCGGCAAAATGGGCCCCAGATGTTACAAATCAAGACAAACGGGACCCGCCTGCAAGAAAATCTCAATCTGTAACAACAACTCGGCAAAATCCGTCCCTCATGTTACAGATTTAGACAAACCGTCCAGGCGGGGACTCAACATCTCAATCTGTAACACCTAGCCGCCCAAATCGGGTCTAGATGTTACAGATCGAGATTTTGTTTGAGAGGCCGAGAATTGGACCGAAAATACGGTCCCGGAATAACAAAAAAGCTCGCCGGCTAGGCCGACGAGCTGCAATTTCTTGGTCGCGGGGGCAGGATTTGAACCTACGACCTCCGGGTTATGAGCCCGGAGTAATTACTGTTAATCATAGTAAATGAATTCTAATTATAGAAAAGAAAATAGCAGGTAGCGAGTTATTTTTGCTTGTGCTTTATTTTGATTTACAAAAAGTTTCACCCGCAATTCACCCGCAGAATTTCACTTGTGGGTGAATTTCTTTCACAATTCGGGATACGATACTCCCTGCCCGTGCCTTTAAAGGCACGGG